>JBEKQC010000032.1:0-64297 GCA_049520095.1 Terriglobales bacterium
GCCGTGACAGGGCAGCGTTCTAACCAACTGAACTACGTCCCCACTCCTGTACTCAACCAGTTTGCGGAAAATCTTGGCGGACAAGACTCTCGCGAGTCACGCAGGGAGTATCGTCGTCCCAGCTTGTAACCCCGTTCAACCTTGCCCAAACGACTCCGAAACCACCAGAAAACAGCTGGCGCGCTCATGCGAGACTTAAATCTTAGCATTGAACGACTGCGTGTGCTACCCGCAACTCACCGAATCCACGATCAGCTCCAGTTCGTGTCTTATCGGAGGAAGCGGTTAGCGAATCCACAAATCCAGCTCGCACCTTATTGAAATGCTCGTCGTCTACGAACAACGCGTGGCCTGCATTTTTGAAGATCTCCACCAGCTTTCGGAAGAATGCTTTGCAAAATCTTGTTTTGAGATTCAAGCTGCGGCTCACAGATATAAAGAACGGGCCTATCTATCTTCGCCGGGATTGGTGTGAAATCACCGGCAGTCATCGGCGCCCGAAACGCCAGGGTTTGGTGCGAAAGGGGGGACTCGAACCCCCACGGGTTGCCCCGCCAGATCCTAAGTCTGGTGCGTCTGCCAATTCCGCCACTTTCGCACTCCGGCGATAACAGTCTAGATGCGAAGCTCGGCTGGTTGCAACGTCGTCACGTCGAATACTGGACGAACCGAAAATGACCGGTTTTCCCCATAGTTCAGACTTCCCTCCTTGCCACTAGCTCTGCCGTCGCCTTTTCCGCCACCTGCTCGCGGTAGTGCAATACGCTCAGGCCACCCGCCAGTTGCAACAGTTCACCTGGATCGAGCAAGTGCGCGGGGTTCTTCGGGTCACCCGGCCGTTCCACCTGCGCCCGCGTGTATGTCTTGTAGACGAGCAGTCCACCCGGCCGCAGCGCCGCCACCAGTTCGGCGAAAATCTCTCGCTCCAGATAGAAAAACGCCATGACCACGTCGAACCCTGTTTCGAAATCGGTTTGCGAAGCCTTGAAGTGAGTGAGATCATCTACTACAACGTGAATGTGGGACGCGAGCGGCCCGGCATTCTGCCGCGCCTGTTCGACTCCGGTCTCGGAGATATCAATGAGTGTGACTTCCCAGCCTTGTTTCGCGAGCCAAATCGCATGCCGTCCGGCGCCGCCGGCGAGATCGAGCGCGGTTCCTCCGTGCGGAAATAGCGGCAAAATATATTCGGAAAACACGCGCGGCAGGAAGGGATCAGGTACCAGCCATGATTGGGGCGCTTCGCGATATTTCCGGTTCCAGTGCTCGCGTTCGTTATCAGAAATGGAAAGCGACATGCGCTGTGATTCTAATCTCCGTGTGTTCCGCGAGCGGAGGTCGTGCCTCGCATGACTCCATTCTCGACGCGCCCCTCCGGCCACCACGGCGCCTCGCTGCCGCCCCGCACCGGCGGAGGCGACGACGGCCGCGGACGCGACGGCGGCGACGGCCTGCCTGACTCTATCCCTGATTTTATTCCGAACTACGGCGAGCGCCTGCGGCGCGCGCGGATGGGGTTGGCCGTTGCCATGACGCCCATCGTCATGCTCTTCGTTTCATTCACGGCGGTTTACCTGATCCGGCGCGGATTCCTAAGTTTCGATCTGAGCAGCGCAGGCCACGTCCAAACCTGGCTTCCGGTCCGTCTGCCCTGGATGTTGTTGTTGGCCAACACAGCGGTCCTGATCGGCAGCAGCGTCACGATTGATTTGGCGCGGCGCGAAATCACACGAGAAGCCGCGCTCGCCCCAGTGCAGTCAATTCCCGGCATATCGCTGGGCGACGAGCGCTACTTCCCATGGCTCGGTGTGACCACCGTTCTTGGTATCGTGTTTCTTGCCGGGCAGCTTTTTGTTTGGAGCAAGCTTTCTTCCGGTGGGTTTCACATTGCCGGCGGCACCAGCAGTTCCTTCGTTTACATTCTGACTGCGATGCACGGCCTTCATTTGGCCGGCGGCATACTGGCTCTTATCTTCGCCAATGTTGCGGTTGTTCTGCATCGTCCGGTCGAAACCCGCCGCATCGTCGTCGACATTACATCTTGGTACTGGCATTGCATGACCGGATTGTGGATTTACATCCTTGTGTTGTTCTCGTTTGCGGCACAGTGAGCGCGCTTTTTACCGCCTAAGGCCCTCGAAATCATTCCGTGCTCGTTTGCGATGCAATTCGACGCGGATCCTCGAACAGGCGCGCCGTGACCGCTCCGAAGATGAAGCCTCCGATGTGCGCTAAGTAGGCCACCCCTCCCGTCTGCACTTGCGCTACCGCTCCGGCATTGAAGAGCTGGGTGAGGAACCAGAAGCCGATTAGGAGCGCGGCGGGGATAGCGCTAATCCTGACAAACACAAAGAGAAATAGAACTGCGCGAATCCGGTCGCGAGGATAGGTGACCAAAAACGCGCCCATCACTGCGGCTATTGCACCGCTCGCGCCCAGATTGGGGACACTCGAATGCGGATCCGCCGCGACCTGGGCCAGCATGGCCACCAACCCACCAACAATGTAGAAAACAAAATACCGCCCTGGACCCATCGCGTCTTCGATCTCGGGAGCAAAGGCCCATAAGAAGACCATGTTGCCGATGATGTGCGACCAACTGGCGTGCATGAACATCGCGGTCAGAATCGTGGTCCACTGATGGCCGGAAGTAATTTGGGCGGGGATCGCCGACCACATGGTCACAAATGCTTCGCCACCCAGTAGCTCGCGCACAAAAACGAAGCAATTCACGAGGATGATGAGGATCGTGACGATGGGGATGCGTGCAGGGCGTCTCGATGCATCCCCTAATGGGATCATGCCTCCCATTCGGTGCTCCTCCATTCACGGGCACAAAAATCGGATTCCTTGGGCGCGATTTCTGAGTGTCGGACACTGGGGTGCCGGACACTGACGTGCCAAACAATGGAATCTATGCCCCCGCAGTCGTCGCCTTGCGCACCGCCAATGACAGCATCACGCGCGTAACGCCGCTGATAATCATGCTTACGCCGACCAGGATGCCTATCGCCCAGGCAGAACTCGACGGCCATTGGAGGTAGATCATCAGCCCCAGCAGGAGAGTAATGATCCCGTCAACCAACACCCAGCTTGATCCTCCCAAGGAGCGCATCTTGAAAAACAGAATGATGTCCAGGATGCCTTCAATCAAGAAGAGCGATGCCAGAATTAACGTAAGCGACGCCACACCCAGCACCGGATGCATGATCAGATATGCACCGAAGAAGAGATATGCGAGTCCAACCAGCAGCTTCCAGATCATGCTGCCCGCTCCATGAGCGCGAAATGCGAGCATCAAGTGGGCTACGCCTGCCAAGACGATGAGCCAGGCAATGACCACGTTGACCGCGACGGCGGCAAGAAATGGCGAACCGATTGCCACAATCCCAAAGATAATCAACAACACGCCCCACATGATTGACAGCGTCGAAGCCTGACGTACCATATCGACCGGAGTGTTCTGTGCCATGTGACCTCCTTAAGAGGCGGCCTAATCCTATCTCAAAAAGCCAATTAGCTGAAGGCTAGGAGCAGATTTCCTGGTTCTCGAAGAGTGGGAACCAAAAGCACTAACCGCCGAATCTTGGGCCCGAGGGCGATGTTCAAGGGTTGATGGTGGAGGCTGGGAGGTTTCAGGAGGACAGGTCAGGTCGCCAACCGATCGTTCAGGGTCTTCAGGTCAAGCACCGACGCGGGCAGCGGGCGCATAGCGGGCAACCCAAAGCAGAGAATTTCCTCTGCGTCAATTTTCCGTGAAATTTGCTCGATCCAATTGACCGAGCTGCGGGGCGGCATTAACCTGCGGACCTATGAGCAAAGAGGACCTTGATCAATTGCGCCTCGCCTACAAAAAGGCTGTCGATGGATGGGTTGACACCATTCGCGCTGAAGAAGCGTTAGCCACTCCCGACCATTCGATGACCGCCATGGAGCATTGGGATGCCGCCCACTTCAAGGAGCACGACGCCCACTCGAAAGTCACGGAAGCGCGCGAAGCCTACAAGGACGCGCTTCGTGCGTGAACTACGGCATCTAGCTGGGTTCATTCTGGGATATCGCTTCTCCGGCTATCCTTCTCCGGCTATCTACGAACGTTCCGCCCTCACACGCTCAGAACCGGAATCGGCACCGCGCAAATGATTGCGTAGCCGTGGATCCGCAGATTACCGCCATAAGGATAGCACTCGGTTACCAGCAGATCTGCCTTCGTCTGCTTCACAGCTTCGCTCAGCGCATGAGGCACATCACCACTGCCGATCAATACCTCCGCCTTGATACCCATGTCTTGCTGGAGCTTTGCGATACGCTGAGAAGCATCGGCGACAAACGACTCTTTCCACTCCGGAACGACGTAGCTGCCGCCAGGTCCCCAAAGCTCCACCGAGGCAGTAACGTGGGCGAGCGTAAGACGGGCACCAAATTCCGCGGCCATTGGGGCGGCCCACGACACAGCTTCGTCACTACGGGGGCCCAAATCGACCGCGCACAAGACGTTGCGGATCGCAAACTCCTGCACTGGCGATTCTTCGACGTGGGCGCCGGTCCAAACCGGACACTCGCTCCCGTGTAGTACTTTCGCTGTTACGGAGCCCAGAAGAAACTGATTGAACGTGGAGCCATGCGACGGCATCATGATCAGGTCGGCTTTCTCCTCCTCAGCCATCTGCACAATTGCCCAAGATGGGTCGCCGTTGACGACCATGCGCTGAATGGTAAGGCCGTCAAGCTCCGGCCCGAGAGACTGGTCCCGCTGTTTTTGAGCCTCTCTGATGATCACCGCGAGCAAGTCCCAGCCAGCCAGCTCGCTGCTGTCCTCTGGTACGCCGGCGGCATGGCTCTCCGCTGTCACGGCGTGCAACATCACGATCTCAGAATCGAAATGGTGGGCCAATGTCGCAGCTTGATGAACTACCCGCAGCGAGGTATTCGGGAAATCAACCGGCAGAAGAATCTTCTTAATATTCAGCGTCGCGCTCCAGCCGGAGAGTCAAGATTGCCCCGACCGTCTCCCTTAGGAGGTTCCCAGCTTAGTCTGGAGTGTAACGCAATCTTGCTCGAACGCGTTTTGGGAACGGTCAGGCCTGTCGGCCAATATTTCAAGATGCCGATTGGCCACATCGTGCGCGGATCACGGTCGAATCGGAAGGAATACGGTCTTAAGCGACGCTGATGTTCCTATGCCTTGGAGACCTCCCCCAAACTACGACCGGCGACGATTTATAATAGAAAGATTCGGCAGCGCGTTTTGATCCGTCTGTAGTGCCAGGGGAAGATGTCGACAGATAGCATTGTGGTTCGCGGGGCCCGGGTTCATAACCTCAAGAACATTGATTTTGAGATTGAGCACAACACTCTGACTGCTGGCGTTTCCGGTTCCGGCAAGTCGTCGCTTGCTTTCGACACGATCTACGCCGAAGGGCAGCGCCGTTACGTGGAGTCACTGTCCGCATACGCGCGCCAGTTTCTGGAGCGGATTGAGAAGCCCGACGTCGATCTTATCGACGGGATCGCGCCCGCGGTGGCCATCAGACAGAAGAACTCCACACGCAATCCGCGCTCCACCGTCGCCACCGCCACTGAGATCTTCGATTACCTGCGCCTGCTCTTCGCGCGCGTCGGACGCACTTACTGCCTGCGGTGCGGTCAGGAAGTGAAAAAAGATACGGTGGATGAAGTCGTCGACCGCGTGCTTGCTTTAGGCGAGGGCACGCGCCTGCATGTGCTTTTCCCGATTCAGACGCACGCACCTGCTGCCGAGGAGAAGGAACCGAAGAAGTCTCGCGCAAAGAAAAAGCCGTCCGAGTCCAGTCTGCCTTCTGATGCGATTAAGGCACGGCTCTTCGATCTGCGCAAACGCGGCTTCAACAGGCTTTTTCAGAACGGCCAGGTTTTTGAGTTCTCGACGCCGGAATCGCTGCTCGACGTCAATTTTTCCGAACCGGCGTTTGGTCTAGTGGATCGCCTCGTCGTCGCCGCCGACCAGCGCTCCCGCATCGTCGATGCAGTCGAGATTGGATATCGCGAATCGGGCGAAGTCATTTTTGAAACCGCGCTTCGGGATCGCAATGGCGATGGCGAAATTGCTCAGCGACTACGTTTTTCCCAGCGCTTCGAATGCAAGAACGATGGTAGCCGCTACGACGAGCCCGAGCCGCGTCTGTTTTCATTCAATAATCCCTATGGCGCGTGCCCGCGCTGCCAGGGCTTTGGCAACACTATTGATTTCGACCTCGACTTGGTCATCCCCGACAAAGGCAAGACCCTGAACGAAGGTGCGATCGAGCCCTGGACGAAGCCCAAATACAGGCCGCTGTTCACCGAGTTCAAGCGCTTTGCGCGCCAGGCCGAAATTCCGCTGGACGTGCCCTGGTATGAACTCGATGCCGAGCAGCAGAAACTGGTCGTCTATGGCGACGGCGATGGAGGACGCGGTTTTGGCGGCGTTCGTGGCTTCTTTCAGCATCTCGAGCGCAAGAAGTACAAGCTGCACGTCCGCGTCTTCCTCAGCCGTTATCGCGGATACTCGCTGTGCTCCGCTTGCGGGGGGACTCGCCTGCGCGCGGAAGCGCGCCAAGTAAAGATCGCAGGCAAGAACATCTGCCAGGTGTGCAGTATGACCGTCGAAGAGGCAGCGCGCTTCTTCGGTCAACTCAAACTCTCGACTCAACAAGCCGCGATTGCGGAGAAGCTGCTCATCGAACTTCAGGAGCGCCTAGGTTTCCTTAACGAAGTCGGCCTCGAATACCTGACGCTCGACCGTCTGGCCTCTACGCTATCGGGCGGCGAAGCGCAGCGGATTCAGCTTGCAACTTCTCTTGGTTCGCGTCTGGTTGGCACGCTGTACGTGCTTGATGAGCCCTCCATCGGCCTGCACAGCCGCGATACGCACCGGCTGATCAAGATTCTGCACGACCTACGCGACTTGGGAAACACCATCCTCGTGGTCGAACACGATCCCGACATCATGCGCGCTGCCGATCGCATTCTCGACCTTGGCCCGGGCGCCGGGGAAAATGGCGGAAAGGTTGTCGGCGCGGGCACCTACAACGAGATCATCAGGATGCCGCACTCGCTCACTGGCCGTTATCTCGCTGATGAACTTCACATTCAGATTCCTGCGCGACGACGGCAGCCAGGGTCGCATAAACTGCGTATCACCGGCGCGCGGGCGCACAACCTGAAGCACATCGATCTCGAAATCCCGCTCGGCATGCTGGTGGCGATTACCGGCGTCTCGGGCTCGGGGAAATCCTCGTTGCTGCATGACGTTCTCTATCAGGCGTTGGCCACAGCCAAGCGGCAAAGCAATGGCAGCGTTTCCGGCGCCGTTTTGTGGGATAGCATCGAAGGTGACGAATTTCTCGACGAGGTGGTGCTCGTCGATCAATCCCCTATCGGACGCACTCCGCGCTCGAATCCGGTCACATATATCAAGGCCTTCGACATTATCCGCGAGCTTTTTGCTTCACTGCCCGAAGCTAAGAAGCGCGGCTTCCCTGCCGGGCATTTTTCTTTTAATGTGCCCGGCGGCCGCTGCGAAAACTGCCAAGGTGATGGCACGGTTACCGTCGAAATGCAGTTTCTGGCCGACGTGGAGCTGATCTGCGACGAATGCAAGGGCACGCGCTACAAGCCGCAGGTGCTTGAAATACACTACAAAGGCAAGAATATTCACGAAGTTTTGAACCTCACGATTCGCGAAGCGCTTAAGTTTTTTGCCGATGTTCCGCGGCTCACGGACAAATTGCGCGTGCTCGACGAAGTGGGCCTTGGCTACCTGCGGCTTGGGCAATCGGCCACTACGCTCTCCGGTGGCGAAGCGCAGCGGATGAAGCTGGCTGCACACCTTCAACCGGGAAATCGACAGCCCGGAACTCGTCCAGTGAGCCGGCCGGCCGAGAGCGGTGACGGCCCTAAGCGCAAGCGCCGCATGCTTTACATTTTCGATGAACCAACGACCGGCCTGCATTTTGACGATGTGAGCAAACTACTCTCGGCTTTTCGCCGTCTCATCGATGCGGGAGGCTCGATCGTGGTCATCGAGCATAATCTCGAAGTGATCAAGACGGCGGATTGGGTCATCGACCTGGGCCCGGAGGGCGGCGATCGCGGTGGGAACCTTGTCGGATCGGGTCCGCCCGAAGCGATCGCGGAACTGGAGAACTCTTACACTGGACAGTATCTGAAGCAAGTCTTGAGCGGAAACGGCGCACGACATGGTGAGCAGTAGAGCACTCAGCGGATCAGACGAGGCGACCGGGCGAGGGCGCCCGACGCTTCACTCTCAAGAAACGGCTCACGCATGAACCGGCTGTTCACCAACGGGCTGCTGCTTATCACCCTTTCGGCATGGCTGGCTGCGTGCGCCTTCGCGCAAACCCACACCACCGTCCGCCATTACAAGGAACGGGTCGATGACACACCCCCCGAAATTGCACAGGCTGAAGATGCCATCCAGAAAAACGATTTCACCGGTGCAGAAGCACTGCTAACAAAGGCGCTCGACAAAGATCCTAATAATTATCAGGCATGGTTCGATCTTGGATTCGTGCTGAACCGCCTTGCCCGCACCGACGAATCCATTGCCGCGTATCGCAAGTCGGTCGCCGCCAAGCCTGATGTTTTTGAATCGAACCTCAACCTCGGCCTGATGCTCGCGCGCGGCAATAACGCCGAGGCCGAGCAATTCCTGCGTGCTGCCACCATCCTCACACCCACCGATCACACAGAAGAAGGTCAAGCCCGCGCCTGGCTCGCGCTCGCACATCTCCTCGAAAATAAAAAGCCGGACGACGCACTCGCAGCTTACCGCAAAGCTTCCGAGCTTACGCCGAAAGACCCCGAGCCACATCTTTCCGCCGGTCTGCTGCACGAACGGCAGAAAGAATTCTCTGACGCTGAGGCCGAATACAAACAAGCCCTGACTCTCGATCCCCACTCCACCGATCCGCACAGCGCGGAAGCGGCCATTGGCCTCACCAACATTTACATGAAGTCCGGCCGTCTCGGCGACGCCGAACCCCTGCTGCGCCGGCTGGCTGCCGAGCGCCCGGATGACGCTGGCATTCATCTGCAACTGGGGCGCGTACTCGCCGCGGAAGGTAAGAAAGACGACGCTATTGCGGCGATCCAGACGGCGCTGAAACTCTCCCCGACTGACTCCGACGCGCAACGCGATCTCGCCGACCTTTACGCGATTGCCGGGAAAAATGATCTCGCAGAAAGCACATATCGCGCCCTAGTCACCGCCCAGCCTAAAGACCCCGAATTGCATCGCGCGCTGGGGAAGGCCCTGCTGCTGCAGAAGAAATTTCCGGAAGCCGAACAGGAATTTCTGGCCGCAGTTCGACTGAAGCGCGACTGGCCTGACGTCTACGTCGATCTGGCCTTTGCGGCTAACGAGAACAAGAACTATGAACTCACGGTCAGGGCTCTCAATGGCCGCACTATGTTGAGTGCGGAGATGCCTGCGATCTGTTTTTTTCTTCGGGCTTCCGCTTATGATCACTTGCATGACTACAAACAGGCTGCCGTCGATTATCATCACTTTCTGGATGTTGCTAACGGGAAGTATCCCGATCAGGAGTGGCAGGCCACGCACCGCCTGATCGCCATTGAACCGAAGAAACGATGACTGCCATGTGCCGACTCGCCTTGACCCTGCTGCTCCTCGCACTCGCCTCCGCCTACGGCGCTGCCAAGGACGAAACCGTTGACGAACTCAAGGCGCGCGTTGCGAGTGCGCGTCCCGAAGATCGCTCCGAACTCTGCATCCGGATCGCACAGCAGCAGCTTCGCAATGCCGACAAATTCTACATCGATGGCAAGATCGTGGAAGCTCGCGCCGCCGTCGATGATATCGTTACCTACTCCGAGAAAGCCCGCGATGGCGCCACACAAACAAAGAAGCACCTCAAGAATGTCGAGATCGATGTGCGAAAAATCGCCGACAGGCTGCGCGACGTCAAACGCACTCTCGCCTTCGACGACCAGCCTCCGGTCGAACAGGCCATCCGCCGCCTGGAAGACGTCCGCACCACCCTGCTCCAGGAAATGTTCGCCAAGGAAAAGAAGAAGGAGAACAAATGAAGCCGGGGAAACACCGCTGGCGCACCGCGCTCGGTCTGGCCATTCTGCTAACCCTCCCTCTCTTCCGTCCGGCG
The DNA here is from genome assembly GCA_049520095.1 of Terriglobales bacterium. Taxonomy (GTDB): domain Bacteria; phylum Acidobacteriota; class Terriglobia; order Terriglobales; family Acidobacteriaceae; genus Acidiflorens. The sequence goes on from JBEKQC010000032.1 coordinate 10,167, forward strand.
CATCCACTTTGGGCCCAGCGCCGCCGCGACCCGCTCAATCCGCTGGAGATCGACCAGCTCCGCGACGCCATGCTCGATCCCGACGAGCGCTTAAAGCTTTACGTGAAGTTTTCCCGGGATCGAATGACCAAACTTGAGCAAATGCGCAGCGATCCGAAAACAACCGAGCGCGCTCGCCAAACCCATGACATGCTGGAAGATTTCCTGGCCGTCTACGACGAACTTAACGACAACGTCGACATGTACGTCGGGCGCAAGGACGACATTCGCAAGCCGCTGAAGGTCATCATCGAGGCCGACACCGAATTTCAGTCGAAGCTGCGCGCCCTTAGAGGCTCTGCCAACACCAATGCGGCTGAAGTCAGTCAGTATGAATTCTTGCTGACCGATGCCCTCGATACCGTAGACTCCAGCGCCGAAGACCATCGCAAAACCTTCGCCGAAGTCGAGGAATACATGAAGCGCAAGAAGAAGAAATAGGGCGACCTCGTCCGCGGCAAACTTCTTTACCACAGCGGGCACGGGGGAACACAGGAGAAAATCATGGTACGCCCCTGCTGTTATGATTTTCTGCGCCATGTTTTTACGTCAGATGTTTTCACACTCTCATCGAGCCATAGCAATTTGGGCAGCGCTCGCCCTTTCCACAAGCATCGGCGCGCTCCCGGCCCCAGGAACGCCGCCCGCTCCGCATACTGTCCGCATGGTTCAGCAATGGATACCCATGCCCGACGCCGTCCGCCTCTCTGCCACTCTCTACATGCCCGACAACGCCAAGCCCGGCGAAAAATTCCCCGCGCTCCTCGAATATCTCCCCTATCGCAAAGACGACGCCACCGCCGCCGGCGACTATCCCATCCACGCCTGGTTCGCCGCCCACGGATACGTTAGCGTCCGCGTCGATATCCGCGGCTTCGGCTCGAGCGAAGGCACGCCCCCTGACCGCGAATATTCCGAGCAGGAACAACTTGACGGCGAGCAAGTGATCGCCTGGTTAGCCGCTCAACCCTGGTCCAACGGCAAAGTGGGAATGTTCGGCATTTCCTGGGGAGGCTTCAATTCCATTCAGCTCGCCATGCGCCATCCGCCGGCGCTTAAAGCCATCCTCGCCGTCGATGCCACCGAAGAACTCTTCCACGACGACATTCATTACATCGACGGCATGATGCACTTCGACGAGTTCGAACTCAACATGGACCTCGCGCCCTCGATGACCGGCGCCCCCGACTACACGCTCGACGAGAAAATCCTCGGCCCGCGCTTCGAATCCGCGCCCTGGTCCCTGCTCTATCTCAAGCATCAACGCGACGGCCAATTCTGGCGCTCTCCCGTCCGCCCGCTCAGCGAAATTAAGATTCCTTGTTTCCTAATCGGAGGCCTACTCGACGGCTACCGCGACTCCATCCCTCGTTTTTTCGAGCAAATCAAAGCGCCGGTGAAAGCCATCATCGGCCCCTGGAATCACACTTTCCCCAACGACGCCGAACCCGGCCCTCAAATCGAATGGCGAGATCAAGCCCTTCGCTGGTGGGATTTCTGGCTCAAGAACCGCAACACCGGCATCATGGAAGAACCGCCGCTCTCCATCTACATGCAAGACTGGCACGCTCCTGATCCGCACCTGAAAAACGTGCCCGGGAAATGGCGCGGCGAAACCGGCTGGCCCCCGAGGTACATTGCCAACACCACCCTCTATCTCTACGACGCTCACGTGCTCTCTACCGAGCCCGCGAAACCTGCTGTCCACGAACTCCGTTATATTCCATCCGTCGGCGTGGAATCCGGATTCTGGTGGGGAGAGTTGCTCAGCGATCAGCGCCCGGTTGACGCCTTCAGCCTGACCTACGATTCCGCACCGCTTAAAGAAAATCTCACTATCCTCGGACGTCCCCACGCCGTGCTTCAGGCAAGTTCATCCGCTCCGCAAGCCGACTGGTTCGCGCGTCTTTCTGACGTGGCTCCCGACGGCACCGTCACCCAGGTCACCGGAGCCGGACTCAATGGCGCGCAGCGCGACTCCGCGTCCGAACCTAAAGCCTTAGTGCCCAACCAGACTTACTCGCTGGATATCGAAATGCATTTCGCCACTTGGACCTTTCCCAAAGGTCATCGCATCCGCCTCGCTGTCTCGAATGCGCTCTGGCCCATGGTCTGGCCAACTCCCTATGCGATGACGACTATGCTCCGACTCGGCGGCGACGCCGGATCCCGCATCACTCTGCCGCTAGTCTCACCTTCTATGTTTGCCGCGCCGCAATTCGCGCCCCCCGAGTCCTCCCAACAACGCAACGACATTCAGTCCGCAGGCTCTCTCTGGCCGGGGGATTGGAAAACCGAGCGCGACGAAGTCAATGCCAAAACAAAAGTGACTTGGACCGGTAAGTCCGAAGAAACCTACCCGTGGGGAAAAGAAACCGACTCCGAAAGCATAACCTACGTCGCCGACGACAATCACCCTGAAGCCAGCTCGGTTCAAGCTGAAGCTGAAATCGTCATGGCGCTGAAGCAACAAACCATAACCTGGCAAGGCCATCTCACGCTGACCAGCGACAGCCAGAATTTCTACTACAAGTACATCCGCCAGCTACTCAAAGACGGCCAGCCGATCAAACAGAAGACCTGGCAGGAGACGATTCCCCGAGACCATCAATGAGCGATTGCGGCGGCGTGCATCAGGGTTCCCGCAGTAACAAAGCCTGATTACCGAAGTTACATTCGCGGAGTTCTTGATTGCCGGTAGGCTAACGGTAGTGAAGAAGCTGTCCATGCGACCCTGTTTTCCAGCTATCTTGGTGGCTCTATCCTTGGGACTGACCGCCTTCCGCCCACCCCTGTCATTCGCTCAAGAACAATCGGACGGAAAGCGGAAGGTAGTTAGCAGGATAGTCCCAGCATATCCAGATCTAGCCCGGAAAATGCACATTCTTGGAACCGTCAAGGTGGAGGTCGTAGTCGCGCCTAGCGGAAAACTAAAGTTGGCGCAAGTGGTTGGCGGCAATCCCTTGTTGGCAAAAGCCGCGGTTGATGCCATAGAACAATGGAAATGGGGACCGGCTCCGCAGGAAACCAAAGAGCTCATCGAACTCAATTTTCATCCCTAGCGACGTAGGCTTGCCCCAGCCCACTCTTCAAATCCGCCGCCAGAAGTTGATGAAACAACTGTTCCCCTGCTTCCCGCCGCGCTGAGAGCCGTCCCGCCCTATAAGCCCGCGACTTCAGGCCCCTCTGCACCGCCTCGCAAATCCCCAAATCTTCCTCCTGCACTCGATTCCCCACTGCCACACTTTGCTCGTTGTAAGCCCGTGCCGCTTCGCTCACGTCGCCAAAGTAGAAATCGAAAATCACCCGGCAATGGTCGACATCAACGGGAATTACCAGATTCGTATCCAGATACCCTTCGTAGCAATTGAACATGAAATTCGGATGCAGCCAGAAATACCAGGCCCGGTCACCCCTCCTGGTCGTACCGGTGGCGGCATCCTCATCCGAACTCACCATGGGACTCGACTGCAAGCAATACCGGTCCCCGTTTTCGATCGTGTACTGTTTGTAATCCAAAACTGAGTTAAGCCCCTTATGCAGATGCGGTACGTGATATCCACCATCAAGATAGTTGTCGACAAACACCTTCCAGTTACAGTGGATGTCGTAACTATGACTCGCAAAGTAGTGCAGCTTACTCAGCCCAAGCGGAGCCACGCGCTTCAGCAGACCACCGAGAAACTCTGCCAGCGGAGCCGCCTCCGCATCGAGATTCACAAACACGAACTGCTCCCAGGTCGCCACTTTGACCGGAACTAGACCGTTGTCCTTGCGTTCGAAATTCTTCACCCCGTCGAACTCCGGCATCCCCTTGAGCGAGCCGTCCAGCCCGTAATTCCATCCGTGATAGGGACAATGCAAAATCGCTGCCTGCCCGCATTTCTCAGTCACCACCGCCGCCGCATGATGCCGGCACACGTTATAAAACGCCCGCAGCACGCCATCGTTCCCGCGCACCGCCACCAGCGGCTCTCCCGCCACCGTTGCCGTCACAAACTGGCCCGGTTTGTCCACCTCATCCACTCGCCCCATCACCTGCCAGGTTCGCGAGAAAACCGTCTGCTGTTCCAACTCGGCAATGCGCGCATCCACATACCACGGCGCCGGAATCGTCGATGCCTCCGTCAACGGCGCCGTCTCATCATAACTCGCTATAATCTGCTCCACCGTCATCCCGGCTTTCATGCCTTCTGCGCCGCCACTTGTGTTTTCTCCGACCCAATCGCCCGCCGCAACAGTTCAACAAACTGCTCCATGCGCGCTTCTTTCTCCTCCGGTACCGGGCCCGACTTCCGGAACAATCCCGGATCTAACTCCTCAGTAAGCAGCGCATCCTGAAACCGGTCCATGGTCCACTCCAGGATCGACCCGATCATGTCCACATCCAGATCCGACCGTAACTCTCCCCGCTTGGCTCCAAAGCTCACAAACTCACGCCATCCGTAAGGATCCTCCGCCACCAGAAATCGATTGATCTCCCGCCGCAGTGCCAGGTCCGTCCCATAATTGCCAATAAGATAAATTCGGTATGACGACCAGTTGTCTCGCACCATATTTTCCGTGCGGCCCAGCCAGTACCGCAGCACTTCAAAAAATCCCCGCTCCTGCGCCGCCGCCGGAGCCTGCATATATCTCGGAAACGACAGCACTGCCTTCTTGTAGGCCTCGAAAAACAACCCATCCTTGCTCTTGAAATGCTGGAACACCGATCCCTTGGCAATGCCTAACTGCGCCGCAATATCTTCTACTCGCGCCGCGCTATACCCGCGCTCGGCAAAATGCCTAATCGCAACCTCTACAATCCGCGCCCGTTTCGCTTCCGAGCGCGGGCGTGGTTTCCCGTCCCGCCTCATCTGCGTCGGTTTCGCCAGACTGCTCGTAATCCCTTCCATGGCCCAACTCCTCCCAAAGTCTTTGACCTTCGGTCAACGAACGATACAGTACCCGCAAACCATTTTTCAATGGCTTTTTGCGTGGGCTTTATTTAGTTTCTTCAACCGTGGTCGTTTCTTGCTTTGACCATCGGTCAGCCGTATGCTTAGCCGTCAAAACTCGCTTTACGATGTCGTCATCGTCGGCGCCGGTCACAACGGCCTCACCGCCGCCGCCTATCTCGCTCGCGCCGGATACTCGACCCTCGTCCTCGAACGCCGCGACATCGTCGGCGGCTGCTGCGTCACTGAGCAAGTCGCCCCGGGCTGTCGAGCCTCCACCACTTCTTACATCGCAAGCATGCTCCGCCCCGAAGTCATCCGCGATCTCCATCTCGCCGATCACGGACTGCGCATGGTCCCATGCGATCCCGCCCTCCAGGTTCCGTTCCCTGACGGCCATCTCGTCTCCTGGTGGTCGAATCGCGATCAAGTCGTCGAAGAACTCCGCAAGATTTCGCCCAAGGACGCTCGAACTTTCGTCCAAGTGGACGACCGCCTCAAGAAGTTGGCGCGCTATCTTCAACCCTTCTTTCTCGAACCTCCGCCCGAACCCGGTACACAATCCTTCGATGGATGGTCCGACCTGCTGCGCAGCGGTACACGCCTTCGAGGAATTTCCGCCACTGAAGTCTCACAGCTCGTCTCGCTCCTAACCGGCAGCCTCGGCGACTTCCTCGACCGCAACTACGAATCCGACAAAGTTAAGACTCTGTTTCTCGCCAACAGCGTCTACGGCAAACACGGAGGCCCATACCAACCCGGCAGCGCCCTCGGCCTGCTCTTCCACTTACTCAGCGGGGGAGAGCACGACCAACAAGGTTTCTACGGACACGTCATGGGCGGTATGGGCTCCATCACCGCCGCCATGGCCCAAGGGGCCCGAGCTTGCGGAGCAGAAATCCGCACCAGCAGTCCAGTCCTGCAGATCGAATCGCGCGATGGTCGAGTTCGCTCGGTCGTCCTCGAAGACGGCACCGAAATCCGCGCCCGCGTCGTGCTCTCGAACGCCGACCCCAAACGCACATTTCTAGGGTTGATTCCGGAACGTGATCTTCCTGGGGATTTCGTCCAAGCGATTCGCGGCATCAAAATGAACGGCCCCTGCGCCAAGGTCAACATGGTCCTCGCAGAAGAGCCACGCTTCACCGGCCCGCCATCAAGCTACGATCCGCAACAGCGGTCACTTTTCACTCTTATCCCATCGCTCGAATTTGCCGAGCGCTGTTACGACATTGCCAAGTTTGGAGAAATTCCCGAGCAACTGTGGGTCGATTGCGTAATCGCTTCAAACGCCGACCCATCGCTCGCACCCGCCGGCAAACACGTCATGACCTGCTTCGTGCAGTACGTCCCCTACAAACTACGCCAGGGCACGTGGGACGACAATCGCGAACTGTTAGGCGACCGCGTGGTGAAGACGATCGCCGAGTACGCGCCCAATGTTCCGAGCGCAATCGTCGCCCGCCAGGTTCTCACGCCGCTCGATCTGGAACGCACCTATGGTCTAACCGAAGGCAACATATTCCACGGCGACTTGAATCTCGAACAATTGTTTTTCAACCGCCCCGTCGCTGGATGGTCACAGTACCGCACCCCCATTACCGGGTTCTACCTCTGCGGCGCTGGAGCCCACCCCGGCGGCGGCGTCACCGGAGCCCCCGGCCACAACTGCGCACACCAAGTTTTGCGGGACTTGAAAAAAGGCAAATTCAAGGAGGCGGTCGCCTGAGGAGGTGTCAGCACACGGGACCCGCGTCTCGCCCATCCAATCCGAGCGGCATGTCTCTGGATGAAAGAGCTCGAAGTAAGAATTACAGTTAAGCGAAAGGAGATTCCAAATGTCTGAAACCCCTCAGCAATACACCCAACGTATCCTGGCCAACGCCCAGGGACAAGACCCGATCAAGATTCAATCTGCCACGAACAAGAAACTAAATCACCTGGTCAAGGGCGTGCCCACCGCGAAACTCCGCAAGCGCCCCGCTCCCGAGAAATGGTCCGTCGCTGAGATTCTAGCTCACTTCGCCGACGTCGAAATCGTGATCGGCTGGCGCATGCGCTCTATACTCGGAGACCCCGGAACGCCCGTCCAGGCTTACGATCAGAATGCCTGGGTCATTGCTGGACACTACGAAAAACGCGATCCCCGCAAATCCATCGAACTGCATCGCGTCGTACGCGAAGCAAATCTTGCGCTCTTAAAGTCGCTTTCTCCCGATCAGTGGAAGCACTACGGCCAACATGCCGAGCGCGGCCAGGAATCTATCGAGCACATTGTCCGCATGGTCGCCGGACACGATATTAACCATATCCACCAAGTCGAACGTATCCTAACACCGGCAAAATGATCGCATCTCCTAGGAGTACTTATGCCCAAGCAAGGTATTCTCGAACGCCTGAAGCACGGACCCGTCCTGGGTGACGGCGGCTATTTGCTCGAACTGGAGAAACGCGGATGGGTTCGCCCCGGACCCTTTACCCCGGAAGTCGCCATCGTCTATCCCGACGCCCTCCGCGAGCTCCACATCGAGTTCCGTGAAGCAGGAGCCGAAGTCCTTCAGGCCCTCACCTTCTACGCCAGCCGCGACAAACTGGCTACTGTCGGCCTGGAAGACCGCGTCGAGGATATCAACCGCTCCGCCGTTCGAGTCGCCAAAGAAGTAGCCGGCGATCAATGCTTGGTCGCGGGCAATCTAAGCCTGACGTGGATGTACGAGCCGAACAGCCCCACCGCTGCCGACTGCGTCCGCCGAACCTTCGACGAACAACTCAAAGTCCAGTGTGAAGAAGGCGTCGACTTCATTATCGGTGAGACCTTTTCGTGGTTAGGCGAAGCGCTCCTCTGCGTCGAGCTAGCCAAGACCACCGGACTCCCCGTCATGGTCACCATCTGTTTCGAGAACAAAGATGAAACCGCGGAGGGAACCACCGCCGCCATCGCCGCCAAGACTCTCCTGGACGCCGGTGCCGACATTGTAGGCATGAACTGTCTCCGTCCACCGCAGCATTTACTTGGACCCATGGAACAAATGCGCAAAGCTGTCAGCGGCTATCTAGCCTGCCAGCCCGTGGCCTATCACACGCCAAAGGACCAGCCCGACTTTACCAGCCTCCCCGAATTCCCCTACGCCCTCGACCCACTTCAACTCACTCGTAAACAAATGGGAGACTACGCCCTGCAAGCCAAAGAGATTGGCATCAATTACATTGGCTCGTGCTGCGGATCGGTAGCCATGCACGTAAGAGAGATGGCCCGCGTGTTAGGCAAGCTTCCTGGTGAGAGTCGTATTTGGAAAAAAGGCGGCGCAAAACCAATGTCGGCTTACGAATATTACGACCACGATCATGCGCCGATGAAGTAGTAGCCTGCAAACAAAAAGCGCGGGAAGCATCTCGCTTCCCGCATCCCCTCGAAACACTCCTCGTCATTTCTGCGTAAACGGCAGCCCCGGCAACGTTTCCGTATGCTCGGACTGCACGGCGCTCAGCAGGCTCGGATCCAGCCCCAGAGCTTTCAGGATCGTGGGAGCAATCTGACGCGTCTCGACCTGGTCGTTAAAGGTTACTGGCTTATAGCTCGGGTTCGAGACAATCAGCAGCACGTTCCGGTCGTCGTAGGCAAAGCCGCCATGCTCGGCAACCTTGGCTGTTCCGCCCGTATAGATGACACCAACGTTCGGAGCCACGATGATGTCCGGAGTGCGGGAATCGGTGAGCGGATCGTTGAATTGCAGCGTGAGCGATGGGCCGGCGAAGATTTCTCCCTGCCCGAACAGGTTTTCATTCGACGCCAAGGCCAACGTCGCGACTGAGCTCTCCGTCTGGCTTTGATCGGTCAGCCAGAGCATCGAGATATCATCCTCATCGGCTTGCGCCACGGGCAATCCAGGCCCCACTCCAGCTGGTGAAAGGATCTGCGATGGCGGTTCATCCGTTGCAACATCTCCCGGAATTCGCAGCACGCGACTCGGATCAATCGGTGACTGCCCATGCTTGGCCGACACGATGATCAGTGTCGAGTCCAACAGCCCTTGCTTCGTCAATTCCGTCACCATTTGGCCAATCGCAGTGTCCACGTACTGGATTTCGGCGAGCAACGAATCGCTCGGCGTCCCCAGCGCGTCTACATAACCGCCCGTCAGTCCGAGCGATTTTTCCACCAGCTTCTCGCCCACGCTCACGGCCTGGAAGTTCATGCCAAACACGTTCGGCACCGGCGCGGAAGAGCTTCCATCGTGCGCCTTCCCATCAATCCAGTTCAGCACTGCTTGCACCTTGAACTGGTCGTAGCAGCGGATGTTCTGGAAACTGTCCGTCCACGCGTTGGTCGGCTGGGCCGCACCCGGATCGGGAAGCGGATTGCAACCCTGCACCGAAGGTATCGGCACTGGAATCGAGTTGATCTCCGGCGACCACAAATCATCGACGCCATCGCCACTCGGTCCATTGGTGAAGTCGTAGGACGGGTGCTTGTCCGACCACGCCGTGTAACCACCCGCATTCTTCACCACGTTGAAAATTGTGTTATCGCGAAGATAAGTGTGCGGATACACCGGCGCGCAGCCGTTCTTCGGATTGCGAGGCAGGTAGTCGGGATTGATCCCATTGGTCCCCGAGCTACCGTCCGGCTTTCCAGAGTCAAGTTTCTGATAGTTGTAGTCGATCTCTTCATCGAACCCAACCTGCGTGCCAATCACGCTCGGACAAAGCTTGGGCCCGCCGACGATCCCGTAGGGCGTCGTCTTCGCCGGAGGAGACAGCGCGCGATCATAGGTAACGTCATAGAAAATTCCCGACGAACGCGGCGTCCCGCCCGTGATCTGAGCCACCAGCCCAGGGAAGGAATCAGACGGCTTCGATGTCAGGGCTTGCAGGTAATGCACCCCGGTAGAAGAAAGCGTCGACAGATGCGGGCAGTACGTCTCATTCCCGTAAATCGGAACGCCCTTGACGCAATTGGCGAAATCGAGGGAATGCATGCCGTCAATGCTGATGAGCAAAACGTGTTGAATCTTGCTGTTTCCTTGTGCTGCGGCTGTTACTGAAAACAGGCTCGCCAGCGCCAAAGCAAGCAGCCCGAGGGGGAGAAAACGACGATCGGACACTTTTGGCCTCCTTGGATACAATGTGAGACCAAAGTATTTGCCACACGCGGGCGGCACAGGTTAATAGGGTGTAAATCACAGGTTAAAATCCTGTGAATGAGTCTTTGGAAGCGCAGCCTTGACGCGGAGGATCGGCAAGAATAGCCTAATTTTGATCGTTTTCCGATCGGCTAGTGAACGCGCCATGAATCTCTCCGCCTGGTTAATTCTCTTGGGAATTCCACTCTTGCAGACCGGAGAAAACCCCGGCGTCAAAATGACGATAGAGCACGGAAATAGCCTTCTGACCCAGCAGACCATCTATTTGCAGGGAGACCGGAAGCGAATGGACTTCCGGAATTCGTTCGGACAAAAGCAAGCGGATGGTTCCGTGCAACCGATCTACGGCCCGCACCTGGTTACCATCATACGGTGTGATCTCGGACAGGCCTTTGAACTCAATCTTGACGCTCGCGAATACACTGCAAGGCCATATCCGCCCAAGCCGTTCACCAAGAAAGAGGTGGAGGCGCGCGGGCTACAGACTTCGGCAAGGTACGTTTCCGATCAGCCGACGTTGCGAATCGAAGTAACAACCACCGATACCGGCGAGCGGAAAGAAATCTTCGGGGTTACTGCACGCCACGTGATCACAATAAGAAAGCAGATTCCGCTCGAAGGTTCCGTCTCCCAGCCGCAGGAATCGGTGACCGATGCCTGGTATGTCGATTCCAACTCCAACGCCATCGATCTCAGGCAGCGACTCTCCTGCGACCGAAAGTGGCCCGGACGAAAGCAAGGTTACGCTTACGTAACCGCTGGGAGACCACCTTGGGACAAGGCTGAATTCGTCACCATCGGAGAACCGGAAACCGGCTTCGCTCTGCAGTCTGTAATGACTACGAAGAGCACGCTGCCGGACGGGACTAAGAAGCAGTCCGATTCCAAGTTTGAAACGAAAGTGACCGAGTTCGAGGAAGGCCCGCTTGACCCAGCGCTTTTCGAGATTCCTCCGGGATTCAGGCAGGTGGAGCACATCGAGCGCAACCCGCCGCCGTCAGCGTTTGCCAGCCCACCCAAAGATTTCTGGCAACGGCTTAGGGACGGTGTGGCGGGCCTCTTCAGTCGATAATCGACCGATAGTCGGGTCGTTAATAATTAATGAGACGGCTACGGTTCCGCCATTTCCTGCAGCGGTTTCGCCAGGGGCACAGCGGCAGGCTTCTTTGCGGGGGTGGTGGTAATCACAATCACGCTGATCAGCACCAGAAGCGTTCCGAGCAAGGTTCTCGGACCGATCGTTTCGCCTCCCAGAAAATATCCGACGATCACGGCCACAACCGGATTGACGTATGCGTAGGTGCCAACCTTCGTGGGCGATTCGTGATGGATGAGCCAGACATAGGCGGTGAAACCAACGATGGAGCCGGCCACGATCAAGTAGGCGAGCGCATACCACGCGTGGGGAGAGACCGTTTGAATATGAAATCCGCGGAACTCGCCAAAAATTGCTGCCGTCAGGGCGAGCAGGATTCCTCCCGCGAGCATCTGCGCTCCGGCGCTCATAGGTTTCGAGGCGGGCAACGGGAGCTTGCGGGTAAGAACCGAGGCAATCGACCAGCTCATCGCAGCTATCACCAGCGCGACCGCTCCGGCACGATCGATCGGCGCTTCGCCGAAACTTACCGCGTGGCTCACGAGAACCCCAACGCCTCCGACCCCTACCAAAAGCGCCACCGCAAGCCGGACCGTAAGCTGCTGGGTGCGGAGAAAAATAATCTCCGAAAGCGCCATGAATACCGGGATGGTCGCCAGCATCACAGCGGCAATTCCGGAAGGCACCCGCTGTTCAGCCCAGAACAGCAGGCCGTAATCGAGTACAAAGATGCAAACCGCGAGAACCGAAGCGGCGGCCCACTCGCGGCGCGACGGCGATGGAGTACCCTTCAGGCGCATCCATGCGAAGAGCACGACTCCGGCAATGAAGAAACGCATGCTGGCGAGAAGAAGTGGCGGAACCTCACGCACACCCACGCGGATAGCCAGGAACGTCGAACCCCAGACGAAATAAATGATGCCGAAAGCCAGCACGGTCTTCCACGCCGGAGGACGCACCGTTGCTTCCATGAGAAATAGATCACCGGGAAGGCGGCAAGGACGCAGAGTTTTTCTGGGTGAATGAGCTTTCCAAATACCACTTCCCTCACGAACTCCCGATCCAAATCCCCACCGCGAATACCAGCACTCCACCTACCACGACCTGAAATGCCGCCGACAACAGCGGAGTATCCATATACCGGTTCCGAATCCAGGCAATCGTGGCTAACTCTATGGCCACGATAATTACCGCCGCGACAAACGCCACATGAAAATCTTTAATCAGGAACGGAAGCGTATGTCCAATCCCGCCTGCCGTCGTCATCAATCCCGTCACCGCACCGCGGAGCACTGGACGCCCGCGCCCCGTCAACGATCCATCATCCGAGAGCGCCTCCGCGAACGCCATCGAGATTCCCGCACCGACCGATGCCGCGAGGCCTACGAGAAATGCATCGTTACTGCTCCTTGTCGCAAACGCCGCCGCGAACACAGGAGCCAGCGTCGAAACCGACCCATCCATCAGCCCGGCCAGCCCCGGCTGCACAATCTGCAACACAAACAAGCGTCGCTGCGCTTCGTCCTCCGTCTTTTTGACCGTCTGAGTGATACTCTCCGACAGCGCCTCCGCCGCCACCTGGTGTTTGCGTTCGACCTCCTCCAGATCGCCCAGCAGTTTCCGGACCCCCGCATCCGTCACCTGCCCCATCCCCTTCTGATAGAACTGGCGTGTCTCCAGTTCCATGATCTCCGCTTGCTTGCGCACCTCGGCGATCTTTAAAGGACGCGTCAGCCAGAACGGCCTGCGGTGCACAAATCCCTTCACGTCCTGCCGCCGGATCAGCGGAATGTGTTCCCCGAAGCGCTCCCGATAGGTCGCGATCAGCGACGCCCGATGCCCCGACTCCTCCGCGCCCATGTCATCGAAGAGTTTGGCCGTTGCCGGATACGTCTCCCGCAGGCCATCGGCGAAATCCGCATACACACGACCGTCTTCTTCTTCCAGTGAGATCGCCAGCGCCAGAATTTCGCGCTCCGACAAGTCTTTAAAGTTTCGCGCCATGCCGACAAGTTTACTGTTTCCGGAGTGAGTTTCAAGGATTACGTCCGAGCCGTGCGCATCGCGGGGCCAATCGCCCTGCCCAGGGGCAACTCTTGCCTCCGCCAGTCCTGCAGTTCTTGCCCACTAGCTTCAGCGTCGTGCCCTGTATCCGGAAGCGATTCTCCGCAACCACCACAAGATGCTCCACCGGGCCAGCCGCACCATTGCTGTGAGCCAATGGTAGCGAGCGTGCTACGGCACCACCGGGTTCACTCGGAACTTCGCCAGCGGCTAGCCACAACTTCCGCGGGCGGATCCCCCGAGGAACGTTTCGTCAACTTTTACATCGAGGTACATCAATGTCCATCTCCGGGATTTCAAGCAGCAGCTTCAGTCAAAGACCGCTCAACGGCACCAGCACACTTTACCAACAGCAATTGCAACAGCTCGGACAGGCTCTCCAGTCTGGCAATCTCTCGTCGGCCCAGTCCGACTTCGCCACCCTGCAGCAAGCCTTTTCGCAGCCTTCCACCACTTCTGGCAGCACCACTGGCAGCACTTCCGGCACAACTTCCAGCCCTGTCAATCAAGCCTTCACCCAGCTCGCCTCCGATCTCCAGTCCGGCAACCTTTCCGCCGCGCAAAAGGATTTTCCCGCCGTTCAGCAGGATCTCAAGGGCTATGCCTCTCCCCCGACCAACATCTTCCACCATCGCAGCGCTCCCTTCAGCGCAGGCGGTCCGGCCACCGGAGGCGTAGGTAGTAACCCCACCAACCAGAACCTCAATCAACTCGCGCAGGGTCTCCCGTCCAGCACGCCTGCCGGGGCACAACAGGCCTACGCGACCCTGCAGCAACAATTTCAACAGTTCGCTTTGGGCAGCGAAGACTCCGAGGAGATGAGCAATCTGCCCGTCTCGCTGGTAGCCTGATCAGCCCGTGTAGTGCAAACACTCTTGTCCGCGCCGCTCCCTGAACGGCTCTAATTAAGAGTGCCCAATAGAAAAGGGCGCGGAAGCAACTCCGCGCCCTTTCCCAAGAACCGAAAACCAGCTATCAGCCGTGCGAAAGCCCGTTCTGACAGCTGATTGGCCGATTTCTGTTAGGCGATAGCCGAGAGCTCCTACCGCGCTGCCCGAGCTGCCTCGATCGCAGCGCTCAGCTCGTGCTCCGCGGCCCGCAGATGCTCTTCCGCCTTCGCGCCATGCCCGGCCATATCGTAGTGGTTGGCGGCGCGGGCTTTGTCCATCTCTTTGATCGCTTCCAGCGTGTGGTTATGGGCCGCTGCCAGGTCGGGCCAGTCATGAACCTTTTCGGCAACGGCGATTCCGGCAACAAACGACAGGCACACAGAAAGAACGGCAATTGCAATCGCTTTCGTCATAAATTCTCCTCTTAATGTTGTGGATTAGTTTCTTCCGGGCGCGCACGGATATTCGTCATTTTCGCTAACCACAACCCTCCTGTCAAAACGAAAGACGCGCGTCTTAGTGTTATGACAGGTTCGTGGGACCCATGTGACGCGGACGCTCGGAAGTCATCACCGACTCAGGCCCGGGCCGCGGCTGGTTCAGCGCGATGACAAACTCCCGGCCGCAGTGCGCGCACTTCGCCGGCGAAAACAGGATCATGGTTCCCGACCACTGGTGGATAGCTTGCTTTTGGCAGTGTGGGCATTTGATCAGATGTTTGTCGAAACCAAGATTGATAAGATCGCCTTCGGACATGGCTGAGATCCTGTGAGCTGCACTGGCGAGCAATGGTTCCGATTCGAGGACCATCCTCGCATGACTCTCACGCTATTCCCAAGCTGGCCATGTGTCGGTACGCTGGGCAACTGTCGAGCGTGCCCTGGCGCGCACAGCAATTGTTCCGACTGGCTCGCCATTCTTTCATCTGCAACCGCATGAGTTCGCGGCACTCACAGGCATGGTTCGGCGTTTTTAGCGTTTGGCGTCTCAGCTCGATTCCGTCGGGTTACATCCTGGCGTGATCCAGGTCACAGCCTTGTGCCCGCCACTTTCGTTACAGTATGGTCAACATGGGCGGATTTTCCATTCTCACCAACCGCAAACGCGCCATCGTCGCATTGGTGCATTCCGTCGTGTTCCTGCTGGTTGCGGTGCGGCAGATGGTTGCGGCTAATCCCACTGCTGGCATCTGGGTAGCGTCCACAGTGTCGCGAGGCACGTGGATTCTCTGCGGGATCTTCGCTATCGTCTCCACCATTCTTTTGTGGCTCTTCGTAATTTCCCGGGGATGGATGGAAAAAATCTATTTCGGATTCTGCACCATAAGCGCCAGTTCCGGACTGCTCCGAACCGCCGCTGGCGACCAGGCGTTTCACGCCGGTCTCTATATACGGGTGGTCATGCTGGTCAGCGCGGTTCTGGTGGGGCTGCTGATCGTTAGAATGCACTCGCGAATGCACTTGCGCGAACAAGCAGAGTCCGCCGAAACAGTGAAGGCAGAATCCGCATCCGAGTTGGCGTAGGAGCGAATCCGCCATTGCGGGGGCGTTCGCCTACGTGCGATGAACGACCTCGAAGTGGGCTACATACTCATCGAATGCGCTCAGGACTGCGCGTGCTTCCGGTTCCACCACGGCCTTCTCAGAGGTCGCTCCGGCAAATCTGCGGACGGCCTCCATCGACTCCCACAGCGTGAGCACGACAAATTCAGCCGCGCCGTTAACTGCGCGTTGGAGTAAGTATGCCCCACGATGTCCTTCGATCGCGGAGAGTGCGGGGAAGACTTTTATTTTAGCGTGGGCAACATATTCGCCCGATTTCTCGACAGTCGCGCGCCCACGCCACATCCGCAAGATCATGCCTTTATCTTTTGCTTGATTTTGCTCTGGGGATGAAGCCCCTGGGTCGGCTGCGTTTGAAGACACGCTATGCCTTGTTTTGCTAGTGGCCGCTGCATTCGGCCTGATGGGCGTCGCCGAGTCTTCTCCGGCAACCGTCTTCCATTCCCGCACATGCCATCGCTTGACAGCCCCACTGGTGACATACGGATCAGCTCGGGCAAAATTCTCAGCGACCTCGGGCGAGTCGCCCTTGAACAGCAACACGGCGCCGTCGACCGGATTCGACAGCGCGCCACCCAACACCAGTTCACCGCGCTCGCTTGCCTGCCAAGCCTTTTCGAGGTGCGCATCCCGAAACTCCGCGCGCCTGGAGACGTAGTCCTCACCAACCTCGTAGAACAAAAGGTAATGCATCGAGAGTATCGCTCCTTATCGTAGTAAATGCGGTATTGGTTGTTTGCGGAGGGACCCGGCCTTTGGGACTCGGCTCAATTTGAAGCTGAGACACTCCCAAACTCTCCTACACCACAAAATACTTAGCTCCCGGATGATGCACCACGATCGCCGAAGTACTCTGCTCCGGCTCCAGCAGGAAGCCCGAAGTCAGCCGCACGCCTACGTTCTCTTCCGGCTTTAGCAGTGCGAACAGCTTTGTCTGATCCTCCAGATTCGGACAGGCGGGATAGCCGAAGGAATAGCGCGAGCCGCGATACTTCTGATGAAACAGATCGCGGATGTGCGGAGAGTCTTCGGCTGCTATGCCTAACTCTTCGCGCATCTTCTTATGGTGGAATTCGGCCAGCGCTTCGGCGGTTTCGACACTTAGGCCGTGGAGATAGAGATAGCGGGTATATTCTCCGCCTTCGAAGAGGCGCTGCGTCTCTACCGACGCCTTCGGGCCGATCGTCACTAGCGACAGGCCTAGGACATCCATCTTGCCGGAGGACGGCGCGGCGAAGAAGTCGGAGATGCATAGTCGGCGACCTTCTTTTTGGCGGGGGAAGGTGAAGCGGAGGAGTTCTTTCGGTTGCGAGACGGAGCCTGTGGTGCACGGGCGAGGACGCCCGTCGCTCCATTGGCTTGGGTCGTAGACTACTACGTCGTTTCCTTCGCCTTGTGCTGGAAAGTATCCGTAGACTACTTTCGGCTCGAACCATCCGGCCGTTATTACATCCTCTTCCAGCTTCTTTTTGATCGGACGGTACTTTTCTTCCACCAGTCTTGCGTAATCTTCCTGCGACGCGGTCTTTAGCTGCCACTGATTCTTGAACAGGGCGGTGTCGTTTATGTAATGGAAAATCTCTTGCAGGTCGTAGTCTTTGACCACACGGACTCCCCAGAACGGAGGCTCGGGAATGTTTGGCGCATCGGTCACTACGGCGCTGCGCTCGGAGAATACTGGGCCCGTCTCTTCATCGACCGCTGCCGCCTTCGCATATTCTTTCACCGTGCGACCGTCTTTCAGGCGCGCTTCGCGCTTGCCGTCTTCTGACGCCAGGTCTTCCATTACGTGCAGGCCGGCGAAGGCGTCTTCTCCGTAGAACACGGCATTCGAATACTCACGGCGCAGATCGTCTTCTACATACTTCCTGGTCAGGGCTGCGCCTCCGCAGATCACCGGGAACTCCAGCTTCTGCCGTTCCAGTTCCTGGATGACGTACTTCATCTCCAGCGTCGACTTGACCAGCAAGCCGCTCAGGCCGATGGCGTCGGCCTTGTGCTCCTGCGCAGAGTGGATGATCACGTCGCCCGCCTGCTTGATGCCCAGGTTCACAACCTTGTAACCATTGTTGGATAAGATGATGTCGACCAGGTTCTTTCCTATATCGTGCACGTCGCCCTTCACCGTGGCTAGCACGATGGTGCCTTTTTGTTGCGAGCCGGTTTTCTTTTCCATCTTCGGTTCTAGATAGGCTACCGCTGCCTTCATTACTCCCGCGGAATCCAGCACCGACGGCAGCTGCATCTTGCGGGCTCCGAAGAGGTCGCCTACCGTCTTCATGCCGTCGAGCAGCACCGTGTTGATCAGGTCGAGCGGCGTGTACTCCCCGAGGGCTTCTTCCAGCAACTCTTCCAGGCTGCGCTTGGTTTTGCCCTCACCCACCGATTTCTCGCCGTTGATGATTGCGTACTTCAGCTTGTCTTCGATCGAAAGCGTTTCAACGTGCGCAGTGGTCTGCGATTGCGCCTTGCCTTTCATGCCGGTGAAATGCTGCATGTACACCTGCAGCGGATCTCCGTTGGAGCGGTCCTGGTAAATCAGCTTGCGCGCCAGTTCCACTTCTTCGGATGGAATCTTGTACAGCGGGTAGATTTTGGTGTAGTTGACTATGGCTACGTCCAAGCCGTTTTCGACCGCCTCGTGCAGAAAGACCGAGTTCAGGACGCGGCGCGGATATGCGTCCAGGCCGAAGCTGATGTTGCTTACACCTAGCACCGTCTTCACTTCCGGCAGTTCTTCGCGGATGCGCTTCACCGCCTTCAAGGTTTCGATGCCAGCCGAGCGGTATTCTTCCTGGCCCGTAGAAATCGGGAGCGTCAGCGTGTCGAAGAGCAGGTCGACGGGGCGGATACCGTACTTTTGCGTGGCCAGATCGAAGATGCGATGCGCGATCGCAACTTTTTTGTCGGCGGTCAGGGCCATGCCTTCTTCATCGATGGTGAGCGCGATTACTCCCGCGCCATAGCGCTTCGCCATGGGCAACACTTTCGAGGTGCGCTTTTCGCCGTCTTCCAGGTTGATGGAATTGATGATGGCTTTGCCGGGAATACGCTTCAGCGCCTCTTCCACCACGTCGGCTTCGGTGCTGTCGATCAGGATCGGCGCGGGCACTCGGGTTGCGATTTTTTCCAGGATGGCGGAAATGTAGCCCTTCTCGTCCTCGCCCACGATGGCGCAGCACAGGTCGAGCATGTGCGAGCCTTCATTCGCCAGCTTTTTCGCCAGCGTCAGAATGTCGTCGTATTTTTTGGCCTGCACCAGCTTGCGGAAATGATCGACCCGCGTGGTGGTGTTCATCTCTTCCGCGACTATCAGGGGCTTCGGCTCCAGATCTAGCGGGACCGAGGTGTAGGCGCTGGACGCCGCGCCTACCGGCTTCACGTCCCGCTTCGCCGGCTCTATTCCGGTCACGGCATCGACTACGGCTTTCAGATGCTCGGGAGTTGTGCCGCAGCATCCGCCTACGATGCGCACACCGTAGTCTTTGACAAAATGTTTGTGAAACTCAGCGAGATCCTTCGCCGCGAGCTTGTACACGGCGTGTCCGCCCACGTTTTGCGGGAGTCCTGCATTCGGCAAAACCGAAATATGCTTGGTGGAGTTCAGGCCCAGATAGCGGACGGCCTCGTTCATCTCCGCTGGACCGGTGGCGCAGTTCAGGCCGATTATGTCTATGTCATAGGGCTCTAGCGAGGTTAACGCCGCGCCGATCTCGGTCCCGAGCAGCATGGTTCCGGATTCCTGCAGCGTGACCTGTACCTGTACTGGCAGGCGCTTTCCCGCTTTGCGCATTGCCTCCAGCACGGCTACCGTGGCTATCTTTGCCTGCAGCAGATCCTGACACGTCTCAATCAGCAGCACATCGACGCCGCCCTCGATCAGCGCTGCTGCCTGCTCTTCATAAGACGCCAGCATCGCGTCCCAACCGATGTGGCCGAGCGAGGGCAATTTTGTTGTGGGTCCCATCGATCCGGCTACGAAGCGCGGTCTGTCCTTCGTAGAAAATTGCAGCGCTACTTCTCTTGCTAGCTGCGTGGCCTTGAGGTTGATCTCGCGGACTTTGTCGCGCAGATCGAACTCGCCTAGAACGAGGCCCGTCCCGCCGAAGGTGTTCGTCTCTACTATGTCGCAGCCCACTTGGAAAAAGTCCGCGTGAATGTCACGGATGATGTCGGGACGGCTTAGGACCAGGACTTCGCTGCAGTTCTCTTTGCCCCAATAATCGTCCAGAGTGGGGTTACGCTTCTGGATGTTGGTGCCCATGGCGCCGTCGTAGACTACGACGCGTTCTTTCACGAGTTGGAGGAAAGCGGACATCAGCTGTGGGTCGTGACCTCAGCGGCTAAAGCCGCACCTTCAAACAAGCCAGTTACCGCAGCGGTAAACGGCTGCGCCACCCAAAATCAAGTGCAAAAACAGATTCATAGCGGGCTCTACCGTGGTATCCCACCCTTGCGAACGCGCAAGGATGGGGCACCCAGTCTTTTAGCAGCTTCCTCCGTTCGCGAGCATTCGTAAAGGCGCGAACGACCAACGACCAGCGACTATCGACCGGTCCCATACAACAACGCCGGTCCCAACTCGGGACCGGCGTTTGGCAGAAAATCTTGAAGTTCGTTAACTCCCCGTCACGCCCGCATCCGTTTCCGATTGCGCAAACACCTGATTGGCCCCCATGTGCGCTGGGGCCGGCGCCAGCATCTGTTCTTTTCGGTAAATCAGATTGCTGGCATTGAAGCTCGCCAGCTCAAATCCATGGCCATGCGTAATCGCATCGGTCGGACACGCCTCCACACAATACCCACAAAATATACAGCGATTGTAATCTATGTTGTAGACACGGGCGTAACGTTCGGCACCTGAGACTCGGGTTTCAGCGGTGTTTTCCGCGGCTTCTATGTAGATGCAATTGGCAGGGCAGGCGGCGGCGCAGAGAAAACAGGCTACACATTTTTCCAGTCCGTTTTCGTCGCGCTGCAGGACGTGCATGCCGCGAAATCGTTCCTGAAATTTTGCGCCTTTCAGAGGGCCGGGACCGTCGGGATAGTTCTCGACGATGGAAGGCTGGAACATCTCCTTCAGAGTGATGGTCATTCCCTGAGCGATGGCCCCGATGTTTTTGATCACGGACATGTTTTATTAGTATAGCGGATGTTGGGCGGAGAGGCAGCTGTCGGCCTTCTTCTCTCAGCTTTTAGTTTTTAGCCTTTGGCTTTTGACTTAAGAACAACAGCTACCAAGGACTGCGGCACTTTCGAGGACGTGGAAATCTTCTTTTAATGATTGAGACTCTACTGGTACGCTGCGTCGCGCTGGCGCAAGAGTGGCGTTTCAATTTATGGCCTGCCGTGGTCTGCGTTCTTCTCTCCTTATTTTCCTTGTCGTCTTCTTCGCGCTGGTGGTCGGTTTCGGCGGCGAATTATCGAGCCGCGCTTTCGGTCAGGAGTCTAGCGGGGCACCAACGCACTCGGCTTCTCAAACGCACGATGAAGATCGCGACGGGGATCGTCCTTATCTGCGGGATGATATGCGCTGGAACTGGAACCAGCGCGGGCGGACTGTGCCTGGGGCCTCGTCTGCGGCGGGACTGCGGTTCCGGGCTTACCAGCAGAAGATGGCTATGCGAGCATGGCGCGCGGCTGCGGCTGCAAATTCAGCACTTCCTCCTGCGTCCTTATCCACACACCTACTCAAGCGGAGCTTAGGTGGGGCACCCGCAACGCTTCTACCCGTTTCGGGCTCTACGGTGTGGGCGCCTTTGGGTCCGGCTCCGCTGGCTTCCGATGCTACGGGCGATGGAATGCAGGATTACAACTGGGTCTCGGGCCGCGCTACGTCCGTGCTCATTGATCCGGCGGACAGCAGTGGAAACACGGTGCTGCTGGGCGGCGCTTATGGCGGGCTTTGGAAATCCACGAACGCGGGCAGTCTGAATTCCAATCCTGCCTCGGTTACATGGCGGGCATTGATTGACGATCAGCCCACGCTGGCGGTAGGCGCGATTGCTTTGCAGCCGGGAAACAGCAACGTCATTCTGGTCGGGACCGGGGAGACGAACAGTTCGGGCGATTCTTATTACGGCCTGGGAATTCTGAGGTCCGCGGATGGAGGAGCGACTTGGACGCAGATCCAGACTGCGGGGACGGGTCAATCCTTTCTGGGGATCGGTTTCAGCAAGATCGCGTTCAACACGGCGAATCCCAACTTGGTGGTGGCGGCGACGGCTGGAGACAACGGGCTTTACTTTGGCCTGGAAGAGGATGGGGACTCGACGGCGCGCGGACTTTACTTCTCGCAGGACGGAGGGGTGACGTGGAACCGCGTCATCCTGTCGGACGGCGCGATTTCTGCCTCGGCCACGGCGGTCATTTACAACGCTAGTCAAGGAACGAGCGGGACTTTCTATGCATTCATCCGGCGTCATGGGCTGTACTCCTCGACCGACGGGCAGCATTTTACGCGGCTGGCTACGCAACCGACGGTGGGTCTTGCGTCCGCAAACTGCCCGGCTGGCTCGAACTCGTCGAGTTGCCTGATCTATCGCGGTGAGTTTGCGGTCGTGCCGGGACGCAGCGAGATGTATGTGTGGGTGGTCGATGTACAACCGGACGACAACGGGAATCCAGCGCCCACCGACGAAGGGATTTGGCAATCGACTACGGGCGGAACGAGCTGGACACAGATTCCAGACAACGGCATCACGAACTGCGGTGACAGCGCGTTTGGACCCAACAGCGGCTGCGGGGTGGAGCAGGGTTGGTACAACCTGGACTTGGCCGCGATCCCCGATGCGGCGGGAACCGATATTTACGCGGGTGCGATCAATCTTTATAAGTGTACGTTAGCGGGGGGCACTACCTGTACACAAGGCGACTGGATCAATTTGACGCACGCGTATGGGTGCAGTCCGCTGGCGGCCCCGGCGCATGTGCATCCGGACCAGCACGGAATCGCGTTCATGGTCGTCGGCGACACGGCACCCGGCTATTTCGCGCATGATGGCGGAATCAGCCGGACGCTCGATGGCTATGCCGGGCTGAACACGGGGAGTTGCTCCGGGACAAATCAGTTTGACAGCCTGAGCCAGACGCTGGGCTCAATGACGGAATTCGTTTCGGTCTCGGTAGACCCGACCGACGCGGACATTCTACTGGGGGGAACGCAGGATAACGGCTCGCCGAAAACCAGCACCGCGACCAGCAGCAGCACCTGGCAGAATGCGCTGGGCGGAGATGGCGGATTCAATGCGATCAATCCTACAAACTCCGACGAGTGGTTTGCTTCGAATCCCTACGTCACGATCATGAAGTGTGAGTCGGGAACGGCGTGTAACGACAATAGCTTTCTTCAGATCGTCGGCTCCAACAATCTGGGCGGAGACCAGGGCGCTTTCTATAGTCCCTACATTCTGGATCCGCAGAATTCTAGTCAGATGCTGGTGGGCACCTGCCGGGTGTGGTCGATCAGCACGAATGGAACGGCTCCATTACAACTGAGCAATGACTTCGAGACGTTGGGAACGGGCGTGTGCACGGGCGATGAGATCAACCTGGTCAATGCTCTGGCGGCGGGCGGTCCCACAGCGAACGGCGATTCTACGGTGGTGTATGCGGTGACGAACGGATACGGGCCGTTGAGCGGGTTGCTGGGCGGCGAGGTATGGGTCACGACCAGCGCGGGCGTCACGTTGATGACGAATGTTACACAGAATGCAAACCAGAATGTGAATCCGAACGGGTATGCGATTTCGGCGGTTGCGATGGATTCGTCGGATGCGACGGGCAACACGGCGTATGTGGGGATCATGGGATTCAGCACGCCGGGTTTTCCAACCTCGCACGTGTGGAAGACTACGAATGCGGGGGCGAGTTGGACGGACTGGACCGGGACGGGAGTGACGGAGCTGCCGGACAATCCGGTGAACGCGTTGCTGGTGGACTCGCAAGCGGGGCAGATTTACGCAGGAACCGATGTCGGAGTTTTTGTAAGTTCGACGAGCGCTCCTAGTTGGACCGAAGTTGGTCCAACGCCCGGACCGGGCGTGTCGGGATTTCTGCCGGACGCTCCAGTGACGGCGCTGCAACTTTTCAATCCTGATGCGGGCACGAAAACGCTGGTGGCGTCGACGTATGGGCGGGGCATTTGGAACTACGCCCTAGTGACGTCGCCAGATTTTTCGATTGCGGTGACGGCGACTCCGAACACGACGGTGGTGAATCAGAACGTAACCTGGAACGGGACGCTGACGGCTTTGGACGGATACGGCGGGAGCGTGACGGTGACTTGTACGGCGGGGGCTCCTGGGACATGTAACATTTCACCGCCGACGGTGACGCCAACGGCGGGGGGAACTGCGTTCACGGTGACGCTGGGCAGCTCGACGACAGGGACGTTCAATTTCACGATCCAGGGAACGGACGGGACGTTGACGCACGCGACGCCGACAGAAACGCTGACCGTGGGAACGGCTCTGGCTGCTGATTTTGCGATTGCGGTGACGGCGGCTCCGAATACGACAGTGGTGAATCAGGACGTAACCTGGAACGGGACGCTGACGGCGGTGAACGGGTACAGCGGAAGCGTGACGCTGACTTGTACAGCGGGAGCTCCGGGGACTTGTGGGATTGTGCCGCCGACGGTGACGCCAACGGCGGGGGGGGCTGCGTTCACGGTGACGCTGGGCAGCTCGACGACAGGGACGTTCAATTTCACGATCCAGGGAACGGACGGGACTCTGACGCATGCAACGCCGACGGAGACACTAACGGTGACGGGAATAGCTTCGGGCTTTACGTGGACGGACACGGGCAGCGCGACGGCTTCGGTACTGGCAGGACAGAGCGCCAGCTACACGTTTTCGGCCGCTCCGGTGGGAGGCGGGTCGCTCAGCTCGGCGGTGAGTTTTGCGTGCTCGAACCTGCCGGCGCTGACTAGTTGCGAGTTTAGTCCGGTGTCGATTGCAGCGGGGGCGGGAACGACTGTAGTGACTCTGACAATTTGGACCTGTGGGCCGAACTTGCCGACGCTGTGCCCAACTGGGACGGGCGGGGATGCCCGTCCCTACACAAGCGCTCGTCCCTCCCCCTTGCCATTCTTCACATTTGCTTGGTTCGTGGTGGCTGGGATTGTGGGGATGGGGCGAAAGAGACGCGGCAAACCGCGTCTCTACTGTGGGGTCGCTGCTATTGGTTTGGGGCTGGGATTGATGGCGGAGCTTTCTTGCGGCGGGGTCGCGGGTGGCAGCGGTACCACCCCGCCGCCGGTGACGGTCACAGTGAATCCGGGATTGGCGACTTTGTTTGCCGATGAAACGGGTAACTCGTGGCCGGCGGGAGCTACTCAGCAACAATTCACGGCTACAGTGAACGACTCGACTAACCAGAGCGTGACTTGGGCGGTCACGGGCGGGAGCGGGAATGGTACGGTGAACGGGACGGGGCTATATGCGGCGCCAGCGGTCGCGCCGAACCCGGCAACGGTGACGGTAACGGCCACATCGGCCGCGGCTTCGACTCCAGGATCAACTTTTGTGACGGTGGCGACGCCGACAGGGGTGGGAGCGTCGCAGATAATGGTGACAGCTACGGCCGCGGGTGGAGCGGCGCATGGAGATGTGGTGACTTTGACGGTGCAGTAAGGCAAGCTGTCGTCCTATCGGCGAGACGCGGAGGACGCGGAAAGAAACATCGTTGCTTGTACGGGGCGCGGACATCATGTCTGCGCCTTTTTTCGCGTCACATCGTCATGTTCTTGCGTCACGGTGCGAGGACGCAGTGTGAGGTAGGATCATTTTCGGTGGACGCTGCCGTGCTTTGCACGGCTTGGACGGGCGAAACGTTTGTCCCTCCACTGAAAATCAAAGGCGCGGGCGCGGGCGCCACACGAGCACTTATGACCTATGACATTGCGGTGATT
Organism: Terriglobales bacterium; assembly: GCA_049520095.1. Lineage (GTDB taxonomy): Bacteria > Acidobacteriota > Terriglobia > Terriglobales > Acidobacteriaceae > Acidiflorens. The sequence continues at coordinate 35,815 of JBEKQC010000032.1, forward strand.
GGCGGGGGAATTGTTGGGCTTTCGTTTGCCATGCAGGTGGGCGAGCAGTTTCCTCGCCTGCGGGTGGTCGTGCTCGAGAAAGAAGCTGGTGTGGCTCGGCATCAGACGGGGCACAACAGTGGGGTGATCCACAGCGGCGTTTATTACAAGGCCGGATCGCTGAAGGCGCGGTTGTGTGTGGCGGGGGCGCGGGAGATGGTGGAATTCTGCACGCGACATGGGATTCCGCATGAGGTATGCGGAAAATTGATTGTGGCTATCAACTCGGAAGAGGCGGCGCGATTGGATGATTTGCTCGCGCGGGGCGTGGCGAATGGGCTCGAGGGTTTGCGGTTGCTGGAACGCGAGGCGATGCTGGAGATCGAGCCGCATGTGGGCGGCGTTCGGGCGCTGCACGTGCCCTCGACGGGGATCACGGATTACGCGGCGGTGACGGCGAAGTATGCGGAGATCGCTGCCGCACATGGGGCGGAGGTCAAGACGGGTGCCGCGGTCGTGGGCTTCGATCGGACTTCCGATGCAAAGTCGGGCGCCGTGGTGGTCTTAACACGAGCGGGAGATTTTTCGGCTCGGTATGTCGTGAATTGCGCGGGGCTGTATAGCGATCGGGTGGCACGTATGGCGGGAGACGATCCGGGGATGATTCTCGTTCCGTTTCGCGGTGAGTATTACGACCTGGCGGCGGCGCGGCAGGAGTTGGTGCGGGGGTTGATTTATCCGGTGCCGGATCCGCGGTATCCGTTTCTCGGCGTGCACTTCACCCGGCGGATTCAGGGGAATGTGGATGCGGGGCCGAATGCGGTGTTGGCGTTCCGGCGCGAGGGATACCGGTGGCGTGATTTTGATTTGGGCGAAACCATGGAAGTGTTCATGGACGCTGGGTTTCGGGCGATGGCGCGGCAGCACTGGAAAAACGGGCTGGCGGAGTTTGGGCGGTCGTTGCGGAAGCGGGAGTTTGTGCGTTCCTGCCAGCGCTTAGTGCCTGAGGTACGGATGGAGGATATGAGGCCGGGCGGGTCGGGAGTGCGAGCGCAGGCGGTGGCGGCGGATGGCGCACTGGTGGATGACTTCCGGTTTGTCGGGCGAGAACGGTTCTTACATGTGCTGAATGTACCTTCTCCGGCGGCGACGGCTTCCTTGCCGATTGGGCGGGAGATATTGAAGATGGTGCCCGCAGAGGTTACGGGATAGGAAGGTTTCGAGGTTTTAGGGTTTCAGAGTTTAAGGGAGGCCGTACGTCGTTGCGGTGCCCGGCGTCGTGTAATCTGGTGGGTTCCGATTGCAGACGGTTGGGAAAGCTGTTTTTGGAGAATTCTCATGGTGCAGAGTTCGAGTTCGAAGAAGAAAGTGGCGGTTTTGGGCGCGGGGAAGATGGGGTCGATTTTGCTGCAGTCTTTTTTGCGCGATGGATTGCTGTCGCCGGGGCAGACCTGGGCAACGGTGGCGCATCCGGAGCGGGCGCGGTTGCTGAAAGAGAAGTTGAAGGTGCACGCGGGCACGGATAACGCGGAGGCGGTGAAGAATGCGGACATTATTTTTCTTTGCGTGAAGCCTCAGGTGGTCGCGGACGTGGTACGGGAGATTCGCGCGCACTTGAATGGGAAGCAGTTGGTGATTTCGGTGGCGGCCTCGGTTCCGACGGAGATGATTGAGCGGGCACTGGAGAAAGAAGTGCCGGTAGTGCGGGCGATGCCGAATACTCCGTGCGTGCTCGGGGCAGGAATGACGGCGCTGTGCAAGGGAAAGTTCGCGACCAAACAGCATCTGGAAACGGCGACGAAGTTTTTCGATGCGGTGGGGCGCACGGTGGTCGTGGACGAAAAACATATGGACGCGGTCACGGGATTGTCGGCGAGCGGACCGGCTTATATCTACATTATTCTCGAATCGCTGGCGGAGGCGGGAGTGAAGGTGGGATTGCCGCGCGATGTGGCGACGCTTTTGGCGGCTCAAACAACCATGGGTGCGGCGCGTGTGGTGCTCGAGACCGGGGATCATCCGGCGCTGTTAAAGGACGCGGTGACTACTCCGGCGGGATGCACGATTGACGGCATCATGGAGTTGGAAGAGGGCAAGCTGCGGGTGACGTTGATCAAGGCGGTGGTGAAGGCGGTGCAGCGGGCTAAGGAGTTGGCGTTTTCGTAGAACGGAGCCGCCCACTCATTCGCAACAAACGCGAATGAGTGGGGCACACCGCATCAAATTCAAGATCCGCAATGCAGGGCCAGCGGAGATTAGTTCATTTCCGTCTTCGCTGGATGGGCAGCCTTGCCCTTCAGTTCGACTACGATCACATCCATTCCTTTGTCGCCGGTGTTCTCCGGCAGGTGAGTCGCCGCCGCGCTATATTGCGCGTCGCCTGCCTTGACGGTAAAGTCTTCCTTCTTCCCGTCCGGATAGCTGAACTGCCCGTTGGCGTCGGTGAGGAACACAGCAACCGTGGCGGGATGGCTGTGCATGACCGACTTCTCGTGCGGGCCGTAGTGCACCTTCAGAATTCGTACCTGGGCGTTCTCGCTTATCACCGTGTAATGCTTGGGATCAACCTTGGTCGCATCTTGAGCCGAGAGGATTGGGACGAGACAGACGCACAACACAACACCATAAAGCACGAGTGGCAATCGCATTTATTCTCCTTGTGCTTGTGAGAATTGTTGGAAAGGCAACCCACCCTACTCCAGCGGTGTCACCGATGTCAATCAGACGATCTGTGTCACCAAACACGAATCGACGTGATTAACGACTTAATGGGACGAGTGAACTCGTGCCCTTTTTCCCGTTAAGAATTTTGGCTTTTTCCGCAGACTGTGAAGCCGTCCCCTGCTCGAGGCGATTTATGAGATTGTCCAGTAACCGGCATGCCGGTTGGAGCGGTTAGTTGGGAAGGGCGAAGGTCAGGGTTACATCCGTCTGGAACTGGGAGGGGTGGTCGTGTTGGCGGTAGGGTTGGTAGCGCCAGTTGCGGACGGCTTCGGCGGCCGCAGCGGCTAGGACTGGATCTCCACTTAGAAGGCGAATGTGGGAGACCGAACCGTCATCGGCGACTTGGACTTCGAGGATGACCTCCCCCGCCCTATGCGCGGCGAGAGCGGCGGGCGGATACTCGGGCTCGACGCGACTGAGGAGGCGGGCTTCGGCTTGATCGGGATCGAGCCAGGCACTTTGGACCGAGGCGAGCTTGGCGGTTGTCGCTGCTTCTGTCACGGCGTCGTTGATCTGTTTGGCGGGAGGGGACTTCAGGCGGAAAACGAGTTTACCTTTCTCGTAGACGACTAAATCGCCTGCCGCCTCGGCGGGATCCGGAGATAACAGTCTGGATGCTTTTGCAGATGCTCTTCCTCGCCCTTTTTCAGACGATGATTTTTCGGACGATGATTGACTCGTTTGAGGGTTTGCTGCGTCGGCTGAAACCTGCTCGGCTGCGGCGGGTTGCTCGATATGGATGCTGGAGGCAGGTCGGGGCGGGCTTAGCCATCCGACTCGAGAACCGATGAGGAAACTGAGGGCGATGGCGGCGATAATGGTTAGAGCTCCGAAGACTAGAGCCCAGGTTTCGTACCGAGAGTGGCGGGCGGGCAGAGGACTGGCAGCGGTGAAACCGGAAAGCGTCGACTCTAACGGCATGAGCGCGGGCAAGATTCGGACGGTAGAAGCCGCCGCAACGGGCTTGCGCTGACTAAACTCGAGCGCGGCGTCGCAAACACGGGCGCATTCCTTTGCGAAAGCCTCCAGCAATTTCTGGTCGGAGTTGGAGAAGGTAGCAGGAGAGGTGGAGAAAACCTCGAGAACTCCGGTGAACTTCGCGTTGTTATTAATGTCGAAGACGGGGACCGCCAGAATGGAGCGGATGCCGAGGCGGCGGGAGATGTCGGGAGCGACGCGGGGGTCGAACTCGGTGTCGACAGAGAGCTGGGGTTGGCGGCTTTGGAGACATGCGCCAGAGAGACCATCGCGGGGATTGAGAGGGATGCCTAGATCGGGGGCGATGTTTCCGGTGGCGGCACGGCAGACCATCTCATCTTCATCGTCCCGGACGAGTGCGATGGCGGCGGCATTGGCGCGGGTCGCTTCGGCGGCGCGGACAACGAGTTCGTTGAGAACCAAGTCGAGAGCGAGGTCGGGTGGAAAACCGGCGAGGAGGTTCTGCTCGAGAATATGGGATGGGTCAGGGGGCGACTCGTCAGGGCCTAACGCGAACCTCGACATCGGTTCCGGGAACATATTTTGTTCCGACAGCCTGCGGTCATAGGGGGAAGCAGGCTCATAAGCGAGTTTCCCGCGAAATGAGGGGGAAGTCAATTGCGAAGAGAGACTTGGCAATCGAGTAATTTCGCACGCTTGTAATTGGGACGGGGAGGCATCCGTGTCTTTTGTTTGGGTCCCTAGGGTAGAAAGGCTAACCACAGGAAACAGTGGAGTTAGATCGGTTTCGCCGGCGGGACACCCGCGTCTAAACGGGGTCCCGCGTCACACTTCAGGAACTACTGGCCGTATTCAGTGAAGACGGCGGAGCTGGATACTCCGGCGGCAGTGGCGGTGATGGTAATGGTTTCATTGGGAACCGGCGGGAGCGTATAGAACTGGCTCGCCGTTCCGTTGCTGCCGGTGACGATGGGATTGGGGTTGGAGAAGGTGCCTCCGGCGCCGCCGTCGGAAAAGTTAACGTTGTCGCCGGAAAAGGGATTGCCGAATTGATCGGTTACGAGCACGACGAGCGGTTCCGGCAATTGGGTTCCGTTAGGAGCGGTCTGATCATTGCCGCTGCTAATTGAGATGCTCGTAGCGACTTGGGCGACAGCGTATTCGGTGAAGGTGACCTTTAGAGTCGAACCACTTTGAGTAGTGAAACTGGCGGTGACAGTCACCGTGCCCGGCGTGGAGGGCAACTGCAGAGTTGTACTAGCCATGCCATTGGCGCCGGTGACCGCGGAAGACGGATTGAAAACGGCCCCCTTGTTGGAGGTGAAGGTCACAGTGATCCCGGGGACGCCGTTCTTGTAGGCATCGGTGACTTGGGCGACGAGGGGGTTCGCAAGGTTGAAACCGACGGCGCCGGTCTGCTTCGATCCGCTGAAGACAGCTATTTTTGCGGCAGCGGCGGGCGTAGCGGTGGCACTAGTGGTGACGCTACCGGAGGCGGCTCCATTAACCTTCAGAGTGGATGTCAGGGTATAGGTGCCAGCTTTTTGGGGAACAGTATAAGTCGTAGAGGCGTTGCCGTTTGAGTCAGTGTTGGTGGAGGGAGGATTGAATGATCCGCCTTTGCCGCCGTCGCTGAAGGTGACGGTGGCGCCGACTACGGGTTGTCCGGTATATGGATTGGCAGCCTGAAACTGTAGAGAATTGGGCAACTGGGTAGCAACGGTCGCAGTCTGGTTACTGCCTCCGGTAATGGTGATGAGTGAATACAGTCCGTAGGCTTCGAGACTATTTTGGGTGGCGACATAAACTCTGCCGTTGGCGACGGTCTGAGTAACAAAATGGCCGACGGCTGGCAACTTGTCGCGTCCGTTGGGAGCCTGATTCGTGCTGTAGAGCAATTGCAACGTAGTGGCGTTAAAAGCCAGCATTTCAGGACCGCTGATGACCCACATGATTCCGGTTTCGGGGTTATTGCCATTGGCGGAAATGGATGGGGAGTGACTTCCGACGTATGTCCCAGTGGTGAGGGGAGTGCCGAGCAATCCGCTGGGCAGCAATGGGAAAGCCGTGAGCGGAGCTGCGTCGGGGGCAAAGTATACGGTGCTATTCCAGTAGGCAGGGGCACCAAACTGCACATCAAGGCTGGACTGGCCGGGGACGACCTTCGAAGTGAGACCCAATTCCTGGATAACCCCAGAGTCACCCGGGGTGTACATTCCCATGGTCTGAGTCTCGCGATGGAGAACGTAGACCACGCCCTCCTTGCCCCCGGCTATGAGTTCAGGAACCGGGGTGTCCTGATCCGGGATGATCATCGCTCCGGTAGAGCTCAGGTCAAGATCGTTGGGGTTGAGAAAGGCCACGTACCCCGGGGTGAAATAGTCAGCAACTCCGTATTGGGTGTATTGGTTGCCCTGATAATCAATGACATCGGTCTGATTGGGAGAAAGCTCGACGACGCTGTTGCAGTAGGTCTGGCCGCCATTTGGGACATCGTAGCCGTGGCTACCCGCTTCTGCGGTCTCAAAGAAGATGTTGCCCTCTTGGTCAGCGGCAAGACCGCTGCCCGCCTGCCAGATGGAAGTCAATCCCCAATCGGGCGAGGTGTTGTAGACGGCTTGCTGCGTCAGGGTAGCCTCGTCGTAGGAAAGAACCCAACCGGTGTTGCTGTCGTTGCAGTAGTTCGAGCCGAAGCCCAGATAAAGAACGCCATTGAGCAACAGAAGACCGGGGCGGTTTTTCTGGTGCAGGCTGTCGAAGGTGGTGACGTGTTGCTTGTAATTGTTCGCGGCGTCCGCATTGCTGACGCTGCTGGCTTGGATCGGGACCGGGCTGTTCGGTAGGTCGAGGCCGGTAGTGATGTCGAGGGCGTGAAGCTGGTGACGGACAGCGCCGTTGAAGACGCTTTTGGCCACCAGATACATGGTGGGATTGGGCGTGGTATTGGGATCGATGACGGGAGTTCCGACGATGCCTTCCTGATAAAAACCGCCACCGGTGCCGCAAGGGAGATTCTTACCACTGGCGGCAGTGCCACCGTCAAGCATGCTGGCGTACCAGAGCTGGGTGCCGGTGTCGGCATCAATCGCGTAAACCGAGTCCGCCTGGGTGGCGACGTAGATGACGTTATGGCTCTGCCCACCGATGTTGACGTTGGGCATGTAGAGAGGCTGGGCCATCACGACATAATCGACGGGAACGCTGAAGAGGTGGCCGAAGCTGTACTGGTTAACGTTGCTCGGGGCGAGCAAAGTTTCATTGGTGTTGGCGTTGCTGCGGGCGGGATCAACATGGCTGGTTGGAACAGGGCAGTTGGGCGGACAGGGCTGCTGCGCGAACGCAGACGACAGAAAGGCAACGCAGACCACAAGCAGAGTCACGCAAAGCGAGCGGCCAGGCTTGGAGTTGGGCGATGAGGTGGGCGTACTGAACATCGAATGATCCATGAACCGGGAAGTTGCACCGGAACGGATTTTCTCAACTGGGTGTGACGAAAAGTGGCGCATTGCTTTTGTTGCCTCCAACTAGGGCTTGCCCTGGGGTCGACCGTTAAGAGAGCACTTGGAACTCCGGAGAAAAGGCTGGCTGGGAAACGGGTAATACCAAGTAACTGCAACGATCAGATGAGGTTTTATACACCCTGAAGGGAAGGATTTACAATGCCACTTTTGGCGAAGCGCAAAGTCTTGCACATTTTGCGCTTTTTGTTTCTGGGAGCCAAAGCCCGTGACTTCACATCGGCGACAGCCGTCTGACCACTGCCACCAGAGTTACCTTCAGACTCTGGCCTCGTTCGACAAGTAACTACGCGGAATTTCGTCGATGACTTATACTGAGCGCGCGCGCGGGAACGCCCGGCACTGAAAGGGCAACGATGACGGACTCTCGACTATTATCGGAACGCAATCAAGCCGAGATTGAACGCAGTGCAAGCGAGGCCGCGAAGGTCGTTCTGGAGCCTTTGGACCGGGCTCAGATCGAACGCTACTTGAATCCCCCGGCGGGTACGCCTTACGGACTTGAGTACGCATTTCATTTATTGGGAGACGTTCGAGGCAAGACCGTACTTGACCTCGGCTGCGGCACAGGGGAAAACGTTATCCCATTGCTCGAGCGCGGCGCTCGCGTTATTGGCATTGACATCTCCCCGGACCTGATCGTCATTGCGCAAAAGCGCCTGCGTGACGCCAATCTCAGTGCAACCCTTACCGCCGGTGATGCCTATGCAACTGGCCTGCCGGATGAGTCTGTGGACGCAATTTTCTCGATGGCGCTCATTCACCATCTCGACATAAAACTGGTGCGCGACGAAATGTGGAGGGTTCTCCGTAAAGGCGGTGTGATTATCCTCAGGGAACCGATCCGATTTTCCAAGGGGTATGCCTGGGTGCGCAATCTCCTGCCCGCACGGGACGACATTTCGGAGTACGAGCACCCCCTGACTCGGGAAGAACTGGCCACCATGATCCAGCCTTTCAGGGTCGAAGGTACCCGCTATTTCCGGTTGCCCTTCGTACCGCTGGTCTCCCGCGCACTGCCTTCGAAGACCGATGCCGCCTGGAGAGCAAGCAACTGGATCATCCAGCACTGGGCGGGCGCCGAGCGTTATGCCTCAGGGGTAGTCACGAGACTGCAAAAATAGGAAGTGCATTCCGGGGTTGACTGTTCCGCGGTTCTCTTCTCGACGCCCGCAAATTCCACGCCTATAGCAACAAGGACACAGCGGAAGTCGCGTCTCTCATCGCGGAGGGGCGAGCGTCTACGGCTTGGTAGCTTCTACAAACCATCGTTTCGAATCGTGCCGGAAAGAAAACCCGGCGAAGTGGGCTCGCCGCAGTGCGATTCCGATTCCGCGCTCCGTCTGAAAGGATTCCGCGAAGTTGCGTCCAGAGACGTGGAATATGACTCCATTGACGAGAACCCAAACTCGGTAGGACGCAGCCCTGGGTTTCGCCATAACATTGCGGAGCTCGGAGAGGGTAAAGCTCACCGGGTGCAGACTGGCGAGCAATGTCCCGCCAGGCGCCAGGACGCGATAGATCTCGGTGAGGGCCTTGGGGATATTCATGTAGGGGAGCGCGACATTCGAGATCACGCGATCAAAGCTCGAATCCGAAAATGGCAACTTTTCCGCGGCCGAACAGACGAATGCTCTATGGGGAAAACTGACATGCGCCCTGGACAGGGCCGCGTACTTAACGTCGACACCGATAATTTGCCAACTGGCAGGAAGGCTGAGTTTGTCGGGGGTTAAGCCGTCGCCACAACCGAGGTCGAGGACTCTCATTAACTCCGCAACTCCGCTCCAGCGCGTCTTGGGGAAAGCGCGAGCTAGCGCCCCTCGCCGCTGCCGAGACAACTCCCAGAGGTCGGAGGATATCATGGCTGCTGCGAATGCCGCGGGAAAAAGGTCTGTGGCGTGGGATGGGCGTCGTTCGATATGCGCTAGAAATTAGCGGTAAGGCGCATGGCTGCGCTCCGCGACGGGCCGATGGCGTTGCCGGAGAAAAGACCTCCGAAATCGATGACGTCAAGAATGTTGGTAAGATTCTGTCCGTCGACCTGAAACTGCATCTTCAGGTGGTCCGATTTATAGATATTCGCGCCCGCCGAGGCATTGACCTGAAAAGCGGGATAGATACGCCCCCGGGCAAAGTTGATGCGATCGATCACTTGTTGACCGTATTCGGCGAGCGCCTGTTGTTGGGTACCCTCGAACTCGAATGGCAGCCCGGTGTCGTATTGAATTCCACCCGCGATCCAGAAGCGGGGGTTCACCTGATAGCGGAGACGTCCGCGAATCGTGTTGCGCTGGTCCTGCGAATCCGGAAAATGGCCGCCGCTCGGCAATAGTTGAGCGTCACTGCCTAAGAATAAGCCACCCGTCACTGGATACCAGGCCTGACCGACGGTGTAGGAATAACTCAAGAACCCGGAGAAACGGTGCCAATCGGGCAGATCGAGTTTTGCTTCCGCGCCGTAGATTATGGATTTACGAAATGCAATCGGGAAGCTGATGGCCGTGTTCTGGATCTGATCGTCATCCGCGTAGTTGGAAACGAGCCGCCGGAAGTAGTTGGCATCCAGCTTGAATTTTCCGTCGAACGCCTTGGTCAAGCCCGCCTCGTAGTAGTTCCCTTCTGATGGTTCCACCAGCCGCAGGAAACTTTTCGGGTCGATGGATTCAACCGCGGTTGAACTCGAAAGCAGGATGTTCTCGAACGACGGGGTCTGAAAAACTCTGTCATACGAGAAATGCACGACGACGTTGGCGGACGGGAAATAGTGTGAAATCGCGAATCGTGGATCAACCGCTTGCCGGTTCAACAAAAGCTGGTAGTGATCCCAGCGCAGGCCGGCATTGATGGTCCAGTTTTTCAGACGGATCTGGTCTTGCACGAATGCGGATTGCTCGAGGTCTGGACGGTTTGCCAGGAAGCTAAAGTTAACCGGGGGCGGGGGGTTATCGTCAAATTGGGTTGGATCGGTGATGTGGTAGCGGAAGTTTTCGTTGAGAAATGTGTTGTCCGACTCGACTCCAAATTTCCATTCGTTCCGGCCGCGATCGATGATCGTAGTCGCCTTGAAATATCCTTCGCGAAAAAAATTATGCTGAAAGACTTCGATGGGAGTCGAATTGTCATTGGAATTAAAATCAATCGCGTTTTCGCGGACCATCCCGCGAAAATCGGCGCCTGCATTGGACGAAAATGTGTGCTGGTACGAGGCGATTCCGATGGTCTCAATGTTGTCGGCCGTTTCGAGCTGGCCATTGGCTTGCTGCACCTGTTCGTTCGGCAGTTCGTAGCGCGAGAGTTCATGGCGAACGATAAATCGCAAGCGATCTTTCGAGGTCAGGTCGCGCTCATAATTGACCGAAAAATCGCCCAGCGTACCTGAGTTCGTATAGTTCTGCGGGACCACCGGATTCAGATAGTGATCCGTCATGCTGCCGCCGGCACTGGCGCCGAACGCACTCTTGCCCCAAGCGTATTGTCCCTGCGCAGCGGCCCCGGCCGAGTCAAAGCTGCCGCCGGAAAGTACCACCTGACCGTGGAAGCCTGGCTGTGAATCCTGCAGCGTGTTCACCTCGACGACACCCCCCATTTTTCGGCCATATTCGGCCGGAATTCCCGCGGTATAGATGTTCAAGGATTGCACGTCGTCGGCGTCAATCGCCGGTCCAAAGCTGGGCGAGCGATTGTCGGTTAGAGGGATGCCATCAACCACAAACTGTGTCTGGTATTCCGAGCCGCGCGGATGCAGGACGGCATTGCCTTCGTACAGCCAGCCGGGCTGTGAATTCACCAAATCCTGCAACGAACGGCCAGGAATCGAGCTGACGCGGTTCTGGATTTGGTCGGAGCCGATCCGACTGACGGCGCCCGCTTGATCGGGATCGATTAATGTGTTGGGAGCGGTGACGGTTACGGACTGATTCACTGACAGCAGCTTGAGTTGGACGGTATATTCGGTGGGAATCGCGGAATGAATGTCGACGGATTCGGAGGTGGCCGCAAAACCAGGCTGCCTGATTTCGAGCTGATAGATGCCGTAAGGCAAGCGCTGCACGTCGAGGCGGCCCTGATCGCTGGTCGCCAATGTATTTCGATACCGATTCGCCTGGCTGACGATTTGAACCGTGGTTCTAACGCCAAGACCGTCGGGATCGGTCACTCTAAGGCGCAACTCGCCGCTATTGCTCTGGCAGTAGAGCGGCACCGCGCAAAAGAGAAAAATAGCTGCAAATCTCGGCATGAAGAATCGGCCTTTGTAGTTTAGCTGTTCTCCGGGGAGGGATTGACAGGCGTTTCCCTCCGCGAGGGTTACCTTTGGGGAGGAGTACCGAATGCCGACCGTTCGGGCCGGTGATGAGGGTCACTATTTTTTGTGAGATACGAATTCCCATTCCTGGGCTTGGTGGATGCGGCGATTACGTTAGAGAGTCTGTCAGGAATGGAAAGACTGCTACAGTAAGAAAGTGCACACCGACGAGCCGGAGGTGCAAATGAAAATCCTAAGGAGAGCAGGCTCGCTATGCGCATCGCGGTGGTCGGTTCCGGATATGTGGGGTTGGTGACGGGCGCGTGTTTTGCGGATCTGGGGCACGAGGTTGTCCTGGTCGATAACGACGAGAGTAAACTCGCGGCGCTGAGGAACGGCGAAGTGCCGATTCATGAGAAATTTCTGCCCGAGTTGCTGGCGCGGCACCGGGGACAGCGCATCAAGTTTTCCGGCGACTTGCAGGCAGCCGCGCGGGAGAGTGAAGCCGTGTTCATCGCGGTCGGGACACCGCCGACCGAAAGCGGCGACGCGGATTTGTCGTATGTGGAGTCGGTAGCGCGGGAAATCTCCGGGGGCGTGGACGAATACAAAGTGGTAGTCGAGAAGAGCACGGTTCCGGTGTACACGAGCCAGTGGATCCGCACCATTATCATGAGGAACGGAGCCGATCCGTCGCACTTCGATGTGGCTTCGAATCCGGAGTTTCTGCGCGAAGGGTCGGCGGTCACAGATTTTCTCTATCCCGATCGCATCGTGGTGGGAGTCGAGAGCGAGCGGGCTGCGGAAGTGATGCGCCAGATCTACGAGCCACTAACCAGCGGATGGTACTACGGTCGGGGGGATGCGATTCCGCGTCCGGAATCCGCCACAGGCAAAGCGCCGCCGCGGTTGATCGTCACCAGCTCGAAGAGCGCGGAGCTCATCAAGCACGCTTCCAACGCATTTCTGGCGATGAAGATTTCTTTTATCAATGCGGTGGCGTCGATCTGCGAATCGGTGGGCGCGAACGTAGAACAGGTGAGCGACGGGATCGGGACGGACTCGCGAATCGGGCCACGATTTATGAATCCGGGCATAGGGTATGGAGGGTCGTGCTTTCCCAAGGATCTGATGGCGTTCCGGGCAGTCGCGAAGGAAAGCGGGTACGACTTCCGCCTGCTGGAAGAAGTGATTCGCATTAACGAAGAACAGCGTCACCGGTTTTTGCGCAAGGTGCGGAGCGTGCTCTGGACTTTCCGCGGCAAGCGACTGGGCGTGCTGGGGTTGGCGTTCAAGGGCGGGACGGACGATATTCGCGAATCTCCCGCGATGCTGCTGGTGCAGGAATTGGTGCGTGAAGGTTGCCACGTTTGTGCTTACGATCCCGCGGCGATGGAGCGGGCCAAAGAGGTGTTGAAATCGGGCGTCGAATTCGCATCAGATGCGTACGAGGCGGCGACGGGCGCGGATGCGCTGCTGATCCTGACGGAGTGGGAGGAATTCGCGGCGCTTGATCTGGAGCGTCTGCGCGCCGTAGTGAAGTATCCGATCGTGCTCGATGGGCGGAATCTATATGATCCGGGCATGATGGTGGAGCACGGATTCTCTTATTACAGTGTGGGGCGTCCGGCGGCGTTAACCGAAGAGGTGCCAGCGAAGGTATTTATAAAGAAAAAGGAGCGCGCCTGAAATTGATGAACATGCGACCCATGAACACGCGAGCAACGAACATGCGACGTGCGCTGGTGACGGGTGGGGCAGGTTTTCTGGGATCGCACTTGTGCGATGGGCTCCTGGGCGAAGGCTATTCGGTAGTCGCGGCGGACAATCTGCTGACCGGGCGACTGGCGAACATTGAGCACTTGCGCAACGACTCGCGATTTGAGTTTGTGGAGAAAGATGTTTGCCAGCCCGGCGAATGGGGTGCCGTGGATTATGTATTTCACTTCGCAAGTCCGGCGAGCCCGGTGGACTACGCCGAACACGGGATCGCAACACTGCGGGCGGGATCGTATGGAACGTTTGAAGCGCTCGAAACGGCGCTGCGGTGCGGCGCGAAGTTCATGATGGCCTCGACATCGGAGTGTTACGGAGATCCGATGGTGCATCCGCAGACCGAGATGTATTGGGGGAACGTAAATCCAATCGGGCCGCGCTCGGTGTATGACGAGGCGAAGCGGTTTTCGGAGGCGGTGACCATGGCATATCACCGCTATCACCGGGTGGACACGCGGATTCTGCGCATCTTCAACACCTACGGGCCGCGCATGCAGATTAACGACGGGCGGGTAGTTCCGAATTTTATGTGGCAGGCGTTGAGGGGAGAAAATCTAACGGTATATGGCGACGGCAGCCAGACGCGCAGCTTCTGCTACGTGAGCGATGAGGTGGATGGGATTCTGCGCCTCGCGCGATCCTCGGAACACGAACCGGTAAATATTGGGAATCCGACGGAGTTCACAATTCTGGAGTGCGCACGGAAAGTGATCGCGGCGACAGAGTCGAAGAGCCAGATTAAATTCGAAGCCTTGCCGCAAGACGATCCGAAGCAACGGTGTCCGGATATTTCGAAAGCGAAGCGCTTGTTAGGATGGGAGCCGCGAGTGGAGTTAGAGAGAGGGCTGAAGCTTTCCCTCGAATATTTTCGCAGGGCAGTGGCTGAGAAACAGCAGCCGGCGTAAGGTGTGAATTCGAGTTTTTCGCCGCCTGGCTCAGCGGGGTTGTTCGTCCAGCGTCGAGCCGGCGGATAAAACCGCGAGCAGGCGCAGAACTTCCTCGCGTGCGGCGGAATCGCGGTACATGAAGCGCACGCCCATGCCGAAACCAGGATGAGTGGTCAGCACCTGACCGGTGATTCTCAACTTCGTGTCGGCGGTTCGGATCAGAATCTCCACACTCGACTGTTGGGCGAATGGAGTCGGCATTTCGACGTAGCAACCACCCTCGCTGAGATCGGACAGCGTGCAGCGATTGGGGACGGTGCTTCCGAGATGGTAGACGTCGGCTCCGAGTTTGCAGGCGAAACGTTGCTCTCCGCGGCGGTTGCCGGCATTGGAGACGAGGACCTCTTTAGGCTCGATCCTCGGCTCCCTCTTCGGCTCGGAATCCACGCCAGACTCGGTCGAACACGAGTTGCTTGAAGGTGCCGGCGCCGACACACCGCTTGTCGTTTGCGCATGATTGCGCTGCAACCAAGTCTGAATGAGGCGGCGCGAAGACTGGGGCACGTCCAGGAACCGAATTCCAGTGCGGCCGCTGGCGTCCTGCCAGGCTACCTCTCCCGAGAGGCGCACGCGTTGCTGCTGGCCCGGCAGCGCGAACTCGAAATAAACCTTGCAGGCTCGCGGAATGTTGGCGGTATCAACCAAAGTACCGCCGTCGCTGATGTCGGCCATAAATGCGTTCATCTCGGGCGCTCCGGGATAGGCGACGGCGACGCGCGAGCTCACGAGCGTGCGGGGGGCGCGGCGGCGTTCGCGGCGCATGAGGCCGCGGGCGGCGCGCAGGCTCATGCGAGTGCGTGAGGAAGAGAGCGGCCGATAGAGAACAAAGTTGGCGCCGAGCCCGAACACAGGACGGGCGTTAAAGTCGCCGTCGACGACTGCGATCAGCAGGCTGGCGCGGTTCTTGGCTGACTGCCGCAAGCGCGCCAGGAATTCGTCGCAACTCGGGTCGGCGCGATAATCTAGGATGACAGCGTCGAAATGGCGGCTTTCAAGCAGTTCCAATCCGCGGGAGACCGAGGGTGTGTGCTCGGCGACCATCCCTAGCTCGGCGAGGATGAGCGTAAGCATGTTGGCTGCGTCCTGATCCGGACACACCACGAGGCAGCATGGTTCCATAGTGAAACAATCGTAAGAGAGGGCCGGTGCCAACGACAAGTTACCTGTGTCACGGTGGAAGTGCAATTTAGACTTTCTTTTTTATATTCTTTTTCGTCTGTTCTTGCCTTGGTAGGTTCTTCCGGTTCTTGAAAGCACACTGTAGTCACAACCTTTAGTTATCTTTCCATTTGTATTAGCCGGCGATAAGCTCACAAGACGTTGCGTGGGACTTTCGCTGAGTGCATAGGCGACTCCTGGCACGATCGTACCCTCTCCCGGAATTACCTTACGAAAAGCCAGCGTACGAAAGGCCGGTGTACCCCGGTTACTTTGACGTACTAGGGGACAGTTCCTAACATCGAGATTACCAAGACCGGTGTCGGGATCGCGATCTGCATGGGGTCGTGGGAGATACCGGGTTATGGCAGTTACCGGAGTTTTGGTGACGATCTTCACGGGGCAGGGAGCCGCAGAAAGCGGCAAATGCTTATGAGAAGTCTGGAAATAAATGCGGGACATGGCCGGCATCGCGCGAGCGGCTTCAGCTTGCTGGAAATGATGATAGTGGTGGCGCTCACTTTCATCGTGACGGCGATCTCGGTTATTACCCTCGTGCCGATGCTGCAATCCCAGCACGTGACCAACGCATACAACATGGCGCTGGCAGCGCTGCGGCAGGCGCGCGACAACGCTGTATCGCAAAGGACATCGTATTCGGTGACTTTTGCTAACGCTGTTTCGCCCAGTCCTTACGCTACGATCGCAGTGGCATGGGCGCCGGCAACCGGTGAGACAGGAATTGCGGACGGCACTGGGAACAACCTCGTACCGGCTACCGTGACCTATCAATTGCCGACGGATGTTCTTTTTCTCGCGCCGCCCTCAGGCACTTCGGCTCCGGACGGTTGGGGAACGGGGGCGAACGCGATTGATTTTGGCTATACGGCGTCCAGCAGCACCGGAGGAGTAACAACGATTTACTTCTGCCCGGACGGTTCAGCGCAGACTTCGAACCTCTGTTACGGTGCCGGAAACTGGGATGGGGGCGTGGTGTACATCGGGCGCTCCGGAAATGCCTACAGTGACCGGGCGGTAGACCTATGGGGCGCCACGGGTCGCATTCATGGATGGCGGCTCTACGCCCTTACGGGAACCACTTATCAATGGGTGCGTCAATGATGGGACACAGGGGAAATACTCGAGTGCGGAAGCCGGCGGAACGAGGCTTTTCGCTGATTGAAGTTGTGGTCTCGATGGCGGTGCTGACGGTCGGAATGGTGAGTCTGCTGGGTGTTTTCGGACTGGCCATGGCTTCGACGCAGACGACGCAGCAGGACATGATCGCCAAGCAACTGGCGAACGAGGCGTACGAGAGTATCGTAACCGCGCGCAACTCGACGCAGATAAACTGGGACGAAATCCAGAATAATGCAGGTACCCAGTACTGCACCGTGAACCCCTCGCCCTGCGGCATCTTCGTCGGTAATCAGAGTAGTCCGCAATTCCAAGCGATCTACAACGCGGGAGCGGACGGAATCTTTGGGACGTCGGATGACGCAAACGCGGGCGAGGAAACTCTACAGGATCCGGGGCCGGATGGGATTTTTCAAACCGCGGACGATACCTTTATCCCTTTGACCGGCTATCAGCGCGCAATTCAGATCTCGCCGCTGTACGACGCATCGGGGAACCTGATTACTACGGTGCGAAGCATAACGATCACCGTGCAGTACGTGACTGCCCAGTCGAGTACGCCGAAAACGTACATTCTGAATTCGATTATTTCGCAGTACCAGTAAAGGGGAGTTATGAGCGATCGCCCAACCAAGCGCGAGAGTGGATTCAGCCTGCTGGAAATGACGATCTCCATAGCACTGGGAGCGATTGTGCTGGGTGCGGCGGTGCAGATCTACATCCAGGGTGTGAAGGCTACCTGGACGACTACGCAGCGGGCGGAGTTGCAGCAGGATTTTCGGGCCGCCTCCAACATATTGACGAAGGATCTGAGCCTGGCCGGGGCGGGACTGACCCAAGGTGCGGCGATCGCGTTGCCGTCCGGGACCGCTCCGCTGTATGGCTGCGCACAGACGGCGTCGCCCTACTTCTGCTACATCAACAACTCGAGCTCGGGAGCCTACCCAGCCGGCTCGGTAGCGTATCCCACGCAGGGCGCCACATATTATCTCTACGGGCTGCTCCCGGGATATAACGACGGGCCGACGCTGCTCACAGCGCAGGGAGCGACCGATGTGGTCACGGTGGCGTACACGGACGCCAATCTTTATTTGGACTGCTACACTGCGGCCATTACGAGCACGACGACAGTGACCTTTACGTTGCCCACGCCTGTGGCGCCCGCGACGGGGAGTGCGAATTGCACGGCACCGGGCGGCAACGCCGGGGTGCAAGCCGCGAACGACTCGGCGGTTGGACTGACGGCCGGCGATCTGGTCTTGTTCACCTTTGGTACCACCAACGTGGTGGCCGAAGTCACCGCCGTTACGGGTACAACTGCCGCCGGCACAGTTCCCGCAGCCGGAACCGTATATACCGTCACCTTCGCCGCCGGCGATGCGTTGAATATGAACCAAGGGAAGACCATCAATAACAGCCTGGCCTACCAATTTACAAACGGGCCCGTTACGGGATATGCAACGCGCATTCTGGTGATCAGCTATTACATCGACAACAGCCCCAATCCGCCGCGACTGATGCAACAGGTCAGTGGGCATTCTTGGGCGCCGGTAGCGGAAAACGTGGTCTACATGAAGTTCAGCTATGACATGTACAACAGCAGCAGCGGGTCGGCAGTGGTAAACCAGTGCCAACCCGGCAACAACACTACTGCTTGCAATCTTCTTAACGGTTCGACTGGCTCGTCTGGACTTCTTCCCAACCAGATCACCAAGATCAACATCCTGAACATGGCGATGGATAGCACGCTGAACGGCTCCCTACTCGGCCAGGGAGGCGGCTATCAGAGATTGGATTTGCAGACCTCGGTGAGCGCGCGGAATCTGACGTATGTCAACAACTATCCCAATTAGCGAAGAGATGTCAAAGGCGCGTAACACGATTGGGAGCGAAGCGATGGGGATGGAAACAATGGGGAGTTACGCTATGAAGAGCGCCAAACTGCGCACCAAAGGATTCACGCTGATTGCGTCCTTGCTGATGCTGTTGCTGCTGTCGGGGATCGCGATCGGCCTGCTGATGATGGTCAACACCGAAGGTAAAGTGGGCGGGACCGATCTGCAAAATAACCTTGCATTTCACGCCGCCGAGGGTGGCATTGAGAAAATGGGCTCCGACCTGGCCGCGGTGTTCCAGAACTCGCAGGTTCCCACACCCACGCAAATCTGCAACGTGGGCGGTACCTCGTATCAGCCATCCATGGTGGGTGTCAACTGGACCCAGTATTCGGTGACGCCGCAGGGCTTGACGTGCCCGCCAGCGTCGGGGGCAGCGCTGACTGCGACCTGGGGACAGATCAGTGGCGGACCGAACCAGGGTCTGTGGGCGCAGATCATCCCGATTAACATGCTGGCGACGGCATCCTTGATGGGTGGGCAGGAAGTAAGCATGACGCGGGGCGCGCAGGTAGCGCTGATTCCGGTATTCCAGTACGGAGTGTTTTGCGAAGGCGATTGCGCTTTCTTCGACAACCCCAATCTCGATTTTGCCGGACGGGTGCACGCCAACGGCGATCTGTATCTGGGCGTTTACAACGGCAACACGCTGACGTTTCACCAAAAACTGGAGGCCTACGGAAACGTGGTCACCGAGGTGCTTCCGAACACGTTGACGATCAACGCCGGCGCATCGGCCGATACCGGCAACGTAAATATTCCGACGACTGCCGGGGGTTGCAGCGCTCCGGTGGCGCCGAAGACGGCTGGGAATTATCCTCCGACGGGGCTGGTGAATTGCGTGCAGAAGGCTACGAACAGCGACCCGTCTGGCAGTCCATACGGGAATGGCAGCGTGCAGGGTGTGGGGGGAAATCCGCCGGCGTCGACCTATAACGGCAATCCGGTCACCACGGGTACGTCGAATTGGAACGCGTTTTCCAGTTCCACCAACTTCATGCTCATCAACGGGAACTATGGAAGTACCGCCGACCCGGGGACGGGCGCCAAGAAACTGTCGATGCCATTCGTCGGCGGAGGCGTCGATCCCTACGAAATTATTCGCCGGCCACCGGCAAACGAGTTGGCGACCTCGGCGGTGGGCACATCGCGCGAATATAACATGGCGCAGATTCGTGTGATGCTGAGCGACGATCCAGCGGAACTGTCGGCGAGCGGCGCGGCGGATTCGCAGAACGTCAGGTTGGCAAATGTAACACAAACCTCGACGACGGCGACGCAGTATGGAGTCACGATGACTGCCGGCAATTTCGGATCGACGTTCACGAGTGCCACTTCCTATAACTTGTACTTCGCCACCGCGTCCAACGGGATTCCAGCTAACTGCAGCAGTTCGACTCCGTGCTCGGACTGGCCCTATCCGCCCGCACCGTGGACGAGTACAGTGAATAGCCCATCTCCCCTGCTGGTTTCGAACACGGCCGTCGCCGCCCCGTATGACACATCGGGAAGCATCCCTACCCTTACCGCGGGCAGCGTTACCAACCTCCCAACGCCGGTCATTCTTTGTCCCAATGCGGCGCAACTGGGTCACGCGCCGCTGACCGCCGCGAATGGCGGACCCTACCCCGCAGCCTGCCCGGCATCGCCGCCAAACTCTACTACGGGGTATTACTACTACCAGACCAGCCCCACAACTTCGGTTGCTTTTCCCTCCTCGAACGCCACCACCGACGCCGCGGACTCCCAAACCGCGACCTGGAACCTGATCGATGGCTGGTTGCGGGTGGAATACCTGAACAAAAATACCGGCCTGTGGACACCCGTGACCAATGAATGGCTGTCATTTGGATTTGCGCGGGATGTGACACCACCCAACGCAACGACTGCGAACCCGATCAATCCGAACGCGATTCTGTTGCTACAGGAGCCGGCGGATCGCGTCAGCCCAGGCTTGGGAACGCCCCCCGCGAGAGGAGCGACCCTGGCCGCTGGCTGGGACACCACCACTGCTACCTGGACTGCACCGACCTGTACTGCAACGACAAGGATTAGCGGCACTACCTACTGCTCGGCGTGGTCGGGGGCCACAGCACCGCCAGTTCAGCTGGATTCAGGGGGCACCGGTTACTGGGAGTTTGGCCCTGCAGGGGCGGCGGCACAGAGTGCCACCCAGTTCAACTGGTATCCCATCAATTTCTACGATGCGCGCGAAGGCGAGCCTCGGGATGTCATCACAAACAACGATAGCTGCACGACCAACGGGGTGATGAACGCCGTCGAAATCGATGTAGGCAACCTGCAGAATTGGTTGTCGGGAGCGATTCCCGGCAGCGGCACAAACGTGAACTACACCGCGCAGAATGGATACGTGCTGTATTTCTCGGATCGCCGGGGGATGCTCCTGAATCCGACCGTAACTTCTACGCATCCTGCGGGCACCAAAAGCGGGGACTCGGGTCTGGAGGATGTGGTGAACTCCAGCAGTGCGGCGGGCACACCGGACGGCGCGCTGCAAACTCCGGTCACCGCATCTCCCGAGGACGTCAACCTGAACGGAGCGTTGGACAACTTCGGCACGCGGAACTTGGGATTAGGCTTCTACGGCACCGTGAACAGCGGTACCACGAACCTGAATTACCAAATCGTGAACTCTCCGACGGCCCCCGATCCTTACGGTACCGCGGCCGGCGCCCGGATTGCGAGTTGCGGCGCCACCGCGCGCAAGAACTGGGTCAGCGGGGCGCGTCACGTTCTTAAACTGGTGGATGGTGCGCTCGGCAACGTGCCGTTGAGCCCCGTTTCAACCGTAAAAAACGGTGTGACGTACTGGGGCGGATTCACAGTGGCATCGGAGAATCCCGTGTACATCCAGGGCGATTACAACAGCAGCGCGGCCGATACGTTCTTTTCGGGTGCGAATGGGTCGGTACCCGGAGCGGACGCGGCTGGGCATTCCGCCGCCGCCGTCATCGCCGACGCGGTCACGATTCTCTCCGATGCCTGGGACGATCGGGCCAGCACGTTCTTAACGCCCTCGCAGCCGCAAGGCGACCGGACGGCCACTACCACCTACTACCGGCTGGCGGTCGCTGGCGGGAAGAACCTGGCCTTCCCATTCCCCTCATGGGCGAATGCCAACCCGGACTATGCCTTCGCCACCGATGGGGGAATCGGCAACTTCCTGCGCTTCCTCGAAGACTGGAACGGACAAACGCTCAATTACGGAGGCTCGCTGGTCAGTCTGTACTACGCAACCTATAACACCGGATTATTCAAGTGCTGCACCTACTCGGTGTATCTGCCACCAACCCGTAACTATTATTTCGACTCGGATTTCACCCTGCCCGAGGGTCTGCCACCCGGAACGCCGCTGTTCCGCGACGTGGAAACCTTGAGCTACCGGCAGCTGTTTGCGACACGCCAAAGCACGCAATAGATCCACGCAACGAACTCACTCAACGAATTCACTCCACCCCGATCCGCGAGGATCGGGGTTCTTGTTGGCTTCTGAAGGTGTGATCCTTATCAGCGAGGCTTGCGCTGCGGTGGGGCGGGTTCGCTTCCCTTTCGAGCAGCAGGCTCGGAGGGCGGCGCGCTGATTGCCTGATCGGCGGACCAGCAATCGGCAAGAATCTTCCATGTTCCAGCGGGCTGTCGCACCAGGACGATCAGATATTTTCCGCGCTCTTCGCGGCGCTTTCCCATGGCAACGGGCACGAGCATTTTGCAACGGCCGAGATCGATAGCAATCTCACCCAGCATTTCCAGGCGCAGCGATTCCATCTCCACGTCGCCCAATCCGGCTTCGAGCAGTGAGATAAGAAATTCCCGGATCGCCGGCAAACTGCGCACCGGGGGAACGCTGGAGCGGATAAGAGTCGCGTCAGCGGAGTAGAGTTCGAGCAGATCGTCGATGTGCTTGGTGTTGCAGGCCTGGGCCCAATCCTGGACAACCTTGCGGGCGCCGGCTTCGGCACGGCCACCGGTCGAAACGCCCGGCGAACCGGGAGCACGGCCGCGAGCCGCCGCGGGCTCGGCCTCGGCGGAGAGCGTGCCGGATTCCGCTCCAAGTCCCGGAACGCCTGAGGCGGACACCGCAGTGCCGGGAGCTAAATGATGATAGTGGTGGTGAAAGTGATGTTGCGCTCCGGGGTGGGACTGAACAGTTGCGTCGCCGACGACAGAATGGATTGGAATTCCGCACCAGGCACAAAAGCGAGCAGCCGCCGGCACCGAACATCCGCAGGCTGAGCAAGTGCTGCCCGATTCGCCCGCTTCACCGGCTGCGGTCTCGTCGGCCGCGTTTCCCGACAGGCGGTGAATCGATTCCGCGGCCGCAGCCACGGACTCGGCATTCGGCTTCGGCCAGCGAAAGTTGCCGGGGAGCCTTCGAAAAAACTCTTCGATCTCCTGGCTCTCGGGGGGCCGGTCCTTCTTGGGATCAGCCTTGGGATCGGCGGATTTAGGATTGTCTGCGCTCACGGCTACCTCATCGCAAACATTGTAGGAGAATTCATACGCTAGCGGATACTGAATCTTACGAGCGCTTCATAATCGGTAGGAACTCCGTTGCAGAGTGCGGGACGATAGCGCCAGAAGCGGACTGCACGCAGCACAATCCGATCTTCCTCGGGGCCGCCGCTATCCACGATGAAGGCGCTATGCACGTATCCGTCGCTGCCAACAATGAAGCTGACGCGAACCTTCATGTCGTGATCCTGAACAGGTAGCAACGGGTCGGGCGTGAGCAAGGCCTCAGGCAGACTGACGCTTGCACATTTCGGCAGAGCCAGCGGCTCCGATGCGGGAGAGAATTCGGAGATGTGGGCGGGCGCACGACGCAGCGCCTTTTCGGGCCCCGTGAACGGGGTTTGATGCGGAATCACCGTCGACCGAGACGCCACTGGGCAAAGTGCGAGAAGGCAACTAAGGCCGGCCATCGAGACGACTGCTGCAAGCGCTTTCCCGCTCGCCGTTTTTGAGTTCGGCCAGAGACACTTCATCCTGCGTGCAGTGGGCAATTCGCTTTCCACTGGTAGCGAAATGTAATATGTTTATTATCAATACCTTAGCAACGCTTCCTTGACGACAATTTTACCCCCGGCTGCAATCCCTTGCAAATTGAGCCGAACAGAATCGTAACCGGCTAAGAAGTGCGAGGGGTTCAGTTTCGGGTTTCCGGTCTGCACGAGGGGACACTCGAAGTACCGGCGCAGAGTTTCGAGAGCCCGGCTGCCAGGCCGCAGAGGATCATCGCCTTGCTCGGGCTCTCTTGAATGGATTTCTTAGTCCAGCCCGTTCTGGGTAAATTTATACGCAGTATTTAGCTTATCCGCGGTCAGATAGATGCTGGACGCCTGTCCCGCGGTGCTGTAGTTATCGACCACAATTCCACTGGGACCGCCGTCCACAGGCGCGGTGGTGATGGTGGAATTTCCGGTGAGTGCCACCACACAACCATCGACTGCGCCCGTGCAATCTTCGGTCAGTCCGAAGAAGAAGAAATCAGTACCGCCGTTAATATTAGGGTTATAGAACTCAGTCCATCCCGTGCAGCGGGCACCGGCGGAAGCCAGAAGTTGCTCTGAAAAGGCAGGCGACAGATTCATGGTGCGCCCGGTGAACCCGAATTCGTACTGCCAGGGCGTGGTATCGTCAGCGCCCGTCCCGCAAAGACGAACATCTCCATCCGCGGGATTGGTGAAATACGCGTTGGTAAAAGCGGGCTCATAGAGCGCGACCGCAGTGGCCTTGCCGCCGGCGGGAGTGGCGGCGCCCAGACCGATTCGGACTTTCGATAACTGAGTGAGAGAGGCGGTGTCGGCTTCGACGAGAACCGCGGAAGTGCCATCATTGGCGTCAACCACAAAGGTTGTGCCGTTCGTAACATCGACAATCGGCGCGGCCACGATACCGGAACTGGTGCCTCCTTTCTTTCCAACCACGAGCGTCGCCAATGCGCCCGTAGTCGTGTTGATTTGATACAGGCTTGCGTTCGCGCTCCCGACCATCACGAAACCCTGGGTAGCGTCGAAAACGGGAGGAGTCAGGTGGAAGCCGGCGCTGACCGTAACCGGCCAGGGAGATCCACTGAGCGTGGGCGTTCCCTTGAAAACGCCCGTGATTTGGTAAACGACGCCGTTGTCCGCGCCCACGTAGACTGTATCCGAGCTGTAATCTATCCACGGCGACGAGGCGGTGTTATACGCCGAAGCGGAGTAGGTCAGGGAAGTCATGGAGGGTGCGGCGGCGGCAATAATCGTGCCTTGACCAGCGGTCCAGGTCAGGACATGGAAAATGGCGGAGGCGGGAGGTCCCACAACGCTTTCCACGAAGGCGACCTTCGTTCCATCCTCGGAAAGAATCGGGGAAGTTACGATCTTGCCTCCGGTGACAGTCGTGGTGTTATAAGCAAACATCACGGTTGGAGCCGCGCCACATAGCCCGCCGCTGCCAGCGTAGAGATTGTTGAAGGCAACCAGATTGGCTTGGCCCGCGGTGACACCGGCCGTGTCCAGTCCGAACACAACATAGTCGCCGCTGCAACTGGGCGGAGCGCCAGGATCGAAGGAGAACTTCGCCGGAAACGTATTTACGTTGAGGCGGCCTTTTTCCAAATCAACGCTCCAATCGCGGTGGCCGGTCTTGGCGGAAGCCGGCAGGGGATCGGCGCCGTGGAAGACATCCGAATTCGGAGCCTGCCAACGCTGCATCGCCTGATACAGAACGCGCGGTTCCCGGTAAATCACGTCGGGGTGCAGAGCAAGCGCATCGCGGCTGAAGACGATATGGCTCTGAGACCAGTCCTGTGGAACTCCTGTGTGCCTGGAGCCAGCCTTTTCCTGAGCACACATACTCGGCACGAGAACAAAAATCATCACGCACCACGCTAAAACGTCAGCATAAGGATGCCTTGGTTTCACAGGTACCTCCAGTTGCCATCGGATGCGCATATTGTAGCCGCTTTTCCGTCAATAGGGGATAACTGATTTTAGACGGCTTGACCCTCTGGTGCTGCCACTTCCGATCCGATTTGCCACGCTGGTAACCTCTTTTGAACACTAAAGATTGAATGCAACCAGTCAGGAATGGGGGACGGCAATGTACCGCCATTCCGTTGGCATCGACGGCTGATGTTTCCGACCGGATTTCCGATTCTTGACCGTGTGTGGAACAATGATGGGGCTCCGACGGGGGCCCACATTCATCCATGACCGCTACGCCGACCAGCCTTCAACTTGCGCTCCTCTCGGCGGCAATCCTCGGGCTCCATCACGGGTTTGACTACGACCATATTGCTGCCATCACCGACATCACCAGTGTGCAAACCAGCCGCTGGCGAGGAATGCGGCTTGGCTTGCTCTACGCCCTGGGACACGCGGCCATGGTTGCTGTGCTGGGCAGCGCCGTCATCGTGTTTCAGCTCTCGCTGCCGCATGGTATCGATCGGATCGCCGAGCGGTTGGTGGGACTGACCTTGCTGATCCTGGGAGTCTATGTTCTGGGATCACTGTTTAAAGGAAATAGCGCGCCTCGCAGCCGCTTTCACCTTATGGCCCGGGCATTGCGTTGGGTCCATTGGAAGATGAAGAGCTACTGGCACGATCACGATATCCCGCGCCCGGCGGACAAGACGTGGAACTACGATTCGAAATCCGTCCTCACGATTGGCCTTGTGCATGGGCTGGGCGCGGAGACGCCCAGCCAACTGATGATCTTCTTGCTGGCGGCCAATCTGGGGGGAATCAGCAAGGGCTTCGTCGGTCTGGCAATGTTTATCGCGGGACTGCTGGTAATGAACACAGTGATGACGGCGCTGGCAATTGGACTTTTCGGTGTCAGTTCGCGGCTGCCCCGCTTTCAGTTTGTGGTTACCGCGCTGACGGCAATCTATAGCCTCGCGGTGGGCGCTCTGTTCTTGTTCGGATCATCGGGACTTCTGCCGCCGCTGGGATGAGGTTGTGGGCGACGCGGTCTGGACCCATCTTATCCCCGGGTCACTGTCGTTGCGGCCGTCGTTACGGGTTGTCTTCGCGGCATCGTTCTCGCGTCGTCATCATCGTGTCATCATGCTCGTCGGACCCACGCCCATGTAATCCAAATTCGGCCAGTAATAAATTCTGACAGAACCGGTGAGTTAGTAATACAATGTCCGACGGTAACTTACCCGAGGGGGTATTTGATGACAAATATTGCTAAGGCAATCGTCCGGCTCCGCGAGGAACGCCGGGATGCACAGAACCAAGTCCAAAAGCTTGGGGAAGCTATTTCAGTTCTGGAAAAGCTTACCCGAAGCTCGGGCGTAACCGTGCGTGTTGGGGCGGCGCATCGTGCTAAGCGCGTTCTTTCGGCGGCAGGACGCCGCAGAATTTCTCTGGCTCAGAAAGCACGTTGGGCGAAGATCAGACAGATGAAAAAGGCAGCCTAAAATGCCGGGCGGGCCGCAGGCTGTGCGACGTCCTCGCGCTAGACTGAAGCCCGCCGGATTTTTGCCTGACGAGTTGGCCCTTACCCTGCCCTTGTTTCTATCTAGCCTTGTGTTGCCAGCGGGCTCATCTGCGTTGCCCAGTAAGTAAGCTGCGGGCAACCGGTTTGCTCGAAGCTCGCGGCTTGCCTAGCTGTGTCCTCCGCCAAGCTCGCGCACGATGCTGCCGACAAATGCCTTGGCGTCGCCAAACAGCATCAGGGTGTTATCGAGATAGTAGAGCGGGTTATCGATACCGGCGAAGCCTGGATTCATGCTGCGCTTGATGACCATCACGGTATGGGCCTTGTCCACATCGAGGATCGGCATCCCGTAGATGGGGCTGGAGGCATCGGAGCGAGCGGCAGGGTTGGTAACGTCGTTGGCGCCAATCACCAGCGCGACATCGGTCTGCGGAAAGTCGCCGTTGATTTCGTCCATCTCAATCAAGCGGTCGTAGGGAATATCGGCTTCGGCCAGCAGCACGTTCATGTGGCCAGGCATGCGTCCGGCAACAGGGTGAATGGCAAAGCGCACGTCCACGCCGCGCTTGGTCAGAGCGTCGTAAAGTTCGCGCACCTTGTGCTGCGCCTGGGCCACAGCCATGCCATACCCCGGAACCACGATGACGCGGCTGGCAGCAGAAAGAACCGCCGCAGCTTCTTCTGGGGTCGCGCTGCGAACGGGTCTGGCTTCCTCGCCTGCGGCGACCGAAGTTTGCACCTGACCAAAGGCTCCGAACAAAACGTTGGTGAAGGAGCGGTTCATGGCCTTCGACATGATGATGGAGAGGATGAGGCCTGACGATCCGTCGAGCGCTCCCGCGATGATAAGCAGTTTGCTGTCGAGAACGAAGCCCATGGCCGCTGCCGACAGCCCGGCGTAGCCGTTCAACAACGAGATGACCGTCGGCATGTCCGCGCCACCGATGGGGATGATCAACAACACACCGAACGCCAGCGCGATCAGAATCATGAACGGAAACAGGGACCGCGAATCGGGATGCAAAACTAGAGTTACGGCAATCACCACCGCGCCGGCAAGCAGCAAGAAGTTGACGAGGTTCTGGCCTTTGTAAGTCAACGGACGCTGCGGCAGGATTTCCTGCAGCTTGCCGGCGGCCATCAAGCTTCCGGTCACGGTCAAGCCGCCGAGAATGACCTCGAGGGACAGCACCGCCATCATGAAGCGCGAAATGTCGGGGGAGCGCAAATAAAACTCGGCCGAACCGACCAGCGTGACGCAGAGTGCGCCAAAGGCGTGACTGAGCGCGGTTCGCTGCGGAACCGCCGTCATCGCCACCCGCCCGAGCGGAATGCCGATGATGGTGCCGAGCACCAGCCCAATGGCGATCAGCCGGTAGTCAACAATCCCGTGGTGCAGCAGCGTGCCGCAGATCGCCAGCAGCATGCCAATTTCGCCCGCCCAGATGCCGTGGCGGGCCGTGGTGGGCGAGCTCATCCACTTCAGCGAGAAGATGAACAGCACGCTCGCGATGAGATATACAAGCTCGATGATGACTTGGCCGCCTGCGAATTCGCCTGTCATTATTGGCCCACCGACTTTGCCGCCGGTTTAGCCGCGGGGCGGCTGGATTTGAACATCTTCAACATGCGGTCCGTAATCAGGAAGCCGCCGACGATGTTGCTGGTGGCGGCGACCACGGCGATGAATCCGAAAACGGCGGAGAGCGTGCT
>JBEKQC010000033.1:0-64006 GCA_049520095.1 Terriglobales bacterium
CTGCAAGTCCGGCTCGAAGACATAGCCGAGTGCGAGACGATCTTCACCACCCTGATGGGCGAAGACGTAGAAGCCCGCAGAAAATTCATCGAAGACAATGCGCTCGACGTAAAGAACCTGGATATCTAAAGGCAGCGCCGGCGTCTCGCCGGCAACAGCGCGATCAGTATGAGCAAGGCATAAGGATCCGCTCGTGTAGGGCGGCAAGGTTTGCGCCAACTCTCCGAAATCAAGCGGGTCGATGACCGGTCACAGATTGTCGATTTGCAGACGAAGATGCTGCAAGCAGATGCCGAAAGGATGCGAATACTTTTTCCTTCGTCGCCCTGCCCCCAAACAGCGGCTGCGACACGAGCAACCACAAAATGACCGGTCTTCAAAGACCCCCAGAGTAAGAAACGCCAGTTGACATCAGAGTTATAATAGGAAATTCGCTACAGCCCAAAGTGGCTGTAGCCGCATTATTTCCATAAGTTCTTTGAAATCAAGACTTTGATCGAAATGGCAGTTCGTAACCCGCTGATTCTAAAAGAATGTTGTTTCAGGAAGTGACCATAATTCTTTTGTTATCAATACTTTGACTTTAACTCCTTTAAACCCAAAGACCTGGCTGGGCAAATATCCCCGCACGTCAAGTATAATGGTGTTGCCGTGACAGGGCGGTTAACCGTTGCACCAGATAATCGCACAGCGGATATTAAGGCTGTACAAGACAGGATTAAAGCTCTGAAGGCATGGCTCCGCGACAACGGCGGGGGCTGTTTTGCCGAGCAGAGGCATTTGAATAAGGGTAGCCAAGCGCGCATCTATTGGCATTACGGCTATATGGTCGCGCTCAGGGATTTCTTGCATCTGCTGACGGACCAGTCGTCTCAATCAAAAACATCGCATCCGGGGCACGACCAGTCTGAATTATCTGGGCGGGCGGGATGAATTTTGTTATCGAGCTTTTTAGTTTCGCCAAAATCGTGGAACAAAGTGCATTCCTTTTCAAAAGCTGCTTTCGCAGATGTGTAATAGCCGAATTTAAACCGTGCATATTCATCAACGTGATCTTTGAGGCGATCATTTACGTCTTTGTCGTCACGGCCTACATAGTAAACGTAGAACGTGCCGTCCGAATTTTTGTCCAGAGCGTAGGCTCCAGCAGAAGTCTTCGTGACGTTTTTATCGATCTCGTCTGTTGTGAGCGAATATGGGCCATGTAAGCCACTATCAGCCATAGGATGTAACCTCCGATGAAACCTAACGCCGCGAATTATACGCCTATGAACTCTTGCTTAGTACAGGAACCGCGACAGGTTTCCTACGACATCTTGGACGCATCGAAGAGACTCTTTGAGAACAGTAAGTATGACTTCTCCTTCAGCAATCCCCGGCTCATTGAACGCTATCTCCAAGAGAAATTGTGGATTATCGTTCATCTCCGGTTTCGTGAGATCAACGGAGAATGTGTCGCCTGCTTTCAGCGGGAATCTATCTCGCAGTTGCGTCGCTGCCTCGGGGACAATGCCTTCGGTACTTCCTCTTATCACGTAGTCACGCAATTCTCTATGGAAGCCGGGATTGACAAGCGCGACCGAGGTGCCAGCGGCCATCAAAAGGCGATGCTTGTCGATACGGTTGAGGCGATGGAGCCGCCACAAGGTATCATTCCCTCTTTGGTATGGCTTGATAGCCTTGATCGCATCTATAGTACCTTGCCTCATGCCCTTTACCTGTCGCGCAAAAGCGGCCTTCTCCTCCTTGGTGAGCGGTTCACTATCGCTGATTGGGAAGCCGACATATTTGGAAGGTTCGGCCTTCGTAGCAACCCGGACGAGTCCGCACGCCAAGTAGTCCAGAGCGCTTCTCATATTCTGAATCGCATCTCCAGCGATCAGACGGAGATGGGCTGGAATCGGAGTAATTTTTGTGATTGTGTAGATTCTCTGTTGACTCTGCGGATCAGTCTTTACAGTGGTACCGTAAGGGTCGGTTTTGGCGAACTCGACAGCGGCAGCCATGAAATCGTTGATGTGCTTATTGGCCCACTTGATCTTTGAAGCAACATCTTCAATCGGGAGCGGCATGAGAGTATGATTAGACCCATGAAGTCTACCTCAGATAGCGGCGGTAAGCACCGTACTGGGTATTTCAAACCACTCTCTAAAACGGCTCCTCTAATGAAACCGATTTCTCGTCAGGACTTTGAGCGGATCGTGGAACGGGCCGCACCTCCGCTCTCTCAGAAACCTTCTCCAAAATCGAATGGAAAATAAGGTTTCCAGAGTGGCGACGGTTGTAACGGAAGCTGTACTCGTCAAGATAACTCTGTAGATATTTCTCACTCACGCTGTGATATACGCCTCCGATTCCACGCTTAATCAGCGACCAGAATCCTTCAATGGTATTCGTGTGAACGTCTCCCATGACGTACACCCCAGTGCTGTGATTGACGCGTCGATGATCGTACTCATTACGATGGCGGGTGAGGTCATCGTAAGAGGGATATTCGTCAGTAAAGATGATGCTTGCAGGGAGAACGTATTGCTTGATGATCGGGAGCAAGGTGTCTTTCTTGCGGTCCTTAGCAACAATAGCTTTGACTCGCCCTTTGCGCTCAACCATTCCGAAAATAGTTTGCTTGGGCTTCGGAGATCGCCCCATGCGCTTAGTGGTCGGGCCGAATCCAGTTTCGTCAATCTCGACGCCGTCTCCCTCCAATTGCACGTCCTCCGAGAGCAACGTGCGAATCTGTTTAAACATGCGCCATGCCGTTTTGTAAGTGACGCCAGTCTCGCGCTGAATCTGCTTTGCCGAGATACCGCAGCGCGTCGATCCCATGAGGTACATGGCGTAGAACCAGAGGCGCAGCGGCGTAGAGGACTTCTCAAAGATCGTCCCGGCCATCGGAGAAATCATGCTCCCGCAGTAATCGCAGGCGTAGGCGGGGCGTCCAGTAACGCGGTGATGCTTCCGCTCCTGCTGGCACTTCAGGCAGTGCGTAACGCCTCCCGGCATCCGTTTTTCTTTCAGATGCTCAAGGCAGGTGTCATCGTCGGGGAAGGTGTCATTGAATTGCTGGACGGTAAACCGCAACTCTTTTGGAATACTTTGTTTAACGCTAGATTGGCGGCTCATGCAAACATCTTCGCATAATTCGTACTTGATGTCAAGGGATATTTACCCCTGGCTGCAATTTCTCGGTAACATGATGATTCTAATAGACAGGGGGGAGGGGGGAGGGGGGGGTGCCCGAGCCATACTTCACCTCCGGATAAGCCCGATCAAACAAGACCCAAAGCGCTCCGATGACGACGAAGACGAGGTAGCTTCCCTCCGGCCCAACCGAGCCGCCCGTAAGCCAATCGGGACCATGCAAGCTGGAGTTAAGCAAATGCCCAGGCAAAAGCGCTCCGCTGTCGGGAACGGAATACAGATAGCTTTCGCCCCAATCCCAAGCCATGTGAAAGCCGACGGCCCACCACAAATCCCCTGTCCGCCGCAGTGTCAGACATAGAAAAAATCCGATCAAACCCGCCGCCACCAGCCCAGTCGTCGTTTCACCCGGATTGTGGCCGTGGATGTAACCGAACGCAACCGAGAGAAACGCTGCCGTTGGCCAGAAATTGATCCCCTGCGAGAGCACCCACTGTGAGTAGCCGCGCATCAGGAAATCTTCAAAGAATGCTACGAACAGAAAAAACACGGCGTAGTAAGCGGCCAACTTCCCGACGCGCGCACCGTGCAGAGACAGCGACCCAAACTCAAACGCACCCGTCACTCGCAACGCCAACATCAGGACACTCAGCGCCGCGATTCCCCACAGCGTTCCCACCCAGAAACTTGGTCCGAAGGCGCGCCGCGCGGGCAGCCCGAAGTCGCCAAATGGACGGCTCTCGATGCGAGCCATCACAAAGGCGGGTAAGATCGCGGCCAGCATCATGCTGCCTTCGGTCATCATGCGCCACCAAAGCGCGTTCAGATGCAGTTGCAGAGACGCGATCAGCCAGCCTTCGCCTTCGAAAACGACCCACGCCATCGCCAGGTAAAGCAGCCAGCGCGGGAACGCGTGAATGCCATCTGGACCGACAAACACATTGCGCAACGAAGATTCATGGCTGCCGCTGTGCGTTGGCGAAGATGAGGGTAACGATGCAGGCGGAAACGACGCTCCCGGCTTTGCGTCGTCCATCGGCACTGTCGGTTCTGCCTCCGCGGAAGAAGGGGACAACGGTTTGTTATCCATCATCGTCCCGGACATGGTAAAACACTCGGTCTCCCTCTGTTACGTTGAATGTTACGGGAATGTTGCGCCGATGTATTCATTCCGATGCGTTCCGCGCCCCGCAATTTATCGCGGGCGCGCTGCTGCTGGTCTATCTGCTGCAGTGCGTTTGGCTGGTGCACGTGCAAACATTGCAGGCTTCGGTTCCGGACTCCGACCAGTCTTTGCGCATCTACCAAGGCCTCGAGCAGTGGAAAGGAGGCCCAATCGCGGGAACCCCAGAGTCGTTGCGTTCGGAAGCCATCACCGGTGTGCCTTCCGCGGGCCGCGCCGGCCATCTTCGCGTGTGCGACGGCTACGATCAGGATCGCTCGCCCCTCTATTACCTGGTCGCCGCCGCACCGCTTCTGGTGCGCCCCGGTTCGTGGTTGCCAGAATCGTTTATGCCATTCGTGGCCGCGTCACCGTATCTGTTCTTTGGGGTCATGCTCGGAGCTTCGCTCTGGTACGTCGCGCGCCGTCTCTACGGCAATGCGGGAGGATACATCGCGCTCGCGCTCTACTGCTTTTCCCCCGCCATGATCGTAAACGCAGCCAGCGTGCAGAATCTGGGCGAAATGGGCGGAGTGTGGGGAGCGTTCGGAACCGTCTTCACGGCCATCGCCGTAGCGCACACACTCTATGCCCCGCGTGAAGTTGTGTTCTGGAACTGGCGACGCATTCTGCTGCTCGGGCTGTCACTGGCACTGGCGGCGGGCAACCAGTTTTCGCTGGGCGTGCTGGCGCTGTTGATCTTGCCACTGATGTTCTGGGTCGCGCCAGTTCGACCGCGTTCCGTGCTTGTTATCTGGATCACCGCGATCGCAGTCGCCGTGGTCCTGTTGTTTGCTGCCTATTTTTTTGAACCTGAGTTGTTCTGGCGAGGAATGCTGCACGCGCACTGGATCGACTTTGAACCCGCGGCGTTTGGCATTTCGGTCTCATATCGCAGCGCTGCACAAACGATTTTCGTCGGCAGCCCGCCGCTGATACTCGCCCTGCCCGTGGCACTGATCCTTTATTTCGGGTGGAAGCGCACACGCTATTTCGGCAACACAGCGCCGATCCTGATCGCGGCACTGCTGGTCATTCTCGCCCTGGGCGCTCCCAGTTTTCCGGGACAAGGATTCCATCTGACCCTGCTCATATTCCTTTTTGTCTTTGTCAGCGGAGCGTTCGCCGATCTGCTGGAGACCCGGTTAGGCTTCCTCGTCACGGCTGGCCTATGTGGATTGTTGGGCGTCTCCGCCATATGGAACCTCTATCAGTTGGCTCGTCTGAGGTAGCGCCCCTATAAATCTCGCAGGTTAAAATAAGTTCTTACCAAGTTCGCCAGGATCAGCTTAACAAGGATCGACTATGAGCTCCTCGACCCAGACTCCCACATCGAAGACCATCTACGTAACCCGCACCGGTCTTCCGCTCAGTTTCAAGCTGGAATGGCCCTTCCGACACGCCACGTCCGGCGCGGACTTTGACGTTCTGCACACGGTGGTCACTTTGGAAAACTCCGGAGGCCTGCGGGCGCTTGTGGCCGTGAATCTTTCAGCTACGCTGCGGGAAGTGCTGCCTTCGCTCGAACCGAAAGACGCGGAAGGTCCCGTGATCAACGCTCTGCGCAAGGAGGTCGACCACAAGCAGGCGGAATTCGTGAAATCTGGCAAGCTGGTGCCGCTGCCTTTCTCCAGCCGCCACTACAACTTCAAACTCAAGCAGTGGGTTTTCGGCAAGGCCACGGACGAGGAGATCGCACGCTTGATCGAGCGCAAAGTGTATTGGCAGACGCGTCTGGTGGGCGGAGATGTGTGGCTGGGCGACCCGACCGAGGCGCTCTACCTCGATACCACCACCGATCACTTCGCGGAAATCGCCGCCGGACTTGCGCGGCAGGGGCTCTTCACCATGGCCCGGCGCTACGCCACTGCACTTCCCGCGCTTATCGATCAGAGAGAACAGTTTGAATCTGAGATGGCTGCAGCCCGTCAGCAGCTAGAAGAAAAACACGCGTTTGAGCGCGGCTAAAGTCAGGGTTCACGGCCGCCTCCTGGCCTACCACACGCGGCAGGCGTTCTGCCGGACCATTGGCTGCCCCGGCTTGCAGTGGAACGCCTCACGAAATTCTTTCATGTTTGAGACCACGCCATTCGCCCGATACTTCTCTGGCGAATGAGGATCGACCGTTGCCCGCAAGCGTTTATTCTCGTCGCGCTCGTTCGTGCACCAGCTCTGCCCGTAGGCGACGAAGAAGCGCTGCTCGGGTGTCAGCCCATCCAGCGGATCGAGCTGTTGATTCTTCGTGTCTTCCTTCCACGCCAGATACGCCAGCAGCGTGCCGCCGAGATCCGCCAGATCCTCGCCGTTTGTGAGTTTGCCGTTGATCTTGATGTCGTCGATGATGGTGTATCCGGAATATTGGTCGACCACGCATTGGGCGCGCTGTTCAAATTCCTTGCGGTCGGCCTCCGTCCACCAGTTGCGCAAATTTCCCTGCGCGTCGAACTGGCTGCCCTCGTCGTCAAATGCATGGGTCAGTTCGTGGCCCATGGTGGCGCCGGTGTCGCCATAGTTGGGCGCGGCGTCCGACAGTGCGCTGAACAAAGGCGGCTGCAGCACACCGGCGGGAAAGTTGATGTCATTTCTCTGCGGATCGTAATCCGCGTTGACGGTGGGCGGCGTCATGTCCCACTCCTTGCGGTCCACCGGCTTGCCTATTTTTGTGAGCCAGCGGTGAAACTCAAACCAGGACGCCCGTTCCGAGTTCCCGATTTCGTCTCCGCGCACAATCTCCAGCGAGCTGTAATCGCGCCATGCGTCGGGATAGCCGATCTTGTTAGTGATCGTATGCAGCTTGGCGAGCGCCTGCTCCTTCGTCACGGCTCCCATCCACGGCAGTGCCTGAATTTCGCTCTGCATGGCCACTTCGATTTCCTGCACCATCTTGAGCGCAGCCTGCTTCGCTTCTGGACTGAAGTACTTCGCCACGTACGCTCGGCCTAGCGCTTCTCCCAGATCGTTATCAACGTCGTTGGTGCAGCGCTTCCAGCGGGGCGGAAGTTCCTCCCGTCCCCGCAGCGTCTTGCCGTAGAAACTAAAATTCTCTTTCACAAACGACGAGGATAAGTCGGTGGCCGCCTCGTGCGCCGCATGCCAACGCAGATAAATTTTCCAGTCCGCCAGGTTTTCTTTTTCGATCTCTTCACTCATAAGGTGGAAATAGTCTGGAGTCACCACATTCAGCGCCGCCAGCGATCCCACACCGGTTTTCGTAAAATATGTGTCCCAGCCGAACGCCGGCGACAGCTTTTGTAGTTTCTCCACGCTCATCTTGTGATAGAGCTTGGGCGGGTCGCGCCGTTCGACGCGGGTCATCTGGCCTTTGGCAAGCGCCGTCTCAATGCGCATCACAGTAACTGCTTCCGCCGCCGCATCGGCCGGCCTGTCTCCCACAAGTTCGAACATCTTTGCGACATGCGCCACGTAAGCCTTGCGCAGCTCTTCGGATTTGGGGTCGTCCTTCAAATAGTAATCACGATCCGGTAAGCCGAGTCCGCCCTGATCGGCCTCGGCGATCACTTGCGTCGAGTCCTTGAAGTCCTGATTGGAGCGAAACGTGAACAGCGTGCCGCCGCCGTAGAGCGAGGGCGGAAACTGCGCGGTCGCAACATACTCCGCCAGATCTTGCTTTGACTTCAGACTTGCGATGCGGTTCAGTTCCGGCAATAGCGGCTTGGCTCCGAGCTTCTCAATGGCTGCCTCATCTATGCACGACGCGTAGTAGTCGCCAATCTTTTGTGTCACAGCATCCCGCATATCGTTCGCTTTCGCCGCTTCTTCCAGAATCATCCTCAACTGCGCGCGATTCTCGTCTTCGAGTTTCCCGTACGTACCCCAGTTCGACTGGTCCGGCGGAATCGGGTTCGTTTTGATCCACCCGCCGCAGGAGTAGGTGTAGAAGTCCACGCACGGGTCCACAGTTCTATCCATAGCGGAAACGTCAAGCACCGGCTCGGCTGAGGAGTGTTGGGCACAAGCAGGCACAGCGACAGCAAGCGCCGCGGGAAGAAGAGCGAAGATTTTCCAGTTCATAGGGTTCAGAGTGCGAAATGGCTCTCTGAGATTATCGCGTCGTTCAAAACTTATCCAGCGTCACCGACCCGTCGCTGGTGTGTACGGTCAATCGGTTTCCGCCGCCAGATCTCCGGGGATTCTCAGCGTCACACTGCCATCTGAGCTACGAATGTCCCAAGCCTCGCGCAATTGCGATCCGGGACGCGCTTCGACGTCAACCCGGCCATCGCTGGTGCGTAGTTCGAGCACATCGAACCGCCCCGACACGCGCACCGAACCGTCGCTGGTGTGGGCGTGCAGACTGCCATCGACATCCTCGATTTCAAGCCGCCCGTCGCCGGTCGCGAAATCCAACTCGCCTTCTAGACCTTTTGCCGAGATCGCGCCGTCGCCGCTGTGGACACTGACCTTCGCGCGGCGTGGCATGTGGATCTCCAGCTCAATGCGACGCGCGTCGATTCCAATTGAGAAATGGGTGTGGTGCGGCTCCCGCAGCTCAATGTCGACCCCGTTTCCCTGCTGATGTTCCACAATTTCCAACCCGCCGCTTCCGATGTGCCAGCCGTGGGTGGTTACGCGGGCCTCAATCTTGTCTTGATCCCAAGTCTCGATGCGAACGTTAGCATCGTGCGTTTCGACTCGCAACTCAGGCTTTCCGGTCAGGTCGTAGGTCTTCGACCAATCGTCGGCGTGAGCGAAAGCAGCGAATATTATGAAGGCGAGTAGGGCAACGAACAAAGGCAGGCAAATTTTGCGCATCGCGGCAGTTCTCCGAACCTGGACACACGTCGATCCAGATAGTCAGACGTAAGTACGGGTTTTTGGTTAGGAAAGTTCCAGAAAAAGCCAGCAGGTGGGGCCTACGGGTTATTCACCCCACTGAGAAATCCTTCCAAATGCCCCGTCATCGCCACTACCCCGACAGTCCGTTTTCGTCCGGCACTCAGTCCCGGTGCAGCCGCCAAACCGTCGTTGTCAGCGCCAGTGAGGCGCGCTCGGACAGCAGATGCATCAGGAGGATTCCCTTTAGTTTTCGTTCCTCCAGCTCCCGCTGGCCAGGCCATCAACCCGGTCAGCAGCCGCCCGCACGGCGCCTGAGAAGTTGCAGTATGCAACCAACGGGAGATCTTTCGGGGCGAGCCCTTG
The DNA here is from genome assembly GCA_049520095.1 of Terriglobales bacterium. Classification (GTDB taxonomy): domain Bacteria; phylum Acidobacteriota; class Terriglobia; order Terriglobales; family Acidobacteriaceae; genus Acidiflorens. The sequence continues at coordinate 9,464 of JBEKQC010000033.1, forward strand.
TCGCGATGAAATCAAACGCCGCACCGGCGATAAAAAAGTTATCGGAAAGTGAATGATCGCTACGCACTGTGCGTGACTTGCGACGGAAAGGAGGGATGCGCAGTCCTTCCATCTTGAGCTGGCAGCACAATAACCTGCAATATTTCGCGATTGGCGACGTGGAGGCCGACGACCTCGGTGTGCTTAGGGAACTTATAGAACAACAAATCCAGGTTCGCGAAGGGCGCAGTCATTTTGCCGCCGCACTATCGCGTCCGGCCGCTAAAGTGGTATCTACCTTTGTATGTGTCGAATGCATAACCATTCGCTTGACTTATTACTTACTGAGCTATATTATAACTCGATTATTATGTCTCATAATGAACTTATACTGCAAGAAAGGTTATTTGCCATGATAGAAGTAGATTTGCACGACAACGAAGAAAGAAGCTTCGGAGAGTTCCGCCGGAAAGTACGCTCGGCGGAAGTGCTCTCGGCGGCCATGCAGCGATTGTTGCAGGCGATTCACTTCAACGGGCGTTTGAGCGTCATTGTGCAGAACGGACAAGTGCTCAAGTCCGGCTATGAGGAGGGTTACTTCCGAAAATCGGAGGCTACGGGAGCCGCGAGGCTGCAGTAACCCGCTCATTCCTAACTAAATAGCACTACAGGTCATCGTAAGATAAACGAGCCCTGGGCCGAGAAATCGGCACCAGGGCTTTTTGTTTTGAGTGTTTTTCATTCAATCGAAAAGAGGCAATCATGAACTTCGTAGGCAGGATGGAAAGTCAAGAAATCCAAGTCGAATTGAAGTATTGCGAGCGGTGCGGTGGATTGTGGCTGCGTCCGCGAGGAACGGACGGAGTGTATTGCTCCAGTTGCCGTGTGCGTTTAAAAGCAATGCCAAACCCTGGGGAGGCGCCGCCCCGCGAAGCGCGTTCCCGGCGCAAAGCGCGCACGCGAGGAAGAGAAGTTCAAAGAGAAGATCTTCAGAACCCGGCCCGAATTGAACATCTGGAGGGTGTGGCGGGGATGGCGGTGTGGGCATGACTAGCGCACAAGGATGGAGTCTGATGGGGCAGGCGGCACCGCCGCCGTCAGTGCTGTTTGGCGAGACGGAGATGGAACTCTGGCCCTACCGCAGGCGCACGGTGGCGCTGCTGCGGCGGTATGCCCGTGCGTCGGTCGAAGTGGGGAGGCTGCCTTCGTTGCTGGGACGGGAGTTCTTCCGGTCACGGGTCACATCGTACACAATGAGAAACTTCGAGGACGTCGTGATCTTTGTCGCCGACATGGAGCAAGCGATCGAGAAGTTGAACACACTCGAAAAGAAGCTACTGGCGATGAATGTTTTGGAGGAATACACCATACCAGAAGTCGCGCGACTGCTCGGCTGTACCCAGAGAACAGTCGAGCGGTTTCTGCAAGATGCGCTCGACCAACTCTCGCAGATACTGCTCGCTGGTGGCTTGATGGAGAAATTGCCGTCGGCGACGAGAGGTCGGAAAACCTGTCAAGAGGGTAAGAATTACAATTTGCGTGCAAGTTACTCAAACGAAGGCGAAAATAAATATCGAAAAGTTGGCGGTACACCCCCCTCTGATTTGATATCCTAAACTTAAGAGTCGAGAAAAAAATACAAAACTCTGAAGGGCGCGCCGTGAATCGCGCCCTTTTTCTATTGTATGAAGATTTCCCCGGTCAGGGGCGAGACCGGAAGGTGACGTAGAATCATAAGAATCCTAGGACGCAGACGGCGGATAGCGACGGGAAGGCGAACGGAACGCTGCATGGATATGACCTGGATCACGGAACGAGTTGCGCTGGGCGGCGGGATCTGGAACGCGCGGAACATGGCGGAACTGGCGCAGGCCGGTGTGACCCACGTGCTCAACATGCAAATCGAGTTCGATGACCAACCGCTGGCCGAGGCGCACGGTATGCGGGTATTGTGGAATCCTACCGACGACGATTTTTTGCCGAAGCCCCCGGAACTGTTGAAACGCGGCGTTGATTTTGCGCTGGGAGCGCTGGACGACCCGGAGGCGCGGCTTTACGTTCATTGCGCCGCGGGGGTGCATCGCGCTCCGATGATGACGCTGGCGGTATTATGTGCGATGGAGTGGGAAATGGAAGCGGCCATGGTGCTGATCGAGACGCGAAGGCCGGTGGTCGACTTTGCGGACGTGTATGTGGAGAGCGTGCGGCGATTTCTGGAGTCGCGAGTTGAGAGCGAACCACGGAATTCGGACTGACAATCGGAATTGTGTTGGGAGGAAATATGAGAAAGGCACGCCGCTCGGCAGAGCGGCTTTCTTATTGGCCCGCATTGGGGTCGCGTGCGCTGACGAGGAGAGGACCAGAGATGCCCAGATGGTTCGCTTTGAATGACCAGTCTTTTCCGATGGTAGCGATTTCCCTGGCGCTGGCGCTGCTGATCGCGTTGACGCTATCGACCAATTTGCACGCACAAGGGCCAGCTCTTACCACGATTAGCGACACCGTCTATCGGGCTGACGGAACCGCCGCGTCGGGCACGGTGCTGATCTCATGGCCGTCATTCCAGACCGCAGAGGGAGATGCGGTAGCAGCGGGCAATCTGAGTGTGACGATAGGACCACTGGGCGCATTTGTCGCGCAACTAGTTCCTAATGTGGGCGCGTCTCCGGCGGGAACCTATTATGTCGTGGTTTTCCAACTAGACGACGGAACGGTCCGGAAGGAATATTGGGCGGTTCCAGCGACGTCGCCGACGACGATTGCCGGGGTGCTGACGACCCCGGGCACGGGGCTGGGAAACCTGGCCGTGACGCAAGGGTACGTGAATGCGGCAGTGGCGGCGGAGGACGCCACGGTAGTGCACTTGGCGGGAACGGAAACGATCACTGGCACGAAGCAGTTTACCGCGCCCCCATCGCTTCCGGCGCCGGTGGGCGCCAACGACGCCGCTAACAAGGGGTATGTGGATGCTGCGGTAGGGAACGTAGGCTCGGGAGCGTACGTTCCCCTCGCTGGCGGCACTATGACTGGTCCCCTGACCCTGCCGGCAGATCCGGCGGCACCTAACCAGGCTGCGGACCGCCATTATGTGGACAGCGGGCTTTCGGCTAAAGCGGACGTGGTGAATGGGAGCGTTCCGCCGGGTGAATTGGGAGCGGGAGTCGCCAGTTCAGCAACTTGTTTAGCCGGTAACTCCACTTGGGGATCTTGTGGCGGTGGCGCGCCGGCCGGGATTACATACGCCACAACGGCGCTGAATTGGATCCAGACCATCTCCAGTTCATTAACAAGCGGATCGCAGGCAACAGTTAGGCTAACTCCGTGTCCGGTTGGCATTGATACGACGAGTGGGACCGGCTATCAGGTCCTTTTGTCCGGAGGGGGAAACACTGAAAGTGTCAGTGTCATAGCTACCTCTGGTGGATGTACGTCGGGAGGGGCGTCGGGAACGATCACGTTCACACCTTTCTATTCCTATCCGGCTGGATACACAATTGGTTCGGCCTCGTCTGGCATTCAAGAGACGATTAACGCGGCCTGCGGAACCAGCTACAGCCCAAATCTGAACGATCAATGCAGTGTAACGATCCCGGCAAACGGTCCCTATATCGGCGGACCAGGCCAGTCGGTCAACAATTACAACGTCTACGGAACGATCTTCTTTCACTCCAGCCAGTCCGTTCTAAATGGCTACGGCGCGTCGCTGAACTGTATAGGCCGCGGGCCCTGTCTGCAAATTGGCGACTTGACGAACGCAAATGACTATTCCAGCAATGCAGTAACGGGGCTGTCGTTCAAATCGCCTACTAATTTCTCGTCCAACTCGGCGTATGCCGGCGTGAACGTCACTACCACCTCAGTGGCAAGCGGCTACGCCACGATCACAACCTCCGTTGCCCATAACTTCCGCCCCGGCGACTTGGTGACGATCCTGTTCACGGACAACAATTCCTATTGGGGCGATGCCGTAGTTACAGACTGCGGCTCGGGTACGACGCCAGCGACCTGCACGGGAGCATCGACCACATTCCGTTACGCCCGCTCCGGCACGATTCCTTCCCAAGCAACACCCGGTGTGGTCGCCCTAGCCTACGAAGCTATCTTGGACAATGCGAACGACACACACTTCATCGGTATCCAATATGACCGCGGAGGCGAAGCCGGGACATTCAACACGTTTTTCGATATGTGGGACGATGAGAACGCAAGTATCGACCACTTCAACAACAACGCGAGCAATCTGAACGCGAGCGCGACGTGGACAGGATCGTTTGTTTTCTCGGGAGGCGCGGAAAATATTGGGCACCAACTCGCGCCCGTCATCACGCTACGCGACTCAAACATCACCGCCAATGCGTCGAATGGTATTACCGACTACAACTCGAATGGACTTTATATCGAGAACACAGTTATTCAAGCTTCCGGCCCGTGGCAAGTGTATTCATCGAACTCCACCGGCAACTATCAGGGGGCCTACCTTAAGAACATCTATTCCGAAAGCACGACGGCGCTAAACCCGCTTTCTCCAGCCCGGTCTCCTTTTCCTGGCCTGGGAATTGCGGGCTTGATTGCCGGTGCGTCAACTGGGGCCGCGACGTTTCAGATTGCGGGAAGTGGCGGTCCTTTAGGAGCATTTGCAGCGGGTGGAACCGGTTCTACGCCCTACTCATACTTCATCGTCGCCAACGACACGACAGCGGGTTCGCAAACCTCTCCGATGCAGGTGCTCAATTGGCTTTCTACCGGGAGCGATACCATTCCGGTTCGTTGGCCCAGAGTGGCAAATGGGACCGATGCCATTACCTACGATGTGATCCGCATAACAACTCCGGCTGGAGTCGGTGCGGTGTATCCCTACAATGGCGGATGCCTAGGTGGATCGGGTGGAACATGCGGATACGTGGCAAAAGGACTTAGCCAGTCGACAGCTTGCGCTGGTAACTTGGTGTGCACTTACACCGATAGCGGATCGTCCTCCACTTCGGCATATACGATCAAGCAAGCCAACTACAGCGGAAGCCTGAGCTTCTGGCCCGGTTCGCTGGTATCGGTCAACAAGAGCATCACGGTGGACGAGGAGCGGCCGGGCATTGTGGGAGTCGGGCTGAGCGGCAATCCGCTTCAGTTGTCCAATCAGTGCTCGAGCTACGGAGCAGCATCGCCAGGAGGCTATACCACGTGTCTAGCGAGCATAACGCCCACCAATAATAGCGTTCCAAATCAGACGGCCACGATAGTGACTGACGGGGCAGCGGTGGCCAACGGCATGACTCTATCCAAAGGTCGATTGAATTTCTCGACCACTCCAGGAGTTGTTCTTAACGCGCATCACATCATCACGCTGATCGATTCTCAGCCTGCTTTGACACAATCAACGTCGGGATATCGCCCTCCAGCTAGCGCGAACGACACGTGGATCGGAACGGATTTACCGAGCAGCGGAGTGGGACCGAGTGCGGGGCAGCTCGCGTTCGGAGCTCCAGTGTCGATTACGAACTACATTGCCCAGACCGGGGATGGCATACACGCAAACTGGCTAGAGAGATTGAACGCATCACTAAAAGAGTTCAACGTTCCAGCAAAGTTCGATCAGAGTGTTACCCTCGCCGGACTGTCGAATGGTTGCCTCAATGTTGTGTCGGGCGTGGTTGCATCCACCGGAAGTTCTTGCGGGTCTGGTGGGGGTGGAGGGAGTGTTACTTCGGTCTTTGGGCGCTCCGGAGTGGTTGTAGCGTCCAGCGGCGACTACACAGTATCTCAAGTTACAGGAGCGGCAGCCGATGCTGCGGTCGTTCACTTGGCAAACACCGAGACGATCACAGGAGCCAAGACGTTCGCAAGCAATGTCACGATGAGCGGTAACTTGCTATTACCACAAGGGAGTGGCTTCGTTCCCGCAGTTGGCGGCATAGGACTGGATACAGCGGCTGGGTTGCCGGTGGTGAATATTGGTGGCACCACGGAGCAAGTAGCTCTTACGAGTTCGAACATCAGTGGGCAGGCGGGGACAGCTCTCGCCCTAGCGGCGGCTCCGACGCAGTGCAGCGGATCGTTCGCCACGGGCATTGCGGCGAATGGGAACGCGAATTGCTCGACGGCGGAGGTGATTCAGTTGGCCGAAACCACCCAACCTGCGGGGATTCCTAACTGGGGCGTTTTCTGGTTTGACTCAACTACCCATACACCGCGAGTGATTGACAACAACGGGCAAGTTATCCAGTTGGGGCTTACTAATCTGTTCAACTCTGATCCGGGCGGCGACCCTGCAGACAACCTCGAGGAGCGCAATGGAAGCAATGCGGAGAATTTGCGTGTGTATTCAACGTTCACGAATAGCACGACATGGCAGCGAACGTCGCTGGGGTTTGATACGACGGATAACTATGCTGTCGTGCGAAGTGAGAACGCGACATCGGCGTCAGCGCCCGGATTAGGTTTCTGGGTTGGGCCTGGGTTGAAGTGGGTCGTGGATGCCACGGGTAATCTTAAACCGTGGACAGATAATACCTTTAACCTCGGCAGCGACAGCGGAAACAGCGCGAAGAGCATCTTCGCGAAAACGTCGTTTAATTCGGTTCTATATGGGCGAAACGATTTCGAGATTCCAAATGACGGAGCGACGGGTACAGTGTTGAACGAGTTGGCTGTGTTCAACGCGAACAGCCCTTCGCAAGCTGTGCTTGCGAGCACGTCGTCAAGTAACGGCGTGATTGGGGTGGTGCAAGGCGGCGCGGGCAAAACCGGGAATGCGATGATTACTTGGCGAGGCTACGCTTATTGCATTTTCGACAGTGCCACAACTGCTGGGGATGCGGTCGTTGCGAGCACAAGCACCGCAGGCGACTGCCATGACACAGGATCTGGGACGCAACCCGGAGCACAGCTAATCGGCTTTGTTGATGTCACTAATACGGTGCCCGGGCAAACCAACGGCATTCGGGTCAGCTTACAACCTCCGCAAAGTGGGGGCGGCGGTAATGTCGCTTCTGTATTTGGCCGTACTGGTGCTGTGACGGCGGCGACCGGTGACTATTCCGTGTCGCAAGTTACGGGGGCTGCGGTAGACTCTGCTGTCGTTCATTTGGCGGGCACTGAGACGATTACCGGGTCGAAGACATTCTCCAGCAATGTAACGCTCAGCGGGAATCTAAATGTGGCGGGGAATATCAACCAGACTGGCACCGGGCCAACGCAGTGGTCAGGCGTGGAATGGACGGGTACGACGGTGACGGTGCCGAGCGGAATGAATTTCTCGCTCGGGGTTGGCTCGGACAATACTTTCAAATGCCAACTGACGAGCGGGGCATCGTGCATGCCTGCGGGGGCAGTTACTTCGGTCTTTGGACGCACCGGCGCTGTCGTGGCTGCCAGCGGCGATTACTCAGTCGCACAGGTTACTGGAGCAGCGCCACTGGCATCGCCTACCTTCACTGGCACGCCGACCGTACCGGGATACGTAACCACAGCCACCACGGTCAATGGACACGCGCTCTCGGGGAACGTTGCGGTGTCCGCATCCGACCTTACAACTGGAACGCTTCCCACCGCTCAACTGCCTGCGTCGACCTGCTCCTGGATCACGGTACCCACGCAAGGAGGCACGGGTAATGCCTTTGCGGGAACGAACAAAGCCATCGTTTGGGGCGTTTACAACCCCTACCCATGTGTGACTAACAACGTCGCTTACGTCGTGGGGACAGCCGATAACACGTCCAATAATTACGCCCTCGGGCTTTACTCTGGAACCTCCGGTGGCACTGGGACGCTTATCGCCACTACCGCTTCGACGGCCGGCACAAGCTTCGTGTCCTCGACGGGCATCAAGCACGTGGCGTGGAGCGCCACGAACATCTCAGTTCCTGCTGGACGCATCTATATCGCGCTCACCAGCAATTGTGCGTCGTCCTGTGCCGCGCTGCTTGGCACCTCGGGCACCGGTGTGAGTTGGGCGGCCAATGTACAGGTCAGCGTCACCACGGGTGGCGCCGCCCTGCCTTCGACGGTCACGCTGCCGGCCGATAGTTTCAGTTCCGGCGCATCGATCCCGGCGCTGATCGTGTATTGATTCCACAAGGCCATCATGATCAAGCAAGTGTTGTTGCTTCTATTTCTAGGAGTGCCGCTGGCGTGTGCCTCCGATTATTTCGTCGATTGTAATTACGGATCGAATGGGAATCCGGGGACGAGTCCGCAACTTGCGTGGCGGACGCTGCTGGAAGTTGGGATCTCCAGCTTTCAGCCGGGTGACACGATCAACCTGAGGCGGGACTGTACCTGGAACGAAACGCTGACTCCACCTTCGAGCGGGAGCACTGGTTCTTTAATCAAGATCGACAGCTATGGAAATGGCGAGCCTCCACACTTGACTGGCTATTTGCCGATCGCAGAGCAGTGGTGGACGCAAGTAGGGAGCACGAACGTCTGGTCGGCGAACCTGTATTCGGCCACGAGCGGGCTTGCGAATGTAGTGCAGTGCGGCATTCGCGGCTTCTACTGTCTGACACAGCCGCCGTCACAGTTAGAGTATGTGCGGTTCGGCACGGTTTGGGGGATGGCGCAAGGGAGCGAAGAAACTCTTAGTCAGGATCGGGACTTCTGGTACGACTCGACGAATTACATTTTGTATGTGTACAGCGCTAGCGGCAATCCAGCGTCGCATTACTCTACGGTTGCGCCAATCGTGCTCAGCGGCGAGACCGTGCTGAATTTGAATGGTGTGTCGTGGCTGGAAATTCAACATTTGCAAATTGACTGGTTCGACGCCTACGGAGTTCAGGTGCAGGGAGCGAGCGATCATCTTTGGCTTGCGAATATAAGCGCCGACAGTGAGGTGGAGAACGGCGCGGTGCCATTGGGTTTTTACGTGCAAGCGAGCGATACGCCGGTTGATATCCATCTGTACAACACCGACGCGAACATGAACTATGTGGGTTACCACTTTGATGGATGCAGCGGCGGCGGATGTGCTTTTGAGATCAAGAACTGTCGCGCATACGCGAATCGCGCATACGGGATCGTGGACAACGTGCAGGGAGCGGTTAGTTATGACTACTGCCATCTGTACGCTAATAATCTGGCAACGGCGGTGACGGTAGATACATCGGGAACTCCGGGACCGACGGCGGGGACACATAATATTGCGGCGGAAACGCCGCCCTGGATTCGCAAGTGGCATCGGTGGCCGGCATATACGACAGTGAGTTATGACGATCCTGGACTGGCGCAATACAGCGATGCTTATGTCAGCGGACTGCTGCCTATTATGACCGCCAAAGAAATACCGCTCTCGATTTCAGTGGTTACAGGCGGAGATTATTCGCAGTCGATCATCGGTGAAGTGCAGGGGTGGATTAACTCCGGATGGGACGTCAACACGCATTCGATATCGCATGAGTATTGGGATCCGCCGGCGGGTAGTTGTGGGGCGGGAGGGCCGTTTCCGGTTCCTTGCCACGCTTTCGAGAACTTGCAGTACACGGGGAACGTCGCGTCAAGCGTGACTTTGAACATTACGCATCCCGCACCGGGCCAGGCGACGATGACGGTAACGACGAGCCCGGACGATCCGGAAGCCGATATTAACTGGAACTTGACGCCGGCGCCGCCGGGGCAGTCATCTACCGGGCTCGACACGATCGGGGGGATTTTATACACGTTGCAACAACGCGGGGTATTTTCTGCGACGCTCGACCCGAACGCTAAGAGCGCGGCGCGCAGTCTTTCGCTGGTCGATGTAACGAACATGGATATCGAAAGTTCGGCGCAGAATTTAGACCTTGACGAAACGCAGCTGGAAACGGAAGAGATGAGCTGGGCGCAGGGGTGGATGAATCTGAACTTCACCGGGCTGCCCGCGCAACGAGTGTATGTGATGCCAGGAAGTTATGAAGATCCGGTGACCGAGAACATTGCCGCCAGCCTGGGGTATGTGGGGGTGCGAGGAACCGGCAGCCTGAAACCGTGTTGCGGCGCAAATACAACGCTTGGTTCGGGATATGACGTGTTCAATGTCCTAAGTCAGGGCATTGTACTTTACTACCAGGGTCTTAGTTATCAACAGATGCGGAACCGAGTGAGCCAGGATTTGTTTAAGAATGCGCTCTGGGGAAGGCCGATCGGATACTTCTGGCATGTGAACGAGTTGCGGCCTGATGAAGTTGAGAACTTCATGGATGCGTTCGTTCAAGGAGGTGCGACGTTGGAATCGAACACGCAGATGGTGAATCTTCTGCTTTCATGCCAGCCGAACGATGTGGTGCCGTCGGGCTATGTGGCCGGCAGTTACTATGTGTGCCCGTCGAGCGGCGAGGAGGCAGATTTCCGGCCTACGGTGAATTCACCGGTGCGGGATGTGGGCGCCAATTTAGGTGTGGAATATCAGTACGACTTGCTGGGAATTAATCAGAACTCGTTCGGATCGGGGTGGGAGATTGGAGCTTACGCATATGTGCCAGAGAACTTCAGCGCCACGCATTGAAGTGTCTGGTTGACAAGTACGGGTGGGGTAGGGGGCCTTCGACTCCGTTCGGCTAGCGCCTCACTGCGCTCAGGATGACATGGGGTTTAAGAAATGAAAATGAGAAAAGGCAGCGCGGATAAGGGATGCGTTCTAAAGACCAGAAGTTGGGGCAGGTTGGGGAAGACAGTACAGGGGAGAGTAAGGGCGGGAGCGGAGAACCGGGGAAGGGCCGGGTGTTGAAGGCGGAATTGGATTGGGAAAGTGAGTTAGAGAACCTTCTCGAGCTTGGCGAGAGGCTGGATCTCGAAACAACGAAGCAAGGAAGCTGGAGAAACGGTCCGAAGGCGGGCGAGATTTGGAAACCGACGTGCCGGGATGCGTGGATCGAGGAGAAGCTGAAGATCCGGACCAAAGTGGGCAGACCGATTCTGTTCCGGCTGAACCCGGTACAGCGGGAATATTCGCGGACATGCGGCAAGCAGAACATCGTGTTGAAGGCACGGCAAGTGGGGATCACGTCGTATATCGCGGCAAGATTTTTTGTACAGACGATAACCCGGAAAGGAACGCTGACGATGCAGGTGGCGCGCGACCGGGAATCGGCGGAGGAGATCTTCCGGATTGTGCACCGGTTCTGGGACAACCTGCCGGAGGAATGGCAGAAGGGGATGTTGAAGACATCGCATAGCAGCGCGCGGGAGTTGGTATTTCCGCGTCTGGACAGCGCGTACACGGTGGCGTCGGCGGACGAGAACGCGGGACGGGGGAGGACGATCCAGAATCTGCATTGCACGGAGGTATCGCGATGGGGCCGGGAGGGCGCGGAGGCGCTGGCATCGTTGCGGGCAGCGGTGGTTCCGGGGGGAGAGATTGTGCTGGAATCCACGGCGAATGGGGCGTGGGGCCAGTTTTACGAGGAGTGGCAGCGGGCGGAGGAGACGGGATACACGCGGCACTTTTTCCCGTGGTGGTATGAGGAAAGTTATGTGGCCGAGACGGGGCCGTCGTTATTGCTGTTGACGGAAGAAGAGACGGCACTGACGAAAGACCATGGATTGACGGCGGGGCAGATCGCGTGGCGGCGGCAGCAATGGGCGTCACTGCGGGGACGCGCGGTGCAGGAATTTGCCGAGGACCCAGTGTCGTGTTTCCGGGCGTCGGGAGAATGCGCGTTCGAGTTGGAGGCGGTGGAGCAAGCGGAGCGGGGCGCGGCGGAACCGTTGGAGGTGCGTGAAAACCGGCGATTGAGGATCTGGTTGCCGGCGCAGCCGGGACGGGAATATGTGATCGGAGCCGATCCGGCGGGAGGCGGGATCGATGGCAATTACTCGTGCGCCGAAGTAATCGATCGTGAGTTGGGAACGCAGTGTGCGGAGTGGCATGGACATAGCCGTCCGCTGGAGTTTGCGCACAGGCTGGTGAAACTGGGCAAGGAATACAACACGGCTTTGCTGGCGGTGGAGAGGAACAATCACGGATACGGTGTGCTGGCACATCTTCGCGATCTGCAATATCCGCGAGTTTTCATGCAGAACAAGGAGGATGGGTGGCTGACCTCAGCGGTGAGCCGTCCGGCGATGATCGAGAACCTAGCGGTGGCACTGATCAATGAGCCGGGGCTGTTTCGGAGTTCAGGGCTGTTGAAAGAGTGCCGGACGTTCGTCAGGGATGCGGAGGGGAATACGGGCGCGGCTCCGGGAACTCATGACGATTGCGTGATGGCGATGGCGATTGCATGGGCGGTGCGGAAGGCTGAGGCGGGACGGGGAATGGCGGCGCGGGTGGAATGGAGCAAGCTGGAGGAAAAGTGAACATTCCCGATGTGGTGGTGGTCACAGGCAGGACGCTGGGTCGCGGGTATCGTGATTGTGGCGGGTTCACTTGGCGGAAGTCCTTAGCGGGTCGCTACACAAGTCAAGAGCTTGAACCACCGGGGACACAGAGGAGCACAGGGGAAACCTGTCGGGACCTATGCCGACGACCGCTGTCCAGCACGTCAAGAGGATGCGGGGCGGAGCGCAGAGCCACTTGATGCGCTGCGACGACGGGCACTACTACGTGGTGAAGTTTCGAAACAATCCGCAGCATGAGCGGGTGCTGGCGAACGAGTTTCTGGCGACGCGGCTGGCGGAACGAGTGGGACTGCCGGTGCCGGCGGCGGAGGTGGTGGAGGTTCTGCCGTGGCTGGTGCAGCACACGGCAGAAATGACGATCGTGCTGGGGAATCACGCGATTCAGGTGGAGGCGGGATTGCAGTTCGGGTCACGGTACGTGGTGAGTCCGGTGGAAGGGCAGGTACTTGATTATCTGCCTCCGGAGATGCTGGACCGGGTGCGGAACTTGGGGACATTTGCTGGGATCTTGGCGTTGGACAAGTGGACTTGCAATGCCGACGGACGGCAGGCGGCGTTCTGGCGCAAGATGCGGGAGAAGAAGTACTCGGCGTCGTTCATCGATCAGGGATATTGCTTTAATGCGGGAGAGTGGACGTTTCCCGATTTTCCACTGCGGGGTGTGTATCCGCGGAATGAAGTCTACGCGCGAGTGAATGGGTGGGAGTCGTTCGAGCCCTGGTTGTCGCGCATCGAGAAGTTGGATGAGGATGCGATCTGGAGAGTGGCGGGAGAGATTCCTCCGTCTTGGTATGGCGGGTCTTGGGATGAGCTGGAGGCGCTGGTACAGCGGCTGATCGAGAGGAAGACGGTTGTTCGCGAGTTGATTCTGGCATTTCGAGGGTCGCCACGGAGGCCGTTTCCGGAGTGGATGAATGAGGCTTGAAGGGACGCTGTTAGCTATTGGCCTTTTAATTCTTGGCCCTGTTGCAAGGACTAAGAGCTAAAGGCTAAGAGTCGATCCTCATGGCTGAGAAGCGACAACTCGAACTTTACCTGCTGCGATTCTTGCCGTATGCGTTGCGGGACGACTTCGTCACGCTCGGACTGTTGCTGGTGGAGAGCGCTGGCGGGTTTGCCGAGGTTCGGTTTACGCGCGACTGGCGAATGATACAGTGCGTCGCGCCGGATGTGGAGTTGGAGTGGTTTCAGATGGTGGAGAGTGAGATCCGCGGAAGACTGGGGAGCTTGCGGCGGCGCGAAGAATTGATTCAGCTAGTAAACGAGCGATTCGGGACGATGATCGATGTGGCGCCAGCAAAGGCAGTGCTGACGGAGGATCCCGCCAAGGAGATGGACGTGCTGACTTCAATGTACTTGATCCCAATGGAATCAGCTGAGCGAGTTCGGCAGCGCACGGGCCGGGCGGCGCTTGTGGACACAATGAAAGAGGCCTTCACCAATGCCGGCGTGCTGGAGCTGATGCAAAGAGATTTGGATGTAGTCAAGTACACGGGGCTGGGCGATCCGTTCCGGATTGATTTTGGATATCGGGTCGGAAATGCGGTGAAAATGTTCCATGCGGTTTCGGTAGTGGCGAATGTGGATCAGGCATTGGCACTGGCTTATCGTTACTCGCGAGTTGAGGCAGGGATGCGGCAGGAGCAACTGCAGGCTTCCTTGACGGCGGTTGTGGACCAGGGGATGGCGTTGCAGGAAGAGAGAACGCGGTTCGCGATTGGGATGCTGGAGCAGAATTCTGTGCGGGTGAGGACGGTCGGGGAGATGGCGGAAGTGGCGGGCGAGGTGCGGCGGGAGCTGCGAGCGTAAGACTGGAGAGATCAGAAGTCAGATCGCGAGAGTGATATCCGCTGAGGAGTGAGTGCACGGCACGGCGAAAGCTGTGCCGTTTTGTTTTGGTGAACACCGTTACCGCGGAGGCGCATCGCAGAGCGCGGAGTCGGAGCAACCGCGTTACACGACGAGGAGATCATGAACATTCGAGAAAGATTGCGCGGCGCGATGCGCCGGGTGGGAGAAGTGTCTTTGCGGGAGTGGCTTTCCACGAATTTGTTTGCCGGGCGCGATGGACGGCGGACGGTGGGAGCGGGGTCGAACCTGGCCCCGTTTTCCTCGCCAGGTTTCTCACGAGCAGGCATGCCAGCACCCCATACCCTGGTGCCAAAACCGACGCCGGCAAATCTGCGGAGGTTCGCGGAGACGCCGGTAGCTCGGCGGGCGATCAACGTGATTAAGGATCGGATTGTGGGGATGCGATGGCGCATCCAGGCGCGGCGTGGGCGGATGTTGGAGCAGATTCCGGATGCGGCACGGCGAGTCCAGGTGCTGACCGAAAACTTCGAGGCGCCGAATCCAGACGATTCGTTCCGCTCGCTGGTGGAGCAGGTGCTGGAGGATGTGATCGTTGGGGGATTTGGGGCGATCGAACTCGACTTGGTTGAAGGATGGACTCTGGACTCTGCTGACAAGTTGCCTTTAGTGATGTGGCCGGTGGACGGAGCGACGATCCGGATTATGACGGATTGGGATGGGCGTCCCGACTCGCCGCGCTACGCGCAGGTGACGGGGCTGTTTGGGGCGGATGGACAGATCGTACTGAACGATAACGAGCTGAGTTACATCCGGCTGAATCCGCGGACGCATACTCCGTTTGGACTGGGTCGCCTGGAAGTAGCATTCGAAACGATCAATGCATTCTTGAGTGCGTATCGGTATGCGGGGCGGCTGGCTTCGAATTCGGTGGTGCAGTACGCGCTGTGGCTGCAGGGTCTGACGCCGGCACATCATGAGCGGCTGATCCGGTGGTGGCAGGACGAGATTGAGGGCACGGGGCGGGTGCCGATTTTGTCGGCGGAGTCGAAGCCGGAGGTGCTGCGGTTCGCGGCCGGAACGGACGCGGATCTCCGGCTGGCGTGGCAGGAATTTCTGGTGCGGATCATCGCAAATGCGTTCGATCTTCCGGCGCAGTTCCTGGGATTAGAGCAGGATGTGAACCGGTCGACAGCTGGGACGATGAGCGATTTGGGTTTCCGGTCGGCGATTGTTCCGACGGCACGCCTGGTGGCCGAGTATCTGACGCGGGATGCGATTGCGAAGAGGCTCGGTTGGACGGATTTGGAATTTGTATTCACCGACGTCGATGCACAGGACGAGATGGAACAGGCGCAGATTGACGAGATCCTGTTGCGCAATGGAGTGGTCACGGTCAACGAAGTGAGGCAGGCGAGAGGGTTGGCGGCGATTATCTGATTGCAGGAAGCGAGTCGGGACTGAAGCGGTGAGAGGCGCAGGTCTGAGGAGACTAAAGATGGGATTGTCAGTGGAGTCGATGGCAATTGAGATGCCCACGGTACACGGCCATCCGAACCGAGTAAGCTTTCGGGGGGTATTAACAATCGTCGATGTTGCATCGGACAAGTCGCCTTCGGGCGCGCGGGGGCACCGAGTGCTGCTAACTCGGCGCGCAGCGGAGACGGCGATTCCATCACTAATGGGGATGGGGCTGGATTACTCGCCGGCGCTTGATCGTCACGACGCGCGGCGGAAGATTGGGGTGATAACCCGAGCTGAAATAGTGGGGCGCGCCATTGAAGTCGGCGGATTTTTATATGCGCGGGATTTTCCGGAGATCGTAAAGGAGATCGGAAGGCCGGGTCGGACGGGAGCGGCGGTTTCCCGATTGGAAGGCGTGGAAAAGAATGTCCGCACTCCTCGCTCGGGGCTTGGCATGTCGTATGAGATCACAGATGCGCTGGTGGAGGACATCGCGGCCAGTGTGTGGGTACTGAATAAGGTGACCTTCACGGGGGCAGCGGTGCTGCGTCGCGACAAGGCGGCATATTGTTCGACGTGGATCGAGCTAGGGTAAGGAATTGCGATTCGCAGACATGGGTGAGTCGGGGTCGTGCTCGGTCGATCTTTGTTCGGTCGATCGTCGGCTCGGCATCACAAATTGAAATGTATGGCAAACCAGGGAGGTTGGACAAAATGAACGAAGAGATGGTGCAGCAGATGATGGCGGCGGCCGAGCGACTGGCGGCCGCCACGGAGACCCTCGATCGGGTATTGGGAAAACTGGACGCGCAGCAAGAAGTGCTGAATGCGAAAGTGGACCGGATCGTCGCGGCGGTCGAGGAAAGCTTCACCCAAACAACAGAGCGGCGCCAGGCGGAAGAAACTGGAACCGAATTGCAACAACGCGTCGCGCAGCTGGAAAAGTCGAACTCGGATCTGAAAGCGCAAGCTTCGCGGATGGCACGGAAGACGCTGTCACCGGTGGTGTCGGCGCTGATCGGAAAGAACGAGATCGAAGGTGAGCGACTGGACCCAGGGGTACTGAATAAGACGCTTGCGGCACTCAGCGTAGAGCAGCGGATCGCTGTAAAAGCAGAGTTAGCGCGGGCGGGGATGATCGAGTAGTCTGCGTTCGTCGTTGATCGTTAGTCGTTCGGGACGCGAATCAGATCGCGTCCTTTTTGTTTGCTCGATAAGACCCATCCATTGGCAAAGCGCGCGAATGAGTTGGGGCACGGCGAGACTGCGACGCAGAGCGGCCTGCCGTGCGGACGCGACTGATGCGGACCGATCATGACCGGCGCCGACCGTCATAAGACCATTTGCCCGCGCTGGACGCACACAACAGGACAATTTCGCAAGAGGAGACACCACCATGGCCAATAGCACAGAGCTTATCACCGACCTTCACACCCTGGCTGGATCCACTTTCACCCCAGCCAGCGTCGCCAAGGCGCACGCCACCGACAACACCGACCTTGCCGGCATATCCAGCACGGCGGCCGCAGCCGGCGCCGATCTGAAGCGAGCGCTGCGACTCATCGCTGCCAACCTCGACGCGGCGGATCCAGCACTCACCCTCACCAACAACATCCTCGGCACGCTTTCCTAAAGTCGAGCAACTGATGGATCCTGCGCTTGGCTCACGGCGGCAAGCTGAAACAAATGCCGGCAAGAAGGGCAATCAAACTCAATTGAGGAGAAAACATGAAAGCGAATTTTCTGGATTTGCATGCAGCAGCGGACTTTCTGGGGCCGGGCGCGATCGAGATTAATCGGTATCAGACCGAAATCACGGACATTGTTCGGAGGCGCGGCGTGTTCGGACAACGAATGAAGCAGGTGCCCGCGACGGGACAGCCATCGCGGTTTTTCGAGGAAACGGCGATTGCTTCGCCAACGGCGGCGCAGGCATTCGTCGATCCGCGCAGTATTGTGCCGACGCTGCAAGCGCCGACGCGATTGGAACGCACCGTGCCGCTGAAGGCGCTGGTCTCGCAGATCAACTACAACCTGTTTGACACGGAGGTGGGGACACAGCAGAGCCAGTTCGCGTATCTGCAAGCCAAGGATCTGGCGGATGCAGTAGACGGCGTATTGCGCACGCACGACGTGGCCCTGTGGAACGGCAACGACACTTCGCTGAGCGCTCCAACAACGCCGCAGTATTTCGGCGCCATTGGACAGATCGAGGCGGGAGGCAACACCGTCACAATCGGAACCACAGCCAGCATCGTGGACGGCCTGAAAAGCACCATCGCGGAGATGGTCTCAAGTTCGTCGTTTGACGTGCGGCCGACGGCGATCTACGCGAATCCGGTGCTGCTCGACCTGATCGACCGCGAAATGAAGGCGGAGTTCAACGTCGTGCTCTCGACGGTACAGATCACGGGCGGGCTAACCGTGAAGGCCTTGAGCACGCAAGCCGGCGAGTTGCCGCTGATTCCGGAGTGGGCCCTCCCCTATACGGGCACACCGGGAAGTGGCACTGCGGTGTTGCCGGCCTACATCGTGACCGAGGAGCTGATCGAGTACCACTGGCTGACGGATCCAAATCCACGGATCTTCAAGCTGGGACTGCCGAACACGCTGATGACGCAAAGCGTCGTGGTGAAATTCGGCGGCATGGTGGTGAAAGGCGCAAACTATGCGCACTACGAAGTGCTGGTAAACCGGTAGTCGAACGCTGGGAAATTCCCACCCTTCAACAAGCGGAGGGTGGGACATCCGGCAATTAGTTATCGAGGACTGGAAACCGATCATGAATTACTTGCAACCATCGGAATATGAGTTGTACGGACTGGAAGCAACGACTGCTGGGGCATGGGTGACAGCGGCATCGGCGATGATCGATGCGCATTGCCGGAGGATCACACTGGCGATCAATCAGTACACAGAGCGGTTGCGAACGGAGAACGGACAACGGCCGGTGCAACTTACTTATTTGCCGCTCTCGGCGCTGGCGCCGGCAACATCACCGCTTGTTTCTGCGCGGGGTCGGTATGCAACGCCGCGGCGGGGCGAGTTGGATTACGAGGCCGACTTATGGGATGTGGCGCTAGCATTTGGAATTCCGGGAACGTGGGTGGACTTGAACGTGACGGATCTAGATGCATTTCCGGAGACGGGAGAAGTCACGCTTCCGGTGAATGTGATGGGTTGGGCGTTCACCGAAATAGAGATTGTGTATACGGCAGGGTTTGAGCTGTTTCCCGACCCAGTCAAGGTGGCGTGCGCGCAACTGGTAAAGAATGCGCAAGCTACGCCGGCGCTGAATGTGAAGAAGAACGTTGCCCCCGACGGAATGCAGTTTTGGTACTTCTCCGATTCGCTGCTGGATGAAACGGTGCAAGAGCTACTGGCGCCCTTTGTGGCACAGAGAGTGGGATGACGATGACTGGGATTTCTGGAGCGGCAGCAGTGCGGGCGACGGATGCCATGTTACGAACCCTTGGCGGCACGGAAGTGATCCTCCTGTTTGCGGCAGCGGGACTACCGGCCGGTGGTCTAACCGAGCTAGGCCTGGTAGATCCGGGAGTTGAGCAGGCGTTGATCGCCCCGGTCATTGTCCGTGAGTTAACTACCGAGACCAACGGTCCACGGCGCCGAATCGAGATGATGGCAGGCCAGGCGGCGATGGCGGAGCAGGTAAGCCAGCGAAATGTGGCTTCGGCGGAAGTGTTGTTCCAGACGGCGCTGGGATTGGTGTATGACGGCGAAGTTTTCCATATTCAAGGGTTTGTCGTCGAGCGGCTCGCGGGGGTGGCCTATCTGTACCGCGTGGCGGCGATGAGTTAGTTAGCCGCCAGCCGTCAGTTCTCAGTTTTAGAAGCGATTTCGGAAGGAATGCATCTCCAGGGCTAAAAGGCTAGGAAGAGCCCTGATTTCGCTGGTCGGGCCCTAAGGGGCGTGTGATTTCGACGGGATTACGGCGCGGCTGAAAACGCACCCCTTAAACACGAAGTCAAAATGCGAGCTCTTCCGCGGCCAATGAAGCCGTGGGCTGTCCAAGAAAAACCCGAACCATGAAACCAGCTCTAACAGGAGAAGTATGCAGGCAGCGAAAGACAGTTTTTACATGGCGCTGCGGGAGCGGCTGACGGCGCTGAATCCGGCGCGAACGATGGTGATCGACGGAGTTACGGTACCGGCGATCGTGGTCCGCGAAAACATGGAGCCGCGGTTTGGAGAAGCGCAGCCCGGAGCGTTTTACGTGGACTTTGGCGACATCCTGATTGCGGAGAGCACGCGCCCGATGCTGGGAGTGGATTGTCACATTTGGTACGCGAGCGAAGGCAGCGGCGGAACGGGAGTGGATAGAGGGCGAGTGCTGGCGGAAATGGATGATGAGCTGCTCGGAATCTGCGATCCGCCGCATACCGAAATGCTCGATTACAGCCAGACTCCAAGCGCTGATTTGGGATCGGGAATTTTCTGGACGGTACCGGTGATGGGGAATTCGCCGGGAGACGTCCCGATCCAGAAGCAGCAGTGGAGCGCTGGTGCAGCGCGGCTGGATCGGTACGCGCAGCTAAGGATTTATTTCTTTCTGCCGGAGGTAGAAGCATGACGCGGGCGGGGCTATGGCCAATAGCACGGGAGACGCGCGCCTATTTTGCGCCTGTGGACAGAGTAAACGGACCGACTGCAATTTTTGATCCTTCCCAAAATAATAGTTTCCAACTGGATGCCCCGCCGGCGCCATGGATTGACTTGGGATGGATTGAAAACTTTCAGCGCACGAGCACATCGCAGATTGAGGCCTTGATCGGGGGGACGGCGGGCGCGGTGTCAGCACAAGCGCGACACGCTTTGGGAGCACGAGTCGATTTTGAATTTCGCGACTGGGGAAAGTTGCAGATGGCGCTAGCGGGAGGCGCAGAGCACATGAACGTGCTGGCAACGGATCCGAGCGCATCGCCCGCAGGGTCAGGTGGAATTCCGCTGGCGGCCGTGCCTTTGCTGGCGGGCTCAACCACTGAGGAGCTGGTTTTGGGGGCAGGTGCAATAGCCGGATTCCAGCCTGGAGACCTGGTGGCATGCGATGTGGATTACGCACAGCAAGTTGGGTATGTGGGCACCGGCATCGCGGGCGCATATGTACAGAATCCAGAAGACGTGCGGCAGGATGCCAACTACGTGCGGCGGGTGACGTTCAACGTGGGCCGAGTTGCACTGGTGACGGCGACGTCGTTGCTGTTAACGCAGGCATTGCCAGGGGGAGTGCCGGCAGCGGGGGCGTCGGTGCAACAGGTAATAGCTTTTGTGGACCGTGAAGGCGGCGCATTTCTGCAGCAGTGGTCGGGCCTATTCGTGGCGGAAGAGGAATCGGGGGGACGTGTTTGTTTCTTCTACCCGATTTTGAGTCCGTGCACGGTGAAGCCGGAATGGGAACGGGAGAGTCTGATCGAGATTCAAAAGCCAATCGGACAGTTGGCGTTGCAAGCATCGTTTACGGCGTTGCCGACCGTGGACGGTAACGATGGAGCGTTAGTGCTGTGTTACCGGAGTTATTTCCCGGCGAGCGGAGCAGCGGTTTACTAGTATCGCGGCTGCAGCCGGGTCCATTCCGTGGAGCGATGGACGGCAAAAGCTTTAACCACAGACAGCACAG
This sequence comes from Terriglobales bacterium, assembly GCA_049520095.1. Classification (GTDB taxonomy): domain Bacteria; phylum Acidobacteriota; class Terriglobia; order Terriglobales; family Acidobacteriaceae; genus Acidiflorens. The sequence continues at coordinate 30,663 of JBEKQC010000033.1, forward strand.
AAGACGGCGGAGTTTTCCGATAAGCCATGAAATTACTGATCGACAATCTCGACGGTCTTGGGCTGCAGGACTACACGGCTTTCGTGGATTCGAGCAAGAGTCCGACATTGCTGCGCAAACTCAACAGCCCGGCCGAATTGAAATTCGGCCTGGTAGCCGGCACGGGAGATCTGGTGGTGCCGGCGATTGGCGGGCGCGTTAGTCTGACCTTGAGCAACGGCAACGATCTGTTCACCGGATACATTGTCCAAACGCCAACGTATCAGTATCTGGGTTGGGCAGCTGACGGATTGGTTTACCGGTACCAGGTAGACGCACTCAGCGACGTGATGCTGATGGATCAAAAGGCACCTCCCCCACATCCTCCATTTGTCGACCGGAACGCTGGCGACGCGTTCGATCAGTTGACGGCGGAGGCGCTGCCGGGATGGTTTGATGTGAGCGGCGTCGAAGCGGCGGATCCGATTCCGTACTACAGCGTCAACCCGGCGAAAAAATGGACCGCATCAGCGGCGGAGATTGCGCTCTCGGCGCGCTGCTCTTACAGAGACGACAATAGCAAACTGTTCTTTGCACCGTTGGCGGCAAACACATACGCGCTTGCCGAGAATACAGCTACGTTTTCTCCTGGCGATCTCCAATTGCAGAGCGTGAACCGGTTGGTCAATGACTTGACGATTCTGGGACCGCTGGAGCCGAGTGCACATGTGAAGGATTACTTCTGCGGCGACGGGTACACAACTTATTTCTACATGTCACAGAAGCCGTTTACGCGCAGCAGTCAGGTTGCGCTGTATAATCGCACGATTCTTGATGAAATTTATACGGAACTGGATCCGACCCATTGGACCGTAACCGATCCGCTGGGTGTGATTACGGTCAGCAACGGCCAGTTGCAGGTTGCGGGCGGAACAGGGACGGATGGGCAAACTCTTCTGAACTTCATCGAACAGATGGAGTTGGGCGGAGCCATGATGCTGGAGCATGGGGACGTGGTGTTCAATGCGGCGTCGAATGGAGTCATCGGCGGACTATACGCTGGGGCGGTTTCGATCGCGAATTGTCTGGCGGGCTTTCGCATAACGCCCTTGGGCGATTATTGCAACATCCAGGCACTGGTCGGAGGCACGGTCACAGGCACACCTCTCGCAACACAGGCCGGGCACCATTACGTGTTCACTACCTTGCTGTATCCGACAGAGGTGTACCGAATGCAGCAGGTGTTTCACTCTTCGCTGTACCCGTCTGGATCCCCGCGAGGGGGCGAAGCAGTCGCGTGCGATGTGCGAGTCGTACTGGAAGTGCAGGATATCGATCCGACGAATCCCGCGACGCAGATCGCACGGGCCACCGTGCTGTTCGACGACATCATTCCGGACGCGCCCGGGTTCTGCACGTATGCGCTCATCAATGCCGGCAACATTCAGTGCTCGCTTGCGTTCACCTACATATCGCTGCCAATCGATGCCCTGGTGCGTGGCACATTGCCTGGGGAAGACACGGTGACGATACTGACGGGATCGTTGCTGGATGGCGCGGAATGTCAGGTTACTACCTCGCCCGCATTGGAATTTTATCCAGAGTACATACCAGCGGCCAATGAGTTGATCGAAGTAAGTTATCGCGGCCAGGGCCATGCCATGGCGCGAGTTATTAACTCGGCTAGCATTGCAGCTAATCAGCGCGGCGGCGATGACGGAGTGCGCGGGAGCGTGCGGGAGATTGGGTTACCTGTTCCGCGCACTTCGGCAGATTGCGAGATCGCGGCGCTGGCCTTGCTGGATGACGCCGGGCAGGGATGGAGTGGGGAGTACCAGGCATGGAGCCAGTTTCTGCCTGGAGGAGCGGCGGATATTTTCCCGGGAGATGGGCTGGCGGTGAATGTGCCATCGCGGATGGCGTCGTTCACAGCGATTGTGCGCGAAGTGGATATGGAGATCGTAGACTTGGCCGGCGAGAACAGCCGCTATGCCCTGCGATTTGTGGATGCGGGAGATCCCTCTCTGGACTTTGCTTTTGTTACAGCCCTGATGAAGCAGACACAGGTGTTGACGCCGATGGATGTGACTGAGGTGGGGAACTATTATCTCGCTGATCTCACCGACGCGGAGGTCACGAATGTGACTTCGACGACTGTGACTATTGACGTGGGATTCACTCCCGTGGCGGGCGGCGGTATCGAAGTGCGGTACTCAGACGAGGGGTGGGGAGTCGGATACAACGGCAACCTGGTGGGACGTTTCACGAACGGCAGCTTTACGCTCACGCGGTATGCGCGGGCACAAGAATATTTTCTGAGGAGCTATGACGGCAGCGAGCCGCCGAATTATTCGCGGTATTCGGCGGCGATGCATGTTGACTACCCACTATGAAACACCATAACGATGAAATCGAAGAAAAGGTGCAGTAAATGAGCGGGAACTATTCGCATACAACTCCGCTTGTCCAGTTGCCGTTGGTTCAGTTCATTGATCGAACCCTCGAAGCCGAGCGAAAGGTAATCGAAGCTGAGCTCCGCCGCCGCGATGCCGCACTGGAAGCTCACGCCCGAGCGGAGGATCTGCGTCATGTGGCCGGAGATGCCAAAATCCAAAAGGCGAATGAGGTCCTCGACTACCGTCTGGAGGAGATGAACAATTTCCGCGCCCAAATCAACCAGGAACGTGCGGAGTATCTTCGGCGTGAAATGTATGAGCGCGACCACACTGCCTTGGCGGACCGGGTGAAGATCCTGGAAATTGTGCGCGGAGAACAAGTGGGAAAGACCGCAGCCTATGCTTCGATGGTCGCATTTGCGGTAATAGTGGCGCAGATGGTGTTGCACTTCTGGAAATAAGGAATCGGCAAATAAGGCATGGCGAGTGGACCTCGGTACACTTGCTTCTCTCCGCAACGAGGAAGTGGCTGGCGGCACAATATCGAAAGGAAGCGGCTGTGACTTTCAAGCACCCGAACGTTCATCGCGAGTTCGTGAAATATTCCGAGGCCCAGACGCTGCACATCGTTTCGGTGTATTCGAATCCATACCGCTGGCAGCGTAGGCGAGAAGCTTTCCATGATTTCCGGTTTCATATTGAGGCAAGCCCGAATGTCGCACTGCATGTCGTCGAGGTCGCCTTCGGAGATCGACCGCACGAAGTCACCAGTCCCGATAATCCACTCGATCTGCAACTGCGGACTGACTCGAGCCTTTGGATCAAAGAATGCGCCATCAACGAAGGCGTGCGCCGGTTTCCGTCAGACTGGCAATACGGCGGCTACGTGGACGGCGACTTCCACTTCACGCGACATGACTGGGCGCTGGAGGCAATCCACACGCTTCAGCATCACGGCTTTGTCCAGTTATTCAGCGTCTATGCCGATCTAACTGGCGAAACGGCCACCAGCTATCTGGGTCACCGCCCTTACCGCATGAGCACGAGTTTTGCGTGGAACCATATGCACCAAACTGAATTCCTCAGTTCGCGGCGAGCGCGTCGCGGCGGAACTGATACTTACTACGCCGCGCTCCAACCGTCAGCAACCTTTCCCTTTGGTCATGCTCCGGGAGCGACCGGAGGCGCGTGGTCGTGGCGCCGGGATGCTTTCGATATGGTGGGCGGGATGTTGGACACCTGCATCCTGGGTAGCGCGGATTGGCATCAAGCTTTCGGACTGGTACAAGCGACGAACGTCGCCGCCGAAATGAAGCGGTGCACGGGGCCTTACGTGGAAGCTGTACTCAATTGGCAAGCGCGCGCCGCGAAGCTGAACCACGTCGAAGGCCGCTCCCCAATGGGGTGCATCGACAACTTCGCGACGCATGCTTTTCACGGCAGCAAAGCGCTGCGCGCTTATGGCGAGCGGTGGGCGCTGCTGCAGAAGTGGGACTTCAATCCCGCAACCGACATCGCGCGAGACTATCAGGGATTGTGGCGCTGGACAGGAAACAAACCTGGACTCCGCGATGACGTGGCCCGATACTTCATCGAACGCTCAGAAGACGGGCCGTTGCTTCTTGGAGAAACGCCACTAGTTTGACGCTGCACGAACAACCAGAATTTGCCTGTCGAAATGCGGCCTAGCCGACTTCTTCGCCCCAATTTTCAAGAGTCTTCTTTACGACAGCCATGAACTGGTCGGCCATGGCCCCGTCGATGATGCGATGGTCGTAGCCCAGCGTAAGGTGAACGATGGAACGGATGGCGATAGAATCTGCGCCGTCTTTGTCAGTGACCACCATGGGCTGCTTGGTGATTCCGCCAACACCCATGATGGCCACGTTCGGTTGATTGATGATAGGCAAGCCGAATACGGCGCCGAATTGCCCGGGGTTGGTGATGGTGAAGGTAGCACCTTCGACGTCCGCCGGCATGAGCTTCTTCGTGCGCGCGCGTTCGCCAAGATCGGTGATGCCGCGCTGTAGTCCGAGGAAGTTGAGTTCATCGGCGTTCTTGAGAACGGGCACAATGAGTCCCCAATCGAGTGCGACGGCGATGCCCGCGTTGACGTGCTTGTGGTAGCGGATGCTGTCGCCTTCGAGCGAGCTGTTGACGATCGGATATTGCTGCAGAGCGATGATGGCAGCGCGCACAAAGAACGGCATGAAGGTGAGCCGCGCGCCATGGCGCTGCTCGAATCCGTTTTTGAGCTTGTTTCGCAAATTGACGATACGAGTCATGTCCACTTCGAACATGCAGTGGACGTGAGCGCTGGTGCGGCGCGATTCGATCATGCGCTGCGCAATGATCTTGCGCATCTGGGACATGGGCACGAGGTCGCCCGGAATGGCAGCTGGCGTAGGGGCCGAAGCTGTACGCGGTTCGGGGGCTGCAACTGGAGCAGCGGTGCGGTGCTCAACAAAATCGAGGACGTCCTGCTTCGTGACGCGGCCGCCGGTACCGCTACCACTCACTTTTGCGAGATCCACATTTTGCTCGCGGGCGAGCTTGCGGACGAGTGGTGAAGAACGGACGTCCGAGTCTTCTTCCACCTCGGAAGCGCTGACGGCGGGCGCTGGCGGCGGAGCAGGAGCTTCTTTCTTTGGGGATGTCGGAGCGGCAGGAGCGGGTACAGGCGGCGCAGCCTTGGCGGACGCGGAAGCGCCACTGCCGTCGCCAATTACGCCGACGACGGTGTTGACTTGAACTGTGTTGCCCTCGGAGACCTTGATTTCCTGAAGGACGCCGCTGGCGGGCGCGGGGATTTCGGCATCGACCTTGTCGGTGGAAATCTCGAACAGAGGTTCATCGCGCTGGACCTTGTCCCCGGGCTTTTTCAGCCACTTGGTGATGGTTCCTTCGAAAATTGATTCACCCATCTGGGGCATCACTACGTCAGTCGGCATAGTTCCCTTTCCACGAGGCCCTGCGTAAATGGCGGGGGAGAGTAAGCAAACATTATAACGAAGCCCGGAGTGACTACGGGCACATCGTGCACGACTCTGTGCGGGCCCTTGCGTTGTGCAAACGGCTCCGCCCTGGTTGAGTGAGGAATGCGATTTGTGGAGCAAAGAGCGATGAAGATGTTTTTGGCAGTTGTATTTTCTTGCCTTCCGGCTTTTGGGCAAGCGGCGTACTCGGGACCCGAGGTGTACTCAGGATCTGCCACATATGTTGCTTCGAGCAGCGGCAGTTGCGCAGCACCCAGTTTTTGTGCGTACACGGGAGCCGACCTTATCCCTTGGGCGACCGTGCCCAACTTCGGTGGAATCGTAAATAACAATACTACGGCCTATGACACATCGTACCTGGGGCATACGAATTTCGACGGATCTACGTTCAACAATTCGGCACTCTTGAGCCCTATCACCCGCATTACGGATTCCGATAGCGCCTACGGACGAACCAACGCAAATTTCACAGCGGGGATGGGAGGGTCGGGCGTGTTTACGCTAACTAATACCAATACGAGCCTGGTACGGGTCGACCAAAACTCCGCTGGCTTGATTTGCTTATTTAACACGAGCGGTCCGAACCAGGGGCATTGTGGCACTCCATCGGGCGGTTGGAGCGGAACTCCGCCGTCATCTGGAATCTTCATCACCACAGGGCAACTATCAGGCGGGTCATGTACAAGCAACTGTCCAGTCAATGACTTCGGATCTCTCAGTTTCTCTTTAACTGACCCGACAGTGCTCTACACGTTTGGGAGCGACTCGTACGACATTACCACCCCCACCACAGTGACTCCTTACGTGATCAATCCAGCGACAGGTTCCTACAGTGTGGGTTCTCCGCTGGTCGATTTCCAGTATGGGCTGCCGTTAGGACCGAACGCGCCGAACTGGACGACGAATACTTTCTATGCGTACGGTGCTTATGTCACGCATGTGCTGAATGTCCCCGGATCGAGTAAACCGGAGTACCTAGCGTATACCACCTCCACATCGTATAACCCTGGAGACATTATTGTTCCGGGGGGGGCCGGAACGTGTATGTATCGCGCAATTGTAGGAGGCACCACGAACGGGACACTCGCGACATCATTCTCTAGTGGTTCTCCTTGCGCTAACGACATCGTTGAAGAGGCTGCTCCTTCGACTTTGCAGTGGCGTGGCACAAACAGTGTTGCTCAGTTCGTCTACCAGAACACCGGCGCTGCTGGAACATCCGCTGGTTCCTCCTTCCAATGGATTGCCACGCCCTCGACACTCGCAACGGATGGGTCGATCACTTCGGGGGCGGCAGTACTCACTTCCTCGAGCAACCCGTTTACTGCTTCGCAAGTCGGGCAGGCAATCCTGGTCTCTGGAGCCGGCAACAGCGCCGGCACGGCACCTCTCTACACTACGATTCTGACCTACCAGAATGCAGGGCAAATAACTCTCGCAACAATCGCCCTCCACACCGTAACCACGTCAGCTACAGTTGCGCTGCCGGGTCACCCGGACATTATGTCGTCCACCGTGAGCGATAGCAACGGAATCATCTGGACGAACGTAGGGCCGAGTTACCCGATCGCCAACCGGAACCAGCTATGGAGTGCAATTGGAGGAATCAGCAGGGATACGGCCTATGGTGGCTACGCATCAAAGTACGGGATTGCGATCTCTACTAACTCCTACGGACTCGCACCCACGTATTCAAAGTACACCGCAGATCAGGGGACGGGAGCGTGGGGGCTGGAGTATGACGCAGTCAGCGATGTCTATCACCTGCTGAACACCTTGACCGGGATATGGACGGACTGGTCATGCAGTTCCGGTTCAGGCTACGCCTGCCCGAGAACTGCGGCTAGTGTAGGGACGCTGACTGCGTTTTCCAATCCTCTCGGCACAGGCCAAACATGCCCGTTCTACGTCCACAACCTCAAGCTTAGCAGCAACGGATTATATGCAGTTTTCACCAATCAGGCCGATGTTTACCCGGCTTGCGCCTCTCTCTCGCACTTTGGGCTATGGCAGACAACGACCGCAAACTTTGACCCTGTTAAATCCTTTCAGTTTACCTTTGCCGGTATGAATCACTGGGCCATCGGTGCGAACAAGATGGTGGCATTCAACAGCTCCGGATGGGGATACACGTCTGGTGTATTTCTTGGCGTCTACAACGCCGACAACGCGCAGGGCAATGATGGAGTGGGCGGCTTTGCCGTCGGCATAGGCTACTCGCCTCCTTTCAGCGTGTACCTGAATCCTCTGACGAGCCAAGCAACTCAGCAGACGATTCCACCTGGGTGCTATGTCACTTCGGGGACCGGGATCCAGAATCCGGACTGTAACTTATCGGAAATACTCGATTCTCACCTCAGCTGGGTGGGTGATCCGGGTACTGATACTTACCCAGCGTGCGGTACATCTTACAACTACGCTACGCTAGGTCCGGCGTTTAACGCTTGGCAGAACATGGAAACCTGCTATCAAACGTCTCCCACCTATCCGACAGGATATGCTCCTCCGGCATCCTACACACTTCCATCGACGAGCGTGGGCAGCGTTTGGCAGTTCACGCATAGCTTCGCGACTGGCACCAGTAAAACGTTCGCCACTCAATTCCAGATCAGCCAATATTCCCAAGACGCAAACTGGTTGTTCTGGTCAAGTGACTGGGATTGCCAGAATGGCTCTACGGACGGTTCGATACCGATTGTCAACGCGAACGGATTTCTCGGTCAACTACCGGTTACGCCGGTGCCAGCTGCACCCGAAAGTTTCTGTGGGTTGCCGTGGCAGCCGCTTACGCCTTACCTCACAGGAAACCTCAGCAATCCGATTGAAGGAACCAGCGGAAGCGCCAGTGTCGACGACGTATTTCAGGCAATCGCTGTCAACGGCGAAGGAACGTCCGGACCCAGTTCAGCCCTCGCCGGAGGTCAGCCGGAATGCGGAGCAGTCTCGTGCTTTGCGAACACAAATCCGCCGGGAACAACAAAGCTGGCAATGAACGGTGCGATGAGCGCCGGGTCAGCTGTTCTGACTTCTACGAGTAACCCCTTTACGTCCGCCCAAGTCGGCCAGGCAATTTCGATCTCAGGCGCCGGAAATGCAGGAGGCACGATTCCACTTTACACAACAATCGCCAGTTTCCAGAACAGCGGACAAGTAACTCTTTCTGCCTCCACGCTTCAGACGGGCGGAACGTCCGGGGCTATGGTCAATCTCACTACGTCGGCCGGGGATACGGTCTGCGACAGTTCCGACCCCAGCGTGAACCCCGATGCTATCAACCCTTCGCTGCCATATTCAACCAGTTGCCCCAACGGCATCGTATGGCAGGACGTGGGTCCACAGAATCAGCGCGGAGATGTGTTTGCAGTAAACCTAGGAAACCAGCACTGAAATAGAGTCCCCCATGAAAATCTCAGAGCATTTTACGTTAGAGGAATTTTCTTTTTCCGAAGCGGCCGCGCGCCTCGAACTGGACAACACTCCGAGTCCGATCATTATTACAAACGTGGGCCTGGTGGCGGCGGTCATGGAAAACATTCGAACGCTGCTTGGGGACAGGCCGATCGCAGTTCACAGTGGCTATCGATCGCCGCAAGTTAACAAGGCGGTGGGCGGTGTAGCGACCAGCGCTCACTGCTTGGGCTTAGCTTGCGATTTCGTTTGCCCCGAGTTCGGATCTCCATACGAAGTGGCATTAGCCATACTGAAGTCTGATATCGAATACGACCAACTCATTCTGGAATACGGATGGGTCCATGTCGGCCTGGTGCAAAAAGGAGTGCTATCTCGCCGTGAGTCCCTCACGAAACGTTCGCCGAGGGCGGCTTACGAGTCCGGCATTAGAGCTTGACTGGCTGACTCCCACTATCCCATTCGTCTTTCCCTTAAATGCTATTAAAAGGAGATACTATCTTGACAAAGTATGCTGTCTATCTGCCCACTGTTGTTCTACTGCTTACTGCATTGGCGAACGCCGCCACGCCTGTGATTGCTACATTCTGGATGAACCATGCCACTGCAGCAGCGATCTTTGCACCGCTGTCCGTCATAGTCGCGCATTGGCTGCCTTCACCGTATACCCCTGTCAGCTCGGGCAAGTAAACCAATTTCCAAAAACAAAGTAGGAGAGCATCTATGAGGAGAGTTTTTGTCATTACGCTGTCACTTGCCATGTTCTGCACCGCGTGTTCGACCGCCTGGGTGTCGACACTCGATTCCATTCTGGCTGCGGCGGCGCCGGCGCTGATCAATATTCTGCAAATCGTCGCCGTGGCCAACGGTCAGCCGGTGAACAGTAACCTAATAGCGAAGATTAATGCTGACGCTACGACCATCAAGACGCTGGCTGACGACTTATCCACGGCCTCTTCGCTGGCAGCTCCGGACGTGTGCTCGCAGTTGCGGGGTGCGGTCAGCGCCTATAAGGCCGATCAGACCTTGGTATTGCAGGTAGCGCAGGTCAGCAATCAGAACACGCAGACGAAGATTACCTTGCTCGCCGACCTGGTGGGTGGAACAGTAGCGGCGATTGAATCAGTGATCCCCTCCTGCCAGAGCGCTTCGGTGGCCAAGTCATTTCGCAGCGCGCCGCCTTATAGCCTTACTACATTTGTCAATCGCTATAACGGCGTTTTGGTGATGCCGACAGGCAACCCAGCCGTGGACAGAGTCACCCAGAAACTTAAACTTCACCGGCACTCGGTGTTCGTGCGTGCCATGACTTACTTAATTCAAACTTCAGGAGGAATACGGCATGAGCAGCAGTAAGTTATTCGCTATTTTCTTTGGTTCTTTTCTCTTAATCAGTATGGCTGCGGGACAATCGCTGAGCGAGGGCAGCGTGGTTGGGCTGCAAGTAGAACCGAACCCGCTGAATTCCACCTTTGTTTACGACTTCGAACTGTGCTGTGGCTATCCGTCCGGCATCGGCGGATTTCTGGGTAACGGTTTCGCTTATGTCGATGGCGAGTTCACCCTTCTCTATAAGTACGCCGGAGCAAAAAACGGCTACTCGTTCTCTGGCACCATCGATACCTGGTACACCCCGCAGGCGATCAGCAACTACTGCACCGTACAGAGTGGCTCCTTGAATGATGGCGAGATCATGCTGGGCGACAAGGTGGTCGGCACCGGACTCGTGGCGGAATACTCCCAGCTGTTCTGCCAGCGGGATGGGGTTTACTGGCTGGGCCCGGGCGGCCTTACCGTTCACGCCCAATGAAAGGAACGGAAAGCGATGGAAATTTTAGGTACAGAACTCCATGGTGAATGCCGAATTCTTCCCTGATGGCAAAGGGAAAGTGAACTTCGTCTGCAATCTGGGATACGGCGATCACAGCAAACTTTTCCCGCGTATTCCGCGTCTTGAATTTGATGAGGCGCGCCGGGTGCTGTGAGGGAGACGCGGCAAGCCGCGTCTCTACCGAAACATTCACAGTCGAATAGTCTGCGATCCCGATTTTTTCTCGACCTTCGCCCAAGTATCTTTCAGCGCTACAGTGCGGTTGAACACAAGATGCCCTGGCCTCGAATCCGGGTCCACGCAAAAATACCCGAGGCGTTCGAACTGATAGCGGCCTTCGATCGGCGCGTTCGCCAGCGAAGGCTCCAACTTAGCCTGCGCGATCACTTCGAGAGAATTCGGATTCAAGTTAGCAGTGAACTCCTGGCCTTTTTCAACCTGATTCGGATCCTCGTTGCTGAAGAGCTTATCGTAAATACGCACCTCGGCGTCGAGAGCATGCGCGGCTGAGACCCAGTGGATGGTTGACTTCACTTTTCGTCCATCCGGAGCATTGCCACCGCGCGTGGCTGGGTCATACGTACAGTGCACCTCAACCACTTCTCCCCGGTCGTTCTTTACCACCGTTTTCGCGGTAATGAAGTAGCCGTAACGCAGCCGCACCTCGCGCCCCGGCGATAGACGGTAATACTGCTTCGGTGGGTCCTCACGGAAATCATCCTGCTCGATGTAGAGCACCTTCGAAAATGGTACTTTGCGCTTCCCGGCGCTTTCGTCCTCGGGATTGTTGACCGCGTCGACTTCCTCAACCTGACCTTCCGGATAGTTATCAATCACGACTTTCAGTGGCCGCAGCACACCCATCACGCGCGGCGCACGCTTGTTCAGGTCTTCACGGACGAAGTGTTCGAGCATCGCCAGCTCCAGCGTGCCATTGGTCTTGGAAACTCCGATGGCCGCGCAGAAATTTCGGATCGCTTCCGGCGTGTAGCCGCGCCGCCGTATGCCGGAGAGCGTGGGCATGCGCGGATCGTTCCAACCGGTGACGCGTTTTTCCTGCACCAGTGTGAGCAATTTGCGCTTGCTGAGCAGCGTGTAAGTAAGGCTGAGGCGATCGAACTCCATTTGCTGCGACGGAAAAATACCGAGTTGCTGGATGAACCAGTTGTAAAGGGGGCGATGGTCTTCAAATTCGAGCGTACAGATGGAGTGGGTCACGTGCTCGATGGAATCCGACTGACCGTGCGCATAGTCGTACATGGGGTAGATGCACCACTTGTCGCCGGTGCGGTGATGCTCGGCACGCAGGATGCGGTACATGACCGGATCGCGCAGGTTCAGATTCTTTGACGCCATATCGATCTTGGCGCGCAGCACGCGCGATCCGTCGGGGAATTGGCCCTTGCGCATGCGGTCAAACAGGTCAAGGTTCTCCTTCGCCCCACGGTTGCGATGCGGACTTTCCTTGCCGGGCTCGGTGAGCGTGCCGCGATACTGGCGAATTTCTTCCGCGCTTAGATCGTCAACATACGCTCTGCCTTCGTTAATCAGCTTGATTGCCCAATCGTAGAGCTGATCGAAGTAGTCGGAAGCGTAGTAGAGACCATCCCAATCGAAACCTAGCCAGCGGACATCCTTCATGATGGAGTCCACGTACTCCTGCTCCTCTTTCTCCGGGTTCGTGTCGTCGAAACGCAGGTTGGTCTTGCCGCCAAACTCGTCCGCTAATCCAAAGTTGAGGCAGATGGACTTGGCGTGGCCGATGTGCAGGTAACCGTTGGGCTCGGGAGGAAAACGGGTCTGAATTACGGCATCGCCGTACTTCTTGGTCTTGAGGTCTTCGATGACCTGGTCGCGGATGAAGTTCGAGGGGCGAGACTCGGAAGATGAGTTCGGGCCAGATTCGTTAGAGTTAGATGAATTTGCAGGGCTCATGCTGTTGGTATTTTATATGGCAAAAGTGGATTCGCGGCGGCTGACTGGCTCTCGGCATAGTGCGATCTCGATGATGTCGAGCCGAATGCGGCGTCACCGCCGACAAAGCAACCCGCATGATAATCTGCGACGAGAGGGACCGCGGCCTTCCTGTAATTACGATTGGCGGCGGCCTTCCATCCTTCATGGCTAATTGCGTTCAATGCGGTCGTCAGCTTCCAGCGCTAAGCTTCGGCAGGAAGCTGTGTCAATGGTGCGTGCAGCACGAAGCGGCGCAGCGCGGCGAAGATATCCCCATCCAACGCGTCGAACCAGTGCCCTGGATGCGCCAGCAGTCTAGTTCGATGGCCGTCACGCAGGCAATCTTAGGCATTAATGTCGCGGTGTTCGTCGCCATGTGTCTGGCGGGCGTTTCGATGCTCGACAATCCGTCCGGTCAGGATCTGGTGCACTGGGGAGCCAATTTTGGGCCGCTTACCGTCAGCGGGCAGTGGTGGCGGTTGCTGACCTGCGTTTTCGTGCACGGCGGCTTGCTGCACATCGGGTTCAACATGTGGTGTCTGTGGAGTCTCGGCCGACTAGCGGAGTCGGTCTACGGTCATTGGACATTTGCCGCGGTGTACCTGATCGCTGGATTAGCGGCGAGCCTCACGAGCCTGATCTGGAATTCCGTCGTCTTGAGTGTAGGCGCGTCTGGCGCGATCTTTGGGATTGCAGGGGCTCTGATCGCATCGTTTTATCTGGGCGAGTTTTCGCTGCCACGCGCCGCGCTCAGCGGAACGCTGCGAAGTGTAGTGGTATTTGTGGGATACAACCTCTTCTTTGGGGCCGTGATTGCCCGCACCGATAACGCGGCGCATATCGGCGGCTTGCTCATGGGACTGCTTCTCGGCGCGCTCATCGCAAAAATCGCTCCGGGACATGACGATTTTTTGCGCCGGATCGCGGTGCTGCTGGTTGGAGCTTTGCTCGTGGTGGGTGGCGTGATGTGGCTGCAGCGCTCCCATGCCTACATACTTCGTGGACAAAACGGGGTCGGACTTCTCGGCCAGGGAAAGACGGACGAGGGAATCGCGGAGCTGCAGAAATCCGTACGCCTGCGGCCCAACTTTGCTCCCGCCCACGCGGCCTTGGCTAGCGCCTACATTGCGAAGCATGATTTCGAGAATGCGGCGGTGGAAATTCAGCACGTGATTGCGCTGAATCCGCGGAGCGAAGACGCGTATTACCGGCTGGGGCTGATTTATCTGGAGCTGAAGCAGCCGGCAAAAGCACAGGATACTTTTGCTCAATTGCTCAAAGTCGACCCCAACAGCGTCGACGGACATGCCAGGCTGGGAGACGCTTTGGCGAATCAGGACCGGGATCTCGAAGCGCTCGAAGAGTACAAACGAGTGGCGGTACTCGACTCCAGTTATCAAGGTGTGTACTACAACATAGGCGTCATGCAGGCCCGGCTCAAGCTCGATGACGATGCCATTGCATCCCTGTTGAAGCAGCGGCAAACCGCAGACGACGCCGACAACGAGAACCTGCTGGCTAGTCTCTACGAAGCCAAGGGAATGAAGAGCGAAGCCAAGGACGCCCGGCAGAAGGCCGCGCAGTTCCAGGCTTCTCACTAGGACTGCTCGCGCGACATTACTGCAACTTCTCAACTGCCTGATCGATTCGTGCCAACGTAGTTTCCCGTCCAAGAACCTGGAGCGTCTCAAACAACGGCGGGGCGTTCTTTCGCCCGCAAACGGCTACCCGGATCGGCTGAAACATCTGTCCGGCTTTGAGCCCGAGTTCCTGCGCGGTGGCGCGAAGGGCCTGGTCCAGCGGGTCGTGTTTGAATCCGGTTTGTGACAGCACTTCTCGAGCGCGAGTCAGGACTTTGAGGGCCATGGTTGCGTCACCCTTCTGCGGGATGAGCTCGGCTGTGTCGTATGGCGGGAGCTGCTCCACAAAGAAAAAGTCGGCGGCGGCGAGGACATCGCGGAGGAGCTTGATTCGCTCTCGAATGAGCGGGGTGATGGCGTGCATTTTGTCTGGCGCGATTGTGAATCCGGCGTCGTGCACGACCGGGAGCAGACGCGCGCTGAGGTCGTCTATCGAAAGCCCACGGATATGTTCTGCGTTCAGCCAAAGGGCTTTGGGGTCGAAGGTTTCGTCCGGTGTCGAGGCGGGCTCCTTGAAATTAATGACCGCGTTAGCGCGATTGATGCCTTCGAGCGAGAACGCGTCGATCAGTTCCTGGCGGGTCATCTTTTCGCGATCGTCTTTTGGTGACCAACCCAGCAGGCATAGAAAGTTGATAAAGGCTTCTGGAAGAAATCCGGCGTCGCGGTAAGTAGTGACGCTGACCACCGGCCCGTGGCGGCGCTTGGAGAGCTTGGACCCATCGGGCGCGACCAGCAGGGGAAGATGCGCAAACTGCGGCGGCTTGGCGCCCGCGCGTTCGAAAATAAGCACGTGCTTGTAGGTATTCGAGAGATGGTCCTGGCCTCGGATGATGTGGCTGATACGCAGGTCGATGTCGTCGGCACAGGAGGCGAGGTGGTAGGTGGGCATGCCGTCGGAACGCAGAAGCGCGAAGTCCTCGATGTCGTCAGCGGACTTGACTTGCTCGCCGTAGACCGCATCGCTGAAACGAATTTGCTCGCCGATGCCACGCGGAACCCGGAAGCGGAGGGCAAAAGACTCTCCGGCGGCGGCTCGGCGGTCGCTCTCGGCGCGCGGAAGATCGCGCATGCCGGGATTGAAAAGCCAGGTTTGATTGACGCCGGATTTTTCGCTGTCGCCAGTGTGGGCGGGGGTGAAATCACGGTAAGCCAGCCCCTTCTGAAAGATGGCGTCGGCGATCTGCCGGTGAAGCGCCAGACGCTCCGACTGTTTGTATTCTTCGTCCCAATTGAGGTCAAGCCAGCGCAGACCATCGAAAATCGAGTTGACGGAGGCGTCGGTGTTGCGCTCGACATCCGTATCATCCAGCCGGAGCACCATGGTTCCGCCGTTGTGACGGGCGTAGAGCCAGTTGAAAATAAAGGTTCGGGCACTGCCGACGTGCAGAAAACCGGTGGGAGACGGCGCGAATCGAACGCGAAGCATAACTTTTGAGTATAGCGGCATTGGGGCTTTGCCTCTAGACTTCGGGCAGCCCCTGCGAGGGATAACGGGTTACGAGCGGTTACGAAGGTAACTCTTCAGGGGGAAATCGCTATAGCGGCGTCGCATCTGATAAGAAGATACTTTTGAAAACGCCGTGCCCAGGTAGGGCGGAACTTGCCGAAAGACAACTATTGTTTCGATCTGTCTGGTATGACAGGATCTGGTGTGACAGGATTAGGCCGATCCCGAGTTCCATCCGGGCCGCAATTACGAGCGATAAGGGAAGTGTTAATCGAGGATCGTTAATCGATGTATAGCGTTGCCACAGGTCTGGTGTTGATTCCCGGGGCCGTGGCCCTGCTCGTGTTTCTGGTCTTCACCTACCTGCACGAACAGAACCGTCACAGCTATTTTCGCGCGTGGCAACTGGCCTGGGCTGCCTACACGCTGCACTATGCGCTGAAAGCCGCGGAGTACTTTCACGGCCCTTCCGCGCTACTATTTTTTTTGAGCTCGCTGCTGCTGGTGGGCATGGCGATTTGCATCTTCGTCTCGACCCGGCTGATGAAAGAGCCCTTCAAGTTGAAGTGGTATGACGTTGCCCTGACGGTGGCCGGAGTCCTGCTGGCGTATGTGAGCTTGCAAGCACATATCGCCAGCGGAGTATTCAGCGAGACCTCGACTCCTGTGCCAGTCTATCTGCGCCTGGAAGTGGGGCTGGCCGCGACACTGCTCTATTGCTCGTTCCATTTTTACCGATACGCCTTTCGCCGGAATTCCGTGGCGTTCTGGACCCTAGCGTTTGCGCTGGCACTCTGGGCGGCGCTCATGGGCGTCGGGCAGCTCCGGCAACCTTTCCTCGACGTTGGGGGGCATCTGGGAGGTTTCCTCGGGCCGATCCCGCAGATGCTGTTGGCCATAGCGATGGTGATGGTGCTCTTTGAAAATGAGCGCAATGCGATCCAGGAAAACGCGTTGGCGTTCTCGACCCTTGGCGTCGATCCGCGCCGCTTGCTCTCGGCATCCGACCTTGTGCCCAGCTTGCAGACTTTTGTAGAGAGGTTGGTGGCACCCCTGCCTTCGCGCCGCGCGGTCTTTTTTGTTTCCCAGCAGTGGCGTGGCGCCGTGCCCTCGGTGCAAAAAGGCTTTTCAGACGAGTTTCTGGAAAAGTTGCAAAAGACGCAAGCCGGGGATTACATCGCGGAGCTTGCCTACCGGCGGGGTGGAGTAGTCACCTTCAGAGGTCTGGCTGATCTGGAAGAGCCTTTGCCGGCGCTTTCCGGAGGCAAGTTCGAGGCCTGCAAGCAGACTCTTCTGGCGGAGGGAATCACCGACCTGATGGCCGTGAGCCTGCAGACGCGGGAGCACAACTTCGGCGTCCTCCTTTTTCCACACGCGGAACGGCGGATGTTCGGCTCTTCGAATCTGCGGTTGCTGATCGGCCTGGCACTGCAGATCGCGCTCACCCTGGAAAACTATGTCGTGATGCACGAAGCGCAGCGGCGCACCAAGGAATACGAACTCCTCACCGAGATCGGGCAGGCCATCAGCTCTCATCTCAACCAGGACGAGGTGCTGCGCACAGTGCAGGTCGAGCTGGGCCAAATTTTCGACACCAGCAATTTCTACATCGCGTTTCAGGAGGAAGAGGACGATGAGATTCACTTCGAGCTGGAGATCGAAGGCGGCATCATTCTTCCCAAGCGCTCGCGCCAGGTCGGCAATGGATTTACCGAGTACGTCATCAGGACGGGTGAGCCGCTGCTGATCGAGTCCGATCTTGAACAGATGCGTTCAAAACTGGGGGTCGATTTCGTGCCGGAGCGGCCGGCCCGGTCGTTCTGCGCTGTGCCTATTCTTCTCGGCGGCAAACCGGTGGGAGTGATGGCGGCGCTGAGTACGGAGCGGGAATCACAGTTCCTGGCGAGGGACCTTGAGGTCATGCAAACCGCTGCCGGTCAACTGGGGGTAGCAATCGAGAATGCGCGCCTGTTTACCGAGGAGCAGCGCCGCGCCCGGCATCTCGCGTTTCTTAACAGCATTTCGAAAATGGCGATCTCGAGCGAAGACGCCGAGCAGATGATGGCCAACATCGTGCGCGAGATCCAGAAGAATTTCCGCTACGATCACATCGGCATCGGCATCATGGACTATGCTACCAAGGACATCGAGATCAAAGCTGAGGCGGGAACGGCATCGCAAACGTTAGGCCGCCGGATCGCGCTGGGCAGTGGAGTTCTAGGAAAGGTCGCGCGTACTGGAGTAAGCGCGCTGGTGCAAAACGCCGGCCCCGGACAGCTCGCCGGTGTGCTGCCGGAATCGCGGGCCGTGCTTTGCCTGCCGATCACTTACGGCGAGACCCTGCTGGGTGTGCTTAACGTGGAGAGCCGCGATGAGAATGCCTTCGCGCCCCAGGATGTTTTGATCCTGAATACGCTGGCCGATCTCTTGGCGACGGCGTTACACAACTCCTTCGTCTTCCAGAAGCTGCAGCAGCAATCGATCACCGATGGTTTGACCGGCATCAAGACGAGACGCTTTTTCTGGGAAGCGCTGAGTTCGGAGTGGAAGCGCGCGTCCCGTTCCGGACGGCCGTTCTCGGTGGTGTTGATTGATTTGGACAAATTCAAAGAAGTCAACGATTCACTCGGCCATCTGGAAGGGGATCTGGTGCTGGCTCGCGTCGGCCGGCTCCTCGAACAGAAGTGCCGCCAGTCGAACGTGGTCGCTCGCTACGGCGGAGACGAATTCATCATTCTCATGCCCGAGACCGGCATCGAGCAGGCGCAGGTGCTGGCGGAGAGATTGCGCTTGTGGCTGGCCACCGACCCGATGCTCGAAGAGCACCATATCACCGGCAGTTTCGGCGTCGCCAGTTTCCCCGTTCACGGCTTTTCCATGGAGGACCTGATTCGCGTGGCCGATGCCGGCATGTACGTAGCCAAGCATGCGGGAGGTAATCAGGTTTCTACTTCAAATGCGTTCGGCGAAGGTTCCGCAGTACAGCGACAGCTTGTCTCCGGTTACATTGAGGGATTTCTTCAGCGCGAGCATAACGGGCCCGAACATCTTGAAGAATTGGTCGCCACGCTCCGCAAGCTGTGCGGCGGTAAGGACGATACGAATCAGAGAGCGATGAAGGAGGCTATCGAAGCCTTGTCGCGCGCGGCCGAACTCAGGGAGCTCAATGCTGCGGGACATGGCGAGCAGTGTGGGCACTATGCCGGGATTATCGCGCGCGGACTTAACCTCTCGTCGCAGGAGGTGGAAGACATCACCTTCGCTGGGCGGATACACGACGTAGGCAAGCTGTTCATCCCGGAGCGAATCCTGAACAAGCCCGGTGCGCTTACGGAAGATGAATTCGCCGTGATGAAGACCCACCCGCGAGTAGGAGGCGAGGTGTTGCGGGCAATTCCTGAAATCGAGGAAGTGGCCCAGGCCATCGAATCCCATCACGAGGCCTTCGACGGCGGCGGCTATCCTCGCGGACTGAAGGGCGAGAGTATACCGCTTTATGGCCGCATCGTCGCCGTAGCCGACGCCTACGTGAACATGACGACCGATCGCTCTTTCGCTCCTCCCAAGACCGACGAACAAGCGCTTGCAGAATTAGGGAAAATGAGCGGCACGCGTTTCGATGGCATGATCGTCCGTTTATTTGCCCGCTTGCTCAAGATGGAAAGAACCTCCAGCCTGGGCGGCGCAACCTAGCACCGTGAAGCCAGAGCTAGACGGTGGAGAGACTGTCGCCCTCGCCCACCCAAGCTTGCGTAGGGACAGCCGCCCCCGGCTGTCCAAACCGAGTGCATATCGGCTTCGTCTCTAGCTCAGTGTCAGCACCAGCTTCGCGTCTTTCGGCAGATAGCTCTTGCGGCGAAACCAGTCTTCCATCGCATCCCGCAATTGATCGAGCGGGACATGCGTTCCAATTTCCAGGCACCCGTCCGCCACGGGCAACGTATCGTCAAAAACCGATGCGTTGGTGAAGTTGCGCATGCTGAAATTGTCGAGCCACTTCAACGGACAAGGTTGAAGCTGCCCTTCGTGTTGGTATTCCACCTTAATTTTCCGGGCGAACATTTCTTGATTTAAGCACGGCGAGGGTTTTTTCCAGCTAGCGGGCGGCAGCAGCCACCGGAGGCTCAACCTCCGCCACGACGCCTTCCAGGTGCTTGAGGGTTTCATCGACGGTCAGGGAATACATCTCACGACCTAGACCTTCACCCGATTCCAACGCCGTTTTCAGAAAATGGCCTGCGATTTCCTTCGCCAGGGAGTCCGTGATCAGCTTCCCGGTGCGCTTCTTGTATTCAACCCAGGCCGGATGCGGCAGGGCAACCCAGACCGGACGTCCTTCCACTAGGAATTTGATGTCAACCGCATCCGCGTGGCGGGTGGCGATGGCCACCATCAGAGCCTGGTAGAGGCAGTGCACTTGCTTCTTGCTCCAGCGGTCCGTGGCGGTGAAATCGGTGAACATAAGAAAATAATACAGACGTAACTATAAATAATATCGCCGGGCGGGGCTTGCGAGCAAACGGCCTCCATGGAAAAATCAGCTAGTGGCCGCGTTTAGGCGCGCCCCGACCGATGTCATGGTGTAGATCGTCTCGTGGAAGAGCTGTCAACGTTGAAAAACAACACCAAGGTGTGAAATGCTCTGCTAGCCTATCCTTATGCCGCAGTCCGTCAAAGAGCGCGTGGGAAAGCTGCGAGAAGAGATCGCAGAAATCAGTGAAGCAAACCGCCTGTACCTGCAAGGCGGAAAAAAGATGATCGGAGCTTCCGACCAGGAACGTCGACTGCAAAGACTGCAGGAAATCATGGACGAACTCATGTCCTTGACAGACTGGAAAAAAACCTGATCCCTCCGGTTACGAAGTTGCATTCTCTTTGGAAGAAATTAGATTACTGGTAGGAAAGCCTTTCAGTCGGATGCTTGAACTTGCATGTCCTCGGTAATCCAGAGCTGGGCCGGAGTGCCCTTAGTCGTGCGCGTGGCAGTCGCCCGAAAACTGCCGGAATTGATTTCGACATCGTAAATGTAGGGAGGGCGCTCGCCCTTAACGCTGATGTAGTTGCCTGAAATCAGCTCATCCAGCGAAGCATATTTCCCTTGCGTCGCCAGGTATCCGCGCTCGGCATTGGCGATGCCGATCAGATCGTTCTTCACGCCCGCGATAGTGGCAATTTCTTCAGGATTGCCGGTCCCAGCGCCTGGAGTCAGGGTCTTGATCTGCTGAGAGTAGATGTACATCCCAATCGCCATCGTAATGATCGTGCCTACAAATCCGAGAACACGTCCCATAAATTTGCTCCGCAAGTGTAATTGCAGCGCGAAACCAAGCCGCTAGCAAGTAACCAGAGTGCAGGTGAGGATCATGATCTGGGGGGCTATTTCAGGAACGTTTGGAGGGATCGCAAATCGGCTTTTTGAAATGGCGACCCCGGAGGGAGTCGAACCCCCAACCCTCAGATCCGAAGTCTGATGCTCTATCCAATTGAGCTACGGGGCCGTCTGCCGGTCGTCACATCGCACTAACCGGCGCTCTCGATTCTACACTGCTGCCCACCCGGAATCACCCCTCGCCCACGTAGATCTGCCCACGTTGTAACATCAAAATGCATGCCCTTCGTGCCACATCCTGTATCCCACACCAGTTCGCGACTGCTTGAGTTCGAGACCTTGCGCGAATTGCTCGCCGACTACTCCTCTTCGCCGTTGGGCCAACGGCGCATTGCGAATCTTCTCCCTTCGCTCGATCGCTCGTGGATTGAAACGCAACAGCAACTGACCACGGAAATCCGCGAGTATCGTCGTGTCGGCGGACGCTTTGAATTCGCCGGCCTGCCCGAAGTAAACAAGCTGATCGAGAAATCCCGCATTGGCGGAGCCGCTCTTGAAACCAGCGAGATCCGCGACGTTGTCCTCGTTGCCGATCGCGCCGCCGAGTGGCGCGAAATCGTGCGTCAGCCTCCGGCCGCTATGCGCTCCGATTGGGCCGCCGTGTCCGCGCTTTCCAACGGCGTCCAGGACTTCACCGTCTTCTTGCGCGCGTTCCACAACAAGATCCTGCCTGACGGTACGCTCGACGATCGCGCCTCCCCTGAACTCAGCCGCATTCGCCGTGAGATCGAGAAGCAGAAGCGCCAGATCCAGGAGTCGCTGCGCGGCTACCTGCGCAAACTCGCCGAAGGCGGCACCGTACAGGACGAACTGATCACCATCCGCGGCGAGCGTTTCGTGATCCCGGTCAAAGTCGAGCAGAAACGACGTGTGCAGGGAGTCGTGCACGGAGCCAGTTCGAGCGGACAGACCGTGTTCGTCGAGCCTTTGGAAACGATCGAGCAGAACAACGAACTCGTCCGCCTGCTGGATGAAGAACAAGCCGAAGTCCATCGCGTGCTCCTCGAGATGACGCGCCGTATCGGCGAAAACGCGGATGCGATTCTGGCCGCCGCCGAGATCCTCGCCGAGCTCGAACTCCAGTTCGCCAAAGCCCGCTTCGCGGAAGATTACAACTGCGTAGCGGTGAGCTTGTCTGGAACGTCGAGCGAAGCTCGGCTACTTCTTCATCGCGCTCGTCATCCTCTGCTTGAGCGCAACCTGAAACTCAAGAGCGGGAAGATCGTTCCCGTCACCATCGAACTCGAAGGCGAGCGCCGCCAACTCGTGATCACCGGCCCCAACACCGGCGGCAAAACCGTCACCCTGAAAACGCTTGGCCTGCTCGCCCTGATGGCGCAGTCTGGCATCCCACTTCCCGCGGACCGCGCCGACATGCCGGTCTTCGACGCGATTCTGGCCGACATCGGCGACTACCAATCGATCGAGCAGAATCTCTCGACCTTTTCCGCGCATGTTACGAACATCGATTTCATCTCGCGCACCGCGACCCCAAATTCGCTGGTGCTGCTTGACGAACTCGGTTCCGCTACCGATCCCGAAGAGGGCGCTGCGCTGGCGGTTGCCATTGCCGAACACTTCCGCAACGTTGGATGCATGATCGTGATCTCAACCCATCACACTTCGCTCAAAGTTTACGGCGCGAATACAGCGGGAGTGATCAATGCTTCGGTCGGCTTCGACGAGGCCACCTTACAACCAACTTATGAACTGAAGATCGGCGTTCCCGGAGCATCCGCCGGAATCAACATCGCGCAACGACTCGGATTGAATCCTGCCATCATCACTTCGGCTCGCTCGCGTCTGGGCTCGCAAACTCAGGATGTCGCGCGCTTTCTCGACCGCCTCCATGCCGACCTTCGCGTTGTTGAAACCGAACGCTCTCGGATGCAAGCGCGCGAGCAGGAATTGGAACGCGAAAAATCGCACCTTGCCAGCGAGGGCCGCAAAGAACAGCAGGCTAAAATTCGCGAGATGGAGACGAAGCTCGAAGCTCTCTTCCGCGATTTTGAGTACCACGCGCGCGAGTCCGTGAATGCCGTACAGGATCGTGCCGCCGCGCAGAAATTATCGAAAGACGCTGAACGCCGCATCGCCAAAATGCGCCGCGAATTTCGGGAGCAGTTCGATGCCACCGTGGTTGCGCACGCGACCGGCGCCGATCGTGGCGATCCAAACGCTCAGCCCAACCTGGTCAAACACGTCTCCGAAGGCGACACCGTCAAGCTTAAGTCCATGGGCCGCGCCGCCGTGGTCAAAAAGAAAATTGGCGACAATCATTTCGATGTCGAGATCGGCTCGATGAAGATGCGCATCGCCCGCGAAGATATTGCCGAGGTGCTGGCGCGGCCTTCCGAATCGCCGGTGCAGGCCGCTCGCGCCCGCGGCATCAGCGTCTCGCTGCAAAACGAATCGAGCGGCTTTAACATGCCCACCGAAATCAACGTCATCGGCCGCACCGTGGACGAAGCTACCAGCGAAGTCGAGAAATTTGTCGACCGCGCGTTTCTGGCCGGCATGCCGCGGGTGCGTATCGTGCACGGGAGCGGCATGGGCATCCTGCGTAAAGCCCTGCGGCAGTATCTGCAGAAGCACCCGCATGTGGAGTCCGTTACAGAACCCCCTATCAATGAGGGCGGCGGCGGAGCTACGGTAGTGGAGTTACGGGTCTAGCTGGCTCGTTGGACTTTCTTTAGAGGTTTACTACTTTGATAACGTGCGGACGGGCGAGAAAATTTTTATTTCCTCGCTCTTTTGGAATCATAGCGCTGTTGAAATCAACATCGAATTGCGATACCTCATCGTTCGCCGTACTCGACAGCAGCAGCGTTACCTCGGTATTTCCGCTCAGAACCGGTTTCGTACTACTGTTGTCGCTGCCGCAACCGGCGGTGATGACGATGGCCAGCGCAACAGTGAAAGCCAAAAGTAAGCGGGGGTGCGAGAAGTGGCGAAGAAGTGGCGATGCTGGTGTCATAGATCCTCCAGGTGAAATTGCAGGCCCTAGAAAGATCTGCGAGTCGGAGTACGATCTGCGAGGGTCAGTCTCTCTCGATCATTGTTGGCTTATCCTCTCACGAAACGGGTAGTACGTCACGAAGACACAGCAGCG
This sequence comes from Terriglobales bacterium, assembly GCA_049520095.1. Taxonomy (GTDB): domain Bacteria; phylum Acidobacteriota; class Terriglobia; order Terriglobales; family Acidobacteriaceae; genus Acidiflorens. The sequence goes on from JBEKQC010000033.1 coordinate 54,820, forward strand.
CCGCCTGCGGCTTGAGCTCGCCTTCGACCCTGGCACCGCCCTTGATATTTGCTTTTTGTTCGCTTCGTGGCATACTGCGTTGTGGCACCCTTTATGAATTGTCAGCCCGAGATCTACATCTTGCGGCAAACTGCCGATCCCTCGCTTCGATCGGGATGACAAAATCTGGGTGAGTTGGGAGCTGAGGAGAAGAGTCTCCCTTTCGCGCGGGCTCTAACTGAACAGCAGTTCACCCGCCGCAAATAGTTAAGTTTGGGACGAGTTTTCCATCTCCGTCCTCATGTTCCAACAGGCGGAAATAAATTACGATGCAACGCACTCACCTAAACATCGTGGCGACTCTGGAAACCAGCATCGGCCGTTTGCCGGCTAATATTGAGGCCGAGCGTTCCATCCTGGGCGCTGTGCTGCTGGACAATCACGCTTTCAACGATGCGGCTGAGCATCTTAAGCCGGAAGATTTTTCCATTGATTCGCACCGGCGGATTTATTCGCGGATGATGGATCTGGCCGAATCTTCGCGGCCTATTGACATCATCACACTGGTCGAAGAACTGGAGCAAAAGAAGGATCTGCAAGCGGTCGGGGATGTCGGCTACATTTCCGGCCTGCTGGACGGCGTACCTGACAGGCCGTCGATAGATCACTACGTTCGGATCGTCCGCGACAAGGCTATTCTGCGCGGGCTGATCAGCGTTTCGAATGCCGCCATCGCCAAGGCGAGCGAGCAGGCCGATCCCGCCGATGAAATCCTCAACGAAGCCGAAGCTGCCGTTTTTCAGCTTTCCGAGAAGCGGATTGGCAAGGGCTTTCAGGGGATCAAGGAGATCGTCCGCAACTCTTTTGGGTCGATGGATGAGCTGCTAAAGCGGGGCCAGCGGATCACCGGGCTGGAGACTCACTTTACGATCCTGGACGAAATGACAACTGGATTTCAAAAATCCGATCTCATCATCGTGGCTGCACGACCCTCGGTCGGAAAAACCTCGTTCGCCATGAATATCGCCGAAAACGCCGCTATCGACGACGGAAAGGTCGTGGGAGTCTTTTCTTTGGAAATGTCGTGCGAAGCGTTGGTGCAGCGCTTGCTATGTTCGCGCGCCATGGTGGACGCGCAAAGGTTTCGGACCGGCACTTTTTTTTCGTCCGACATGCCAAAGATTCAACGGGCTGCTGAAGAGCTGACTTCTTCACTTCTCTTTATCGACGACGCGCCGGGTTTAACCATCAGCGAAATGCGCGCCAAAGCCCGCCGCCTGAAACAATCCCAGGGACGCCTTGACCTGCTGGTCGTCGACTACCTGCAGCTGATGTCCGGGGGCAGCAAGCGCTTCGAAAACCGTACCGTGGAAGTGTCTTCCATCTCGCGCGGACTGAAAGCCATCGCCAAAGAACTCGGCGTCCCCGTGGTCGCCTTGTCGCAGCTTAGCCGCGCTCCTGAGAGCCGGGGCGGCGACCATCGGCCGCAGCTCTCCGATCTGCGCGAATCGGGGTCGATTGAGCAGGACGCCGACGTGGTTATGTTCATCTTCCGCGAAGAGCTCTATAAGCAGGACGATCCCGACCTAAAGGGCCGCGCCGAAATCATTATTGCCAAGCAGCGCAACGGCCCCATTGGCAAGTTCAATCTCGCGTTTTTGCACACTTCCACGCGCTTCGCGAACCTGATGGAAGGCAATAGCGAACCCGGCGAATAGGGCTCGAATTAGGCCCTCGAATTGGGTAACCCCGGAAGACTGCTGGGACAGCAGAAATTCGACCCTGAGACACCTTTGCCCTGTGGAAAAGTTTGTGGATGATAAGGCCGGCCCTAGGAATCGAGCGGCACTGACCAGTTGGTGGGGCGATTGCAGCGCCGTCTGAGCCTTTCTAAAGCTATGTTTCTAAGTTGGTTAACTGTCGCTTGGACAGTGATCGGCAAAACCGCTTGGGAATCAGCACTTTCGTCACAAAATGTGAGATTTGCACATTAGCCGAATGGTTGTAGCCCGCATCAGCAGCGGCTGGCGCATGGGTAAACTGTCCTGACAAGCCTGTTTTGGGGCCGAAAAAGCTGGGGTTTACACCAGACCGCGCTGGTTGGGAAAACAGAGGAAAGCAGCGGTTTGCGTCACAACCAACCGTGACGCGGCTCATGGCGTCGGCGCTCGCCAGATCATACCCTTTTACAGAAAGGAGGAGCCTGGATGTCCTCCTGGTCTGAGTCAGCGCGGCGCTCGGGAGCGGTGGCGCCTTATCAACTCCAGCCCGGCAGTAGACGCGAGTTCCTCTTCTCGTTTCTAGTGGTCATCTTTGGTTTCCATCTAGCGGTCATCGACTTCTTGATTCGGACCGCAGACTCTCTTATGCCTTCTCACTTCTTCTCCTGGAGAATCCTCTATGCTGCATCTCGATACTGGTAATACCGGTTTCATGATTCTATGCACCAGCCTGGTCATGCTGATGACACCCGGTCTCGCATTTTTTTATGGCGGGCTGGTAGGGCGCAAGAACGTGCTCGCCATCATGATTCAGAGCTTCGTCTCGATGGGCTGGACTACGGCTATTCGCTGTGTTTCAGCGGCGACTGGCACGGGGTCATCGGCAACTTTCACAATGCGTTCCTGCGTGGGGTCGATCTCACTACAGCTTCACCGAATAACACGATTCCGATGTTCGTGTTCATTGCGTATCAGATGATGTTCGCCATCATCACTCCCGCGCTCATTTCGGGCGCGTTCACCAACCGGGTGACCTTCAAGGCGTACATGCTGTTCCTTACCGGTTGGCTGACCTTTGTTTATTTCCCGTTTGTGCATATGGTTTGGGGCGGAGGCTTTCTGCAGAAGTGGGGAGTGCTGGACTTCGCCGGCGGCATCGTGGTGCACAACATCGCCGGCGTCGCCGCTTTGGCTTCTGTGCTGTACGTAGGGAAGCGGCACACTGCGGACCGCGGCCCGCACAGCATCCCTCTGGTTGCCCTGGGGACTGGCCTGCTCTGGTTCGGATGGTACGGCTTTAACGCAGGCAGTGAAATGCGAGTCGATTCGGTGACCGCGACTGCGTTTCTCAATACCGATCTGGCCGCCTCGTTTGCGGCTATTGCCTGGTTATTTGTGGCATGGCTCAACGAAAAAAAGCCTAAGCTCCTGGGCTTGCTCACTGGAGCCGTTGCCGGACTAGCGACTGTGACTCCGGCCGCCGGATATGTTTCTCCCACCACCGCGGTCATCATTGGATTAGTTTCTGGAGTGGTTTGCTACTACGCGGTTGAGATGAAAAACAAATTGCAATGGGACGACGCGCTGGATGTTTGGGGAGTTCACGGTGTAGGCGGCTTCCTCGGCATCGTCATGCTGGGAATCTTCGCCAACAAGCAATTTAATCCCTCCGGGGCGAATGGACTGCTCTATGGCGATCCGACGTTCCTGCTGAAACAAGTCGTGGCCGTGACTTTTGCGTCGGTATGGGCCTTCGTGTTTACCTACGCGATGTTGCGAATCATCGACGCGTTCACGCCGGTGAAGGTGGACGAATTGAGCGAAGCGATAGGCCTCGATGAATCCATCCACGGCGAACATGCTTACGAGGAGACGCCCGAGCACGATCTTGTTCATGCGGGCATACGCTAGAAAGATTTAATTAGGTGGCTTCGGAAGGGCATGGCGGCATTGGAAGCCATGCCCCTTTCTCCGCGCGTCGGAAGTGTGGTTTTCCCCTTTTACTTCAGCGATGCCATGTCGATGACGAAGCGGTACTTCACATCGCTTTTCAGCAGACGTTCGAAAGCTTCGTTGATCTGCTGCATCCGGATCAGCTCGATATCGGCAGTGACGCCGTGTTCGCCGCAGAAATCCAGCATCTCCTGCGTCTCTCGGATACCGCCGATGATGGAGCCGGCGAGCTGGCGGCGCTTGAAGAGCAGGCCGAAGCCTCGGACCGGCGACGGGGTTGGAGGCGCTCCCACGAGAGTGAGCGTGCCGTCGCGTTTGAGCAGATCGATGTAGGCGTTGAGGTCGTGCTCGGCGGACACGGTGTCGAGGATGAAATCGAAGCTGGCTAGATGTTTCTGCATCTCCGCTCCATTCTTCGAGATCACCACTTCGTCGGCGCCGAGTCGCAGCGCGTCTTTCGTTTTGTTGGGAGTAGTAGTAAACAACACGACGTTGGCGCCGAAGGCATGGGCGAATTTCAATCCCATGTGACCGAGGCCGCCTAGTCCGACGATGCCGACTTTCTGGCCTTTCTTTACATTCCAGTGACGCAGCGGCGAGTAAGTGGTGATACCTGCACAGAGGAGAGGAGCGGTGGCGGCGAGATCGAGCCGCTTGGGTACCTTCAGCGCAAAGGCCTCGGTGACCACGATGCTTTCGGAGTAGCCGCCATAGGTGACGCCTCCGATCTGCTTATCTTCGGAGTTGTAGGTGAAGGTCGCCACGTTGTCGCAAAACTGCTCCTCTCCCGCGCGGCAACTGGCGCACACGCCACAGGAACCCACCATGCAGCCCACGGCTGCAATATCGCCTTCCTTGAATTTCTTGACGGCGCTGCCCGCCTTGATGACGCGGCCGACGATTTCGTGTCCCGGCACGCAGGGATAAACCGTGGGCATGGTGCCTTCCCACTCGTTGCGGACTTGATGCAAATCCGAATGACAGACACCGCAGTAGAGAATTTCGATCTGGATATCCTGCGGGCGGGGTGTGCGACGCTGGATCTTGCCGGGCGCTAAGCCTGAAGTTGGGCTTTGAGCGGAGTACGCTTTGGCGGGATAGGTTTTCTGGGAGGCCGACTGGGTTTCATCTAGTAGGGCACTGGTCGAAGATTTCTCGTGCATGATGGTGTTCTCCTTTCCTATATGCGACTCGAAGCGAGCCGAATACGACTCTAAAAATTCCGCATGAAGAAGATAGCATTTGCTATCTTGCGGCTGGCCTTCACGACGCCGGAGGATCGGGAATCGAGGTTATACACTCCACATGCCCATTAACGCCGCCGGCGTTTTTCTCTATTGAGAAATGAAACCCCATTTGGCTCTCGACGCTTACAGGAGTTCCACTAAGCACATAGGGGCGGAAGCGGGTTTTTCGCAGCGCATCCACACTGGCAGGTACGAGCAACGGGTCGCCTCCCGCCAGCGCACGCGAAACGATCTTTCCACTTTCGTCGAGGTCGATCTTGAAAATCACGTCGCCTTGAATTCCTTTCTTCATAGCCTCTTCGGGGTATACGGGCATGATTTTGTGCTCGACCAGTCCCAGCATTATTTCGCTCGAAACGTGGATCGGCCGCGGGGGCGCGGGCTGAGCTTGGGTGGGTTGACTCGGTGATTGTGGGTCAGCGGTATGTTGTGCGAATGCTACTGTGACGCAACATGCGAGTAATGCAATGACCGTCCTTATTCGTAACATGCCAGCCTCCGGTCGGCGCTGTGGTGAGATGAGTTTGATGAATCCCCGGTTGCTAAAGCAGCTAGCCGCTGCCCTCGCCGACCTTTAATACCGCCAGAAACGCTTCTTGCGGAATATCGACGCGTCCAATGCGCTTCATCCGCTTCTTGCCTTCTTTCTGTTTCTCCAGAAGCTTGCGTTTGCGCGTAATGTCGCCGCCGTAGCATTTGGCTAGCACGTTCTTGCGGATCGCCGGTACGGTTTCGCGGGCAATGATCTTGGCCCCGATCGCCGCTTGAATCGCCACTTCAAACATTTGCCGCGGGATCAGCTGTTTCATTTTCGCGGCCAGAGCGCGTCCGCGCTCATAGGCGAAGTCGCGATGAATGATGGTCGAGAGCGCATCGACCGGCTCGCCCGCCACCATGATGTCGAGCTTGGCCATCGGCGATACCCAGTTGCCCGAGAGATGATAGTCAAGCGAAGCGTATCCGCGGGACACCGACTTCAAGCGGTCGTAAAAGTCGAGAACGATTTCATTCAGCGGCAGTTCGTACTGCAGCATCACGCGCGAAGAGCTGACATATTCGAAACTCTTCTGCTTGCCGCGCTTCTCCTCGACCAGCTTTAGGATGCCGCCTACATATTCCTCGTTGGTCAGAATCACCGCGAGGATCACGGGCTCTTCCACCTTCGCAATCTCGCTCGTGTCGGGCCAGCGGGAAGGGTTATCGACCTCGATCACTTCTCCGTCGGTCTTGGTGATCCGGTAGCGCACCCCCGGCGCGGTCGTGATCAGGTCCAGATTGTATTCCCGCTCCAAGCGCTCCTGGATGATTTCCATGTGCAGCAGGCCGAGAAAGCCGCAGCGGAAGCCGAATCCGAGCGCTACCGAACTTTCCGGCTCGAAGAAAAAGGACGAATCGTTTAGCTTCAGTTTTTCGAGGGCCTCGCGCAGCTGCGTGTGCTCGTGTGCGTCGACCGTATATAGGCCAGCGAAAACCATGGGCTTGATTTCCTCGAACCCGGGCAATGCCTGCAGCGATGGCCGGTCGTCGTCGGTAATGGTGTCGCCGATCTTCGTGTCCGCGACGTTCTTGATGCCTGCGATGATGAATCCAACCTCGCCCGCCACCAGTTCATCGACTTCCACCGGTTTCGGTGTGAGCGTGCCCAGAGTTTCCACCTGAAACACGTGTCCATTCGACCATAGGCGGATCTTCTGTCCCTTGCGCAACGTGCCTTCGAAGACACGCGCCAGAACCACCACGCCGCGATACGGATCGAACCACGAATCAAACAGCAATGCCTGAAGATGCCGCTCCGGCGCACCTTTCGGCGGCGGAACGCGCTTTACGATCGCCTCGAGCACATCCGGCACTCCCTGCCCGGTTTTGGCACTGATCAGCAAAGCATCGGAGGCGTCTAGGCCCACCGCGCTCTCAATCATCTCCTTGGTGCGCGGAACGTCGGCGCTCTGCAGGTCGATCTTGTTGATCACCGGGATAATTTCGAGGCCGTGATTGATCGCGAGATACGAGTTCGCGAGGGTCTGCGCTTCCACCCCCTGCGAGGCGTCGACCACCAGCAGCGCGCCTTCGCACGCGGCCAGCGAGCGCGAGACCTCGTAGGAAAAATCCACGTGACCGGGCGTATCGATGAGGTTGAGCTGATAAATCTGGCCATCTTGTGCCGGGTATAACATGCGGACGGCGTGGGCCTTGATGGTAATGCCGCGCTCGCGCTCCAGGTCCATCGAGTCGAGGACCTGCTCCTGCATTTCGCGCATGGCGAGGGACCCGGTCAACTCCAGCAAGCGGTCGGCGAGCGTGGATTTCCCGTGGTCAATGTGCGCGATGATCGCAAAATTGCGGATGCGAGCGGCTTCCATGAGATAGGTTGATTCTAACAGGGCGAAAAGCTCAGATTTTGGCGCAGAAAGCGCAGGCGTGCGGGCGGTTAAACTATATGGAGATGCGCAACCGTAAAAACGAAAAGAAGGTCCTAACGCTCAAGGAACGACTCGCAAGCTTCGATCAAGCAACGGAGCGCCAGCGAAAAAGAAACCTGCTCGCGGCCAACGCTGGGGTAGGTTCCCGCGTAGGAGGCCGGGGCTGGACGCGCGAGGAACTCTACGCACGCGGCTGCAGCCGGGCGCCCGGATTGTAAATAAGAAGGGGCGCGATCGCTCGCGCCCCACTTCTGCAATCTGACCTCAAACCTCTAACCTAGTCTCTTACGCCGTCCATGAACGCCCGCAGCTTTCTGGAGCGCGAGGGATGCCGCAGCTTTCTTAGGGCCTTGGCTTCGATTTGGCGGATGCGTTCGCGGGTTACTGCGAACGACTGGCCAACTTCTTCGAGCGTGTGCTCTGAACCGTCTTCCAGGCCGAAGCGCATTTTGATGACCTTTTCCTCGCGCGGTGTCAGCGTGCGCAGCACCTGCGAAGTCTGGTCTTTTAGGTTGACGTTGATTACGGCTTCGGCCGGCGAAACTACCGCGCGGTCTTCGATGAAGTCGCCCAAGTGTGAATCTTCCTCTTCGCCTATCGGCGTTTCGAGAGAGATCGGCTCCTGTGCGATCTTCAGGACCTTCCGGACTTTCGCTACCGGAATGTCCATGCGCTTGGCGATTTCTTCCGAGGTCGGTTCGCGTCCCAGTTCCTGCACCAGCTGCCTTGACGTGCGGATCAGCTTGTTGATGGTTTCGATCATGTGCACCGGGATGCGAATCGTGCGCGCCTGATCGGCAATCGCACGCGTGATTGCCTGCCGAATCCACCACGTGGCATACGTCGAGAACTTGTAGCCGCGGCGGTATTCGAACTTGTCGACAGCCTTCATCAGGCCGATGTTTCCTTCCTGAATCAGGTCGAGGAACTGCAAGCCGCGGTTGGTATACTTCTTCGCAATCGAGACCACCAGGCGCAAGTTCGCTTCAATCAGCTCGCGCTTGGCGTGCTCGGCGTCCATGTCGCCCTGGATGATCTCGCGCTGCGTGCGCTTGAGCTCCTGGAACAACAGGCCCGCTTCCACTTCGAGCTTTTCGAGTTCTCCGCGGACCGCGCGCGACTGCTTCTTGTATTCTTTCTTTTGTTCTTCGCTGCGCGTCGCATCGGCGCGCTTCTCCAGGTTCTGGATCTGCCGGTCGAGCGAGCGCATCCCGTCTACCGTGCGGTTGACGCGGTCGATCAGGCGCTTGCGTTCGTTGTTGGTGAAACCGAGCTTCCGCACCGCGATCGACGTGCGCACAATCGCGTGGGCCAGGTGAAAGCGGTACCGGCGATGGTCGCGCGGCCGCTTCTTCAAGTTCACCGCCGCCAGCTTTTCCTGGAGCGGCGCTACTTTTTTGTAAAGCTTGTCGAGCGTGTTGATCTTGGCGAGAAATTCCTTCAGGCGCTTCTCGACAATCTCTTCCGTGATTTCCTCTTCGTCGAACGTGACCAGCTCTTTAATGGAGCGGACGCCCTTTTCAAGGTCCTCGCCCAGGGCGAGGAGTTCACGAATCACGATTGGCGAGCGCGACAGCGCCTTCAGAACGCGGTTTTGCCCCCGCTCAATCCTTTTAGCGATTTCAACTTCGCCTTCGCGGGTGAGCAAAGGAACAGTTCCCATCTCGCGCAGATACATGCGGACAGGATCATTGGTTTTTTCCAGAGCGCCCGGGGTCAGGTCGAGTTCGACATCCTCGGACGCATCATCCACTTCTTCGAATTTTTTTTCCAGATCGGTCGTCGGCCCTTTCGAGCTTTCGAGTACATCGATTCCCTGGGTCCCGATCGTGGTTAGCAGATCTTCCAGGTCTTCAGGAGAGTGCAC
>JBEKQC010000034.1:0-53553 GCA_049520095.1 Terriglobales bacterium
GGTTAAGAAGCTGATCAACATGGAAGACCGGCTGCGGCTGCGCGTCATCGGCCAGGACGCGGCGCTCGAACGCGTGGCCAACGCCATTCGCCGTTCACGTGCCGGGCTGAGCGACCCGAAGCGACCGATCGGGTCCTTTATTTTTTTAGGGCCGACTGGCGTTGGCAAAACCGAACTGGCGCGCGCGCTGGCCGAATTTCTTTTCGACGACGAGCGCGCCATGATCCGCATCGACATGTCCGAATACATGGAGAAGCACGCCGTGTCGCGTCTGATCGGCGCGCCTCCGGGATACGTCGGCTACGAAGAAGGTGGACAGCTCACCGAGCAGGTGCGGCGGCATCCGTATGCGGTCGTGCTCTTCGACGAAATCGAAAAGGCGCACCCGGATGTGTTCAACATCCTGCTGCAAATTATGGATGACGGCCGCCTCACCGACGGCAAGGGGCGCCATGTCGACTTCAAAAATACAGTCATCATCATGACCTCGAACCTGGGCTCTGCATATCTGCAGTCGGAAAACATTCGCTCTGCCGACGGCTTCGAGCGCGCCTCGAAGCAGGTGATGGAGGCGCTGCACGGGCATTTCAAGCCCGAGTTCCTGAATCGCGTGGACGACATCATCATCTTCCATCCGCTGGGCAAGGAACAGCTGGTCAAGATCGTCGAGCTGCGGCTGGAAGACTTGCGCCGCCTGCTGGCCGACCGCAAGATTTCGCTGGAGCTCACCGATGCTGCCAAAGAACTTCTCTTCACTGAAGGCTACGATCCAAACTTTGGAGCGCGTCCGCTGAAGCGGGCCATTCAGAAGTTGGTGCAGGATCCACTGGCGATGAAAATTCTGGACGGCGCGGTGCTGCACGGCGACCACGTGATCGTGGACTCCGATAAGAAAGCTGGCAAGATGACGTTCAAGGTCAGTGAGCGGGTGGGGGAGAAAGAGCCGGTGCGGGCGAAGAAGTAATGCAAGTGACTCACACGGACGACCGCCGCGCCTGGGTACTCTGCAACTCTTTCTGACGCAAGAATCTCTCTCGGGTACGATCAGTAGTTGCGGGTAATTCTGCCCTGAGGGACGACTGGATTGTCTGAAGACACAAAGCTGCATGACTTTCTGCGGGAACTGCTCCGGCGCGGGGGCAGCGACCTGCTGCTGGTTCACGGAGTCGCGGCCTCGATTCGTACGAACGGAGAGGTCGAGAAGATCGGCGATGTTGCGCTCGATGGCGCCGAAATCGAATCTCTGGTGCAGCCGGTGCTGACGCCGGTGGGCGCCGCGCAGTATCGCGCCACGCAAATCGCCGATTGTTCTTATCGAATTTCCGGCGTCGGACGATTCCGCATTAACCTGCATCGCGAGCGCGGTCGGGCAGCGGCTACGATCCGCGCGCTCCCGATGAAGGTGCCATCGCTTGGCGAACTGGGACTTCCCCTCGAGGTTGGCAGTCTGGCTGTGCTTCGTCGCGGCCTGGTGCTGATTGGAGGCGCGGCCGGCGCGGGGAAATCTACCACCCTCGCGGCGCTGGTCGGCGAAATCAACAAGCGCGATGCCCGGCATATCGTGACGATCGAGGATCCGGTCGAATATGAGCACGAGCATCTGCGCAGCGTCATCGAGCAAGTCGAAGTCGGAACCGATGCGCCCGACTTTCCAACGGCCCTTCGGGCTGCGCTGCGGCAGGCGCCGGATGTGCTGGTGGTCGGCGAGATGCGCGATCCGGAGAGCATGGCCATCGCTGTTTCGGCAGCCGAAACTGGACATCTGGTGCTCTCCACTTTGCACACTACCGACGTGGCATCCGCCGTTTCCCGCATCTCCGATTCGTTTCCCGTGGAACGGCAGAGCACGATTCGGCAGGAACTGGCGATGGCCATCTCCGCGGTGTTGACGCAGACACTGTTGCCGAGCCGTAAAGGTGGCCGCATTCCAGCGGTTGAGTTGTTAATAATCGGATATGGTGCGCGCCAGCACATCCGCCACAACGCGCTGCAACACTTGAACCAGGAAATCACGATGACCAAGGGGAAGGGATCGATTGCCCTGGAAGAGTCACTGGCCCGGCTCGTGAAAGACGGGCACCTGGATCGGCAGGAAGCCGTCGAGTTTGCGGTGCATCCGGACGAACTGAGGAGCCGGCTGAGAGGGCTGGCGTAACTGTTCGGAGACAGCCTTACACGGAGCGGTGAAACGCGTCCGCCACTTCTCCGCGCGACAGGTACCACGCCACCATCACGCGCACGATAATCCCCAGCCCGCCGAACGCGAGCGCTTTCGGTTGCACCATCACGGTTGCGGCTGAAACCGGCGGCACCAGCATTACGACTCCCGCGATGGCGATCAGCAGGGCTGCGTGGCGGACGATGTTATTGAGTTCCATGAGACCCCAGGCGACTCCGGCCCCGACGACGGCCATGAGCAGGAACATGTACGGGCCCGACAATTCGAGGCCAAATAACAGCGGCGCGCCTGCCGACATCGAAATCACTCCGGGACGAATCAGCATTAGCCCGCCCGCGATGGCCAGATAGATTCCGCAGAGAGCGAACAACGCGGCTATGGCGCGCACTCCGTTTGGGACTGGGTTGGCGGGGTCACTTGTCACAGGCTCTCAGCTTTTTGTCATCCCGAACGAAGTGAGGGGATCTGTAGTCCGCGGCCAACTGCAGATCCCTCACTTCGTTCGGGATGACAATTCGTTAAACGAGTAGCGGCTCGTAGAATACAAGTTGTGGCCGCGCCTTCACAAACAAGACTGATTGTCCTGAACCTTAAGGAGGGGATGCCTACGGTTGAGCAGGCAAAACGGCGATTGCTGGAGTCGTTGTATGCGCCGCGGGGAGCGAGCGGGCCGGTGGTGAAGATCATTCACGGCTACGGATCTTCGGGGAAGGGCGGCGCGATCCGCACCGCGATTCGCGAACAGATGGCCGAGTGGCAGCGCGAAGGCAAAGTTCTCAAGGTTGTGCCCGGCGAAGACTGGAGCATCTTCGACTCAGACTCGCAAGATCTGCGGCAACGCTATGCTTTTCTCGGCAAGGATGAAGATCTCGATCGCGGCAATGCGGGCGTGACTTTGGTCGAATTTCCCGCCGACACCTCCCGCATCTTCAGGTAGAAATCCACGCTAAGAGTCCGCAACTAGAGTCCGGTGCGCGATAAAGTCGGGGTAGCGCAGTAGCGTCTGCAGTAGCCTCTAAAAGACGAAGCGTCCAGGACAAAGCTAACCGGTGTAGATCGTTCCCTCCTCGACAAAGCACAGTGGGTTCTTCCAAGGATCCTCGGCGTAGAAGGACCGCTCGCCCCAGGGGCGAACTACGATGCCGCCACCTGGCGCGTCATGGACATCCTCCCGCGAGAGACAACGTAGAGCCCGGGCACGCTCGTATGCCGCCTCCAAGTCGTTTACCGTGAAGTAGAGAGCCTTTGCCGCGGGGTGCGGCTGACTCGACGACGAGACGTCGAGAACCTGCAGGGTCACGGGTCCACAATCGAAGTAACACCGCGAACCGGCCTGTTTACGTCCTTCGACGCCGAGCAGCTTCGTATAGAACGAGATCGCCGATTTCAGATCGCCGACTTCGATGTTGAGCCTGAAGAATTGCGGAACGTCATCTGCCGCGGTGCGCTTCGCCGTCTTCGGCTTACTTTCTTTCTCTTGTTGTTTTGTTGACATGTTTTTTCTCCTTACCGCTTACCGTTTTTTGAAAAGTGAGCGAGCCAGTCCCTCACCAGTTCGAGCCGTTTTCGCTGAATTCGGTAAATACGCGTCCGGCCTTGCTTCTCGTGAGTGAGCAGCCCCGCCGCCTCGAGGACTTGGAGGTGCCGCGTAGTGGTTGGCCAGGCGCGCTCGAAAATTGCCGCGATCTCCCCGGCCGTCATGGAGCCCCCGTTGAAATAAATCGTGAGCAGCACGCGCCGCCTGGCAGGGTGCGCCAAGGCGGCAAACACCGATTCATATGCGTCAACTCGCGGCCCCGGATCTCGATGTGCCACGCCAGATATTAAGCCATAATGCTAAATATATGTCAATAGATATTTCGCACAGCGGCTAAATATTACAATTGGCGCGATCAAGGTTGCCGTTTCCCTCCCCGACGTTGTAACGTACTCGGCCAAGGCTCAATTCTCATTGGGGGATCGAATGAAGCTCAGCCGTTATCTGTGCGTGTTTATTGTTTCGCTGTCCTGTATCAGCATGTCCTGGGCGCAAGCCGCGCCTGCGTCAAGAACCGTCGTCATCCGCGCCGGGCGCCTGCTTGACGTCAAGACCGGCAAGACGCTCTCGAACCAAACCATCGTGATCCAGGGCGATAAGGTCGCGAGCGTTGGCTCCGACACGCAAGTTCCCGCGGGAGCGCAGATTATCGATTTATCGAGTGCCACCGTGCTGCCTGGATTGATTGACGCGCACACGCACATCACGATGACCACCAACTTCGGCTACTCACGGCTTGGGATTTCGATTCCGCGCGAGGCCCTGAACGGAGCGCGCAATGCTCGCGTCACGCTTGACGCCGGATTTACGACCATCCGCAACGTGGGTGCCAGCGGCTTCACCGACGTTGCTTTGCGTGACTCCATCAACGCGGGCGACGTCCCCGGACCGCGCATGCTGGTGAGCGGACCGGCGCTGAGCATTACCGGCGGACACTGCGACGACAATTTGCTGCCGTTTGAGTGGCACGTGCAGAGCGAAGGCGTGGCCGATGGCATCGAAGCGGTCCAGCACAAAACGCGAGAGATCATCAAGTATGGCGCCGACCTGATCAAAATCTGCGCCACCGGTGGCGTGCTTTCGCATGGCGACAATCCGCATGCCTCGCAGTACACGCTCGAAGAGATGAAGGCCATTGTGGCCGACGCGCACCGGCTTGGACGCAAGGTGGCGGCGCATGCGCACGGCGCCCAGGGCATCCGCTGGGCGTCGGAGGCGGGCGTGGATTCGATCGAGCACGGTTCGTACATCGACGACGCGGCCATCGCCGAAATGAAAAAGAACGGCACTTATCTGGTGCCGACGCTCTACCTTGGCGACTGGTTTCTGGAAAACGCGGAGAAGATTGGCACGCCGGCCGAGCTTATTGCCAAGGGACGAGAAGTGATGCCCGCCGCGCGTAAGAACGTTGCGCGCGCTTTTGCCGCAGGAGTGAAAGTTGGATTCGGCACCGACGCCGCGGTGTATCCGCACGGGCTCAACGCGCATGAATTCGCGGTCATGGTGAAGCTAGGGTTGACGCCACTGCAGGCGATCCAGGCGGCGACTATTAACGACGCCGATCTGCTGGGCTGGTCCGACAAGGTTGGAACGATTGAGCCGGGCAAGTGGGCCGACATTGTTGCCGTGGACGGCGATCCGCTGGCCGACGTTACGACGCTCGAGCGTGTCAAGTTTGTGATGAAGGGCGGCGAAGTGATTAAGAATCAGTACGCGAAGTAGAGGACTGATGGCAGAGGTCAGATTGCAGAGCTGAGAGACTCTCGACTCCGCTGCTGAAGCGGGAAATGCTTAGCTTCTGCCCAGCCCCGCAGATAGGCCTGGCGTGCGTACCATAAGGTGGACAGAGTGAACGCGACGGTGATTGAAACCGTTATCACCCAGGGTGTGCATTTTCCATCGGCGCAATAGGCAAGCGGGTGGCGCACAATCGTTGGCAACTCCCTTAGCACGGCCGGAACCAGCGTCACGGTAAACAGTCCGGAGTAGCACAGCAGCAGGCGGAAGCCGGTGGTGCGCCGCGTGTTGAGCAGAGTCAGGCCGGCGATTCCTAGCAAGGCGCTCGGGACGGTGATCCACAGGCCAGCCAGACCGTTGGTCCGAATCCAGCCTAAGCCCAGCGGAACCCCAGACTCGGTTACGATCAACGCCGTAATCACTCCGAGCGATACCACAGTGAAGATCGTCCAAAGCACGGCGAGAGCGAGAAGAGCCCGGTCCGTGAGCGACATAGTGGACTCCCTTCTTGGCCACCATATCGTGACCTTGACCGCCCTTCGACACAAGGTCGGCGATCACAAGGCGATGTGACGTGCACCCTAACTTTTGCAATCTGACTTCTAGCAGCTAACTTCCGATAGAATCGCCCCGTGTCTGTGCACCTGCAGATTGAAGCCACCCGTGGCGCCGCCCGTGCCGGCAAGCTCATCACTGCTCACGGAGAAGTCGAGACGCCGGTGTTCATGCCGGTTGGGACGCTAGCCTCGGTGAAAGGCGTATCTCAGGATGTGCTTGAAGAATTAGGCGTCCAGATTCTGCTCTGCAATACCTACCATCTTTATCTACGTCCCGGTATCGAGACCATTCGCCAAATGGGAGGGCTGCATCGGTTCATGTCTTGGGATCGAGCCATTCTCACCGATTCGGGCGGGTTTCAGGTTTTCAGTTTGAACGATCTCCGCAAGGTCAACGAAGAAGGTGTGGTGTTTCGCTCGCACCTCGACGGCTCGCCGCACTTTCTGAGTCCCGAAAAAGCCATGGAGGTGCAGATTGAGCTTGGCGCCGATGTCATTATGGTTTTCGACGAATGCACCGAGTATCCGGCTGACGCTCAACGTGCGCGGGCGTCGATGGAACTGACCTTGCGCTGGGCCGAGCGCTGCAAGAATTATTTTGAAGCGAACAAACATGAGGTGCCGTGGTCGACCAACGCTGGGGAGCTTCGCTCCGCTGGGCGGACGAATGCGTCCGCCCCTACGCGAGCCGAGGCTACGCAGGCTTTATTTGGCATCGTTCAGGGTGGGATGGATCCTGAGCTGCGCCGCGAATCAGCTGAGCGCACCATCGACATCGGCTTTCCTGGATACGCCATTGGCGGGCTTAGCGTTGGCGAACCACGCGAACTGACCCGCGACATTGTGGAATCGACGCTCGAGCATCTTCCTTCCAACCAGCCGCGCTATCTGATGGGGGTCGGCACGCCCGAGGAGATCGCCCAGTACGCCCAGTTGGGTGTCGACATGATGGACTGCGTGCTGCCCACACGCGCTGCTCGCCATGGCTTGCTGTTCACCTCCGAAGGCAAGTTGTCGATCAAGCAGGCCCGGTACGCGCAGGACGAAAGCGCGCTCGATCCCGCCTGCGGCTGCGGCGTCTGTCGGCGCTATTCGCGGGCCTACTTGCGCCATCTCTACGCCTCGAATGAACTGCTGGCCCAAGTCTTGAATACGGTCCATAACCTGCATTATTACCTGGCCACCATGCGGACCGTCCGCGCCTGGATTCGGGCGGGCCGCACGCTCACTTCCAACGGGCCCCAGCTGTAAATTCGGCGTACCGTCCTTGACACCCAGCGAGCCGTCCGGCATTCTATTTAACTTGGGGATACGGTCCGTTTCTTTCTGTGCCGGTCTTCGTTCCGATCTTCGGTTCCGAGCGGAATCGGAGCGCGGCATCGCCGGTTCTAGCCTGCAAGCTATGGGTCTCCGGCCTTAGGAAAAAACAATTCCCGCAGTTTTTGTTAGGAGCGGAAGGTTAAGCGGCGAAAGCAGCAAACTTGTGCCGAGTTCCGCTCGGCCGGCCCGAAACTGGGCGCTTCCGGCTGGCGCCGTTAGTCGGCTATTTCGTTACAGAGGATAGACTTGGCAGTGGAGATCATTTTATCTGGTATGTCACGCGGATTGGCGTTGTGGTTGCAATTGCCCGGTGGCACAAGTCTGCTTGGGCTGGCGCCCCTGCTATTTATCTTTGCCATTTTTTACTTTCTGCTGATTATGCCGCAGCAGCGGAAGCAGAAAAAATGGCAGGCCATGCTGAGCGAGTTGAAAAACGGGGACAAGGTCGTAACCAGCGGGGGCCTGCGCGGGACGATCATCAGTCTCAGGGACGATGCGCTGACCTTGCGCGTGCCGCCCGACAATCTGAAGCTCGAAATCAGCCGCGCATCGGTGGTATCGGTGACGACGGCGGAGGAAGGGAAATCGTAGAGCTGCGAGCTTGAGCTACGGGATTCGAGCAATCGTTGCAAGTGTTGCTTTTAGACTCGTAGCTCGCAGCTCGAAGCGATTCTGCTTGGAAGCGCTTTTTCATGAATAAGAACCTTACTTGGAAGTTGGTCATTATCGTCGGAATCCTGCTGGTGTTTTTGGCGGGCATCTTCGGCGTTCCGAAGGAATGGTCGGGCAAGGGCATGTTGGCGGCGATCACCGACCGCATTCATTTAGGCCTCGATCTCCGCGGCGGAACGCACCTGATCCTGCAAGTACAGGTTAACGACGCGGTCAACGTCGACTCCGACAACGCTGTTGCGCGCCTCCAGGAAGACTTCCGCACGCGCAAGATCAATTACGCCGACATCACCAAGCCCGATCCGGTGAACCATCCAGAAATGATCGTTGTCAAAGGCGTTCCGCCGGATCAGACCAGCGATTTTAAGAGCATTATTTCCGATCGGCTGCCTGAGTATGACGCCACCTCGGGCGCGGAAAATTCCTGGACGGTGGCGATGAAGGCCCAAACGCTCGCCGATTTGAAGAACCGCGCCGTCGCCCAGGCCATCGAGACCATCCGCAATCGCATCGACCAGTTGGGTGTGAGCGAGCCCGTCATTCAGGAGCACGGCCTTGGCCAGTATCAGATTCTTGTCCAGCTTCCTGGCGTGGACGATCCGGCGCGCGTCAAGGAAATCATGCAGTCTACCGCCATGCTTGAAATCAAGCAATCGCTTGGGGGGCCCTATTCGAGCGAGCAGGAGGCGTTACAAGAGCACGGTGGCGTGCTGCCTCCGGATGCCGTCTTGATGCAAGGCAAGAGCATCGGTTCCCGCAACGCCGAAACCGGCGAATCCTGGTACCTGATCTCTCGTGCGTCGGCCGTGACCGGTCGCGATCTTCGGGACGCGCAACCGACCGCCGACGAAAATGGCCAGCCCGCGGTCAAGTTTATTCTTAGCGGTGAGGGTGGCCGCAAGTTCTATGCCTTCACTTCGGCTCATGTCGGCGACAAACTGGCGGTTGTTCTAGACAACAAAGTGCAGGAAGTGGCGGTAATCAAAGACGCCATTCGCGACAACGGCATCATTAACGGCCGGTTTACCGACCAGGAGACCCGCGACCTTTCGATGACGCTGCGATCCGGCGCTCTGCCGGCCGGTATCAAGTATCTCGAAGAGCGCACGGTCGGGCCCTCGCTCGGGGCCGATTCGATTCGTTCCGGCGTTCAGGCGGCCATCTACGGCATGCTCGCCGTCCTCATCTTCATGCTGGTTTACTACCGCTGGGCGGGCGTGAATGCCGATATCGCGCTTATCCTGAACCTGGTCATCCTGCTCGGGTTCATGGGTTACTTCGGAGCGGTGCTGACGCTGCCGGGCATTGCCGGCGTCATCCTGACGGTTGGTATGGGCGTGGATTCGAACGTGCTGATTTTTGAGCGCATCCGCGAAGAACTGAGAAACGGCAAGACGCCGCCCTCGGCCGTGGAGCAGGGCTTCAGCCATGCCTGGATCACGATCGTCGATACGCACGTCACGACGATCGTCTCCGCCGCGATTCTGTTCATCTTTGGTACCGGGCCGGTAAAGGGTTTTGCGACGACGCTGGTGTTCGGCTTGCTCGCAAACCTGTTTACGGCAGTGTTTGTATCGCGCGTGATTTTTGATTGGGTGCTGAGTAGGAAACAGCGGGGAGAAGCATTAAGCATCTAGACGATTAGCGAATAGCTGAATTTTGAAGGGATCGTAAGCAGCGTGGAATTCTTTAGAGACACAAACATCGATTTCCTCGGGAAGAAATGGTACTTCCTGACCTTCTCGCTGATCTTCAGCGTGGCCGGAGTGCTGTCCATGGCGTTCTGGCATCACATCCCGCTGGGCGTCGACTTCCGCGGCGGCACGCTGGTCTACGTGAAGTACGCGCATACTCCCGATCCTTCCGCCATCCACAATGAGATCGAGCGTGCCGGATTGAAGAACGCCCGCGTGCAACGCTACGGACCAGCCGCCAATAACGAAGTGCTGATCGCCCTCGATATTCAGGAGACCAGCGAACAGGCTCTCGACAAGGGCAAAATCCAGATCATTCAGGCGCTCGAAAGCCACGCCACCGAGGGCAAGCAGGATCTCAACAACTCCAGCTCCCTGACCATCGCGAATTATCTCTTGGAGAAGGACCCGCTCCACCTCGGCTCCGGCCTCGATGCCAACCCACGCTACTTCGCCACGGCTCAGGCCATTGTTAACTATCGCGACAAGGCGAAAAGCGGCGTGCTGGGTTCCGTTGATGAACTGAAGAGTGTGGCTGATCCCACCGTTGTCGCCTCGCTCCAGGACAGCTTCTTCGTCTCCGATTTTGGCATCCGCAACGTCGAGATCGTCGGCCCGCAAGTGGGACAGCAGCTCCGCAAGCAAGCCATCCTGGCCACCCTTTATTCGCTGGGCGGGATGCTGATCTACCTGGGGTTCCGCTTCGAATGGATCTACGGTGTCGCGGCTGTATTGACCGTCTTCCACGACACTCTGATCACGGTGGGCGCATTTTCCCTGTTGGACCGGGAAATTTCCCTGACGGTGATTGCCGCCATCCTGACCTTGATTGGATACTCCAATAACGACACCATCGTCGTCTTTGACCGCATCCGGGAGAATATCAAGCTGCTCCGGCGGGATAAGCTCTCCGACATCGTCAACAAGAGTATTAATCAGACCTTAAGTCGAACTATCTTGACAGCGGGCCTGACTTTCCTTACCGTGCTTGCTCTGTTCCTTTTCGGCGGCGAGGTGCTGCATAATTTCAGCCTCGCCCTGGTCATCGGAATCTTGATTGGGACATATTCCTCAATCGCCATTGCCGCCCCGATTCTGGTTGCCTACCAGGATTGGCGGGGTGGGCGGGACAAGAAGCCGATTGCCATGCCACTGCGGTCGGGCAGCGGCCCGGCCCAGCCGAAGGAAAAAGTTAAGGTCTGAATTTCGGGCAATTTGGCGTAGAATCTTCACCTGCCCGCAGAGGCAGGGTTGGTAGGCCAAAAGCTCGCGGGGCAAGAGCCCCGAAGAGCGGGAGCAAAGAGGTCGCGGCCGGTGTCTAAATTCTCGTACGGTCTGTTGTAGGAGAAGCCTATGTTTGAAGACAGCCTCATTGAATCGGGAAACAGGTTCAGGGCCAAGCGGCGGTTGAGCACCACCATCTTGTCTTTCTTTGGGCAATTCGCGCTCATTGGGATCCTGATCCTGATACCTCTGATTTATACCGACGCGTTGCCCAAGACGCAGCTCATGACCTTCCTGGTAGCGCCTCCGCCCCCGCCGCCACCCCCACCCCCGCCGGCTGCGGCGGTTAAGGTGGTGAAGATTCAGAGCGAGGTGATCAACGGCCAGTTGCGGACTCCCACCAAGATTCCAGAGAAAATTCAGATGATCAAGGAAGATGAAGCGCCCCCGGATCTGGGCGCTGGCGGCGTCCCGGGCGGTGTCCCAGGCGGTATTCCCGGAGGCTCGGCAGGTGGCGTGATGGGTGGCATCCTTAGCGCCGGCCACGTCGATATCCCGAAAGTCGCGACCCCGCAACGGATTCGCGTTTCATCTGGCGTGTCGACTGGTCTTTTGATCAAGAAGGTTCAGCCCAATTATCCGCCGCTGGCCAAACAGGCCCGCATTCAGGGGCATGTCCTGCTGCAAGCGGAAATCAGCAAGGACGGCACGATTCAGAACCTGCAGTTGATTAGCGGGCACCCCATGTTGGCGCCCGCCGCGATCGAGGCGGTTAAGCAGTGGCGTTATAAGCCATACCTGCTTAATGGCGAGCCGGTCGCCGTGGAGACCCAGGTGGATGTGATCTTCAGCTTGTCCGGAGGCTAAACTCTCCGCCCCGGCTGGTGTCGGTTGAGTTTGTGCCGGTTTAGAGTTAAGTTTGAGGCAGTTTAACGTCCTCCCCGTCCTACCTTTTCTTGAGACGGGACCGGGGTGGTTTCGACCACCCGGGGGGCAACTCTGCCCACTTTGGTTTTCTTGCATCAAACGATTCTGAACGAGTCCGATCAGGGGACTGCGGAAGAAGCTCGGGATTTGTAGCGGCGTATCGCTTTGCCGTTCCGCCCCTTGGTGTGTCAGACGTCCCTTGAGGGGCGGGCATCGGAAGTCGGCTGCTTCCGCGGCATCGCTTTGCTGGGCGCGCGCCCGGTGCAGCGCAAGAGAGTTTGAACAAGCGATTGGAAGCGATTTAGAAACAGTTCTGAGGAGGAAAAGCAACTCATGGTCGTGAACTTGGCAGCAGTCGCACTCTGTAATTTCCATCTTTTCGCCGCTTGGCTCTTTGACGAGGGCTCGGTCGGTTGGGACCCGATTTCGCTTTGGAAGCAGATGGGTCTTCTGGCGAAAGCCGTGGTCATCATTCTCTTCATCATGTCGGGGTGGTCGATCGGCGTGATGATTGACCGTTGGATGGCTTTTAACGCCGCCCGCAATCAGTCCCGCTCATTCGCTCCCGCAGTCGCCGGAGCCCTGCGCGAAGGCAAGATTGACGAGGCGATCAAAGTCGCTGAACGTAACAAGAAGAGTCACTTGGCCAAGGTGGTCACCGCGGGCCTGATGGAATTCAAGGCCCACCAGGATAGCCCGGGCGAAATTCCTGGCGAGACCATCGAAGCGTCGAAGCGCGCACTGGAACGTACCGAAGCCATCGTGCACGCTGAGCTGAAGCGTGGCTTGGGCGGTCTGGCGACAATCGGTTCGACGGCTCCCTTCGTGGGACTGTTCGGAACGGTGGTCGGCATTCTGAACGCCTTCAACGGCATCGCCAAGGAAAAGGCAACCGGCTTGGCCGCGGTCGCGGGGGGTATTTCCGAAGCGCTCGTGACTACCGCAGTCGGCCTGTTCGTGGCGATTCCGGCGGTCATGATGTTCAACTATTTGACCGGCCGCGTGGAAGCGTTCGACGTGGAGATGGATAACTCTTCGAGCGAACTGATCGATTACTTCCTGAAGCGCCGGAGCATGCGCCGGTCGTAAGGCCGCGGATTGCACCCATGAGTTGCTGATGCGATGAGGGGACGGGCATCTCGCGAGCCGGGCCTGAGCGCAGTCGAAGGCTCTAGCCGGGCGGGGACGCCCGGCTCTCCGCCGAGCAGGTCTTGGGGCGCGCCAAGGGCAAGATACGCAGGAGACAGAATTCCATGGCATTAGCGAAGCGAAACGAAGCGGCGAACGTCACTTCCGACATCAACGTCACACCCATGGTGGACGTGATGCTCGTACTGCTCATCATCTTCATGGTGGTTACGCCCATGTTGCAACATGGCGTCCCCGTGGACATGGCCAAAGTCAATAATCCGACGGATATGCACGACGCCGACAAGGAAGACGCGCTGTTGGTTGCCATCACTCGGGATGACAAAGTCTTCTTCGGGACCGATGTCGTCAAGCCTGATGATCTGACGCAGAAGATCAAGGATAAGTTGGCGAACCGGACCGACAAGCGAGTGTTTCTCAAGGCCGACATGCGGGCGAAGTTCGGTTGGGTAGTCGAGGTTGTGGACAATGTTCGCGCCGCCGGCGTGGACCAACTCGGCCTTTTGACGGACCAAAAGAAGTCCGGAAACATGGCCCCGCCACCGGGCGCCATTCCACCGACACCCACGACGCCGACGGGCGGGCAATAGCACGCAATCGCAGTAGAGGGCGGTAGCGATACAGGAGATCGATTATGAGTATGGCAGTCGGCCCCAAAGGGGGCCAGAACGCGAACATGAACGTCACGCCACTGATTGACGTGTTGCTGGTACTGCTGATCATTTTCATGGTGATTACGCCGCTGACCCCCAAAGGCTTGGAGGCGTTGGTGCCCCAGCCTCCGCCGAAGGATCAGAAACAGCCGCCGCCCACGCCTGATCGCACCATCGTGGTGCAGTTGATCGACCGTGGCGCTGGCAATCCTCCGGGACTCAAGATCAATCAGGACGAGGCTACCTGGGAAACTCTGCAGGGCCGCTTGGAAGATATTTTCAAAACCCGTGCCGAGAAGGTCATGTTCGTGAAGGGTGACGACAACGTACCCTTCGCCGACGTCGCCAGCGTCATTGATATCGCGCATTCGGCCGGAGTCGACAAGGTCGGCTTGATCACAGCCAAAATCGAAGCGGGCGGCTAGAATCGGGCGATCGGATTCGGGCCAGCCGACGATTCGAGAGCCCGATGATCCGATAGCGAAACACTTGCATTCCGGTGTTATGTCTCGCTGGTCGTTCGGCCTCAGATTTTTTCCGACACTCCGCAGCAAGGGAGACTCATAAAGCAATGAAAACGACTAAAAAGCTCTTGGTGGTTTTCGCCGCCGCGCTGGTGATGCTCGCCAGCACCGGCTGCAACAAGCTTAAGGCGCGGGACCATCTCAACAAAGGTGTGCAGGCTTACAAGAACTCCAAGTTCGAGCAGGCGATCGACCACTTCCAGCAAGCGGTCGCCCTCGATCCGACCCTCATTAATGCCCGCCTGTATTTGGCCACTGCCTTTGCCCAGCAGTACATTCCGGGCGCCGACACTCCCGACAACAACCGTTATGGTGAGCAGGCGATTGACCAGTACAAGCAAGTGTTGCAGGTCGATCCCAAAAACATCAACAGCATCAAGGGTATCGCCTACCTCTACCTGCAGATGAAGAAATTCGACTTGGCCAAGGAATACTACAAGAAAGCTTCCCAGGTTGATCCCAACGATCCCGAGCCGTATTACTCGGTGGCTGTCATCGATTGGACGCAGACCTATGTCCCGCGTCAGGAAGAGCGTGCCAAGCTTGGCATGAAGCCCGACGACTCCCTGCCGGCCAAGGACAAGAAAGTCTGTGCGATGTTGAAGGAGCAAAATACGCCCAACGTACAGGAAGGCATCGATAACCTGAACAAGGCGCTCCAGCTTCGTCCCGACTACGACGATGCCATGGCCTATATGAACCTGATGTATCGGGAACGCGCTGATATCCAGTGCGATGACCTGGCAGCCCGCGCCGCCGACCTGAAGACAGCCGACGAGTGGGTCGACAAAACCATGGCTACCAAGAAAGCCAAGGCCGAAAAACAGCCCGGCGGTGCCATCGTTATGGATCAGAACAAGTAGGCTTTTTGCTCGTGTGGGGACGGGCGTCCTCGCCCGTCCCAGCCGATCGCAGATGGCCAAGCCTCCAGCGCTGACGCTGTTCCCGCCGCCACGGAATACTCACCGCAATAAACTCCGCCTTTATCAAATCCCCGCGCTAAAAAGCCGCGGCTTCTATCACGCATCGCTTTAGGGGCCAAGCATCGGACAGGCCCTCAAAATCACAATCACAGGTGATTTGCATCACGCACACTGCCGCTCCCACGGGTAAAATCAGTGGGGCCCTACGCGCCCAAACAGCGCATTCGACTGAGATGTTCAAGAAGATTCTGATCGCCAATCGCGGAGAGATCGCGGTGCGCATCATACGCGCCTGCCGCGAAATGGGCATCGCCACCGTTGCCGTCTATTCCGACGTCGATCGCGCCGCACTCCATGTCCGTAAGTCCGACGAGGCTTACCCCATCGGCCCCGCTCCAGCTGCCGAGTCTTATCTTCGGATGGATAAGATTCTCGACGTAGCCAAACGCTCCGGTGCCGAGGCCATCCACCCCGGCTACGGCTTCCTCTCGGAAAACGCGAAGTTCGCCCAGGCATGCGCGGATGCCGGCGTGAAATTCATCGGCCCCACTCCGCACTCCATGAAAATGATGGGCTCGAAAACCAGCGCCCGCCAGCAGATGGAGAAAGCCGGTGTGCCCTTTGTTCCCGGAACCTCGCGCGGCCTCGCTTCTCCCGAAGAAGGCGAAGAAGTTGCCGAGCGCATCGGCTATCCCGTGATGCTGAAGGCCGCGGCCGGGGGCGGGGGCAAAGGCATGCGCCTGGTGCACACGCGCTCGGAACTTCGTTCCGCCCTCGAATCTGCCCAGAGCGAGGCGCTGCGTTCTTTCGGCGACAGCGAAGTTTATATCGAAAAGGCGATCGTCAATCCCCGCCACATCGAAATGCAAATACTGGCCGATGAGCACGGAAATACCGTCTGGCTGGGTGAGCGCGAATGTTCCATCCAGCGCCGGCACCAGAAAGTTCTCGAGGAAGCGCCTTCGCCGATTGTCGATCCCGAAATGCGCCGCCGCATGGGCGAAGTGGCCGTCAAAGTTGCGCAGGCAGCCAACTACACCAATGCCGGCACCGTCGAATTCCTAGTCGATCAACAAAAGAATTTCTACTTTTTGGAAATGAACACGCGCCTGCAGGTGGAACATCCGGTCACCGAATTGACCACCGGACTCGATCTCGTGCACCTGCAGATCCAGATCGCGGCCGGTGAGAAGCTGCCTTTTGCCCAGTCCGACGTAGCGATTCGCGGGCACGCCATCGAGTGCCGCATCTACGCCGAAGATCCCGACAACAATTATTTCCCCAGTCCCGGCAAGATCACGGTGCTGCTCCAGCCCTCGGGACCGGGGATCCGCCGCGATAGCGGCATGTACGAAGGCTGGAATGTTCCCATGGATTACGATCCGCTGCTCGCCAAACTGATCGGCTACGCCAGCGACCGGCAGCAGGCCATCATGCGGCTCGAACGAGCGCTCTACGAATATTTCGTGGCCGGCATCAAGACCAACATTTCGCTGTTCCTGCGCATCCTCGGCGATGCGGATTTCCAGGCAGGAAAGCTCGACACGGGATACCTTGATCGCCTGCTCGCAAAAGCCAATCCGGCCGTAGCCTCGCTCGCACCAAAGCCTGAGATCAACGCGCCTGGGATCAAAACCATGGAGACGATAGCCGCCATTGCCGCCGGAATGTTTGCCGTGCTCGATCCAGCTTCGTCCGTCGGTAAGAATGGCGGCGCCGGTGGCACAACTTCCAGCGGGTCGGCAACGCTTGTCTCCAACTGGAAACAGAAGGGTCGTTCGGAAGGGCTACGCTGATCTTATGGTTTACGAAATCATCGTGGGAGGCAATGCTGGCGACAAAGCGGGAGGCAAACCGCACCGCCTCGAGCTCGAAAAAGCGGCCGCCGGGTGGGAGTGCCGCTTGGACGGCCAGCCGATCCATGTCGACGCGGTCATCCCCCGCCGCGACGTTTTGTCTCTGCTGGTCGATGGCCACTCCTACGAAATCAAGCGCGAGCAGACGGCCACCGATCTCCACATGTGGGTAGGCAGTGCCCGTTTCGCAGTTGAGTTGCGCGATCCGCGCTCCCTGCGCTCGCGCCAGAAAGCCGCCGGAGACGAAGAAGGCCCTAGAAAAATTCTCGCGCCCATGCCCGGCCGCGTGGTGCGTCTGCTGGTCGCGGAAAATTCCGATGTCGAAGCCGGCCAGGGCATCGTCGTAGTCGAAGCCATGAAAATGCAGAACGAAATCAAGTCGCCAAAAAAGGGAGTGGTTAAAAAAATATCAGCGACCCCTGGCGCGGCCGTAAACCCGGGCGATGTGCTGGCTATCGTGGAATGAAGGATATTCTTGTGGTAGTGGACTTATGTGAGGATGGGCGTCCCTCGTCCGATAATTGCGAATTATAAATTCATGTCGAAAAGAATTGGAGTCGCCATTTTGGCTGTGCTTCTGGGTCCGTTGGCTCATGCTGCCGGCCGTTGTCCGGTCACCCTGATCAGTGGCACAGGTAGCTTGGATTCTGTCTCGATTACTTTCATGAACGCTGGCAAGTTGCCGATTCGCCGGCTCGAATTCAACTGCAAACTGATCGGCGATCGATCAGACAACATCCACTGCGATGGAGAAAACGCCCTTTTTTTCCCGGGCATGCAGTACACGGTCACGTATGCCCACCAAGCCCGCGTACCAGGACGAGTACGGGTCTTGCTTAGAAGCATTACTTTCGCTGACGGATATGTTTGGAAGCCAAACCCGGAAGTATCTTGCCGAGTGCTAAAGATTGATCTGCAAAAGAAGTAATCGAGTTTCTGCGCAGCTTGTTTACGCAATCCCAGTCTCCCAATGCTCCCACAGCCATAGCACCATCGTCATCTCAAACTCTTTTCTCTACACGCGTACCATAGATAACAGTGTGGGGGGTCTCTTCGTGAAGATTCAGCGCATCATCAGTTTCGCGACCCTGGCCATCTCGATTCTTACGCTAGTTCTCGTCCTGAAGCGCCCCGCGCCGGTTGCGCCCGCCGTCGCTCCCGCCACGGCGGCAGCCAATGCGCAGTCTTTCCAGGAGAAGTTGAACCAACTGGCCCAGCCCAAGGTGTCTGGGGAAGGTGAGAGCGAAGTGCGGATGAATTCCGGAGAATTGTCCGCCGCCCTCGAGCAAGCTGCCGGCCTTTTGCCCGCTGCTACGCCAGCGCCTGCGAATACTTCCACCAGTGGGCCAGCCAGCTCTGCCGCCGCAACTCCTGCCATGGAGTTTCCCGGCGCGGTTCCCAGTATCAAGGATTACCAAGTCTCCATGGATGGAGACTTGGTTCGCGGCCAGTTCCTCACGCAGATCGCCGGCAAAGACGTGTATCTCACTTTGGCCGGGCATCTCGGCTCCAGAGATGGTTACGCCACTTTCGATGCCACCGAGGTCAAGGTCGGCGATCTCTCTGTGCCCGCGTCGCTGATCAACGAGGTCTTGCAGAAGAAACTCGCCGAGCAGCGCGATCAGCTCAAGCTCCCCAACAACGTAAGAGACATCAAAGTGGAAAACGGCGAACTGGTCTTCGTCGAGAAATAGCGGCCACGAGCCATGAGCTTCGAGAAGGCAGAGTTTTGGGATCGCTCGCGGCTCGCATTGTTTACTCCGCAATACAGAATTAGCCCGCGACTCACCCGGCAGAAAATGCACGACACCTACGAAATCATTCACCTGTAAAGCAAAATTTGCCGCTCTGGCTACACGATGGTTTCCTTTCGACAGAGCCTTCTAATCTCCATCTAATCTCGTTCTAATCACATCCGTTTCAAATCGAATGTATGACCACTTTCCCGATCCCGAGCCGCTATGCCGACCACATTCTGGTAGCGAGCCCCAGCCCCGTCGTGCGTCAGCGTGTCCTCGAAAGTTTGCGTTCCCCCGTCCGCCGCTTCGAACAGGCCAGTGGAGGAGCCGAAGCCCTGGTCCATCTGGAAAGCGGCTTCTGGCAGGTGCTCTTTCTCGACCGCCGTTTGCCTGACCTCGATGCGGAGGAACTCAGCCACACCGTCCGCCAGCGTTTTCCCGGAATCGAAGTCGTACTGCTCGATCCAGACAGCGATGCCGAGACCACCGCGCCCGAAGAGAAAGAAAACCCGCTTCCGGAAATGTGGTCCACGATAGATTCCTCCACCGATTCCTCCATCAGCTACGGAGGGGCGGACGCTCTCCTTCTACTTCGCTCGGGGCCCGCCCCAGCTGAAAAAAGCTCGGCAATGGATGGCGCCGAAGACAAGTTTCTGCCCGCCGTTGCTGCCGTTCAGTCCATTATCGAAGCTCCCCTCCCCGGAATGATCGGCAACTCGCGCATCATGCAACCCGTCTATCGGCTGGCGCGCCTGCTGGCGCCGCGCAACACCACGGTGCTCATCACCGGTCCAACCGGGTGCGGCAAGGAAATCGTCGCCCGCGCCATTCACTATCTGAGTCCGCGCGCCGCACGGACTTTCGCGGTTGTCAATTGCGCCGCCATTCCGGAAACCATGCTCGAAGCCGAACTCTTTGGATACGCCCGCGGCGCTTTTACCGGAGCCATGCAATCCTATGCCGGAAGAATCCAAGCGGCGCAGGGAGGCACGCTCTTCCTCGATGAAATCGGCGAGATGCCGTTGAGCCTCCAGCCGAAACTGCTCCGTTTTCTAGAGCAGAAAGAACTGCAGCGCTTGGGCAGCGCCGAAGTCGTGCGTGTCGATGCTCGCATCATCTCCGCCACCAACGCGCACCTGTTGAGTCTGGTCCGTGAGGGAAAATTTCGGGAAGACTTGTACTACCGTCTCTGCGGCTTCCCCATCGAAATTCCGCCACTATGCGAGCGCTCCGAAGATATTGCGCAACTGGCAGCCCACTTCCTGGAAAAATATGCCTCCCGCCGGCCCGCCCCGATATTGTCCCATCAAGCGCTGCAGTCGCTGAAGACCCAGCCGTGGAACGGGAACATTCGCGAACTGCAGAACGCAATCGAACGCGCCCTGATCCTATCCGAAGATCAACCGTTGATTCGCCCCGAACACCTGTTACTCGCCGAGGACAGTTTTCGCAGCTCGCGCTAAAGCCTGCCCAGTCAAACAAGAGGTCGCCTTCATCCGTACCCAGCATAAGCGCGTTCTAAGGCAATTTATGCCGGGCTGGCATCGCCGTTGCAATGTGATCTTCATGTCCACCAATTTTCCAATCCCGCGAGACCCGGTGCGCGACCCCGAGCATCCTTTAGCACGGGCCTTCGCATCTTTCACCGAGGCGGCAGGTTCACTGGAGCGTACGTACGGACAGCTGCAAGGGCAGGTGTCTCATCTTCGCCAGGAACTGGAAGTCACCAACCGCGATCTGGCCACCAGTCTCGAAGAAAATCACCGCATCCGCGAACGTCTGCGCCGCATTGTGGAGGGCTTGCCGTGCGGTGTTCTGGTGATCGAAGCCGGATCCCGGATTTCGACTCTGAACCCGGAAGCGGCCCGCCTGCTCGGTGGCAGCTTCGAATCGGTTGAGGCATTGCCCGTCGCGCTCTCTGCGGCGCTCGGCCTGGCGCGCGGGAGTGGCGAAGAGCACGAATTGTCGCTCTCCGATTTGAATCCATCTGGTTCGAATCATGCCCAGCCCGTCTGGGTCGCCATCCGTCACGCCTGGCTGGAGCAAGGCCCCACCCGCGCCACCTCGGTGTTTATCCTGCGCAATGTCAGCGAGGCAAAAAAGCTTGAGCAAGATCGCGAGCATCTCCGCCGCCAGCAAGCGCTCGTGGAAATGTCGGCCCTGCTTGCTCATGAAATCCGCAATCCCCTGGGCAGCCTTGAACTCTTCGCCGGACTCTTAGCCGAGGCTAATCTCGCGGGCGAAAGCCGCCGCTGGATCGAACACGTTCAGGCTGGGCTGCGCACGCTTTCCGCCACCGTCAACAACGTGCTCCACCTGCACAATACGCCTCAGCCCGAACTCGCCCCCACCGACGCAGGCCAACTTCTCGACTGGGCTTACGACTTTCTCTTGCCGCTCGCCAAGCAGGCGCGCGTCGAAATGCAGATCATCAACGGCCTCAACGGTGTCACCATTCAGGCCGACCGGCACCGGCTCGAGCAGGTGTTGCTCAACCTCGCGCTCAACGCGTTTCGCTTCATGCCGGGCGGCGGATGGCTCTCGATTCGCGGCACCGACTGCGCCTCGTTGGAGAGCTCGTCGGATAGCTTGCGGGACGGCGGCCCTACGGAAGCCGACGTCGTCGAAATCGCCGTCCGCGACACCGGGCCGGGCATTGCCCCAGACGACCTGCCGCACATCTTTGACGCCGGATTCAGCACCCGGCCGGGCAGTTCCGGACTCGGACTGGCCGTCTGCCGCCGCATTCTCGAACAGCACCGAGGCTCGATTGCCGTACGGAGCCGCCCCGGTTACGGTGCGACTTTTTTTCTTCGCCTTCCCCGTAATGGAACGCTCGGAACCACCCATCCGACGGAAGCTGAAGATTCGTCTGAGGGTTTACCCGGAATTTTACCCGAACATTTGGCAGAACTCTCATCCGGGAGTTTGCCCGAACCTCCATGCCCAGCAGCCGAGTCTGGAGCCGAGCTATGAACCGGCTACTCATCGCCGACGACGATGCCGGCATGCGGGCCGCGCTCGAAGCGCGCTTCCAGCGCCGCGGATGGCTGGTCGATGTGGCGGTGAACGGCACCGAAGCGCTGGAGAAGTTTCGCGCCGGCCAGCACTCGCTGGTAATCACCGATGTGCGTATGCCCGGCCACGACGGCTTCGAGCTGATGCGCGAGGTGCAAAAGACAGAAGCGCAAATCTCGTCGGTACGCACGGCCGTGATCCTGCTGACCGCCTATGGTTGCGTGCCCGACGCGGTCGAAGCCATGCGCAACGGAGCCTGCGATTACTTGGTCAAACCGGTCTGCTTTGAGAAACTCGAACTCGCGGTCGAGCAAGTTTTGCGCCGCGCCGAGGAGGCGGGCAAGGATAGGAACAAAGACACCGAAGCGCTCATCGGACACTCACCGGCGTGGGAGCAGGCGCTCGAGCGCGCCCGCCAGGCCGCCGCCACCGATGCCGACATCCTGATCGAAGCCGAAAGCGGCACGGGCAAAGAGCTGATCGCCCGCCTCATCCATCGCCTCAGCCGCCGTAAATCCGGACCATTCGTCGCCCTCAATTGCACCGCGTTTCCGGAAACCTTGCTCGAAAGCGAGTTATTCGGACACGCGCGTGGCGCTTTTACCGGAGCCGTCGGCGCCCGGCCCGGCAAGTTTGAGACGGCGAACGGCGGCACGCTCTTGCTCGACGAGGTGGGCGAAATGCCGCTGGCGTTGCAGCCAAAATTGCTCCGCGCCCTGCAGGAGCGCGAGTTCGATCGCCTGGGATCGAACCAGACCGTACACGTTGACATCCGCGTCATCGCCACCACCAACCGTCCGCTCGAGGCTGCGGTCGCGGAAGGCCACTTCCGCGCCGATCTTTACTATCGTCTTAACGTGATTCCGATTTCTCTGCCACCGCTCCGCGACCGCGCGTCCGACATTCCGGAGCTGGCCGAGTATTTCGCCGGGGTTTATGCCTCAGCTGCAACCTCCGCGGCCCCCACCACAAACGTCTGCTTATCCAGAGAACTCTTGGCCCGTCTCGAAGAGCAGAGCTGGCCAGGCAACGTGCGCGAGCTCGCGAACTTCGTGCGCCGGGCTGTAGCTTTGACGCGCGGCGGCGAGATTGGCATTGAAGCCCTGGAGCATGGAAAAAACCTGCACGGGACAAATCTGTCCGGAAAAATTCCGCCTGTTGTGCCTCGCTCCCCGGAGTGGAAACCCGGGCTCTCGCTCGGAGAAATGGAGCGCCAGCTTTTTGTCATGACCCTCGAATCGACCGGAGGGAACCGCGCGCGCGCGGCCGAGCTGCTCGGCGTCAGCCTGCGCACGGTGCGCAACAAAGTCCGCGAGTTTGGCCTGCCGCCGCGGGATAACTATCGCAGCCAGCTTCGCGTTAACGAGCTTCGCAGCAACGAACTCGCAAATAACAATCTTCGCAATACGAACAACAGTACCAATAACAAGGAGCAACCATGTCCATGATCGTTACCCCGCTGATGCGTGGCCTGGAACGCGTGCTCGACCTGAGCGCGTTTCGCCATCAAATCATTGCCGCCAACCTCGCGAACGTGGACACTCCGGGGTATCGGACCCGCGACCTTCGTCCGTTCGCCGGCGAGATCGAGCAAGCCATGGCCGGAGAGGAAGCGTCGTTTACCCCGGTCGCGCGCGAAATCCCCGGACTGCTCGAGCGTCCCGACGGCAACAACGTCTCGGTCGAGCGCGAATCGCTCTTGCTCGCCCAGAACCAGTTGCGCTTTCAGGTAGCGGTGGCGTTTCTGAAATCGGAGTTTCACCAGATATCCGCTGCCATCAATGGAGGGAGCACGTCATGAACCTG
Source organism: Terriglobales bacterium (assembly GCA_049520095.1). GTDB lineage: Bacteria > Acidobacteriota > Terriglobia > Terriglobales > Acidobacteriaceae > Acidiflorens. The sequence continues at coordinate 23,516 of JBEKQC010000034.1, forward strand.
TTCGGCATGTTGGAGGTCAGTGGCTCGGCCCTTGGAGCCGAGCGGCAGCGCGCGGAGGTGGTGGCGAGCAACATGGCCAACGCGCAAACCACGCGCACGGCGGCGGGCGGTCCATACCGCCGCCAGTTGGTGATATTTCAAGCGCAGCGCGTTCCCCGATTCTCGCTCGCGGGCCTGCAACGGGAAAGCGCTTCCGCCGTGCGCGTGGCCGCGGTCGTCCCCGATCAGCGTCCACCGGTGATGCGCTTCGAGCCCGGACATCCCGACGCGAACCCGCAAGGCTACGTGGCCTATCCGCAGGTCGATCCGGTTGAAGAAATGACGGATCTGCTGGGTGCGGTCCGCGCCTACGAGCTGAACGCGTCGGCGGTGCAGGCCACAAAAAGCATGATTGCGCAGTCGCTCGACCTGCTGCGTTGAGTGCGCCGTTGTAGAGCCGGGGCTTGCCCCGTCGCAGATGTCCGATAAGTGAAAGGCTCAGCCATGAACAATTCGATTCCTTCCATCCGCATTCTGCCCGCCGACATCGGGACCGCCCCCGTGGGCGCCGCCGACGGGGGCAAATTCCTCGAGACCTTGCAACAGTCCATCGATCAGGCCGAGGGCGCGCAGGGCGATGCCGCCACCCAGGTAGCGCAGCTCCTCAACGGTAGAGGCGCCGATCTGCACAGCGCCATGATTGCCGTCGAAAAGGCCGATCTGTCGTTTCAGTTGATGATGCAGGTGCGAAACAAGATCGTGCAGGCATACCAGACGATTTCAAACATGCAGTTTTGAAGGTGCTGTGAAATCTCACGCCGTTGTACAGCGGAGGCAAATGCAACAAGTCCTTCCCCTTCGGCTTCGCTCAGGATGACAGTTGTGCGTTTATGCTGCGTTTTGGCGGTTGATCGACGCTAGGAGTTGGGAAATTTGGGTCAGGGCCTAAATCAAATTCAGGACTTTCTGCGCGGCTTGAGCCTGCAGCAGAAAGCTCTGCTTGCCGGAGGAGCAGCCGCCGTCGGGCTCACCCTGTGGCTGTTCGTCACCTTGCTCGATCACAAGAACGTCATCCTCTACTCCGGACTCAAGCCGCAGGATGCGCAGTCGATGGGCAGCCGCCTGGCGGCCAAAAATATTCCTTATGAGATTTCCCCGGATGGCGGAAGCGTTCTCGTGCCCTCCGAGAAACTGGATGCCGCCCGCCTGGAAACGGCCGCGCAGGGCTTGCCGCGCAATGCCCGCCTCGGCTTCGAACTGTTCGACACGCCGAACTGGGCGGGATCGGACTTCAGCGAAAAGGTGAACTATCAGCGCGCCCTCGAAGGGGAACTCGAACGCACGCTGCAGACACTGAGCGAAGTCGAGGCCGTGCGCGTTCACCTGGTGCTGCCGCGGGAGTCGCTGTTCACCGAGCAGGAGCATGCATCGAAGGCCGCCGTCATCGTGAAAACGCGTGGCGGCATCCTTTCCCGCGAAGCTCAGCAAGCCATCCCGCAACTGGTCGCCAGCGCCGTCGATGGCCTGCAGCCTGAAAATGTTACGGTGGTCGACGCCGAAACAGCCATGTCTTTTCTCGCGCGGCGCGGTCCATCCGGCCGCGCCTCCTTTGACTCCGACGGGGAACTGGCCGCCGCTGCCGTGCATGCCATCGAGCCCGTCGTCGGCGCCGAACATGTTCGCGCCAGCGTGCACGTAGACTACGACCTCAGCAGCAGTGAAGAGTCTTCCGAAATCTACGATCCGAAATCCACCGCCACTGTCGCCCAGCAGCATTCCGAAGAACTTGCCGGAGGCGCCAATCCGGCGGGTGTGCCCGGTGTCGCCAGCAATGTTCCTGGCAGCAACGCCGCCATTACGCCGGTTGTACTGCCGGCTATGCCGGGCGCGGCTAGCAATAGCAGTGCCCCCGGCAGTACTGTTCCGGGCAGCATTGGCGCCATTCCGAGCCTGCTTTCGGCCATCGACAACCAGAGTTCGAAATCCGACAGCTCAACCTTTGCGGTCAGCAAAAACATTCGCCACGTCCTGAACCCGGCGGGCCGCGTGCGCCGCATCACCGCGTCCGTCCTGGTCGATGACGCCGTCGATACCAAGCAGGAAAAGGGCAAGCCGTCGACCGTTCGGCGGAAACGCACTCCCGAAGAAATGACGGCCATCGAAAAACTGGCGCGCGCCGCCATCGGAGTCGACGATCAGCGCGGAGATCTGCTCGCAGTCGAAAACCTCTCCTTCCAAACCGTCTCCGTCGAAACCCCCGTCGCTCCCGGCAAGATGGATAAATATCGTCTCCTCATCCAGCCCTGGATCGGTGCGCTGCGCTACGTTGGAATTACGCTGCTCTTCCTGGTGGTCTATGTGCTGGTCCTGAACCCGGTAAAAAAACATGCGATCGCCGCGTTTAAACAGATTCCCGCGCATCTTACGCAGTCAATTGCCGGCGCAGCCGCCGGCAATGGGCTCGGCAAAATCGACCTTCCTCCGGCCAGCGAGGAAGCCCGGCGCGCCGGGGCGCTAAAAAAAGAGCTGGGCGAGAAAATCAAAGCCGAACCGGCCGCCGCCAGCCGTCTGGTGCAGACCTGGATCCACGACCAAAAGAAGTAAGTAGCTCGCACAAGAAGAAATAGCAAGGCTCCACCACCCATGTCCACACCCGTCTCCAACCCGGGCCTACAGAAGGCAGCCATCCTGATGGTGTTACTCGGAGAAGAAGCTGCCAGCCACATCTACCGGAATCTCCCGGAGAACGATGTGCAGCGCCTGACGCGGCGGATCGCGGAGCTGGAACACTTCAAACCCGAGACCGCGATTTCGGTGCTCGAAGAGTACTACCAGCTCAGCCTTACCCAGGGTTACCTGGCCGAGGGCGGCCCGGAATATGCCCAGAAACTGCTCGTAAAATCCTTTGGTGAAGCGGGCGCCCAACGACTGCTCGATCAGGTCAGAAATACGATGGAACAGAATGCCGTCCAACTGGAAAGCCTGCAGGAAGCCGATCCGCAGCAGTTGGCCAAATTCCTGGAAGTGGAGCATCCGCAAACCATCGCCCTCATCCTGGCCCATTTGAACGCTCGTCAGGGCTCGACGCTTTTGTTGCGCCTGCCCGAAGAGGTTCGCGCCGAAACCATCAAGCGCCTGGCGCAGTTGCGTCAGTTTTCCCCGGATGTGGCCCAGAAAGTTGCGGTCGCCCTGAATAAACAGCTGGAGTCGGTCGGCGAACAAAGCCGGCGTGCCTATGCCGGGTTCAAAGGCGCCGCCGACCTGCTCAACCAGATCGAGCCGATCAAAAGTAAAGGCATCCTGGAGATCATCGAAAAAGACGATCCCAAAATGGCGCTCGGCATTCGCAACCTGATGTTTACCTTCGAAGATCTGCTCGGAGTGCCGGAAGCCGGTATCCGCGAGTTGCTCGGACAGCTCGACAAGAAGACTCTGGCGATGGCCCTGCGCGGCGCCACCGAAGAACTCAAGAACCTGGTTTTCAAGTCCATGTCGTCGCGCGCCGTAGACATGCTCAAAGAAGACATGGAGGTATTAGGAGCAGTTCGCGCCAAGGCCGTGAATGAGGCGCAGCACGAAATCGTGGAAGTGGCGCGCCGACTCGAATCGGAAGGCAAGCTGGTCCTGAGCGCCGAATCGCAGGAGGAGTATGTCGTCTAGCGCTACCAAGCGGCAGCTCGTTCCCGAACCCTCGTTGTTCACCTACGCCGATGCCGGAGCCCCAGGCAGTGGGTCCGATGCCGGCCAGCCCGGCGAGGGCCAAAGCCGCCGTCAGCACACCGAGGCCTTCGAGCAGGGACGCCAAAGCGCGCAACAGCAGCTCCGCTCCGAACTCGATGCGGCCCTCGCCAAACAGCGCGCCGAGATCGGCCGCGCCCTCCATGAGTTCGCGCTCGAACGTCAAAATTACTACCGCCGCATCGAAGGCGAAGTCGTCGAGTTGGCGCTCGCCATAGCCCGCAAAATCCTGCATCGCGAGGTGCAAATCGACCCGCACGCTCTCGCCGGCATTGTTCGGGTCACGCTCGAGAAACTCGATACCGGCACCAAAGTCATTCTGCGAGTTCACGCTAAAGAAGCGACTGACTGGCGGCACTACTTCGCCTGCCAGCTCGAAGATGTTCCCGCGCCCGACGTTCACGAGGATCCCGCCATCCCTCCCGGCGAATGCCACATCGAAACATCACTCGGCTCGACCGAAGTCGGCCTCGAATCGCAACTCAAGGAAATTGAAACCGGACTACTCGACCTGCTCGCCGAAAGGCCGGGCGCGTCCGCCGGTTCTGCCCCGGCTGCGAAACCAGCTTCCCCATCGACGACACTAGCGCCCGCACCAGAGCAAAAGACGCGCTGAGATGACTTCACAGATCCTCTCCGCTTATTTCTCCCACCTCGAGACTTCATCCGGTTTGCGCTGGCGTGGCCGCGTCGTGCAAGTCGTCGGCCAGCTCGTCGAATCCGAAGGCCCCTTTTGTACAGTCGGCGAAGCGTGCGAAATCATCGATTCCCGCGGCCGCCACTGGCCGGGAGAAATTGTCGGCTTCCGCGGCCACACGGTTCTTTCCATGTCCCTGCGCCGCCCCACCGGCATCCGCTATGGCGACCAAGTCGTCGTCTGGGGACGCCGTCCTTCCCTGCGCCTTAGCGAGCACCTCCTCGGCCGTGTGCTCGATGGCGCGGGCAATCCCATCGACGGTCTTCCCACTCCCATTTGCCGCGAGCGCTTTGCTCTCGATCGCGAAGCCCCGCTCGCGCTTGAACGGACCCCCATCCGCGATGCCCTCGGCTGCGGCATCCGCGCCATTGACGCCTTCCTCACCTGCGGACGCGGCCAGCGCGTTGGCATCTTTGGCGGAAGCGGCGTCGGCAAAAGCACGCTCATCGGCATGATGGCCCGCAACACTAGCGCGGACCTCACTGTCCTCGGCCTGATCGGCGAGCGTGGACGCGAAGTCGGAGAACTGCTCAACTCACTCGGCGAAGCTGGCCGCCGCCGTTCCGTCGTGGTCGTCTCCACCTCCGACCAGGATCCGCTGCTCCGCATCCGCGCCGGCCTTGCCGCCGCCACCATCGCCGAATATTTCTGCGCCCGGGGCCAGCACGTGCTGCTGGTTGTCGACTCGCTTACCCGTCTCGCCATGGCGCAACGCGAAATCGGACTCGCCGCCGGCGAACCGCCCACCGCCAAAGGCTACACGCCCTCGGTCTTCACTCTGCTTGCCCGCCTGATCGAGCGCGCCGGCTCCTTCGGCTCCGGCACCATCACCGGCTTCTACACCGTGCTCATGGAAGGCGACGACGAAAACGATCCCCTGGTCGACGCCGCTCGCGCCCTGCTCGACGGCCACGTCATGCTCGATCGCCGCCTTGCTGCCCAGAGCCACTATCCTCCCATCTCCATCCTCGACAGCATCAGCCGCATCATGCCCGCTGTTATCTCTGCCCCTCATCTCGCAAAAACCAACCACATCCGCCGCCTCTTTGCCACTTACAAAGCTTCCGAGGAACTGATCCGCATCGGGGCTTACCAGAAAAACAGCGATCCCGATCTTGATCGCGCCATCGCGCTCATGCCCGCGCTTCGCGAATTCCTCATACAACCCTCGCAGGAAGTTGCCATCATGAAAGAGTCCCTCGATCGCCTCATGGCGCTCCCGGCATAAGCCGTGTCGTTCCGTTTTGTTCTCGCCCCGCTACTCCGCCTTCGCCAAAGCGTCGAACGCCAGCGCACCCTCCAACTGCAGGAGGCCAATCTCCAGGCCTCCCGCGCCCAGGAAACGCTGGCACAACTCGACCGCTTCCTCTCCGACTCCGCGCAGTCCGACTCCGCCGCGCTCTCTGCCGGACGCACCGGCGCTGAACTCCAGTTCGCTTCCGTTCTGCGCGAGAACCTGTTTCACTTCCGCCAGGAACTCCAGTCCGACATTCGCCGGCTCGAACTCCTGCGTCAGCAAGCGGCCAGCGCATACCATCAGGCCTATCGCGAACGCGAGGTCCTCGAAACCCTGCGCGCCCGCCAGCGCCGAGCCTATCAGCAGGAACAATTGCGCCGCGAGCAACAGGAACTCGATGCCGCCCACCTGCTGCAACGCTGGCATCATCGCCATTAAATCGCCCGAATGCCCGGCTGATTTTTCGCCGGCTTGATTTTGCCGGGATTACCCGGCAACCCTTGCCGCATCCACTCTCCTTGCCGCCCACTTCCCCTCTCACCGAGTGTGACCCTTCATGTAACTCTTTGACTTTGCAGCCATCGCCTCATCTTCCCAGCCCAAGTCGGACTTCGCGCAATTGGCGCATCGAGTGCAACCGAACCCGCGGTACTCCGATGCGCGTAGACGCAACTCTCATCCCGGTGGCGGCACCAGTGGCTCCCGCCTCGATCCATTTCCCGTCGTCGTCCATACCATCGAGTTTCGGCGCGAAGCTCGCCTCATCCATCTCCAGTGCCGAGCCGGAACATTTCCAGAAGCAATCTGCCCCGGCTGCAAAATCCGATTCCAAACCCAACCCCAACGTCGCTCCGAATCCCACGGGCGCCTCTACTCCAAGTCTCAATTCGCCGAATCCGATTCCAAAGTCCGCCGCCAAGCCGGCAACCAAATCCGCGCCCGTTCCAGAAGCCGCGTCTTCACCAACCACTTCTTCACAATCCACTTGTTTACCAGCGGGTGTACCACTTCTCGCGGGTTTCGAGAAGTGGGGCCTGTCTGCTCCTGCACCGAAGCTAGCCGATCCTTCGACGAATCCCCCACCACTTGTGCCGCAACTCACTGCAAACCTCGACAGCGTGACCTCCCCGCCACCATCGTTTGCTCGGAATATTGCCATTCCAGCCCAGGCCGTCACGCCCGGTGAGCTTTTGTCCGTTGCGCCGGCCGCTTTGTCTCTTCAGCGCCAGCCTGATACGACCGCGGCTTCCGTCAAGCCAGTCCCCGTGACGAGTCAATCCACCCCGCTTGTCATGCCGAATTTGAGCACAGACCTAGTCGTGCCTCCCGACAATTCCAGCGCCGCAAACGCGCCAGCGAGTTCTCCAGTTCCAATCGAAGCCGGCCCGAAATCTCCAGAACCTCCACCCGCCATCGGACAAGCCGCTTCCGCCGCCGCGCCATCGTCGCTCAACACCGCGGCACAATTCTCCACCGCACCCGCACCGTTTTCGACTTCCGCAGTTTCCGTTTCAGCAGCGTCTGTGACACTGCCAGCGCTGATGCCCGCGACACCGCTCACGAAAGCTGAGCCATCATCCAATCTCAGTTATTCCTCAGATCCGCCAGTTGTCTCGTCACGCGGTGGCCCAAGCCCTATTGCCCCCAGCAACCAGACCTGGGATTTTTTTTCGCAGCCGTTTTCTGCCCCAACCCCGGCGCCAACTCCAACTCCGGCTCCAACTCCAACTCCGGCTCCAACTCCAACTCCAACTCCGGCTCCAATTCCGCAGTCTCTCCTCAGCGATAGCACCCTTGTGCTCCTCGCCGGACCTCCAAACGCAAAGCCGCCTGCAGATCAAAACGCGGCCGACTCCAAAGTCAGCAACGCGACACCAGACATCTTCAGACCAGGTAGCTCGACACCAATCAGTCCTGCTCCGCTCAGCAACCCGGCCTTTATTTTTTCGCAGCCGTTTTCTGTTTCGACTCCGACTCCAACTCCAACTCCGCGGTCTCCCCTCAGCGACAGCAGCCTTGCGCTCCCCACTGAGGCAGCAAACGCAAAGCCGCCCGCAGATCAAAACGCAATCGAATCCAAAGCCAGCAACGCGACGCCAGGCCTCTTCGGGCCAGGTAGCTTCACACCAATCAGCCCTGCCGCCGCGCAACCCGTCCCCAGCCGCGGTTCCGCTTTTCTCGACATGGCGCCAGCCTCAGCTCTCACCGTGGGCGCCACCGCTGCGGCGGCACAATCCGACGGCGCCCCAGAAACCGGACTCGCCGCTGTCCACAACCTCGCCAACAATGGCGCCAACAACAATGCGCCGTCCGTTACTTCGGATCTCGCTCCGAATTCCAACCCGCTCGCTCAGGCTCCCGCAGCGATTGCCGCAACCACCACCGATGTTGCCGACAACGCCAAGCCTGGTGCCGTTGCCCAATCAGCCATCGCCGCGACGACGCTCGTCACTGAGCCAGCAAATGCAAAGCCGCCCGCAGATCCCAACTCGACGGACGCCAAACTAAGCAATTCGACGTCAGACAGCTTCAGGCCAGCTAGCTCCACACCAATCAGTCCTGCCGCAATCAGTCCTGCCGCCGCGCAGCCTGCCCCAAGCCGCGGTTCCGCTTTTCTCGACACGGCGCCAGCCCCGGCTCTCTCCGTGGACGCCACCACTGCGGCGGCACAATCCGACAGCGCCCCAAAGACCGGACTCGCGACCGTCGACAACCTCGCCAACAATGGCGCCAACAACAATGCGCCGTCCGTTACTTCGAGCCTCACTCCGAATTCCAACCCAATCGCCCAGTCTCCCGGAGCGATTACCGCAACCACCACCGATCTCGCGGACAACGCCAAGCCTGGACTCTTTTCCCAATCAGCCCAATCAACCACTACCGCAACGCTACCGACCACCGCCGACGATAAAAAATCCGCTGCTGCGGTTCCACCGAATGTCACTCTAGCTCCAGCTGGACCAGCTTCCTCCACTTCAGTTTCCGCCACTTTGTCTTCCGCCACCTCATCGCCCGGCGTTCCTGTCGCACTCGCCGCTGGAAAGGATTCTTCGGCTGCGCTCACCGCTCCCGCGCCGCCCGCCCCCGCGCCTCCGTCCCCAGCCGGAATTGTTTCCGCGCCCGATCTTCCCCAAACGCACCAGATGCTCGACTCCGCGCCGCCCGCACCCCCTGCTCCACCGCCCACGCCCATCGCGCCTGGTTCCGCCGCCGATGTGCAGATGAACGCACAGATGAACGCCCAGATGCATGTCGGCATCCGCACCGACGCCTTTGGCGCGGTTGAGATTCATACCGTCGTCCAGCAGAGCCAGATCGGCATCACCGTTCACGCCGACCGCGATATTGCCCGCTGGTTCAGTTCCGAAGTGCCGGGCCTCGAATCCGGACTCAACAAAAGCCACCTAAACCTCACCGCCGTCGATTTCAATAACGGGCGCTCCGGTGTACAAACCGCGACCAGTTTTCAGCATGGCCAGCCGCGGCATAGTTTCTCTCAAACGCCCAGCTCCCCATCCGCCGCCTTGCCCGATGCTGCCTCGCCGGAACAGGACACGGCATCGCAGCCCGCAACCATCGACATTCTTCCGTCAGACCTGTCCGTCGGGTCGGCGCAAAGTCACGTCAGCATTCACGCTTAGGAGGCAAACTCGTGCACACCTCGCTGCTGCAAATGCTCCACCCGGCCGCTCAAGCTGCTTCCGCGTCGTCCGCAGCTTCATCGTCGGCCCCAACCTCCACTTCCTCGACCGTCGCTCCCGGCGTGGACTTGACCAACACGTTCTTGCAGTTGTTGTCGGTGCAACTCGAAAATCAGAGCCCGATGAACCCGGTCGATCCCAACCAGTTCGTCACCCAGCTCGCAACCTTCGACTCGCTCGGCGAACTGACCCAGATCCAATCGCTCATGCAGACGCTCGTGAACGACGTCGGTAGCACCTCCAGTTCGGCCGCTGGTTCCAATGCCAGCGCCAATTCAACTTCCACCCCAAGCCCGAATTCCATTTCTCACTAAGGAGCCCGTATGCCTAATTTCTCAGTACCTCTTTCCGGACTGGACGCCAGTTCGGCCGCACTCTCAACCTGCGCCAACAATCTGGCGAACCTCAACACCGTCGGTTACAAAGACCAGCAGATCCAATTTTCCGATCTGTTCTACCAGAATCTCGGCTCCGACGGCGCCGGCGATCCTATCCAGGAAGGCGCGGGCGTCCAGGTCAGCTCCCAACCCTCCGACTTTACCCAGGGTGACGTCTCGTCTACCGGCATCGAGACCGACGTTGCCATCAACGGCAACGGGTTCTTTGTTGTGCAGGATAACGGCGTGCAGAGTTACACTCGCGCCGGCAATTTCGAGGTCGGCACCAATAACCTGCTCGAAACCGCCGACGGCCAAACGGTCATGGGATACGCTGCCACCAATGGCGTCGTCAGCACCAGTGCGGGACTCAGTACGCTCGCACTTGGAGCCGGAATCGCCAGTCCCGCTGTCGTCACCGCCAACGTAGGCCTGACCTCAAATCTCGATGCCACCGATACTAACGGCACCACCTATTCAACCCAAGCCACCATCTACGATTCCCTCGGCGCCGCCCACCAAGTCACCTTCACCTACACCGACGAAGACACCCCCGCCGTCGCTGCCGTCCAAGCCCAAGCGGCAACCGGCACGCTAACCATGGCCGCCAACCCGGTTGCCACCCAAACCGTGACCGTAGGCAGCCAGACGTACACCTTCACGACGGCCGCGCCTGCTGCCGGGACCAATGACGTTTATATCGGCGCAACTGCTGCTATAACCACGGCAAATCTGGTGAATGCCATCAATGGCAACTATGCGGATGCCGCCGGAACCGCCTCTCCGGGCGGTTATGGAACCGGTACTGTCGCCAACCCCGCTGCCACCGCAGTGGACGCTGGTAATGGCGTAATCAATTTCGCGGCAGATGTCCCTGGCGCCGCCGGTTTCGCTGCAACTAGCTCGGGTACGGGTTCCGCGAACCTTACCTGGAGCACTGCCGCCGGAGCGAACGGCGTCGCCGCCGCCGCCGCCGTCCCCGCCGTCGTCAACACCTGGAACTACGCCGTTACTCTTCCTGCCGTCGACATTTCCGGTGCCACCGCCCCCGCCTTGCTCGCCACCGGTACGCTCGTTTTCAACGGCAATGGAACCCTCCAGAGCGTCACTCCTACCGCCGGCTCCACCTCTACTACCAACCCCACCATCACTGTCCCGCCCACCACCAATCCCACCTCCGTTTTCGCCGATGGAGCCAATCCACTTACCTTTACCTGGCACCTGTTCGACACAGCCGGCAACGGGCTCGTCACGCAAACGGCTGCCGCCAGCAGCACCACAGGCATCCAACAGGATGGCGCCGCCAGCGGCACCCTCCAGAGTTTCAGCATCGGTTCCGATGGCACCATTACCGGAACCTTCAGCAACGGAACAACCGCTACCGTGGGACAGATCGCACTCGCCAGCTTCGCCGACGAGCAGGGCCTCTCGCGCAATGGCGACAATACCTATTCTCCAACTCTGGCCTCCGGTCAGGCCACCGTCGGCGCACCGACCAGCGGCGGACTCGGCAGCATATCTGGCGGTTCTCTCGAAGCATCCAACGTCGACATCGCCACCGAGTTTGCGAACCTCATCGTCGCACAGCGCAGCTACGAAGCTAACGCTCGCGTCGTTACGACGTTCGATCAGATCGCGCAAGACACCATCGCCCTGAAACAATAGGGCGCCAATACTCGAGGAGGGACGGGCTTAGTGTGGGGACGGGCGTCCCCGCCCGTCCAGGCCGAGCGTTAGCTCGCTCGGCTCCACCTCGACTTTCAGCGGGCAGCGCTGCCAGAATCTGCCTCGTATCGGAGGGCTCCTTAAGGGGCCGTGCCAAGAATCCGCGGCCCTTCTCTGATTCCCTTCATGAAAGCGCTCTCAGAAAAACTCTGCCATCGCGCCGCCGTTTTCTCCCTGGCAAACGCGTTCCTCCATTCGCCTGATTCCAACCAGTTTCCCTCCATCGCCCTTTGGATGGCCGGGGGGGTGAGTCCCGGAGGCTGGCTTGCAAACATCGCATGCATGCCGGATGTCGAGGTAAGTCCCGCGCCCAAGAACGCGCCGGGGAAAAAGAAGAATATGTTGTGGCTGGCTATCGTGCTCGCTCTGGGGCTGGGCGCGGTTGGCATCTTCTTCTGGTTGGGCTCGCAGCCCTCGACCAGTGCCGCCGAAAGCTCGGCCGCGGAATCCACTCTCGGTCTCGAGATCTTTGTCGTCAATCTCAATGCCTCCGGCCAGCGCGCCTACCTCCGAGTCGGAATCACCCTTGGCTTGGCGCACCCGATCCCTCGCAACAAACCAGAAGCCGTACCTACGGCACTTGTGCGCGACACCATCCTCTCCGTGCTCGCCACCGCGCAACCCGAAGCGTTGTTGGGCCTCGAAGGCAAGCGCCAGCTCAAAGACGAACTTCTGAAAGCCCTGCAGGAGCGAGTGCCGCAGATGGCGGTCGAGAATGTCTACTTCACCGAATTTCTGGTGCAAATGTAAATGGTGCAGATGTAACTGCTGCCGAGGTAACTGCTGCAAAGGACAAACGGTGCAAATCTGATGGCTGCCGCCGCCCAACCCAAAGTCGAAGCTTCCGTCGCCGATCACACTGTCGATCGCTGGCTGCGCGTCGATCCTCTGCCTTGCCTGCTCACCATCGAGATTTCCGTGCCCGGTTTTACCGTCGCCGATCTCGTTCAGCTGGCCCGCGGCCGCATCATCGCCACCCGCTGGACCGTTGGCCAAGACGTTCCCCTGCGTATCAACGGTGAATTGATCGCTTGGAGCGAGTTTGAAGTAGTGCGGAACTGCCTCGCCGTGCGCTTAACCGAGTTGGCCTAGATGCAACTGACACAGGTGGAGTTGGCGCAGATGAAGCTGCTGGAAATGAAGTTGACGCAGACGGAAACCACGCGGACACAAAGTGCGGCTCATGCGCTGCCGCCCCTTTTCGCGCTTGCCGCCGCCCGGCTCAGAGCCTTCTGGCGCTCCGTGGTCTCTCGCGCAGGAACTAAACGCAAGCCGCTCGCCGTCCGCGAAACCGCTGCTCTCGGCGACCGCCGCTTCGTCTCCGTCATCCAGTTCGAGCGCCAGCGTTTTCTAATCGGCTCCAGCCCCTCCTCGGTCACCCTGCTGGCGCAATTGCCGGATGAATCTGTCGCGGAAGGAAGAAAAAAAGAAAGCGGAGAAAAAGATTGATGCGGGCTTTTCTCATCTCTTCTTGCCGCGTCGCCCTCTTGCTCTTCCTCGCCGCGCCGCTCTGGGCGCGCCCCCAGCCGGTGCCCGGCTTCTCTCTGCCCGGTCTCCTCCCCGGAGCTTCCGCCTCCGGCGGTTCCGCGTCCTGGAATATTGTCATTCTCCTTACCCTGCTGACCATGATTCCCGCCATCGTGCTCTCGATGACGCCTTTCGTGCGCCTGCTTGTCGTCTTTCATTTCCTCCGCCAGGCGCTCGGCACCCAGACCACGCCCAGCAATCAGACTCTCATCGGACTCTCCCTCATTCTTACTTTCTTCCTCATGCAGCCGGTCGGCGCCGCCATCTATTCCGATGCCATCGTTCCCCTTGACGAGGGGCACATAACCATGATGGCCGCGCTCGATCGCTCCATCGTTCCGATGCGCCACTTCATGCTCAAATACGCTCGCGAAAAAGATCTTGCTCTCTTTGTCGAACTCGCGCATGAGCCGCGTCCCGCCCGCCCCGAAGATCTCGACATGCGCATTGTTGCGCCCGCCTATCTTCTCAGCGAACTGCAGGCCGGGTTTCGTATTGGAGCCGCCCTCTTCTTCCCCTTTCTGGTCATCGATCTGGTCACCGCCGCCGTTACCACCTCGATCGGCATGATGCAACTGCCTCCGGTCATCATCTCCACCCCGCTCAAGATTCTTTTGTTCGTCGTGGTCGACGGATGGAACCTGCTCGTCGGTTCCCTGATGCGGAGTTTTTCCTGAAAGGCGCTTATGGGAACCGAACAAGTCGTCGCCCTCTTCCGCCACACCCTGCAGATGGCTCTGCTGATGGGCGCGCCGCTGCTTCTGATCGCAGTGTTCGTCAGCCTGCTCGTCAATGTTGCGCAGGTGCTGACTTCCTTGCAGGACCAGACGCTCTCCCACGTCCCGCGTCTGGCGACGATGGCGGCGGCCGTCCTGGTGTTCTTTCCCTGGATGTTGCGCAAGGTGATGTTCTTCACCATTGGCCTGTGGTCCGACTTCCACCCGTTTGTTCGATGAGAGGTTGTCGGGAAATGCACGACTTCAGAGATGCGAAAGAAGATGTCCGTAGAGACGCGGCTTGCCGCGTCTCGCCATTGCCGCGCTCCCAGAGACGGGGCAAGCCCCATCTCTACACGAGCTGCTCCGATGTCCAAGACAGGCGCTGCCCTTTGAGGTGATTTGTGCTCCAACTGCCAATAACGATGCCCTTCGCCGTGCCGATCGAACGCACCATCGCTGCCTGGCTGATTGCCGGCGCGCGCGTCAGTGGACTGCTCGCCGTCGCGCCTTTCCTCGGCAGCGCCGCCGTCCCCGCTCGCATCAAGATCGGCTTCGCTTTCCTCCTCACCTTATTCATGGTGCCGCTCGTTCCCGCGACCTCGGTGGCCACCGCCCCCGCACTCATCGTGCTTTTGTTCGGCGAATTTGCCATCGGGTTTCTCCTCGGACTTACCCTCCAGCTCATCTTCGAAGCCGGACAGATTGCCGGCCAAGTGTGCGGCGTGCAGATGGGATATTCGCTTGCCAGCATCGTCAATCCCGACAACAGCCAGGCCGACTCCGCCGTGCTTTCCACTTTTTACGAACTTATTGTGCTCCTGCTTTTCATTCAGCTCGGCGTCCCGCACTGGCTGTTGCGCGGACTCGCGCGCAGCTTCGACTACCTGCCGCCCGGCCATTTTTCCCTTACCTGGCCAGCGGTACATGCGCTTTTCGAATTTTCCGCGGGCATGTTTGTGGCCGGTCTGCAGATTGCCGCGCCCGTGCTGGTTGCCAGTTTATTCGCCGATGTCGCCCTCGGTTTTATCGGCAAAGCTTCGCCGCAATTACCTGTCCTGTTTGTCGGGATCTCGCTCAAGAACCTGCTCGGCCTGGCGCTGCTGAGCGGCGCGGTGGCCTTTTGGCCGCGCTTTTTCGACGCCCGCTTCGGCCGCGCCCTCGATGCCTCAGAAAGGATTTTGCAACTAGCGCACTAACGCGGCTCACCGTAGTGCCGCTCTGGCCAACGACCAACGACTAACGACCAACGACTAACGACCGCTCATGCCCGAATCCAACCAGACCGAACAGGCAACCCCGCGACGCCGCCAGAAAGCTCGCGAAAAAGGCCAAGTCGCCCGCAGCCGCGATCTTATCGGTGCCGCCTCCGCCATGGCCGCGACCTTCGTTCTCTTCTTCTTGATGTCGAGCTTTCCCCACGCCTTTCGTGTCTTCTTCCATGACTGCCTCGAGGGCGCTGTCTCCGGCAACCTCCGCATGGACACGCCGGCGCCCATCTTCACTCACTCCGGACTTTTCGTCGCCACGGGTGCCGCTCTCGCTTTGGGATGGGCCGTAGCGCTCGCCTCCGCCCTCGCTCAGGGTGGCCTCGTCTTCGCCCCCACCTCACTGCTGCCGGCTGCCTCGCGCATGAGTCCTGCCGCCAAGTTGAGACAACTCTTCTCCATCACTGCACTCCGCGGACTCATGAAGTCCCTGCTACCCGCCGCTGCTGTTACCTATGTTGCCGTGGGCTGCCTGCGCCGCGACTGGCCTTTGCTCATGGCGCTCTCCGCCCGCTCCGCCCGCGGCACGCTCGGTTTCGCCGCTGGACGCATCTTCGAAGTTGCCTGCAAATCCGCTCTTGTTCTCCTCATCTGGGCCGTCCTCGACTACCTGTTCGAGCGCCAACACCTTTCCAGCGAACTGAAAATGAGCCGCCAAGAAATGAAGGACGAATACAAGGAGACGGAAGGCAATCCCATTATCAAAGGCCGCATTCGCCGCCTGCAGCGCCAGGTCCGCCGCCGCCGCATGCTCGCAGACACCAAACGCGCCAACGTCGTCATCACCAACCCCACCGAATACGCGATCGCGCTCGAGTACCGCCCCGATATGACCGCGCCCGTTGTCGTCGCCAAGGGACGCAACCTGTTTGCCGCCCAGATCAAGGAAATCGCCCGCTGGGAGGGCATTCCCATGGTTGAGAATCCTCCTCTTGCTCATGCCCTCTACCGCACCGTCGAGGTGGGACAGAGCATTCCCGCGAAACTCTACGCCGCCATTGCCGAGATCCTGGCCGCCGTCTACCGCGCCCAAGCTCGCGCCCTCGCCGCCGCCGCTTCCGCCGCCACTGCCGCAGGAGGCCGCCGCTAATGCCCGCCGCTGTCACCATCGCCGCTCCCAACCGCAACCCGCTCATCGAATGGATCATCCCCATTGCGGCCGTCAGCCTAGTCTTTGTCATGCTGGTGCCGCTGCCGGCAATGGTGCTCGATCTCCTGCTGGCCACCAGCTTTGCGGCTTCCGTGCTCGTTCTGCTTTCTGCCCTTCAAATCCTGCGCCCAGCGCAATTTTCCGTCTTCCCCAGCCTGTTGCTCCTGCTCACCCTGTTCCGCCTTTCGCTGAATCTGGCCTCCAGCCGCCGCATCCTTCTCCACGGCAACGAGGGCGCCGGAGCCGCCGGACGCGTCATCGAGGCCTTCGGACAATTTGTTGTCGGCGGCAACTACATCGTCGGTTTCGTTCTTTTCATCGCCCTCATCGCCATCCAGTACATTGTCGTCAGTCACGGAGCGGTGCGCACCGCTGAAGTTACCGCCCGCTTCACTCTCGACGCTCTCCCCGGCAAGCAGATGGCGATCGACGCCGACCTCAATGCCGGACTCATCGACGAGCATCAGGCGCGCGCCCGCCGCGAACAAACTGCCCGCGAAGCCGAATTCTACGGCGCCATGGACGGCGCCGCCCGCTTCAACCAGCGCGACTCCATCGCCACCATCCTCATCACCGGCATCAACATTCTTGCCGGCTTCCTTATCGGAGTCTTTCAACTCGATATTCCTTTTCGCGAGGCGCTCAAAACCTACACCATACTCACAGTCGGCGACGGCCTGGTCACCCTGATCCCCTCGCTCCTGGTTTCGATGGCCGGAGGCATGGTGGTTACCCGCGCCTCTTCGAACGCCACCCTCTCTGCCGATCTCGGAACCCAACTACTCTCCCGCCGCCGCTCTCTGCAAATCGCGGCTGGCGTCATGGTTGCGCTCGCTTGCATCCCGGGTTTGCCGAAATTCTCCTTCCTCGCTATCGCCGGCGTCGTCGCCTTGCTCGCCGCGCGCCTGCCCAAGCCCGTTAGAGACAAAGACGGCAAAGTCATAGACAAAGACCCCGCCGTTGGCGATCCCGGCGCCCTGCCCGCCAGCGAGAAAGACAAGAAGGCCGCCAAGTCCGACTCCATCGAAGACCTGCTCAAGCTTGACGAACTCTCGCTCGAAGTCGGCTATTCGCTGGTCAACCTGGTTGACGTGCAGCAAGGTGGACAACTCCTCGCCCGCGTCAAAGCGTTGCGCAGCAGCCTCGCCGTGCAACTCGGCTTCATCGTGCCGCCGATTCATATCACGGATAACCTCCGCCTCAAGCCGCGCGAATATGTGATCTCCCTGCGCGGCGTCGAAATCGCCCGCTGGGAAATGATCGAGGATAAGGTCCTCGCCATCAGTTCCGAACTCACTCCGCCCGCGCTTGCCGGAACCCCCACCCGCGAGCCCGCATTCGGCGTCGCCGCTCTCTGGATCGCCCCCGCCCTCGAGTCCCAGGCCCTGACCTCCGGCTATGCCGTAGTCGACCAGACTTCCGTCCTCTCCACTCACCTCGCCGAAATCATCCGGCAGCACGCCTACGAATTGCTGACCCGCCAGGAAACCAAGCGTCTCCTCGATCGCCTCAGCGAGAGCCATCCCAAACTCGTCGAGGAACTCGTTCCCAAAACCCTCAGCCTCGGCGAAGTGCAAAAAGTCTTGCAGCAACTTCTGCGCGAGCAGGTTTCAGTTCGCGATCTCTCCAGCATCCTCGAGACCCTGCTCGATGCTTCTGCCACTAACAAAAATCCCATCCTGCTGGTCGAAGCCGCCCGCCAGGCGCTCGGGCGCGCCCTCGTCCGCCCGCTGCTCTCCGACGATGGCGGCTTGCGCGTGCTCACCCTCGATCACAACCTCGAAGAAGAACTCAGCCGCGCCTTCAACCCGCAAGCGCCGCCCGCCACCAGCACCGGATTGCAGCCCTCTGGTTTGCAGCCGTCATTTGTCCGCCGCATTCTCGACGGCTTGCGGGCGCTGGCCGGAGATCAGGTCGCGCAGACCGCGCCCATCCTGCTCTGCTCCACCCCCGCACGCTTTCACCTGCGGCGCTTGCTTGAACCCTTTCTCCCCAAAGTCGTAGTGCTCTCCCCTCTGGAAATCCCTCCCATGGTTCCAGTGCAGTCGCTAGGCACGGTGCGATGAAAAGAATGACGCTGTCCGCTGTTCGCTCGTCGCTATCCGGCTCTCGCGGCCGGCTGGGCAAACGACGAACGGCGAATAGCGAACGATCAACGCCCACCGACCAACAACGATTTAACGAAAGCAGGCCATCACATGACCAAACATCCCGCCGAAGCCTATCAAAGCGTTCAGGACGCCGCCGAACGCGAGCGCGTCCTCATGGAACAGCTTCCCCAGGTCCGCTACATCGCGCGCCGCATTCACGAACGGCTGCCCCGCCACGTGCCCTTCGAAGACCTGGTCCACGCCGGCGTCGTCGGACTCATCGATGCCCTCAACAAGTTCGATTTGTCGAAGCAGGTCCAGTTCAGTTCGTATGCCAAGTTCCGCATTCGCGGCGCCATCCTCGACAGCCTGCGCGAACTTGACTGGAGCCCGCGCGAATTGCGCCGCAAAGGCCGCCTCGTCGATTCCACATACTCCGATCTTTCCGGCAAGCTCGGACGCGCGCCCACCGAAAATGAAATCGCCCATGAGATGGGCATTGGCCTGCACGAATTGCAGTCCCTGCTCGCCGAGCTCGACGGCCTCGAACTCGGCAGCTTGCGCGTCGAGTCTCCCCGCGACGGCAAAGAAGAAGATCTCACCGACCGCGTCCCTTCCAAGCCCGAGGAAACGCCATTCTTCCAATGCCTGCGCTCGGAGATGAAGCACCTGCTGGAGCAGGCCATTTCCGAATTGCCGGAAAAAGAACAGCGCGTTCTCGCGCTCTACTATTACGAAGAACTCACCATGAAAGAAGTTGGAGCCGCGCTCGGCATTGGCGAGTCGCGCGTTTCCCAGATTCATTCTCTCGCCATGGTGCGCCTGCGCGCCCGCCTCAATTTCCTGAACGTGACCACCGTCCCCGCGGCGCGCGCCAAAGCCGCCGGAAACCCCTAAAAGCTCTCTTGTAGAGACGCGGCAAGCCTCCTCTCTACCTTTTCAAACTTGAATCTCTACTCCACCAGAGGCCACATGGAAAAAGTACTCAACCAGGAAGAAATTGATGACATGGTACGAAGGGCGCGTTCGGGCGGGGCCGCCGTCGCTTCCGGCCCGGTTGTCCAGCCCTGGGACATCCGCCAGGCCGGACAGATCGGACGCGAGCAGCTGCGTGCCATCAACCAGCTTCACGAACTCTTTGCCCGCAATCTCACTACCTCCGTTGGCGGCTACCTGCGTATCGTTTTCGACGTCAGCTTGGTTTCTGCCGAGCATCTCACCTACCGCGAGTTTCTGGATCGTGTCCCGGAGAAAAGCTATCTCGCTTCCATCGATCTCGCCCCGGTTGATGCCACAGCGGTGCTCCAGCTCGATCTCGCCATCGCCTTCCCCATCATCGATGTCATGCTCGGAGGCGAAGGCAAGAACAGCGGAATTACCCGCGACGTCACGGAGATCGAAGAACAGGTTCTCGAAGGCATCATCCGCATTATGTGCCGCGAACTGCAAACCAGCTGGCAGGCGATTACGCTCGAATTCAATTTCGGTTCGCGCCAGCAGATCCTGCAGACCCAGCGCCTGATGCCTCCAGAAGAAAAGACTCTTTGCCTCAGCTTCGAAATAAAAATGTCGGAAACCCGCGGCACTCTCAACCTCGCCATTCCGGCCGTGGTTTCCAACGCCTTGCTCCGGAAAATTTCCGCCGACTTCAGCTATCAGCGCCCCCGCAGTCCCATCGAAGCCCGCCGCCAGATTCAGAAAAAGCTGCTCGACTGCTTCTTCTCCGTTGAACTCTCCATGCCTGATCTGCATGTGCCTTTGCGGAAGCTGACCGACCTCGCTGCCGGCGACGTGGTTCCTTTTCCCAAAAGCGTCTCCAGCCCGGCCCTCATGATGATCGACGATGTCCGCCTATGCTCGGCCATCCCGGTGCGCATCAACACCCGTCGTGCCGCCCGCGTCCTCTCTCTCGAAACCCCACTTCCTATCGCCGGTGAACCATGACAGACAGCGAATCGCATAGATCTCTTGGGGAAGTGCATGGTTTTACAGGCTCCAGAAGAATTCCGAAATGTGACTGGTGAAATATGACTGGTGAACTATGACCGACATTCCCGACGCACCCGCCCAGAACCTGTCCCCTGGAAATCGCCCCGACCTCCGCCCCGAACTCCTTCATTGGTGTGAGGCCTGGAAAACCTGTCTCCAAAATGTGCTCACCCAGGTTTCGGGAAGCGCCTCCGGAAAACTCGGCGCCTTCGAAATTTCTCCGCAGCCCTTGCCCACCGTCGATTCCGACGTCTGGTACACGGTCGTCGCGGGAGGTGCCGTTCATGGCGAAATGACTCTGCGTCTGCCCGCCGCCTCCGGCACCCGTCTCGCCCAGATGCTTCTCGGCGAAACCGAGACCGTGCCCGAAGGCGCCACCGCCGAACCCACCGGCGCCGAGCAAATCACTACTGAACACAAGGAAGCCCTCGAAGAGCTCCTGCGCCAGATCGCCGGCCTCGCCGCCACCGCTCTCGCCCCGTCCGTCGGGGGCGAGGTTCAGTTTCATCTCGCCACCTCCGCCGCTCCCTCCTGGTCCTCGGATGCCATCGTCTGCCTCCAAACCACCCAGACCGAAGCCGAAGCCGCGGCCCCTATCGCCATCGAAATTCGCATGAGCCCCGCCCTCGCCGCCGCACTCCAGTCGCCGTCATCGTCGCAGGCGTCAACGCAACCAGCAGCGGCGCCACCGCCTCCCTCATCCACCGAGCCGCCGCCCGCCGCCAGTTACCGCCGCCTCATGGATGTCGGTCTCGATGTCAAACTCCGCTTCGGAACCCGGCGCATGTTACTGCGCGATGTTCTCGCCCTCAGCGCCGGAGTCGTCGTCGAACTCGATAACACTCTCCATTCTCCCGTGGAGCTGCTGCTCGACGGTCGCCTCATCGCTCAAGGCGAAGTCGTTATCGTCGACGGCAAATACGGATTGCGGGTCACCGACGTAGTCGATCCCCCACCCGCCGCAGGATCAGTCTGAAGTTCTTTCGAAAGGACTCTTAGTTCAAAGCGCCATTCGTCGTTCGCTGTTCACTCTTCGCAAAACAAATCGTCTTTGCGAACAGCGAACGGCCAACAGCGGCAAACAGCCAAAAGCGTTACGGAGGACTATCCCATGCCAAACTTTCTCAAGCCGCTAACCTGGCCCGCCAACTGGATCAAACGCCGCAACCTCAAATCGTCCGAGCCCCCTTGTGCGCTCGCCTCCTGCTCCGGCCCGCAATCCTTGTGGCAGCGTCTCCGCAAACGTCACCGCCCCAGCGGAACCTTCCTCCAGGGCGTCTTCTATTGCCAGCCCCAATGCCTGGAGACCGCGCTCATCGGCCAACTCTCCCGCCTGCGCGTAATGGCGCCCTCGACGCAGCCTCCCAACCGCATTCCCCTAGGCCTCCTCATGGTCGCCCGCGGCAAACTCACCTACCTCGAAGTCCGCGCCGCCCTCGAAGCCCAGCGCCGCGCCCGCTACGGAAAGATCGGTGAGTGGATCGAGAAACTCGGCTTTGCCACCGAACAGGAAGTCACCTCCGCCCTGGCCCTGCAATGGGGATGTCCCGTCGCCTCATCCTTGGATCCCTCCACTATCCCTTCTCCCGGCAGCATCCCGCTTCCCATCCTCGAAGCTTTCCAAATGCTGCCTCTCAACTATGCGGCCTCCACCAATACCCTCTACCTCGCCTTCGGAGAGCGCGTCGACCATGCCGCTCTCTATGCCATCGAAAAGATTCTTGACTGCCGCACCCAGCCCTGCGTTGCCGGACGCAAGAGCATCGCTCGCCAACTCGACTTCATGCGCCAGCTTCCACGTCCCAACGACGTAGAATTCGGACCGATGAACGACCTCGCAGAAATGGGACGCATCGCCTCCAGCTACACCGCTCGGTTGACCCCCGAACAAGTCCGCCTGAGCCGCATCGGCCGTTTCATCTGGCTTCGCCTCGATGTGAATCGCGATCTCCGCTCCAGAACCCGCTCCGTCGCCACCAACCTGGTCTTCCGCCTGTCCACCGACTCACCCCGTTCCCTCCCATTCACCCGCAACGAGCGACCCCTGAGAGCGGCACAAACTCCGTAGGGCCGATGCCTGTGAAGATAATTGATGCACTCGAAAATCTTTATGGAACTGTCATCCTGAGCGGAGCATGGACTTCACGAAGTGAAGCCCGTGCGTAGTCGAAGGACCCCTACGCTCACCACCAGGCGGTTCGCCAGAGCAGGAGCTGTAACTTAGGGATTGTCATCTGAGCGGGTCGCGGTCCTCAGCGTGGTTCAAGCGCAGAAAGCCCAGCGCCCTTCCCGATCCGGGGTGAATGAGCGTAATCGGGATATTACGTCAACTGACTTTGTGGCATGATCTCTAGTTGAGCAAGTCCAATTGGCTGTGGCTCCACATAGGCTGTGATGATGTGGCAATGTGACAGGTTTTCGGTAAAGCGAAAGTTAACTTTCTCCCAGCGACTCTGGCGTATTGCTGTCTTCTGGGGGGTGCCGATGGTATGCCTCGAATTGATCGGCATTCCACGCTATTCGTGGGCCACGGTTCTGCTTCTTGCGGTACCAGCCACCGTCGTTGGCGTGTTTGCGGGGGCCACCGCTGCGACAGTTCACTGCCTTTAGCCGCACGACATACTGGCTGCCCAGACTGGAAATCGAGCCTTCGATGGTGGCGGCGCTGGCCGTTGCTACCACATCGTCGCGCCGAGCGATCTGCGCGATGCTGCGCACAAACTGGAAGTGAACCGGCGGCAAGAGCAAGAAGCTGTCCGAAACTCCAGCGCTCCGGAGTTTGGCACAGTTTGGGCATAGTCCTCGAAAACAGCACCAAAAATGGAGCAGCGAAGCAACTGAATTTTGCTGCTGCCGTTCTGCCTAACTAGCTTTATTGTGAATGGGTTGGGTTACACTGCTCTCGTCAGAGCGCCAGCAGCTCGACCAGACAGAGCATAGGATTTACAATCCCCAGTTCCCTCTCAGGAGAAATCTCCGTGATCCCACGCTATACCCGGCCCGAGATGGCCCGCATCTGGAGCGACGAGAACCGCTTCCGCACCTGGCTGGCGGTTGAAGTGGCCGCGACCGAAACGCTCGCCGCGGCCGGCATCGTACCCAAGGAAGCGGCTAAAGCGATTCACGCGCGCGCCGACTTCAGCGTTGACCGCATCTTCCAGATTGAAGCCGAGGTCAAACACGACGTCATCGCCTTCACTACCGCGGTGGCCGAGATTGTTGGACCGCACGCCCGTTGGTTCCACTATGGACTCACCTCGAACGATGTGGTTGATACGGCGCAGGCGCTGCTCATCCAGCAAGCCTCGTCGCTGATCGCCGGCGACTTGGAACGTTTCGCCCAGGTGCTCGAGCGCCGGGCATGGGAGTTCAAGGATACGCCAATGATCGGGCGGACCCACGGCATCCACGCCGAACCCATCACTTTTGGATTCAAGATTGCCAACTGGTACTCGGAGACGCAGCGCAACATCGCGCGCTTCAAGGCTGCCGCCGAAGATCTGCGTGTGGGCAAGTTTTCGGGTGCCGTGGGAACGTTTGCCCACCTCACACCCGAACTCGAGGAGAAAATCTGCGAGCGCCTGGGATTGAAGGCTGCCGCAGTGTCGTCGCAGGTGATTCAGCGCGACCGCCATGCCCACTACCTGGCAACGCTGGCCACGATCGCGTCCACACTCGACAAGATCGCCACCGAAATCCGCCACCTGCAGCGCACCGAAGTTCGCGAGGCCGAAGAGTATTTCAGCGAAAAGCAGAAGGGCTCATCGGCCATGCCGCACAAGCGTAATCCCGTCACTTGCGAACAGATCAGCGGATTATCGCGCGTGGTGCGATCGAACGCGCAGGCCGGATTCGAGAACGTCGCGCTCTGGCATGAGCGCGATATTTCGCATTCATCGGCCGAGCGCATCATCATCCCCGATTCGACGACGCTCGCCGACTATCTGTTGAACAAGACGGCGAACCTGATCGAGACCATGTTCGTCTATCCCGAACGCATGTTGGCGAATCTCGAAAGCACGCGCGGCCTGGTTTTCAGCGGGCAGTTGTTGTTAGATCTGGTCGAGACCGGTGTTTCCCGCGAGGACGCCTATCGCCTGGTGCAGAGTCACGCCATGCACGCGTGGAAAGAGAATCTCGATTTCCACGAGCTGATCGTTCACGATCCTGAAATTAGCCGACGAGTGCCGCGTGCGAAGATTGAGCGCGCGTTTGACCTGAAACGGCAGCTCAAGAACATCGACAAGATTTTTGCGCGGGTATTTCCGAGCCAGGCTGCCGACAAGAAGGGTGCTCCATTGCCAAAGAAGAAAGTTGCTAAGCGAAAGAAATAGTGCTGAAGGTTTTACTCGGCGTTGCCGCGGTGAAGAGCCTTCCCACTCCTCACCTGTTCCAGCAACTCAATCAACAGCTTCAACCTCTCCTGTCCGACGTGGCAAAGTATCTCCCGCCCGTGCTTTTCGATCGGATCGTCCATTTCGTGCAGAAGCTTCATCCCGGCGGCTGTGATCTTCCCGTAGATGACGCGGCGATCGTGCCGGGCGCGCATGCGCTCGACGAAGCCGCGATCTTCCAGGCGATTGAGCAGGCGCGTGATGTCGGGATCGTGCGTTATCATGCGTTCGCCGATCTCCCGGCACGGCAAGCCTTCCGGCCCAGCGCCGCGCAAGATGCGCAGCGCATTGTACTGCGTGCCGGTGAGTCCGAACTTTCTGAGCCATGCCTCAACCTCCGTCTGCAGCGTATCGGCCGTCCGCAACAAAGAAAGATAGACTTCCTGTTCCCGGCTGGTGAATGGAGTTTTCTGTTTGAGTTCCGCTTGCAGACCTTTTGCTTGCAAACCACGAGGCATGCGCCGAGATTAGTCGTCATGACAACTATCTGTCAAACATCTGCAAACATTGGTCAAACTCCTCCCTTGTAATAGTTTGTAAAAGCGCCCGGCAGGCGCATCCCTCAAGGGCCGCCGCGCATCTATTTAACTAACCGGTTAATACTGTGGGGAACCGGAATTCCAGTAAGGATGGCAACCATGAAAAAGCAACTATTTGCGGTGACTCTGGCGTTGCTCGTCCTGCTGAGTATGACTGCCATGGCCGCCACCGGCCGGTATGACGAGCAGATTCAGCAGGCGGCCAGCCAGAAGATTCATAACGCGAAGCAACTGCAAAGCGTCAGCTCCAGCGTCGAAGATGGCATCGTGACCCTGACCGGCACGGTCAGCCTTTATCAGGACAAACTCGACGCCGCCAAGAAAGTGAAGAAGCTGGCAAACGTCACCGGTGTCCGCAATGACATCGCGGTCGCGGGAGCAACCGTGCCCGATGGCCAGCTTCAGCAGAAACTGGCGAAGAAGCTAGCCTATGACCGCGTCGGATACCGCGACAATGCGTTCAACTACCTTGCGCTCACTGTGAAGGATGGCGTGGTCACGCTGAGCGGCGACACCGTGTGGGATGTACCGAAAGACTCGGCGCTCGCCATCGTGGCGCGCACGCCCGGCGTCAAGGACGTGGTGAACGACGTAACGGTTCTGCCGGTGTCGAATTTTGACGATTCGATCCGGGTGCGCACGGCCCGCGCGATTTATCGCGACTCGGTGCTTGGCCGCTACGCTAGCGACCCGGTCGACCCGATCCGAATCGTGGTGGACAACGGACACGTGACGCTATACGGAACCGTCCAGAGTTCGATGGACAAAACCATTGCCGGAATACGAGCGAGTTCGGTGCCCGGCGCCTTCAGCGTCGAGAACAAGCTGGTGGTGGATTAACTTGTGGTAGGTTACCTTGCGGTGGTTTGGGGGCGCGGCACAAGCCGCGCCCTTTTTTTGCCGTGCACTTTCTCGCGCACTCTGCCGCATACTCTGCCGTGCACTCTGGATGATTCAGAATCTCACTGGCTCTGCGCGCCGGGTTTCCACTTGTTTAGGAATGCCAGGAAATCTTCCGGGGCGAGCGCTCGCGCATTCTCGAATTCCCCGTTCTTCTGGCTATAAACCAGCTTTCCATCGGCATCGAGCACGGCCAGCCCGGGAATGCCGCGCTTCATCGGAACCTCGTACTTCGTCATCAGATCCTGGTTCTTTTCTCCCTTACCTATGTCCACGTGCACAACTTCATAGTTGGCCGCCAGAATCGGCACCAGGTCCGAAGAATGAAAAGCCTTATCGAGCACGTGGCAGTCGTAGCACCAGTTGGCTCCAAACACAACAATGACGCGCTTGTGCCCCGCTGCAGCCTTGGCCAGAGCCTCTTTGATTTCGGCGTGCGCATCGGCGCTTTCGTTGTAAATTTGTTTCTCTTTCTTAACCGACTGGCTAAAGCAGACCACGCTGGACGCGGCCACAGCGGTCGTGAGAGTCAGCATCAAAATCCGCCGATAGAGGTTCATCCATCGTCTCCAACACCTAATTAGGTGAAGACTGAGTATAACGCTGGAAACAACTCTCCCCGAGCCGCGGCAAAGCCCGTGCGTTACATAGCCTTTTTCAGGTAGCCTTGCGGGAGTGCACCAGCTTCAGGCTGTCGCCCTGCAGAATGCGTTGGATCTGATGTTTGGCGTGGACGGTCCACGGCCCGGTGGTGTCGAGCTTCACATAAGCGCGCCAGTGTTGCAGTGCTTTACGGGGCTCGCGTATCTTCTCATAAGCCAGCGCGATATTGTAGTGCGCGTCCGCGTAGGTGGGCGCGAGCTGAATCGCGGTCTTATAAGTGTTGATGGCTTCCTCGACGCGTCCCGTCTCGTCGAGCACGTTGCCCAGGTCGAAATAGGCGAGCGCGTAGCGCGGATCAATCTGAATCGCCGAACGATAGTGTCTTTCGGCGAGCGCATATTCCTGACGGTTGTAATACAGCGTGCCCAGATTGATGTGCGCGGCGGCGTGAATGGGATCCATTTCGAGAACCTTCAAATAGGTTGTGATCGCCTCGCTCTGCGTCGAGGGATCTTCTTCCAGCACGATCCCGCGCGCAAACAAGTCGGCAACGTCGGTAACCACCAGTTCCAGTCCGTTTCGCGGCGGGCTAGTCACGACTCTACTCTCTTCGGACGAGAAATCGAACATGAACTGCCCCGCAATCGGCTCCAGCAGCCGACCCTGGTGCCGGAAAGCGATGCGGTGTCCGCTCTGGTACGCACCCGCCTCCAGCAGCGGATTTTCCATGCCGGCAACCTGTTTCTGCATGGCTTCGAGCGATTGCCGGATGACGGCCGGACGAACGCGCTGCGCACAGAGGTCACGTACTTTCTTGATTTGCACCAGATCGAAAAAAGAATATTCCTCGCTCGCCGTCACCAGTCCGGCCTTCTCCCAGGTTTGAAGCTGGCGAGGAGCGAGCCGGAGAATGCGCAACAAGTCGGCGCGGCTGTAGCGATACACGGCGGTTAGACTTTCGTCAATAATTATCGGAACTTGTGTACTGGAATGCAAGTGGCAACGAGGTGGAAGGCTGTGGAGAACCTGGGATGAAATGGCACAGAAGTGGTAGCCATTCTTGCTTGCGCCGGCGCTTTTTGAATTAGGACAGCAACTTGCTTCGCGCTTGGAAATCGCATAAGACCGGATCCGACGCCCCGAAAGTCGCCAACCTTCGGCAACAGTTTCCCGATCTCTCGCCGACTTAAGGACTCGAAGCCAGGAAATGAAAGAGCCGATTGGCTGCGCCGCTCGGCTCTGACTGACACAAGCAGTTCCTACGCGCCGGTTTAGTTGAAGGCCTTTCTTAGGGTTGCGACTGAGATGTGCGGCCATCCAAAATTCACGTTCTTCGGAAGAGCGGCAAAAATCTCAAAGTCCAGGATCACCATCTGCGCATACTGAAGCTGCATGAAGGCCGACTTCGTGGGATGCGTGACTTTCTCGATCCAGAAGGTTGCATAAACCAGAGCAGTATCGGCATTCGCCCCCACTCCTCCTACTGGATCGCCGCCTTCCAGAAATAGGATATTTTCAATCCCGCCTGCGCCATTCGCCACGTTGACAGTCGTCGTCGGAGCGCCGGGTTGGCTGTTGGGTTTCTGGAAGAATGTGATCTTGGCCTGGGTTGAAATGTTGAGCACAGTTCCCGCAAACTTGTGGCCGTTGGCCTTTTGCTTATCGATAACGGCTTGGAGCAGCAGGATTGGGTCGTTGACAATGATTTGCGTGATACCCGCCGGCACGGGGTCAGTCCTGGTACCGGCCGGAACCGGAGGGATAGCGAGATCGTATTGCGTGAATCCCGGAGGCCCCGGCGGGTTGGGCGCGGTCAGAGCTTCCGATGATCCGGCCGCGTTGAGGACCGGCGACGCCGGCGCCGGCGGCACCGCAAACGGAGTGCTGTTGAACGACGGGAACTGCGATCCATTGTATTGAACCGCGCCCGCTGCGAGGACGGGATCGCCAGTGAAAGGTGCGGCAATGCCCTGGGCCAGCAAGGAGTTGCCGTGAGGAATCGTTCCCATGCGGGCGATAAGTTGCTGCCCGGATGGGGCCGCCTCGGGGGGATAGGTCGTGTTCGGCTGCGTGATCCAGATGCCCGGCTCAATGTGCAGCGCGCCGCCGTTACCCGCATCGTGAATCTTCTGCAGGTAAGTCAAGCCGGCCAATGCGATGTCGTTCTGTCCGAACCCGCGATTCGGAATCGGCGACCCAATCGGATCAAGCTTCAACGTCTCATGCGTGTTATTGAGCTGAAGAAACAGGTTGGATTTCTGGCTGAAGTCCGGCCGTGCGATGAGGTTGAACCCCTCACCCTCCCACGTTCCAGCAAGCTCGCTCAGAAGGCCCAAATTTTGGAGGACTGTTGCGTTGTCTGGGCTGGTTCGAATTGAAGATATTGCAGTTACTGCTTCGTCAGGCATCGTTTCTTCTCCTTCTGATGGAATTTTTTCTTGGTTTTTCGTTTTGGAGCACCCCGGGTCTACAACGCGATACTCGCCCTATTGAAAGGGCCTTTAGCGGCTTGATTGCGGGCGACAACAAATCGGCCCCGCAAATTATTCAAGCGCGATCCGATGAACAGCGCTGAGAAGAAGGTCAGCGTTTCGCCATATCAGGAAAACCAGTGGTCATTACCACTAAGAACAAGCTAGAGATGAACCCCATTCGTTAAAACGACAGGCGGGCTTTTTTCCCTTCGCACTTTTCGAAGAATCTACAAAAATCAATGGACCGTTGGCTTGGCGGACTCCAAGGTGAGTGGCAAGGTGCGAAAGAGAGCCGTCGACCAGACTTGAACTGATGATCTGCTGGTTGCGGTTCAACGACTTAAGAGGCTTTCCATTCAGTGGCTTCCCGGTTGCTGAATGGGGCAAGAGCAGACGCTTTTTTACCACGCTTGTTACTAAGGTACCTTTCCGCGATCACCCCTGTTAAGTGAACATATTGCCTGTGATGACCGACCTTGCCGCTCGTCGGCTCCATAGCACAAGCTTGCCGGATGATGCTCAAATCTCTCGCGCTGCTACCCCGTCTGCGCACTCATATTCTTACTGCTATCGCTGAAAGGAATCATCATGCAAATCATAGTCACGTGGTCAAACGGAATGAAATCAGAATTGGAAGTAGTGGTCCCGTTGGGCGCTACTCCCATGCGAACGAGCTTTAGAACCCCCACCCCGCCGACTGCGCTGCACCGCCAGGCAGACGGTTCATGGGCGTGCTACAACCAAAGTAAAGTTCTGCTCGGCTACTGTCTGCCACCGAAGATGATTGGACGGCCCGTGCAGGGAATTACCTGGGCCGAGGCATGCGCGGATGTGGCCATCAGCCACGCCATCCCATATCTCAACGAAGCCGACTGGGAACGGGACCGGCTGTTGCGGCTGGCGAACACAGGAAAGTTTCATTTCCACGGGCACG
>JBEKQC010000035.1:0-51632 GCA_049520095.1 Terriglobales bacterium
AAACCTAGTACTAACCACCTTACAACTAACCCTCGGAAAAATATTTGTGCATCAAGACTGAGACTCGTCCAACCATGCGGCGAGTGCCTCGCCGGCTTCCGGAACGCGAACATCGAGCAGCAACCGGCGCCACTCAAATCCGGTAGAATAGAAAAACATTCTTCCAGAGGAAAGAGGGCCGATGGCAGTTCCTGTATCCCAGATGTGGACAGTGGCTTCCTACGTTCTGCGCCAGAAGCTGGCCGGACGCAAGCGCTATCCGCTCGTACTCATGCTCGAGCCGCTGTTCCGCTGCAACCTGGCTTGTGCCGGATGCGGCAAGATCCAGTACCCCGCCCACATCCTGAAAACAGATCTCTCCGTAGAAGACTGCTTCAAAGCGGTCGATGAATGTGGAGCGCCGATGGTTTCGATCCCCGGCGGCGAGCCGCTGATGCATCCGCAAATTGACAAAATTGTCGAAGGCCTGGTCGCGCGCAAGAAGTATATCTACCTCTGCACAAACGCGCTGCTGCTGAAAGAGAAGTTGCACCTGTTCAGACCCAGCAAGTTCCTGAGCTTCTCCGTTCACATGGACGGACAGAAAGAGCATCACGATTTTTCCGTCTGCCGCGAGGGCGGATACGACCTCGCCCTCGACGGAATTCGCGCCGCCGTCGAAGCCGGCTTTCGCGTGACCACCAACACCACTCTGTTCGATGGAGCCGATCCCAACAGCGTCCGCAAATTCTTCGACGAGATGATGGAAGTCGGCGTCGAGAGCATGATGGTCTCTCCCGGATATTCCTACGACAAAGCGCCCGACCAGAAACACTTCATGGGACGCGCCCGTATTCGCCGCATGTTCCGCGCCATGCTTTCGAATCGCAAGAAGACATGGCGCTTCAACCAGTCGCCACTGTTCCTCGAGTATCTGATGGGCAAGCGCCACTACAAGTGCACGCCCTGGGGAATGCCGACCTACAACATTTTCGGGTGGCAGAAGCCTTGTTACCTGCTGCAGGACGGCTATGCCGAGTCCTACAAAGAATTAATGGAAACAACGGAGTGGGCCAGTTACGGCACCGAGTCAGGTAATCCGCAGTGCGCCAACTGCATGGTGCATTGCGGCTACGAACCATCGTCAGTCGACGACACGTTCGGCTCGCTGCGCGGATTCGCCGACACGGTGAAGGCGACTTTCTCGCTCTATCCCGACAAAGAGGCACTTGCCGATCTCGATCGCGATGTCCGGCCGGTGCACTCTTACAATCCGCTGGTGCAGATCGAGGCGGGTGTTACTCCGCAAACCGAAGAAAGCCGCGTATGAGCGGCCGCGAACATGGGCACGATCCCTTGCCGCCTCACAGCGCGCAAGTTCTAGTGCAGCCGCGCCCGACCCATGAACTCCCGAGCGACGAACTCGAAGTTGTCCCCGGATTCGAGCGCGAAAACCTGCAGGGATGGATCCCGCAACTCGCCACCGAAGCAGACATTCGAGCCGTCATCGAAAAAGCATTCGACTATCGCGGCGATGTAACCATCACTGGAAAGAATGGCGGCGAGATCACCGGGTATCTTTTCGACCGCCGCATTGGCCTGACGCTTGAGGCTTCCGTTGTTCGTCTGATGCTTGCAAACAGCAACGAGCGTCCCCAAATCCCCTATTCCGAAATCGCCGCCATTGCCTTCACCGGACGCGACACCGCCGCAGGCAAGAGCTACGAAGCCTGGGTAAAACAATATTGGGAGAAGCGCGCCAAAGGCGAGAAGAACATTTCGCTTGAGCCGGAAGCGCTGGAGTAGCGTGGTTCCTCTTCGCCGGCCTAGATCACACAAGAAGCTGCGTCGAGAGTGAAATGCCTGGTTACAACAGTTGCAGGCTACAAATAGTATCCAAGACCCGAAAAGATCGTCCTGAACGACCCGTCTTTCATGCCAACAACTTCGATCCAGTGATCCTCGTAAGCGTCCCCTTCCAAAATGACCTCGGTTTGGCCGTCCGCGTTAACGTCGGCTAAATCAAGCGGAGACCATGTCGTCACTATGTTCTTATCTGCATCGGTTTTTTGGAATGGCACCTTTCGAAGTACGGACAAATGAGAATTTTGATCGGCGATCACAATCATCTGACACAACGTTACGTCCGACCCTTTGATGTGATCGTAGTACGCTTCCACCAGCGACCAATCCAACCCAATCGGCTGCCAAACAGTG
Organism: Terriglobales bacterium; assembly: GCA_049520095.1. Taxonomy (GTDB): domain Bacteria; phylum Acidobacteriota; class Terriglobia; order Terriglobales; family Acidobacteriaceae; genus Acidiflorens. Next base: position 2,197 of record JBEKQC010000035.1, read on the forward strand.
AAATAAATCTGTCCCTCTGCCTTGGCAGGTAGACCGAGATGCCTCAGTTCGCCAACGAGAATACCGCGCAGTTCGGGGGACGGCTCACCCCGCTGCTTGCAATGTCGCACTCCATCAACCCATTTGCAGTCGTAGTTCGCCGTCACTTTGACATTCAAGCGCTTCTTTGGCTGCCGAATCTCACAGCTGTCATCGGGGCCATTTCCTTGTGGAGCACCGCAGTAGTGGGTCTTTACGAACGATTTCACTTTGCGGCACTGGGCACTATTGCACGGCGGACGGTGCGGGTCATCTTCTGGCTGACCACCCTCCTGTCCAGCAGCTGTACAGAATGCAAGGACCACGAACAAGAACCAACGAAGAACGCACATAATCGAATAGTACAGCTGCCGCTTGGCCGCTCAAGAGTTATTTCAGTTGTTGACTCGATAACTGTTGAAACATCGCGTCTCTGACAATGTCGGCTGTGTCAACTATACTCACTGACCGCCGCCCGGCAGAGACCCGTACAATGCTTCCATGCTAGTCCTCGCCTCCGCCTCGCCGCGTCGCCAGGAATTACTGCGCAACGCCGGGATCGTCTTCGAAGTGCAGGCCGCGCACATTCCGGAAGATCCGATGCCCGGCGAATCCGCGAAAGAATGTGCCGAACGGCTGGCTCGGGAGAAGGCGCTGGCGGTGGCGCGACTGCGTCCGGATCTCGGTCCCAGCGATTGTGTGCTCGGAGCCGACACCGTGGTTGTGGTCGGTGGTGAGATTCTCGGCAAACCCTCCGATGCAGCCGACGCCGCCCGCATGTTGCGCCTGCTTTCCGGACGCGAGCATCAGGTAATTACGGGAGTGTGTCTGGTGGTCGGCGGCCAGGCGTCAGTGGCCAGTGAAACTACTTTTGTCACGATGAATGAACTAATCGGCCAGGAGATCGCCGACTACGTCGCCAGCGGCGAACCTATGGACAAAGCGGGAGCCTACGCGATTCAGGGCATCGCTTCCCGCTGGATTCCTCGCATCGAAGGGGATTACAGCAACGTGGTGGGATTGCCGGTAGCGCTCGTATTTCGAATGTTACAGGAGCACGGTTGCGAGATTTCTTCCAGATTCTCAGTGCTCAGTTCTAAGAAAAACCGCGGCTCTTCGGCTCTTACTGAGAACTGACACCGGGGACTGAGAACTCTTATGCGGCGGGCGGCTTGGGCGGTTCTTTTGGCTTTTCCTCTGGCTCTTTCATCGAGGCCTTGAAATTGCGGATGCCTTCCCCCAGCCCCTTGCCTAAGTCGGCAAATTTACTTGGTCCGAAAAGCAGCAGAGCGATGCCAATAATCAACAGAATGTGCAGCGGCGAAAATAGTCCCTCACCCATAAACCCTCCAGTTGCGCCCTCCAATGCAGCAGGGCGAACCCTGACCCCAAATTGGATTCTGTAGTGTGGACCCTCGGGTCAAAGTTGCCCGTGCTATTCGTCGCAGGAGCTTATGAACCTGGTCACACTGCTTCGATCATACTCCCCTCGGTCATATTCCTCCGATCAGGCCCGCAAGGAGCGCGGCGCGGCGGGGCAACTCCGAGATCAGGATGTGCTCGTGCGGGGCGTGCGCTCCGTCGCCTACGCCGCCGAGGCCGTCCAGGGTTGGGATGCCCAGACCTGCGGTGAAGTTGCCGTCGGAACCGCCGCCCACCGCGGCTTCTCCCAGCTTCCATCCCAGTTCGCGGGCTATGGCCTTGGCCTGCTCGTACAACGCCGCTACTCCGGCGGTGCGTTCCATGGGCGGACGATTGATTCCTCCGGTGATCTCGACTTTGCATTTGCGGTTGAAGGGCCGCAGGCTGCGCATCTTCTTATCGATTCCGGCCGCATCTTTCATGCGTGCGATACGAACATCGACCTGCGCTGACGCTTCGGCTGGCACCACGTTGGTTCGCGATCCGCCGCTCACGATTCCCACGTTAACCGTCAGGCCCTTTTTGAGATCGGTGAAGCCGGAGATTTTTTCGATTTGGCGCGCCAGCTCAAGAATCGCGTTCACTCCTTTTTGGAAATCGAGGCCGGCATGAGCCGCCTTTCCGGTAACTTTAACGAGGTAATCGCCAACTCCTTTGCGCGCGGTTTTTACGGCGCCCTGCCGTCCGTAGGCAGGCTCGAGCACGAGCACGGCCGCCGCTCTTTTCGCCAGGGCCTCGGTGATCCTTCGCGACGAGTCGCTGCCAACTTCCTCGTCAGAAACGAGAAGCACGTTGACCGGGCGCGGCAACTCGCCACGGCTTTCTTTGCCGTGCCACTCTTGCAAAGCGGCTAGCGCGTGGAGCATCAAGGCGATGCCCGACTTCATATCCAGCACGCCCGGCCCAGTCAGCTTATTGCCCACAACGCTGCATGGCATGTTGGCAAGCGTTCCCAGCGGATAGACAGTGTCGTAGTGGCCGAGCAGCAGCACCGGCTTGGCCGATTTGCCACCGAAATTCACTTGCAAGTGATTGCCGAAGTGTTTCGCGTTGTGAAAACGAACTTCGCCGCCGAGCTGGGAGAACTTATCGGCGATGACCTCGGCCAGGCGATCAACGGCGGCTTTGTTGTCGCTGGGAGATTCGATTTCGACCAGCTCGCGGATGGTCGAGACGATCTGGTCGCGACGGTCTTTGAAATATGAAAGGCGGAAATAGGCTAGACGGCGCTCGGCTTCGGCGTTCGGGTGGGTGGGCGCTTTTCCGGAAACCGAATTCACGAGGACTGTCCCTTGATGGCTATCAAGCGATCGCCTGCCGCTTAGGCTCGCGCGAACCAGCGACGACCTCGGCGTCCCAAATGCCTTCGAAGTCGACGAAGTAGCCTTGTATCTCAAGGCCGGGTATGGCGTTGGATAAATTCGCAGCCGCTCGCTGCAGTTCCTGCTGGTGATGGAGGGCTTCCGACTTCGCATCACCGTGAAAGCCGTTGGCGAGGCCTCCGTAGGCTCCGCAATCGGAGTGCACCATCAGGATCACCCTTTTCGTTCCATGCAGGCGCATCGACTTCCGGATCTGTTCCAGGACGAATTCACGATCGCTCTCGTGGTCGGGAGAAGCCAGGCACTTGGCTCCGCCAGCAATCTTGATGGGGTCGGAATGGATCACGCCAATCTTCTTGAGGAACTTGTGAAAGCCAAGATCGAAGCGGTTGTCGAAACACCAGAGAATGGCCGCATCGCACTGATATTTTCCACGGGGAGCGTCGAAGTGGAAGACTTTCTTCATGGGGAACTCTCAGCGAAATCGACTGTTCTTTAGGGTCGATTTCTTTTGGGTCGTCCGTGGTCTTACGGCTATTTACTGGTTGGTACTGTAGGGGTACCCCCCCTCCCCCCGGTCTAGTGGAATCATGGAGTTAGGTGCTGCTCGCGGTCCAAAGTCTTGATTCCAAATGGCTTATAAGTAGAGTCTTGACAACGTTAGGGTTAGAGTCCATTCCTCGGGACGCGATTGCGCTGGTCCTTAAAACAAAGGCGTTACGACTTAATACGTCGCGCAAAGTATAGATTCCAAACAACTTGTTGTGAGATTGCGGGCTAGCCAAGCTGGGCTTGCCTTAATATTGATTATAACTCTTGGTGTCAACCATTTCGGATCACACGAGCTTTTGGGCGATGCTCTCGTCGAGGATCTCGCGCACCTTGAACAGGGTGATCGTGCGATGCTCGCGCTTAAAGAAGGCTAGGACTTCGTGCTCGGCGTCGCTGGTGAAGTCGAAGGCGACGATGAAGCCCTTGGTCCGGTTCTCTCGCATCATCACGGCTTCGAACATGTCGATGTCGGGCCTGCCTGCTTTGTCCTTCTGCTTCACCTGCAGGGGATACCAGACGTCCATGAAGTCGAGCTCGCCGGCCGCTTTGCCGCTTTTCTGCGGGATCGAGGACAGCGGATAGATGCGGCCGTCGATGCCCATGTCGCCGACCTGGGCTTTGTTCGGGATCCCGCCGAGGGCGATGACGGCCCAGTTCTCGAATTCGAACGGCGGGATCTTGCGGAGCTTTTCTTCGGTCCACGGCAGATCGCGGACGACGAAGCCGCGTCCGACGCGCCAGAGCTTCTCGTCCTCGTGGAGCTTACAGATATCGCGCAGGCGTTTCGCCATGACGCGGCACGCCGTGGGGGACTGGTCGATTCCGATCCACTGGCGATCGAGTTTTTGCGCGCGGCGACTAGGGCGGTCCCGCATCCACAGAAGGCGTCCAGGACAATATCGTTGGGGCGCGATGAGATTTCGATGATGCGCTCCAGCAGCTTGAGCGGCTTCTGCGTCGGGTAGCCGAGGGACTCGTCGCCCATGCCCTGCACCGGGCCGATATCATCCCAGACCGTGCCGAGCGGCACGCCTTTGCCTTCGTCCAGGTAGCGCTTATAGGCTGGCACTTTGCCGGGTTTGGTCTGAACGATCCGGCCCTGCTTCAGGAGTTCGTGCATGTTCTCTTCGCTGTATCGCCAGTACCGGGTGACGCCCATGAATTCGTAGTGGGGGTTTCCCTTTGATGGTGCGCCGCCGCCTGGTGCGGTGAGATCGCCGAGGCGGTAGCGCCTGCCGGTCTCGGGCTCGACGTGGCGATAGAAGTCCTCGATATAGCTCTCGTCGTATGGTCGGTACTGGTGCTCGAAGAAGTAGTCCTTGCCTCCAGCGTAGAGCAGGATGGTGTCGTGCACGCGGCCTAGATGTTTCGAGCCTTGCTTCGCGTCGTTGTGTGAGGACTGGCGCTTCCAGATGATCTCGTTGACGAAGTTCTCCTCGCCTAAGAGTTGGTCGAGCATGACCTTCACGTAGTGGCTGGCGTGCCAGTCGCAGTGATAGTAGAAGCTGCCGGTGCCTTTGAGGACTCGGGCGAGTTGCTCGCAGCGCGGGCGCATGAAATCGATGTAGGCCTGGGTCGAGGTGTGGCGATCGTCGAAGGAGCGCTTTTCCTTGGTCTCTCCCCAGAACACTTCGTAGTTGCGGTTTGAATTGAAAGGCGGGTCGATGTAGATCAGGTCGATGCAGTTGTCGGGCAGCTTCGGGAGCTGGTCGAGATTGTCGCCGCAGTAGATGACTCTGGTGTCCAGCAGCGAGGACGGTTTGTGCGCGGGACTCATCGGTTGAAATCCTACTGGAAAGGGGTGGGGGAATGAATAGCTTTGCGGTGTCCAGCCCCTAAAGGGGCGGCGGATTTTGAGGAACTTACGGCATCGCTAAAGCGATGCCCTGATACGAATCCCGAGTCATCCGCAAACTTACGGGCCCCCGCTTGTTTGCAGACAGGCGGAAAAATCCCAAGCTCGACACGGTTGTGGAATCCCACCCTCGACAAACAACGTCGAGGATGGGGCACCCATCTCTATCTTAATCTATACATCTTTATCTAGTGTCATCTCGCGTCCGCCATCTTATCCAGCTGATTCATCGTCCGCGCCAGGATCTCGTCTGGCGATCCCTTAGCTACAATCGGCATCAGCAGGCCGAGATTCTTGTAGAACTGGATCAGGGGAGCGGTGCTTCGTTCGTAGGCTTCCAAGCGGACGGTGATGGACTCGGGGCGGTCGTCTTCGCGTTGGAAGAGGTGTCCGCCGCAGTGGTCGCAGACGGACTCGACCTTGGGCGGTCTTTCTTTCAGGTTGAAAACCGACTTGCACTTTTCGCAGGTGCGGCGGCCGCTCAGGCGCTGGACAATCTCGTCCAGCGGCAGTTCGTAGTTCACTACGGCGCTGAGCGTAATCTTTTCTTTCTCCATCAGATCCTTTAGCGATTCGGCTTGGCCTAGAGTGCGGGGAAATCCGTCGAGGATGAAGCCGCCGCAATTGACGATGCAGTTACTGCGCTCGCGCACCATCTCCCAGACCGTGGAATCGGGCACGAGTTCGCCGCGGCGCATGTAGTCCAGTGCTGCCTTCATTGCCGGGGATTGATCGCAGTCAGGGCGCTTGCCGGCGGCTCGAAATACGTCTCCGGTGGAGAGATGGCAAGCATCCAGACGCCTGGTCAGGAGTTCGGCTTGCGTGCCTTTGCCCACGCCCGGCGCTCCGAGGAGGATCAGACGCCAGGGGTGCTTGTGTACTCCTGGAACAGTTGAGCACTCCACTGAGCTATTTGTCGAAGGCCCCTGTAACCACTCTGCGCGGTCGCTTTTGACAGTTGTGTTCATGCTTGCGAGTTTACTTAGTCGCGCGCCACTTGCAGTGACGAGGGTCACATGCGAAGAGTGCGGTTATCTCACGTTCGTCTTGTAACGGCCCTGATACGGATTGTTGCCCCAGATCGCGCCCAGAGAGTGGAGTATGAGAGCGTCTCCAGGAGTTAATTTGCTGGGGTCGGCAACAATCTGATAGGCGTAATAGACGACTGGATCGCGCGTGATACACCAAGGCTCGTGCCGGATGACCCCGGAGCAGTGCTCACATGCCGCTAGCGCATGGTAGCGCGGGCCGTGAAACTTACTGGCTGGAACGCTGTCGGACATCGACATTCTCTCGGCTCTGTTCAACGGAGTTGCCGTACTTTCCTAGCAACTCTCCAGAGCTGTTCTCTGAGGGCATCCTAGCGCGGGCAGAAATGGCAGGCTGTGGGTGGTGTCACGGGAGTTTGTGATGGGCATCACGTCTGGCGCTAGGTTGTCCCCCAGATTTCGCCGATTACGCGCTGGAAGTTTGCGCCCAAGACTTTCTCGATCACCGACGCGGGCTGACCGCGTTTGGCTAATTCGCTGGCGATGGTTTCCATGTGATCGGGGCCGTTGAGGTCGGGGACGTAGGGATAGCGATCCTCGCCGGGGGCGCCGATGCCTAGTTTCTTGCGGCGCGCTATGTCTTGATCGAAGGCGGCTTTCTGTTCGGTGGTCAGGACTGTTTTCTGGATTGAGCCATCGGATCCGATGCCCACGTGATCGGCGCCGCATACGTTAATGGCATGCACGATGTGGTCGAGCACATGTTCGTGGGTGGGCACGGTCGGCGACGCGACTACGTAGGGCATGAGGTAGACGCCGAAATATCCGCCGCGATCGGCTAGCGACTTGAGAATTTCGTCGGGCTTGTTGCGGGGATGGGCGTAGACGGCGGCGCATCCGGAATGGGTGATCAGAACGGGCTTGGCGGATTCGGCGATGCCTTCGGAGGTGGTGCGGTATCCGCTGTGGCTTAGGTCGACTGCGACTCCGAGGTCGTTCATTTTCTTGACGGCGGCTATGCCCGCTTTGCTGAGGCCGGCATTGTCGGGCTCGAGGCATCCATCGCCGAAGATGCTGCGATTGTTGTAGGTGAGCTGCATGATGCGCACGCCGAACTCGCGGAACATTTCGATGCGCTCGGGCTTTTCTTCCAGAAACGCGGTGTACTGGAAGCCAGGCATGATGCCGATTTTGTTTTCGCGCTTGGCGCGGGCGATGTCGGAATGCCGGCGCACGATGAGGAAGGTTTCGGGATGCTGCTCGACGAGCGCTTCTACGGCGGCGATGCTGTTTACTGTGCTCTCGAAGGTTGGTTCCGAGATGGTGAAGTTGATGGCGGTGACGCCGGATTGGCGGACTGCGGCGAGGGTGTCGGCGGTCAAGGGCGTGTCCATGTCTACGAATGGGGCGCAGAGGGAATCGATGACGATGGCGCTCTTGTAGAGCGTGGCGATGGACGGGGGTGCGGCGTCGGCTGAGCTGCCGGTGGAGCGATCGACAGGTCGAGCCAGCAGGCGCGGGGAGAGCAGCGCTACCGCAGATATTTTGAGAATGCCGAGACTAAAGTCGCGACGATGCACGGGCGTAGCTCCTGCGGGATTCTAACGCATGGAAGGGATGCGATGCCCAGCCCCAAAAGGGGCATCTGCATTCGTAAGCGTAATGGCATCGCTAGCGTGATGCCCTGATACGAACCATTGTCTCTTCCGCGGCATTTCTGTCGGCATCCCTCAGACGGGGCGAGCCCCGTTTCTACGGAGGGTCATTTTTCGACTGTGGTTACTCTCGTGGTATTACCAAAGGGCCTTTGCGAAAGTCCGGGCTGGCGCGCGTGAAATTTCACGGGTGGGCGCTGGAGATGAAAGAGGCGTCTGGCTGAGATGTCTGGTGACGGATAGGGTGCAACAGGCTCACCTGGCACCCGGGATTTCGGGAATGCAAGCAATCCATGGGTCCTTCCCCTTCGACTGGCTCAGGGTCAGGATGACAAGGGGGATGATGACAAAGGGCACAGCTGAGGCCGTGCCCTATCCAAAGCCGCCTATGAAATCTGTCCTACATTTTCTCGAAGAAGTGGGCGGTTTTCTTGCCAGCTTCTTCGGTGTAGTAAACCGTCACGTGGGCGGACTTCTCGGTTCCCTTTGCGATGTCCTTGCCGGCGTCGGCGGCGGCGTGGCCAGAGAGCTTAAATGTTTCCTCTGTACCGTCCGCGGTTTTGACCGCTACGGTTTTGCCGGCGCGATCGATATGGGTGATGGCCCCGTCTACCGATTTGAGACCATCTTTGCCGACGTCATCGACCTCAATCGCTGTCTTGTCGGTACCCTTCTCGGTGTAGTGCGCCACTACTTCCGAGCCTTCCTTGAGTCCGTGAAAGGCGTCTTCGGCGCCAATGGCGGTTTCATGGACACCTGCTTTGACACCATGGACAGTGGTCTTGTCGACAAACTTGACCGTATGCTCGGTGCCATCCTTGGTCTTGACGACCATCGTTTTGGTAGCAGAATCGAGTTTGGTGATGGTTCCATGGACGGCACTGACGACGTCCTGTGCGGCCCAGCCAAACGCGCCCAAAATCAGAAGCGCGAGTGACGCCCGGACAATGTTTTTCATTCCCAGCCTCCTTTAAGATTTGATTGGAATTCGACTTTTTGCCCGAGAACAGGCTAACTCATGCTGCGGTTTCGCGCTAGATCTTCTGCAATCTCTGCACGTCGTGGACGCCGGGGATCTGGCGCACTCCGTCCATGATTTTCTGGAGGTGTTTGAGGTCGGCGATTTCGAGGACTACGTCTACGCTGGCTTGGCCGTTCTGGCTGCGGGCTTCGATGTTGCGGATATTGGTGTTGGTGTCGCTGATAACAGCGGTGATTTGTTTCAACATGCCGAAGCGGTCGTCACAGAGAAGTGTGAGTTTGACGGGATACGAGACGGGCTGGCCGTCTTTGTCTCCGGCCCACAGCACGTCGATGCGGCGGTCGGGTTCGTAGAGAAGATTGGTGACGTTCGGACAGCTGACGGAGTGGACGGCAACGCCCTTGCCGCGGGTAACATAGCCGACGATGGCTTCGCCGCGAATGGGGTTGCAACAGCGGGCGCGATAGACGAGCAAGTCGCCGGACCCTCGGACTACGATGGCGTTCGTGTCTCCCCCGAAGACGCGGCGGACCACGCTCGAAATGCCGCTCGAGATGCCGCTGGTGAGGCCGTGGGCTGCGGCTTGTTCTTCGGTTTCGGACATCGGCTGCGTGCCGGCAGGCGCGAATTTCGCCAACACCTGGCGAGCGGAATATTTGCCGTAGCCGATGCCGGCCATCAGGTCGTCGGGACGGCCGAGTCCGTATTCGCTGGCCGCTCTTTGCAGATCGGCTTCCTTGATTTCCTTCAGCGAGATGCGGTATTTGCGGGCTTCTTTTTCGATCAGCTTGCGTCCGATTTCTATGGCGCGCTCGCGCTGGTGGACGTTGAGCCAGTGCTTGATTTTGTTGCGCGCGCGCGAGGACTTGACGACGGCGAGCCAGTCTCGGCTGGGCTTGTGTCCGGGCTGGGTGATGACTTCGACGATATCGCCGGAATGGAGTTTGTGACGGAGCGGAACCATGCGTCCGTTGACCTTGGCACCGGTGCAACTGTGACCAACCTCGGTGTGAATGGAGTAGGCGAAGTCGATGGGCGTAGACTCGCGCGGCAGTACGAGAACCTTGCCCTTGGGCGTAAAGGTGTAAACCTCCTCGGGATAGAGATCGACTTTCAGAGTGGAGAGAAATTCGTTGGGATCGGAGACATCGCGCTGCCACTCTACGACCTGGCGGAGCCAAGCGAGGCGCTGTTCGTCTTCGGCGGACACTGGGCCGTCCTTGTATTTCCAGTGGGCGGCGATGCCTTCCTCGCACATCTTGTGCATTTCTTCGGTGCGGATCTGGATTTCGAAAGTCTCGCCGGTCTCAGTTATTACAGAGGTGTGCAGCGACTGGTAGAGGTTGGGCCGCGGCATGGCGATGAAGTCCTTGATACGGCCGGGCACGGGACGCCAGAGGTTGTGGATGATGCCGAGAACGGCGTAGCAGTCTTGTACAGAGTTGGTGATGACGCGCATGGCGTAGAGGTCGTAAACCTGGTCGACGCTGATGCGCTGGCGCAGTAATTTCTTGTGGATGCTGAAGAGGCGTTTGACGCGGCTCTCGACGCGGCCGGTGATGCCGGCTTCTTTGAGGCCGTCGCGCAGCACACCTTCGACACGCGCCATGAAGGCTTCGCCGGCTTTGCGGCGCGACTCGACGGCGACGCGAACCTGCTCGTGGGCGATAGGATCGACGTACTTGAAACCAAGGTCTTCCAGTTCGCCGCGAATCTTGCCCATGCCAAGACGGTGCGCGATAGGGGCATAGATATCGAGCGTCTCGCGGGCGATTTTCTGCTGGCGTTCGGGGTCGAGATGCTCGAGGGTACGCATGTTGTGCAAGCGGTCGGCGAGCTTGATGAGGACGACGCGGATGTCGTCGACCATGGCGAGCATCATTTTGCGGAGGTTCTCGGCTTGCGCTTCTTCCCGGGAGGAGAAATCGATTTTGCTGATCTTGGTGACGCCTTCGACGATGTGGGCAACCTGTTCGCCGAATTCCTGGCGGATCTCAACGGTGGTGACCGAGGTGTCTTCGACGGAGTCGTGGAGGAGGCCGGCGGCGATGGAAACGGAATCCATTTTCATGTCGGCAAGAACGTTGCCGACTTCGAGCGGATGCACGAGGTAAGGCTCGCCGGAGGCACGGTGTTGTCCGGCGTGGTGTTTCTGCGAAAATTCGTAGGCTTTTTTGACGAGGTTAAGATCGTCGTTGGGACGGTTCTCGCGCAGCTTTTTCATCAGCTCGCGGAAGCGGGTCACCGTAAGCACGTTGGTCGCGATCTGTTCACGCAACGTCGCCATGATCGATTTTAACGCAGCGGAATGCTATTTCACCGCCTAGACGCCGAGTTTGCCGAGAAACACCCTTTGGCTGGTAGAGTACGTGGGACGGAGCTTCTTCACCCATTATTTGTTTGTCCAGCGAAGGGCACGCGGGCAAAGTGCCCATGCAACACGGGCTTTGGGAGGCAATGGCTTGGAAAGGGTATTAGTTAGTGGGGTTTCGGGGCCGATTGGCGCGGCGCTTTTGGCTTCTTTCGAGCCCCAGAGCACGCAGATTGTACGGCTGGTTCGGGGACGGGCGCAAAACGTGGTCCAGATTTCTTGGGATCCTCTTGCTCCCGTGTCTCCGGCGGCAGTGTCGGGGTTTGATGCGGTGGTCCACTTGGCCGGAGAGAGCGTGGTGGGACGCTGGACCAACGAAAAAAAGAGTGCGATTCGCGACAGTCGCGTGCTGGGGACACGCCACCTGACTGCGGCGTTGGCCCAGACTGAGGTGAAGCCGCGCGTGTTGGTGTGTGCGTCGGCGATTGGGTTTTACGGGGATCGAGGCGACGAAATTCTGGGAGAAAAGAGTCCGAGTGGGCGAGGATTTCTGCCCGAGGTTTGTAGCGAGTGGGAAGAAGCCACCCAGGCTGCGGCCGAGTCTGGCATACGGGTGGTGAACATCCGCATTGGGCTGGTGCTGAGCGCGAAAGGCGGGGCGCTGGCAAAGATGCTGACCCCATTCAAACTGGGGCTGGGCGGGCGCATTGGATCGGGGCAGCAGTGGTGGAGTTGGATTCATGTGGACGACATCGTGGGGGGAATTCATCATGCGATGCGCACCGAATCGCTCGCTGGTCCAGTGAACCTTGTGGCGCCCAATGCGATGCGCAATGCGGAGTTCACAAAGGTGCTGGCTTCGGTGCTGCGACGCCCGGCATTCTTTCCGGTCCCGGAGTTTGCGCTGCGGCTGGCTTTCGGCGCGGAGGCCGCGCGCGAAATGCTGCTCGCCAGCCAGCGGGTTCAGCCTGGGAAGCTGGGATCCAGTGGATATGCTTTTCGTTTTCGCGAGCTGCGGGCGGCGCTGGAAAATCTTGTGGGATAGCCTTCTTGTCTTCTCGTTTGCTGGAATCAAAGCCAAGTGTGATCGTCGTCACATCATGGCTGCTCTTGATCTGCCAGACTAAAGCGGCATGGTGAAGAAATCAATTGCGGCGGCGCTGTTGGTGGTCATGATGGCCTGGTCAGAGATGGCCCTGGCGCCGATGTTCGTCATGCACGCATGGGTCATGCATCCTGCACGTGAGATGGCCGAGCACAAGGCCGCTCATCATCACGTTATGCCCGCCGGCCATCCGTGCTGTCCGGGGATTAGCAAGGCCGAGAATGCGGCGCCGATCGAGTTCGCGGCCAGCAATCTGCCATGCCAGGATGAGCACCGCTGCTGCTTTCTGCAAGGGCCGCAGAACGTACCCGCACCCGTAAGTGCCGGACACAGACTTTCTCGTGACGTTGCCCGCGCAGAGATTGCCGAACTTAACCCGGGTCATGCAGGATTCTACGTTTCAACCGCGACAGCGGTCGCGCCTGGTCCTCCACCTGGCCTGCTTGGAATGGTTCTCCGCGTTTAGGCTACTTTCCCTCTGATATCTTTATCCGCGGCCGTCAAGCTGGCCGCACGTCTCAACTGTTCTTATAACTCTTATATTCAAGGAGCTTTTATGAAATTCAGACTGTTTGTTTTGGTTTTGGCCCTGTCATTGGTTGGATGGACGCAGGGGACGCCGGCAACTCCGGCGGCACCGAACTCGACGCCAGCCCCGCAAGCCCAGGGGTGTTGTCATCACACTATGGCCGACACGAAAGACGGCAAAGGTTGCTGCCATCACGCCGCAGCCGATGCCAAGGACGCCACAGCGTGTTGCGGCAAAGACAAGTGTGAAATGAAAAATGGCAAGTCTTGTTGCGAAGGCAAGGACATGAAAGCCGCCATGAAGGAATGCAAGAAGAGCGGCTGTTGCACCGACGGCAAGTGCTGCACCGAAGGCAAAAGCTGCGGCGAGGCTAAGGGCGACAAAACCGCCATGGGCTGCTGCGGCAGTACGTGCGAACGCCATCCGCAAACACCAGCGGCGAGCTAGTTCGACCCGGATACGCTTGTGCCCCGGCCGCTCGAGGGCCGGGGCTTTTCCATTGCTCGGAGGCTCAACCTTGCGCGGGTCCTCTCGGTCTACTTGGCCGGGTTCACCCTGATTTTTGCCATCATGCCGCCGTCTTCGTGATCCAGAATATGGCAGTGATAGACGAAAGTGCCAGCGATCTCCGGATCGCGGAAATCCAAACGAATTTTTACGCTGGGGAAAGCCCCCCGTCCGTTCCAGTACGGCACGGTGATCGTGTCGTGCAGTTCGGGATCGAGTACCGGCTTGCCATTGAGTTCCATAACCAGGAAATGAAGTTGATGGATATGGAAGGCATGCGTTTCACCGGAACGATTCTCGATCGTCCAATCTTCGACTGCACCTACCTGAGTTTCGATCGCAGGCGGATCGTTGACGTTGAATACTTTCGGCTGCTGACCTTCCACCGCAATAAAATATTCGGTCGGACCATTCGATCCCTGCGTGGCTTCCGCGAAGTAGAGTTTTCTTCGGGCGGTTGCCGCCTGCGTAAGCAGCCCGCCAAAGCGCTGAGCTGGCATGGATTGGGCAACAGTTGCAGCCTGGGGAATGGCTGGCGGTTCCACCGCATTTGCCACGGGCACGATGTTCGCAAGAATTATCTGGGGATTGGGATTTCCCACTGGACCGGTATCGTAGCCCGCTGTCTGGAAAACTTCCGCGCCGCCCGCTGCTGGACCGTGCATGATAAATTCCGCGCGCGCCGCAGGAGCCAGCAGAATCGAAGTCATTTCCCTGTCAGTCTGTACCGGCACTCCGTCGTAAGCAATCACTTCCAGGTTTTGGGGCTTCCCACCGTTCAGAATCTGCAGCGTCAAAAATGCTTGTGTGGAGGCATTGGCCACCCGCCAGAATTCCTTTGCGCCGGGCGTCATCTGGATCACCGGAACCGTGGTGGATGGCGGCGTTATGGGCACGAAATTAAGGGTTAACTCATTGGTCCCCGGCAGCCACGAATTGGGATTCAGGAACTGTTGCCGAATGATCAAAACTCGAGACGGCAACCCCGCCACTTGCGGTTTTACCTTCTCGATGCCATTCACGATCAGCGCTCCCGCCGCGCCTCCGTTCACTTGTATCGTCGTGAATCCGTGCGGATGCGGATGGTACCAATAGAGTCCCGGCGGTTCATTCTTCGGAATCTGCGTTCGGTATGTGAATGCCGGCGTGAACGGCTGAATCAGCGTGGTCAACACGTCATCCTGATGGCACGTGGGCGGAATGTTCAGACCGTGAAAATGCATATTGGTCGTAAGCCCAGTTACGGTCCCACCCTGGCACGCTCCCTCCATCATCGTCATCGGAGCCATGCCCCGCATCCGGTAACCCTGCGGCGGCTGCAACGGATTCGCGACCAGTTGGTCGGTGAGGTTCAGGATCAACTCGTCGCCCGGGTTCAGATACCACGTCGGCGCCTCCACAGTCCCGCTCGGCGCTTGATAATTCAGACAATCGTGCAGGTAGCCATAACTGTCAATCGAGTTCTGCAGCGTCAGGCTTACCGTCAAAGCGCCGTTCGCGGATTGCAGGCTGAAGGGGTCCGCCACCACGCTCCCCGCTGCCGGACGAGGCGGGCAGTTTGACTGAGCCATTACGGCACTTACTCCTAGGCAGAACAGGTAAGCTACCGGCAGAAGCTTCAAACATGCACGCATCTTAAGTCATCCCTCCGTAATTCGCGCCCGCAACTTATGCCCTGAATCATTTTCACTTGAACCCGACTTTTCACTTGCACCCGACTTACTGGGACGTGTAAACGGTGAACGACATCAGCGCCGAGGCGCCGTTCTCGACCGTCACTGGAGAATGCGTGTCCTCCAACAACGTGCACTGCGTCCCGTTCGACTGTACGTCCACAACTCCAATCGACGACGGCGCGCCATATTCCGCCACGTAAACCTGCCTGCCCGTTCCCGTATTCGCCGTCGTGCCCAGCCCCGATGCGTAAATCCATGTGTTATCAAACCGCTTAAGCGTCGCGGAATTGCACCCCGGACTAACTACGCCCGTCGCAGGATCAAAGAATGCCGCAGTAACTTGCCCAGAAGTGTTGTTAGTGATGTAGAGCAGACTTTCATCCGGACTTAGCAGAATGTTGTTTGAGTTGAACGCCGTTCCCACATTGTAGACGATCGTGGGCGTAAGACTCCCCGACGAAATATCGGAAACTTCGACCGTAGCCGTAGTCGAATCGTCTCCGAAGATGGCGTAATGACCATCGGCAGTGATTTGCACGCCATCGGGCAGATGGTCGGTCGCATAACCCGTCGAGAGCTGTAAGTCCCCGTTCGAAACCGGCAGCCCCGACGCCACGTTGAACGATTCCATCGAACCGTCTTCGTAAGTAACTACGAGAAGGTTGCCATGTAAGCCCATTCCATCCGGCGTGCCTCCGTTCACTCCCGCCGCCGCCACATCCGCTATAAAAGTGAGACTGCACCCCGGACCCACGCCAAAGGTCCCAATTGTGCTCGACGTGCTGTAGCCCGCATACAAGTAAGTCTGGTTCATGGCCAGCCCGATGCCGTTCGCGAACCCCGAATCCGTGGCCGAACCCGTAAAGTTGCCTACCAGTTGCTGCGTATCGATGTCGACTCCGCTAATTTCGCCAAAATATGCTGCCGAAGCGAACACACAATCCGTGCCGTCAACATTTGTGACCAGGATCCGAGGAGCCGCAAAATATCCGCCCAGGATCCCCAACCCTATTTCTATTTTTCCTTGTTGAGTGATCTTGCCAACCGGACTCACTGTGAACACAGTAAGGGTACTAAGCAGCTCCGGCGCCAAATCGTCATTAGTCACAATATATTCCGTACCGCTTTGCGCGAACGTCAGAGCCGAAGCGGCAAGGAAAAGGAAGACGAAGACAGATGCGCCCGTCCGCAAAATCCCGGTCGCAAGAATACCGCATGAACACTGTGGGTTCGGAGATTTCCTCAGCATCGTCTCACCTCAAGCTCGTGCTGGGGAGGGAAACTCGGGGGAGTCGGGAACCCGGCCGAAGAGGTTACGAACTTCGCCGTCATTGCAAGTACTCCATAGCAGTATATCCCAGAGAAAAGCCGGACGATCTTATCCGTCCGGCCAAATCTATAAGGTTAATTGATAGTTACGCTTACCGGAGTGGACGCGATGCCATTGGTAACCACCTCCAACTGGCTGGCCCCCTTTTTAATTGTTGTGGGCACATCAAATTCAGTGGAGACGATGGCCGAGCCGGTAGCCACACCCATGGAGCTGAAGTCGTGAGTACGGGCATAATACACATCTCCCGTGGCGTTATTGATGATTTGAACCAGCGGATAGTTAGTGGCGGACTGCGCGTCATCGCCATACGCGGCGCCCTGCGAGAGTCCGTTCAGCTGCGTTCCGCTCAACGTATACGTCGTGCCGTGGGTAAGTGTTGTGGGGACCGTCGTGATGGTCGGTGCCCAACCGGGATCAGGGCTTCCCGCCGAGTTATAAAGTTCCACGAGGTTGGAGCCATCGGTGAGCAATATCTGTCCCGTGGGCAGCTCCACCATACGGCCATAGTAGGAGCTATCTGTGGGTGAGTTCGGCGTTCCCGGCACGGCCGTGAAGCTCGTGCCATTCCACTCGAAGAACTCCACCCCCGGTGCGTATGCTCCCGGGCTGGTCATGCAGAGCACGTTGCCGCTTGGCAGCAGAGCGGCGGGACCGTCGGCGATGTCCAGTTGATGACCGGCGGCGTTCAGCGGGAAGTCCGGTGCCACCGACCAGATTCCAGTGGTGGAGTCATAAATAGCGTTCTGGCCTGTCGCACCCGTATAAAGGACGGTGCCGTCGGGGCGGAGAACCGCGGGGCCAATTTCACGAACGCTATAGTTTACAAGTTGCGCGACGGTGCTGCCGGCTGAGGACCAGGAACCGGTGGCGGGGTTGTAGATCTCGGAGTTCGTGTTATCGCTGTTGGTATCGACGGTGAGTACTTCTCCGCTCGGCAGCAGGGTCCAGCCTTCCTCGTTGTTGCTGTCAGCTTTGCCCGTACCGGTGGCAGTCCAAGTCAGGGTCGCGGCGTTCAGCAACGCTTCCTGGGTTGAGCAGCAGTTAGCAACCATCCAGGTGCCATCTGCAAGAACCACGCTTGCCGCATCGCCGACCGTGGTCCAACCCGATGGAGCTGGGAGCGATTCCCAGGTTTTTGCTACCGGCGAGTAGATGGCACCGAGGGTGGTCCGATCCTCATCCCCTTTGTTGTATTCGCCACCCAAAACAGCCAACCGCGCATCCGGCAGTACAGCTGAAGCGAAGTAGAGAGGTTCGTATCCGGTCGGCATCGACTTCAGCGCGGCCCAGGTGCCGTTCTCATAACTACCGGTGGTACTGGGAGTCAGGGTGTACCAAAGCCGCGTATTGCTGTCCTGTATCGCGACCCTGCCATCGGTGAGGAGGAGCGCCGTACCCGCCTCAATGCCTATTTTGCGGCTCACTGGGGTCCAACTCTGGGCGCGAACCAGGCCGAGCCCGGCCAGCAGCAACCCACAAATCGTGATTGCACGCAATGCCTTCATGCCTATCCTCGCTTCTAACACAAGAATTTCTGGATTGCTTTCCCTTAAAGTGGAGGGTCGGGCAAGGTTGGGGAGCCGAGAACCCGATCCGAATTAAGGCAGTCTACCATCGAACCGGGCCGCCGTAATACGCGATTTGTGTGATCGCGGGAGTTTTTGACGAGGCGCTCACAAGGTGTGAAACAGTTTGCATTCTATAGGCGGCGGCTTGCCTTTCTGGCGCGGCCACA
This sequence comes from Terriglobales bacterium, assembly GCA_049520095.1. Lineage (GTDB taxonomy): Bacteria > Acidobacteriota > Terriglobia > Terriglobales > Acidobacteriaceae > Acidiflorens. The sequence goes on from JBEKQC010000035.1 coordinate 20,188, forward strand.
ACGCCCCCACACACGACGTGCCCCAAGGACAACGGCGGGCTTCTCTAGCCCTAACAGCCGAGGACGACGGTCTCTACGTGAATCATTCGTCGCGCCAGTTTTATTCCGGTGGAGCTGATCGGATATAGGTGCGGGTGATACGGTCATGCCAGCACAGTCCGTCCTGGTCAAGAACGCACCAGAGATAGCCGAGTCCGGCGGAAAGCACGGAGAGAAACGATGCCAGCACGCGCCACCGGCGCGCGCGACGATTGAGCTGCGAACCGTCAAACGTTGCCAGCTGCAGCCTGGCGGCGCGAAGTCCGGGAGTCGAGCCGGTGTAGACCACAAACAAGAACTCGTAAGCCGCCCAGAGCAGGAGTGCGACCACGCCGAGCGCAGCAGCCAGCAGTGGAAACGGGCCGCGAGACGGATTCAGGCTGGGATTCAGGCGGAGGAAAATTGCGGCAAAGGCGGCTAGAGCAGTAGTCAGGATAGCACCATCAACGAGTGCGGCCAGCGCCCGCCGAATGATCGACGCGGAGGGAACTGCGGAGGGGAAGTCGGATTGCCTGTCGGCCGGCTCTTGAGGAGCGGGCTCGATTAGCATTCCACCCAATGCGGGAGGCGGCGGCAGAATCTCCGGGGCTTCGACGATGCGCGGACGATCACGATCAAAGACGGGATCGGCCAGGTCGCTCAGGTGAAGGACCGGAATTGCGGCGGAACGCGGGAACTCGATGACCTTGGCGGATTGTTCGGAGGCTTGGCGAGGTTCGGCGAAGGGAAGTTCGGCGAGTAACGTCCCTTCTTCTTTTGCTTCGAACGTGGAGTTTTGGTCGGCTCGCAGCGGCGCGGTCGCAACGGCCGTCGATTCAGTGCCCGTCAATCTAATTTCCGCCGATCCAATCCCCGCCGATGCGGCGGAGGTCGCAGGACGGGACCAGCTCTCGGGCGAATCAAACGGCAGGAGGAGTGAGGGATAGCGCGGGGTCCGGGGCTTGCGTCGCGTGCGATAGCGTTCGAGGCGAGCGGCAACCTCGACGCGCCAGGAATCGGCACTCGGTTCCGCGGGCGCGGCCTCGACGACGTTATTGCGCGTCTGCTCGACGGCATCGGAGGCGCAGAGGAGCGGTTGGACGGCGAGATCGCCGTTCGGTGGACGGTTGGTCAATCCGCTGGCCGTCAATCCGGTAATCGTCGTTCCAGTCGTCATCGTTCCAGTCGTCAACTGTCCGGCATCAAACCGGTGGTGGTGAATCGATTTTTCGTAAGCAGTCGTCGAAGAATGCCAAGCCAGAGCCCAGCTAGGCACAAAATGCCGCAGACCGCAAAAATGCGCAGCTTTGCTTCGCCTGTCGCTCGCATGCTAAGGTCAGTTGGTTCCCGTTGGCAGACCGGTTTGCGGAGCGCACGCGCGCTTGCAGATCTGTTCTCGCAGATCACCGCTAATGATCATTTGCTAATGACCACCCGCTCTCGAATCTTTATCACGGCCGCTGTGGTCTGTCATCTGCTTCTCGCTCCTGGGATAGTAACCAGCCAGACGCTGCCCCCTGCCACCGATACGGTCGCTGTATCTGAGCAGACCACCGCTTTCCCGGCGGCTCCGGCCGGGCAAACGGAAGAAGAAGTTACGATCCGGGCGGTGCAACAGGAGAAGGACGGGTCCATCTACCACCTGCGGGGCGGGGCCGAAATCGACTATCGCACTTACATCCTGCACGCGGACCAAATCACGTACAACGCCGACACCGGGGACAGCGAACTGGAAGGCCACGTCGTTCTGGACGGCGGCCCTTACGACGAGCACGTCGTGTCCAGTCACGGCACTTACAATATCCGCACGCAAGTCGGAACGTTTTATAGCGTGATTGGAACGGTAGGATTTCGGATAGGAAAGTCCCGCTATGTGCTAACCACCTCCAACCCATTTGCCTTTACCGGAAAAATTGTGGAGAAACACGGGCCCGATCACTACCTGGTGCGCCAAGGAACGGTCACAACCTGTAAACTGCCTCATCCGAAGTGGCAATTCAACGCGAGACACATCTGGGTGGATGTGGATGGCACCGCCAAAATCTACAACAGCGACTTTCGGCTGATGGGCATGCCCGTGTTCTATTTCCCGTTTGTCACGCATCCGGTGCAGAAAGAGCAACGCCAGACCGGGCTGTTGATTCCGAGCTTCGGCAACTCGTCAACCAAGGGATTGATAGCCGGCGATTCCGTGTACTGGGTCTTCAATCGCAGCATGGACGCCACCTTGGGCGCTGAATACTATTCGAAGCGCGGCTGGTTTGAACGCGAGGAATTTCGCGCTCGTCCTAGCGACAGCTCCTATCTCTACTTCAACTATCAGGGAATGGTGGATCGTGGCATCGGCTATCCACCGCAGAATCAAGGCGGTGAGGACGCGCACTTCCTTGCCGAGCGTCCTTTCGGGGATTTCCGTGGAGTCGCGAATGTCGACTACCTGAGTTCGTTCGTTTTCCGCATCGCCTTCACCGATGTGTACAGCCAGGCGATCGATTCCGAAGTGAGGTCGCAGATTTTCCTCTCCAACACAACCAACGGATTTCACTTCAATGCGTTGGCGGAGCGCTACCAGGACTTCGAAGTTTGCGTTCCGCCACCGGTACCGCAAACGGGCACTTGCAGTACGATTACGCAAACCGAGTTGGTCCGGATTCTGCATACGCCGAGTTTTTTCATTTCTAGTGAGGAGCGGCAGTTGGGAAATACGCCGCTGTACTGGTCGTTTGAGAGCGCGGCCGAGGGCTTGCAGCGGCGCGAGGCTCCCACGGGTTCGCAGGCTGGGTTTCGGACCGCTGCCCTGGTGGGCAGGTTCGATCTGGCGCCATCGCTTACGATGCCCGTGCAATGGCGGGGATGGTCGTTTCGTCCCGCACTTACGTTGCGAGATACGTTCTACACCGAGGAGGGCAACCCGGCAGATTCCGCAATTGCGACCAATGACATTCTGAATCGCAAGTCGCTGGAAGCCTCAGTCGAGTTGCGTCCGCCGGCCTTGTCGCGGGTTTTCGATCATCCCTGGCTCGGGCGCAAATGGAAGCACGTCATTGAGCCGCGCATGCGGTACGACTATGTGACCGGCGTAAGTAACTTCGCTGACGTTCTGCGTTTCGATGCCACCGATGTGCTAACGAACACCAATGAAGTCGAGTACTCGCTGGTGAATCGTCTTTACGCCAGGCATTTGGATCCAAGCGTCAAGGATTGTGACGTGCCGGAGATGAGCACACTTACGATCGGCGGAGTTCCGCAAGTCGGCGCGGTTCCGTGGGAAGCGCCTCCTAGTCCAGACGCTCAACCTTGCGCCTCCGGCCCGCGTGAGATTCTAAGTTGGGAGATCGGACAAAAGTATTTTTTCGATCCTACGTTTGGGAATGCGCTGGTGGCAGGGCAGCGAAACGTATTTACGACAACGGCGGATTTCACGGGCATCGCGTTTCTGGATTCTGAGCGTCGATTTGCTCCACTCATTTCCCGCTTGCGCGTCGAGACCAGCCCGCGTACCAACACCGAGTGGGACTTGGACTACGACTTCAAGGCCGGCCGCATCAATTCCAGTATGGCACTGGTGAACTACCACTACGGCCCATTTACGATTGGGGGAGGCGATGCCTTCTTGCGCGTGATCGACACTGCGGCGGGAACGACGCCGACGAACGAGAACGAGTTCCACCAGTTTCGGGTGTTATTTGGCTACGGCCAACTCAACAAGCGCGGCTTGAGTGCCGCTACCAGCTTCGGCTTTGACGCGAACCTTGGATCGCTGCAGTACGCGTCGGTGCAGACGAGTTATACCTGGGATTGTTGCGGCCTGAGTCTGGAATACCGCCGCTTTGCGTTGGGAGCGGTGCGCAATGAGAATCAATATCGTTTCTCGTTTACGCTGGCGAACGTGGGGGCCTTCGGCAACCTCAAACGCTTGGAGCGGCTCTACTAACCGCTCATGCGACCTCGGCATCCAACTTTTTCGTAGATAATAGGGATCGTGAATACTGCGGCGATGCTCGATCGGAAAGCTGAACGCTTGCGCCAGATCCTTGCAGGGCGCGGCCGTTTGATCGTCGCTTATTCAGGTGGGGTGGACTCTGCTTTTCTTGCCTGGACAGCGCATCAGGTGCTTGGCAGTCAAATGCTTGCCCTGATTGCCGATTCCGCCAGTCTGGCGCGCACTCATCTCGAAGACGCTCTCGCCTTTGCACGCGAACGCGAAATTCCGGTCGAGGTTGTGGAAACGCAAGAGCTGGAAAATCCTGCGTACATCCGCAACGATGGCATGCGCTGCTTTCACTGCAAGGACGAATTGTTCACCGTCCTCGAACGCTACCGCGAAGCCCGCGGTTTCGACGCCATCGCCTACGGAGTTAACGCCGACGATGAGGGCGATTTTCGCCCCGGACAGCAGGCCGCGCGCCAGCATCATGTTCTGGCTCCGCTGCTCGAAGCTGGGCTGGACAAGGCTGAAATCCGGGAACTGGCGCGGCAAGCGGATTTGCGGGTGTGGGACAAGCCGGCCTCCGCCTGTCTTTCATCGCGTATGGAGTATGGACGCGCGGTTACGCCCGAAGCGCTGAGTGTTATCGAGCGGGGTGAAGACGCACTGCGGGTCATGGGGTTCCGGCAATTCCGCGTGCGCCATCATGGGGAAATCGTGCGCATTGAGATTGCGCGCGAAGAACTTCCCCGCGCTTTGACCACCGAGATGGCCCGCGAGTTTACCTCCGTGTTCAAAGGACTGGGATTCAAGTTCGTCACCCTTGACCTGCAAGGATTCCGCTCCGGGTCGATGAATCAACTGCTGACCACGGAAGAGTTGCTGCGGGGCCGCCTCTGAAAGGCTACAAAAGACCACTAAGGGCGCTGTGTGGTGGGCGGTCATCCCAACATGAGTCTTGCTACCATGAGATAATCAAGCGGTTTCTCATGTTCAGGCGGTTTCGATTGATGATTGTGCGGCGCGCGGTTCTGGTTCTTTTGCTCATCTGTCTGGGCTGTTCGGCCCAGTCTCCTCCCGCTTCCTCTGCTCCTTTGTCTTCTTCTCCGGACATCACGCGAGCGATCGAGCGGCAGGTGCGGGCGCATTATTCGCTTCCACCCGACGTGAAAGTGATTGTGGGAACGCTGCGGTCGAGTGAATTTGCGAACTATGACGCGCTAACGGTGACGTTTGCCAGTCCTACTAAGAAGCAGGAGTTCGAGTTCCTGCTCTCTCGCGACCACAAGACGTTGTTGCGCATGACGAAGATGGATCTGACCATTGATCCGTATGCTGACATCATGAAGAAGATTGACGTCAGCGGGCGCCCGACGCGAGGTAATAAAGATGCCAAGGTGACAGTCGTTAACTACGACGATTTCGAGTGTCCGTTTTGTTCACGCATGCATTCGACACTTTTCCCCGGGCTCTTCAAGGAATATGGCGATCGCGTTCTTTTCATCTACAAGGATTATCCGCTCGAAGAAGTTCACCCTTGGGCAGTGCGCGCGGCGGTAGATGCCAATTGCCTGAGCGCGCAAAACGCTGACGCTTACTGGGAGTATGCGGATTATCTGCACGCCAATCAGCAGGCAATGCAGTTAATCGGCCGCGAAAAAGGCCACGACGGCCAGAATGCCGAACTCGATAAGCTGGCCACTCTGCAGGCTCAGAGGCATAATCTCGACGTGGCGAAGTTGCAGGCTTGTGTCAAGGCTCAGGATGAGAAGGCGGTGCGGGCCTCGATGCACGAAGGAGACGACGTCGGAGTGGACGCAACTCCGACAATGTTCGTCAATGGACAGAAGCTGGATGGAGCCGTGCCTGCGGAGGATGTCCGGCTTGCGCTCGACCGGGCCTTAAAGGATGCGGGTGTCGCGCCTCCGGAGCACAAGCCAGCCGCAGCGCAAGAAACCAGCACGCCGCCCGTTGCGCCATCGAAGTAAATGAATTTGTGATTTGTGATTGAAAATTGGGGATTGCAGAACAAAATTACCAATTACAAATTCCTCTTTAGGTCGCCTGCATCCTGGGCCTTGTCTGGACTCGCCGTGGTAGCGGAGGGAAGAACTTGAAAAATCGGAACTGTTTTGTGCGGGCGAGCCTCGTCATGCTCGGCGCGTGGATGCTGATTGGGCTATCGGCTTGTAACCGCAACAGCAGCGGCGGCGACGTCATGGCTTCGGTCAATGGACGGAAGATTTATCGCAGCGAAGTCGACAAGTATTACGCCAACCAGACGGCGGGCTCCGATCAGCAGCCCACGGGCGAGCAGGCGGTGAGCCTTCGGCTGAGCATTCTGAATGAGCTGATTGAGACGGAAATCCTGATGCAGCGCGCGGAGAAGCTCGGGTTGCTGGCGACGGACGAAGAAGTGGACCGCAAGCTGAACGAAATCAAGTCGCCCTACACCGCCGAGGAATTTAACAAGCGTCTGCAGGACAAGAAGATAACGCTTGATGACTTCAAGCGCGACCTGCGGCGCTCACTTACCCGCGACAAGGTATTGAACAAGGAAATCACCTCGCGCATCAACATCACCGATCAGGACGTTACGGGCTACTACAACGATCACAAGGCGGAGTTCAACCTGATTGAAGCGCAGTATCATTTGGCCAAAATCATGGTTTCTGGAGTGATGAGTGGCCAGGTGCACAACCTGCAAAACAGCAAGGCGCAGAATGATGCCGAGGCGCGCAAGAAAATCCAGATGATCGCCAACCGGCTTGATAGTGGCGACGACTTCGCCACGCTGGCCATGAATTATTCCGAAGACCCGGAAACCAGCAACAACGGCGGCGACTTGGGAATGGCTCCCGAATCCGCGCTCAAGACTGCCGACCCGGCAACCCGCGAAGCGGTGATGAAGCTTAAACCGGGGCAATATACGCCCGTGATTCCTATGATCAATCCGACCAATCATCAGCCCTACGCTTACATGATCGTGAAACTGATTGCGAAGGAACCAGCGGGCCAGCGGGACTTGAGCGATCCGCGGGTGCAGCAGGCGATCCGCCAGCAATTGCGCGATCGCCGCGAGCAGTTATTGAAAGCGGCGTATTACGAGACCCTTCGCGATGACGCGAAGGTCACGAATTACTACGCAGAAGAAGTGCTGAGAAATTTGGGAGCGGCGAAGTAGAGCGACCCGCAGCGCTAGGTTCCTCCTGTGAGACGGGCCTACTCCGCCCCAAGCAGCGGAGCGGATAATTACATCATTGCCCTTCCAATTTCCTCGTCAAGATTTCGTTCACCAGTTGCGGATTGGCTTGACCCTTCGAGGCCTTCATTACCTGCCCGACGAAAAACCCGATCATGGTCTTTTTGCCCGCGCGATATTGCTCGACCTGCTTTGGATTCGCCACAATCAATTCATCGGCGAGTTTCTCCAGGGCAGATGTGTCTCGGGACTGCTCGGGTCGGCCTTCGGATTCATAAACCGCCGGGAAGTCCTGCTGGCGCTCGAAGCAACGGTCGTAAAGATCTTTCAGCATCTTGCCCGAAATCGCGCCCGACTCGACCAGATCGGCCGAGGCGGTAACCCCAGCCATCGAAATTGGGGACTGATCGAGTTCGCGGCCCTGCGCTTTCAGGCGTCCGAGTAATTCGCTCTGCACGAGATTCGCGACGCGCTTCGGATTCTTGGCGGTTTGCGCCGCGGACTCGAACTGGTCGGCCATGGCTCGCGTCAGCGTCAGCGTGTGGGCATCGCCTGCGGTGATGCCGTACTCCTTCATCATGCGCTGACGGCGCGCCTCCGGAAGCTCGGGAAGGCTGGCGCGGATTGCGGCTTGCCATTTCTCGTCGACCACCAAGGGAAGCAGATCCGGCTCGGGAAAATACCGATAGTCGTGCGCCTGCTCTTTCGAGCGCATGCCGTGAGTCTTACCTTCGTGCGCGTTGTAGAGGCGCGTCTCCTGCGTGATTCGTCCGCCGGCTTCGATGATTCCGATGTGGCGCTCGATCTCATACTCCAGCGCCTGCTTGATGAAGCGGAAGGAATTAACGTTCTTGACCTCGGTCTTGGTGCCGAATTCTTTCTGTCCACGAGGCCGCACGCTGATGTTGGCGTCGCACCGGAGAGAACCCTCTTCCATGTTGCAGTCGCTGACGCCGGTGTAGAGGATGATTTCTTTGAGGCGCGTGAGGTACTCGTAAGCTTCCTCGGGCGATCGCATGTCGGGCTCGCTGACGATTTCGGCGAGGGGCACACCGGTCCGGTTCAGATCGATGGCGGTCTTGTGAGCCGCGTCGGCAAAACCCTCGTGCAGGCTTTTGCCCGCGTCTTCTTCGAGGTGCAGGCGGGTGATGCCGATTTTCTTCTTACCGTCTCTCGTCTTACTCTCGCTCGTCTTACCTCCGTCCAGATCGATTTCGATGAATCCAAACTCAGCGAGCGGCTTGTCATACTGCGATATCTGGTAGCCCTTCGGCAGGTCGGGGTAAAAATAATTCTTCCGCGCAAAGATGGAAACTTCGTTGATGTGGCATTCCAAAGCCATCGCCGCCAGAGCCGCGAATTCCACGGCTTTTTTGTTCAACACCGGCAACGCTCCGGGCAGTCCGAGACACACCGGACACACATTCGTGTTCGGTGGATCGCCAAAACGAGTCGAGCATGAGCAAAAGATCTTCGACGCAGTCAGCAGTTGTACGTGGACTTCGAGTCCGATGACTGGCTCGTATTTCGCGAGAAGATCCTCGGAAACCGCTGGAGTGGTCGCCATAGCAAAAGATTATAGCTGGACCCTTCGACTGGGCTCAGGGCAGGCTCGTGAGAACGCCCGTCGCTCCATCGAATGAATAGTTATGGTCTCTTCACTTCCGGCGCGCTTAAATATTTCTCCATGGGGATTTCGAAATACATCAACTCATTGCCTTTCGCGTCGCGCACTCCCATCAGGTAGAAGCTGGCGCCGGCCAGCGGATTCGCGATGTCAGTGACATCGAAAAACAGAAAACCGCGCGCGGTGGAGTGCGGCTCGACAGCCTTGGCGTCGAACTGCGCCTGCTCGATTTCATCCCAGGTCTTGCGGCTCACGCCTCCTTTGACCTCTTTCTTTGGCAGCGGAATCGGCAATGTAACTTGCCCGTCATTCCGCGAAGGATGCGAGAGCCGGCGCAGCAGATCATCCATGGTTGCGGGGGAAAGCTTGCTGCGGTCTTTGGTATTCAACTGCGCCTTCATGCCGACCAGGGACACAGGCTGATCGCCATCATTCGTGATCACGAAGAAGATCGGCATGTAATCATTGTTGCGATAGTTAACAGTGAAGATCGAGGCTTTATCTTCCACATCGTACGGATCGACCGCGACTACAACTTTTTCCGTGGGATGATCGTCGTGGGCCGGGTAGGTGCGGGCGGGATGCGCCGAGGGCATCACGAACTCTTTGGCTGCGATGGCACACAAGCAGCACAGCAACACAAAAGCAGAGAGCACCGCAAGACGCGGGGCTCGCGGCTTCGGCGTACGAGGTGATTGTTGCCTACTAGCATTGTGCATACGTGAATTATAGGATGCCGAATTGTCGGATGCCGTCAGCGTACGCGGTACTGTCTTGTACCGATAAGATCAGACTCTGGCTCGCCATTTAGAATGGGGCATCTTTAATGTATGCGCTCTACAGTGCGCTGCTCGCTTTTTTTCTGGTGCTGACGCTGCCCTATTGGCTGCTGCAGATGATGCGGCACGGCAAGTATCGGGCGGGCTTACGCCAGAGGTTCGGCGCGGTTCCGCCCGCCCTCATTGGTCGCGGAGAGAAGCCTGCAATCTGGGTTCATGCGGTTTCGGTGGGCGAGGTTGTGGCTTCGAGTGCAGTCGTCGAAGCGCTGCGGCAGAAATTCCCGTCGCATCGCGTACTGATTTCGACGACCACCAGTACGGGGCAGAAACTCGCCGGGCAAAGATTTGGCGCGGAGAACGTTTTCTATTTCCCGCTGGATTTCTCCTTTGCCGTCCGGCCCTACCTCGATGCTCTACGTCCGGAACTCGTGGTCATCGCCGAAACTGAATTCTGGCCGAATTTTCTTAGGCTTGCCAAACGCAATGGGGCTCGCATCGCCGTGATCAACTGCCGCATTTCCGACCGTTCGTTCCCCGGCTATAAGCGGTTCCGTTTCTGGCTTCCGAGACTGATGGAGAAGACGCTCGAGAACGTCGATTGTTTCTTGGCGCAGACAGATGAAGACCGGCGGAGGCTCATAGAAATTGGCGCGCCCGAATCGAGGGTTGCAGTGGCGGGCAATCTGAAATTCGATGTGGTCCCACCGCCATCGCCGGCGATCGTTGCGACGCTTCGTGAGAGCTTCGCGCGCTCCGGAGCGGAGCCAGTTCTGGTTTGCGGCAGTACGCTTGAAGACGAAGAAGGCTCTTTGCTTTCCGCGTTTCGTAACATTCTGGCCAATCATCCCAAGGCCGTGATGATCCTCGCGCCACGCCACCCCGAGCGTTTTGAGGAGGTGGCAGAACTCGTCGAAAAACTCGGCTTCCGAATGTGGCGGCGTTCTTTGTGGAGCGGCGAACCGCTTGCCGGCGGCGTGTTTCTGGTTGATAGCATCGGGGAATTGGCCGCGCTCTATTCGCTGGCTACGGTCGCGTTCGTCGGTGGCAGCCTGGTGCCGCGCGGCGGACACAACATTCTTGAGCCCGCGCTCCAGGGCGTTCCAATCGTCACCGGCAACCACTACGAGAATTTTCGCGAGGTCGTCAATTTCTTTGCCAGTCGCAATGCGGTCCGCATCGTCGGGTTGGCGGAGCTGCCGCTGGTTTTCATGGAGTTGGTCGACAACAGCGCCGAGCGGGAGACGCTCGGCCGAAACGCGCTGGCGGCGCTCGAATCCCAACGCGGCGCTACGGACAGGACGGTCTCGGCGCTGCTCCAGCTGATGGGTGTTTCATCATGAATCCGCTCACCGGAGTTTACGGTGCTGCTACCGCTCTGCGAAACGCGCTGTTCGATCGCGGCGTGCTGCCTTCGCGGCGGCTGCAGCAACCCGTGGTCAGCGTCGGCAATCTGTCGACGGGCGGGGCGGGCAAGACTCCGTTCGTAATTGCGTTAGGCGAACTGCTGAAAACCCGTGGCATTCGCTTCGACGTACTCTCGCGCGGATACGGCCGCAACACTCGCGGCGTTCTGGTAGTGGAGGTTGATGGCAAGGCCTCCGACTTTGGCGATGAGCCCCTGCTGATCGCGCGGAGACTGGGTGTCCCCGTGATCGTCGGCGAAAGCCGCTACGAGGCTGGCCGAGTCGCCGAGCAAAAATTCCAAGCGCAACTGCACATCCTCGACGACGGCTTTCAGCATCGTTCTCTGGTTCGCGACTTCGACATCGTGCTGATGACGGACAGCGACTTCGACGACAGGCTGCTGCCTTCAGGGCATCTGCGCGAGCCGCTGTCGTCGCTGCGCCGCTCGGACGCAATCGTACTGCCGGGTGAGTTTTCTGCACAGGAGACGATGCTTAGAAATTTCGCTCGGCAAGGGAAACTTATCTGGCGGATGCAGCGAGAAGTCGTCGTGCCCGCTGTTTCCACCGCGCCGATTGTCTTTTGCGGTATCGCGAGGCCGCAACAGTTCTTCGCCCAGGTGCGTGCCGCCGGAATCGCGCCTGCGGCAGAAGTCAGGTTTTGCGACCACCATGCCTATGACAGAAGTGACATCGACCGCCTGCTTGCCATGCGCGGCAAGCTCGACGCCGACGGTTTCCTGACCACGGAAAAAGATGCGGTCAATCTGGGGTCCTTTCAGGAAGGACTCATGCCATTCGCGATCGCCGCGCTCGACCTTACCATCGACCATCCCAATGAGGTTGTGGATGCCATTTTAGCGAGGACCGTTTTCGCCAGAATCCGAGACCAGAAGCCCCGCTCGTGAGAAAATCTTAGTTGCGCCAGATGACGAAACAGATTGATGACAAGACATATTAAGGAAAATGAGCGTTTGCGAAAGATCGTCGAATCTTTCCCCAAGCTTACCGTAACTGTGCTCGCGGATCTGGTCGCCGACGAGTTCGTCTTCGGCGAGATTTCTCGCGTCTCACGCGAAGCGCCCGTGCTTATTTTGAAGCACCGCGACCGCAAAGTGGTTCCCGGCGGCGGCGCGAATGCCATCTACAACCTTGCCGACCTCGGAGTGAATGTCTTGCCGGTTGGGGTCGTGGGGGACGACGAGCCGGGGAAGCTGCTGCTGCGCGCTTTCCGCCACAAGCGCATCCCGGTCAGCGGTGTCTTGAAAGACAAGAGCTACACCACCGTGACCAAAACGCGCATCCTGGCCGGTTTTGCGCACACCGCCGGACAACAGGTCGTGCGGCTTGACCGCGAGCCCACCGAAGGCCCCAATTCGCATTTGCGGCGCGAGTTCGTACTCGCCGCGCGCGAATACACACGCGCCTCCGATGCGCTGCTGGTTTCCGACTATGGATACGGCGCGGCGACACCAACTCTGCTGAATGCGATTCGGGAAAAGCGCGGGATTGAGAAGGTTCCGGTAGCGCTCGATTCGCGCCATCGCATGCTCGAGTTTTCCGGGGTAACGGCGGCAACGCCGAATGAATCTGAGGTAGAAGAAGTTCTCGGCATCCGCATCGGCAACGACTGGGAACGCCTTGTGGCCGCCGGAGACCAGATCGCAGGCGCGATGAATTTGGAATCGCTGCTGATCACGCGTGGCAAAGACGGCATGGTGGTTTTCCCACGCCGTCACAAGCCGGTGGATATTCCGATTTCCGGCAGCGATGAAGTCGCCGACGTGACCGGAGCGGGCGACACCGTCATCGCGACATTTACCGCTGCTCTGGCTGCGGGTGCAACCGCCGAAGAGGCCGCCTACCTGGCAAACTACGCGGGCGGCATCGTGGTGATGAAGCGGGGCACGGCCACGGTCAGCCAGCAGGAATTGCTGGAGGCAACAGATAAGGCGCCGCCGGTCGCTCGCGAGCATTAGAGTGGGGGGACCGGGCTTTGCCCCGCTTCCACACGATCAGATCGGGATCATTGAGCACATCAATCCATTCGAAGATTCTTTCACGCGACGAACTTCAGCAACGGGTGGCGGATTGGCGCCTGGCTGGCGAACGCGTGACTCTGGCCAACGGATGTTTCGATCTGCTGCATGTTGGCCATGTACGCTACCTGCATGCCGCGCGGGAACTCGGCGGCAAACTGATTGTCGCGGTGAACGCCGATGCTTCCGTGCGCGCTTTGAAGGGTGCAGGGCGGCCCGTGATGCCGGCGGAAGAACGTGCAGAAATTCTGGCGTCTCTGGCAGACGTTGACGGCGTCGTTGTTTTTCCGGAAGAAGACGTGCGCGCCATCATTCGCGAAATCCGCCCTGACTTTCATGCCAAGGGCACTGACTACACGGTGGAGAGCGTCCCGGAACGCGACGAGGTCGAAGCCTGCGGAGGCAGTGTCGTTATCGTGGGCGATCCCAAGAATCACTCGGCCACCGAGATCATTCGTTCGCGCTCGCGGCTGGGGCCGCGAAAATCGTGAGGCGGTGCGAACGGCGATGCGGGCGGGGACAAGGGCAGGGACAAGAATGACTGACTCCTTTTTTGTTCCGGCCGACATGCCGCGATTCGATAGCCTGCTCATTGTGCGCCTCAGCGCCATGGGAGACATCATTCACACTCTGCCAGCCGCGGCTGCGCTGCGTCGCGCTTTTCCTCACGCGACCTTGGGATGGCTTATCGAAGAGCGCTGGGCGGAACTGCTGTGCACATTGCGCTATCCGCGTTCGGGACGGCGCTCTCCGCAGCGTCCGCTGGTTGACCGTGTCCATTCTGTCAACACGGCGGAATGGCGCCACGCGGTGTTTTCATTCAACACCTGGCAGCAGATGGCGGTGGGGTTGAGTGAGTTGCGCGGAATTCGATACGACGCAGTGATTGATTTTCAGGGCGCGGTGCGTTCTGCACTGCTGGCACGCTGGTCGGGCGCGTCCATTGTGTATGGGAATGCACAATCGCGTGAGAACGCTGCCAGCATGTTTTACACACGAAATGTGCTCGTGAAAACGCGCGGCACTCATGTCGTCCAGGAGGCACTGGCGCTGGCGGGAGCGGTCGTTCCAATGGCGATCGTTCCAACGGCGATCATTCCAACTCCAACGGCGGAAGCTCAGGTAGAGCTTCCCGTGGACCCGGATGCGGAGAACAAGATCGCTGGCCTCATGGCGGATCTGAACGACTTCGTGATTCTCAATCCTGGCGCGGGCTGGGGCGCAAAGATGTGGCCAGCCGAGCGTTACGGACAGGTTGCGAAGGAACTTGCAAAAGATGGATTATGCTCGCTCGTAAACTACGGGCCGGGAGAAGAAGGGTTGGCCGTGGCCGTGGAAGCCGCTGGCGAAGGGGCTGCGCGAAAGATTTCCTGTTCGATTTCTGAGTTGATCGCGCTCACGCGCCGGGCTCGCCTCTTCATTGGCGGAGACACCGGACCGATGCACATGGCGGCCGCTTTGAAAATTCCGGTAGTGGCAATTTTTGGTCCGACAAATCCAGCGCGCAACGGCCCATTCGAGACACGATCGATTGTGCTGCGAAGCGCGAGCAGCATGACCGATCATAGCCGGCGCCGCGAACCGGAACAGGGCCTGCTCGAGATCACTGTCGGCGATGTCGTCAGCGCAGCGCGGAAGCTGTTGCAGAGTCATATGGCAGAATTAAAGTGATTGAAGCCTCAGAATCCGGATCGCACTCCTCGCAGACCACAAGCGATACCTGGTCGCGCGTGGCCCGCCGCATCCGCGTGCCGCTGGGATTTATCTTCACGATTGTGTACGTCTGGTTGGCGCGGCCCACAAAAACTTCGCTCATCACGGGCGCACTGGTGATGCTTCCCGGACTAGTCTTGCGTGGACTGGCTTCCGGACACGTGCAAAAAGACAAGCAGCTCACCACCAGCGGCCCCTATGCCTACACTCGCAACCCTCTGTACCTCGGCTCGCTGATGCTGGCCGCAGGCTTCGCTATCGCGGCGCGCAGTTGGTGGATTGTCGCGATCATGCTCGCGATGTTCGCCGTGATTTACATTCCGGTGATCGCCGGCGAAGAGCGGTACCTGCGACAGACTTTTCCCGACTATGACGATTATTCCCGGCATGTGCCGCGCATGCTGCCGAGGCTTACGCCTTACCGCAGCGCGCAAACTGCGTACTCCTCCGCGCGCTATTGGAAGCACCGCGAATACGAGGCCAGCATTGGCTGCGTGGTCGTGCTGGCCGTTCTTGTCGTCAAGCTAATCTTCAGGATGGTGTGACAAGGATGGTGTGATAGTCTGCCGTCAGGTTCACTCCACAGAGGTTCGCTAATCAGGGGTCCGCTCCACAAGGGACTGCGAAAACAAGGCTATCGGGACCAGTGCTGACATTCCTCCGTCATTACCGCATCGCGTGTGCTTTCGCCCTTAGCGGTCCATTTTGCTTTCTGATTGCGGTTATGTCAGCACAGCAAGGCCCGCCTGAAGCAACGATCGGTCCCGGTCCCGTGCACATCGCGCCTCCTCGTCCCAACTATCCTTTCCCCGACGGACGAAGCTACGTCTATTCGGCGGAGTGGCATTTGATCACGGCCGGAACCGGTGTGGTGAGAATGGAAACCGCTGGGACCGACCGCAAGGTTACCGCGACCGCCGAATCTGCTGGAGCCGTCAACGTCATTTTTCCTGTGCACGACCGCTTTGAGTCGCATTTCGATCCGCGGACGTTCTGCTCGCTCTCGATCTTCAAGCATAGCGAGGAAGGCGCGCACAAACGCGAGACTTCGATCCAGTTCGATTACGAGCACAAGAAAAGCACGCTCGATGAAAAGAGCCTGAAAACCGGTGAGACCAAGCACGTCGAAAACGATCTTGCCGGCTGCGCCACCGACGTCATCACCGGTTTCTACTATCTGCAGTCGCTGCCGCTGCTACTCGGCGCTAACTACGAGTTCCCGATCAGCGACGGGAAGACGACCATCGTCCATGCCACTGTGGAGAAGCGCGAGCGGATCAAAGTGCCGGCCGGAACTTTCCCGGCCTTGCTGGTTACGGCCGAAGCCACCTCTGGCCCCTTGCAGTCCAAGGGCAAGGTGTGGGTGTGGTATTCGGAGGATCCGAGCCACACGCCGGTGCAAATGCGCGCCAAACTGGGATGGGGTACGCTGTTGTTCAGGCTGCAGAGGATCGAGAAATGATCGAGCAGTAGACCCTACTTCTGGGCCACCACCGCCTGCTTCGCTTTCGCTAGTTCCGGTCGCAGTGAGTTCGACCCTTCGCAAGTCTTGACCAGCACGGCGTAATATTCCGTTGCCTCGGAAGCTTGTCCCGCCATCTCCGCCGCCTGAGCCGCGCCATAGAGGCTGTTAAAGCGATTCGGGAAGAACCTCAAACCCGTCTTGTATTCTATGAGAGCCTGTTCCGGACGCTTCATCTCGAGCAGCATGTCGGCGAGCATCTCTCGCGCAGGCGTTTCGTTATCGGATTCGTCTCCGGATGCTTCCTGCTTTTCGGCAATTGCGCGTAAGGCCGCAGTGGCCTCGTCGTTCTTGCCTTGCGCGTGATCCAGCCACGCCGCCGCTTCCCTCCGATCCTGATCTACCGCCTCGGCGAAGCTTTTCTTCTTCTGATCGAGAAGAGTTTTGTGAATAGCTTCAATGTGTTCGATATCAGTACGTGCCTGCGCGACGTTTCCACTGCGGGCGGCTCCGATTGCCCGCGCCCAATAGGTGATACCAGCGTCCCCGGTCTGCGCATCGGGAACAGGCGTCAAAGAAGCCGCTTCGGCCCAGTGGTGCAACTCCAACGCGTAGCGCGCGGGAAATGCGACCAGAGCGTAGGTCCGAGGATCGTATCCCATGCCATACATGTCTTTCATTGGCGGCATGGCTTTCACTTCTTCGATTACTTTGAGGGCATCGGCTTCCCGTCCACTCTGCAGATAGGCGTACACGAGGTAATCCATGGCGTGGAACTGGTGGCCTTCGCCACCCATGTGCATCTCCGTAGCCTTGCGCGTCGCCGCAATTGAGGCCAGGTTCGAATGGATGTCGTCCTGCCAGAGCCCGAGTCGTGCAAAGATATGCGATGGCATGTGCAGCGCATGCGGAGCTGCGGGAGCGATCTGCGCGTACCGGCGAGCGGCGGGCAAGCCGAGTTGCGCAAGTTGCGGCTTGTCGTAGGTGTGGATCAGGTAGTGCGCGATGCCCGGATGATTGGGTTCCACGTCGAAGAGCTTCTCCAGGATCGCACCGGCCTGCTTGCGGTTGGCGAATGTGGTGTCGTTGTCGGGCTCCGACGCCAGCAGCGAGAGCGCATAAAAGGCAGCCGCCTCGTGGTCATCCGGATACTTCTGGTACACCTTCTCCATGGCTGCGGAGTAAGCCCGTGCGCGGACGTCGTTGTCCGCTTTCTTGCTGTTGGAGTAGAACGCCTTCAGGGCCTCGATGTAATCGCGCTCACGGTCGGTTGGGGCCTTCACCTTGTTGGCCTTCTTCAACTCCGCCGAGGCCCGCTCAATGGTGGCCGAGTCCGGGTGATTCCAGAGCTGATGCCACAGGCTCATAGCCTCGCCCCAGTACGCCATCGCGCACTTCGGGTCCTGCTTCTCGACATCGAGAAAAGTCTTCTCCGCCTCTTCGTACCAGAACGAATGCAACAGTGCGACACCTTTTTCAAAGGTCTTCTGCGCGTCGGGAGTACAAGATACGGGAAAATGGACAGTGCCCAATTGGTCCTGCGTGACCTCCTCGTGATGATGACCTTCGTCGGCAGCCGCCGCGCCGGAGAATGCCGCAGCAATACACAGAACCCAGATCAGTTTGCGCATGGTGCACCCCAGTCGGAGTTTAGAAGCCGGGGTAAGGCGGGGTCAAGGCGGAGGATAGCTGTGCCGCAAGACTTTTACTGCAGCCGGAAGCGTTCATTCATCAGCCGCTGCAGGCGAGGCCGGTAGAGAATGTCGTAGGCGAGTTCCTTATCAGGGAACATGCTCAGAGCGGCCCGGCGGGCATTCGCGGCCATCTCGGCGGCCTCTTCGAGCGTCAGATCGGGGTCCTGGCTGATCACCGACATGACCATGCTCATCATCACCTGCAGGCGGCGCAGTCGTCGGGCCTCCTCCGTGCGCTCATTGTGCTCTCTGCCTGGCTGGCCGGCTGGTTGAACTTCCATACTGCCCCCGTGGTTCTTTAAATGGCGATCTCTGGATGCCGCACCTTGGATGATGTTCTTTGGTTGTCGATCTTTGAATGTTGGATGTTGACCTCGTCCCTCGCGTTACGCCCCACTTGCCATTGTGCCAGCTTCCGCCCGCGAATCAAGCTGCCCTTGGCCGTACACCTTCGTGACCGGCAAAGACACCGGCAAGACAGGCGCATAGTGACTGCCGTAATCTGTTAACAGACAGTTTTACGGAGGACGCATGCCAAACCCCTCGCCTCAACCCGAACCGAACGAGAAACTCGTCAAGATTTTCGATGCGGAGCAGGAGAACGAAGCCATCGTCGTACAGGGCTTGCTTCAATCTGCCGGGATCGAATCGGACTTGAAATCCATTGACGCGGTCCAGAACGCGTTTCCCGGTGTCGGGGGAACCGTCATTCTGGTGCGCGAAGAAGACGCGCCTGAAGCGGAGAAGATTATTGCGGCGTACCGTAAATTGCCGCCCCTCGATGACGAAACGGCGGATATCACGGGGTAAGGACGCTGATTTCCCACAGAGACGGGGTGGAGTCAGTGGATGAGCGCGACGTCCGGAGTCACGGACTTGCCGTCCAAGTAAAAACTGACCGCGCCCTCCTCGTCGGTGCGGTAGGTTTTCACTCTGGCCTGTTGTAACCGTTCCAGCACTTCGCGGCGGGGATGTCCATACACATTTCGCGCGCCGACGGAAATGACCGCGTAGCGGGGATGAACGGTTGCGAGCAGATCGGCGGAAGTTCCGCTTGCGCTGCCGTGATGCGCGACCTTCAGCAGCATCGCCTCCCCCGGACGCTCTTCCACGACGCGTTGTTCCGCCGCACGCTCCGCGTCTCCCTCAAGCAACGCGGTCGTTTCTGCAAACGTAGCGGTAAACACCAGGCAATCGTCGTTCGGCCGCATCGAGCCGGTGATCTGGTCGCGTCCGGGAGCAAGCATGTGAAAATGCGCTCCACCGTAATCGAATTGATCGCCTTCTTTTTTCACTGAGACCTGTATTCCCGCTTTCTGAGCCTGCGCAACGATCGCCGCCAATTCACCCACCGGTTTGTCGATGCTCATCCAGAGTTCTCGCGGATGGAAATTCGCAATCACCGCGGGCATTCCGCCCAGGTGGTCGGCATGAGGATGCGTGATCGCGACCAGGTCGAGATGATCGATGCCTCGATTCCAAAGGTACGAAGAGACCACCTGTTCGCCGAGATCGAAGTCCGAATGCATCCACTGCGGCAAGCCTCCGGCATCGATGAGCAGGGCGCGGCCCTCGGGCGTGACCAGCAGAATGGAATCGCCTTGTCCGACGTCGATGGTCGTCATCTCCATGACGCCGGCACGAAGGTGAGGGCGCGAGGGGACAAACGCAATCCAGACGGCGACGCCGAACAGCAATGCCACCGACGCGAAACCCGCCAGGCGCGAGCGACGAAACCGCGCGGCCTGCATGGCGAGCAGCAGCGCGGCAAGCGAGGCCAGGATCATGGCGAGCGAAGGCATGGCCACCCGCAAGTCGGCGATCGATGTGCCAGCAACCTGGGCGCCGCCTAACCGGTGCACCGTGCCAGCGATTCCTTCGAGCGCGAGGCCGGAAATCCAAACCGCAGGCTTGGCCAACGCGGTCGAGATGTAGCCCAAGCCAACAGCGGCGGCGGCGGCGGGCATCAGCACCTGGGTGAGCGGAATCACCGCCAGGTTAGCTGGCATTCCCATGGTAGTCGCGCGATGAAAGTGGTAGGCCATGAGCAGCGCCAATCCGGCCTGCATCAGCGCCGAGATGAAAATCAATTCGCCGAGTCCAATTGCCACCCGCATGAAGATCGCGGGCACGGTCAGGCTCAGACGGTCGCCAATGAATCTCTTCAGCCGCCCTGCGATCAACCGCAAATCGAGGCGGAATTGCGCCACCTCAGGAGCGACGTGCAAATCGTAGCTCGCCGCCCGCAACAGCCGTAATCCGCGCGCGTACGGCAAGGTTGTCCGTTCCAGAATCGGTGAACCGATGCCCGCAATGATGAAGACGGCCAGAAACGTCAGCTGAAAACTGGCGCCAAACAAGGCATGTGGATCGGCGATCAGGACCCCCAACGCCGCCGCTCCGATGGCGTTCATCATGTTGCGTTCGCGATACAGCAGACGCGCACCTAAGTAAGTCGCCAGCATCATGGCGGCGCGCCACACCGGTGGACCGACCCCGACCACGAACGCATATGCGAACGAGACCACAACGGTGGTGATGGCCGCCACGGCGGGATCCACGCGAAACTGGCGCAGCGTCCAAAAAATGGCGAACGCCAGGATGCTCAGGTTCATGCCGGAAACAACCAGCACGTGATACGTCCCCGAGCGCTGGTACTCGGTGCGCGTCGCATTGCGCAGAAATGATTCTTCGCCCAGCACCATGGCATCCATGAGCGAGGCCTGCGGCGGCGGCCACAGCTGGTGAATCTTGGCCACGATGCTCGCGTGAACGCGCGTCCGCCAGAGTTCAATGCGGCTGCCGGAAAACCCGCGAAGCCGCTCAATATCTGTTGCCTCCGCCGATCCCAGCACACTGACGCCGTTGTCGCGCAGATAGCCTTCGTAATCGAAGGCTCCGGGATTGCGATAGTTGCGTGCCGGATGCAGCTTCGCGATAATGCGCAGCCGCGTACCGTAAGTCAGAGAAAGTGGAGAGACGGGCGCCTCCCCCGTCCCGGAATTCTCTACTCTCTCGTTGACCGTCAGCCGGACCCCAGCCCTCACCGGCCAGCTTTCGTCCGGGCTCGTGATCTTTTCCGTCTCCACATCAATGGATTGGCGAATCGACCGCGGCCCCGCGGCCCGGGCATATCCTTCGCGCATCACACGCCCCGTGAGTGTGACGGCACTGCCATCCACCAGCGCAAGAATGCGAGCGTCATCCTGCCGAAGTTCGCCCGGCCGCTGATCGCGAACCTGAATCAGAAAAGCGCCGAGAAGAACCCACGCCCCCAAAGAGAGCGCCTTGGCCAGCCAAGCTCGCTTCGAAAGAAAAAATGACGTTGCGAGAACGACGGCCACTACCGCGAACACCCACCACGACGGCGGCCGCCAGGCTCGTACGCCCGTCCACAGACCGAGCGAAAATACGACCGCCGCCCAGAACAACGGCTGCCGTGGCGAATTCCGATTTGGTGTCATTAGCTGTGGAAAACCCACTAAGAGTTTCTCAGTTCCCGGTTCTCAGCTCTCATTGGAGAACCCCCTACGTTTTACTGAGAACTGAGAGCCGGGAACTGAGAACTGATTCGCGAGGACGAGCGGGGCCTCAGCGCGCTTGTTGCTTGCGCCGAGGCCCTCGGCCAACCACCCGTCTTCCAGGAGGAAATGGGCGACGTGAAAGCGGTCAGCGCGCCAGCAGCATCACCGATTCGATGTGAAACGTCTCAGGAAAGAGATCGAATAAGTGTGCTTCCTCGATGTGATAGCCAGCGGACACGAGGGGGACTAGGTCCCTAGCCAGCGTCGCCGGATCACACGAAACATAGCGGACAACAGGCGCTCCGAGATCCACCAGAGAGCGGATCACCGCCTTGCCGGCACCGGTGCGGGGAGGGTCCAGAACAACCAAGTCAGGACGCTTCCGTACCGGCCGGCTTCTCAGGTAATCGCTCCTAAGGAAATCCTCGGTTCGCGCGCCGACCGCTTTCACGTTCGCAGGCCCATTCTGCACAAGATCGACATGCGATGTCTGTGACGCCTCTACAGCAAAAATGTGACGAAAACTCCGTGCCAAACCCGCGGAAAACAATCCCCCACCGGCGTAGAGGTCGAGCGCGACGTCGCCGCTGGCGTTGCCGGTCACGACCGAAACCAATTCGTCGATCAGATGGCGGTTCACCTGAAAGAAGGCTCCCGCGCTGACCTGATACTCGTGGTTCTTGGTTCGATAGCGAATTGCCTTCGCGCCCGATTGCACCAGTGACTTCGGATCCATCGGGGAATCGTCTTCTAATCGCCCCTGCGAAAATCGGCGCCGCGAAGAGAAAAATGTCACGCCGCTGATTTCCCGCACCTCGCGCTCGAGCCTCTCCGCCCAGTGGGACAAATCCCGCGGGTCAGCCTCGCGCCCGCAGAATGCCCAAGCCAGCAGACGCTCGTCCGCCGCGTCCGCGAACAGCTCGATCTCTTCAATCGCCGCCGGACAATTCAATCCGCGCAGTTCAAGCATTCGCGCCATCACGCGATTGATTAGCGGCGAGCTGATCGGACATTCGCGCACCGGAAGGAATTCGTGCGATCCAAACCGGAAATACCCCAGCGCAAATCCGGGGTCCCCAGAACGGCCGGTTTTGCCGGTCTGGGGTGGAAATTCCGGCGCAGTCCGCACCTGCAGACGCGTCCGATTGCGATGGTTCCATGCAGGAGAAGCGTGCAGGCGAATGTCGGATTTCAGTTCGATTTTTGCAAGCCGCCGCAATGTCTCGCACAGAATTTCAGCCTTGAACTCCAGTTGACGCTCGTAGGGAATGTGCTGGTAATGGCATCCGCCGCAATGCTGGAAGTACGGACAGCGAGCTTTGACGCGATCGGGCGACGCCTCGATCATCTCTGCCACCAAGCCTCGCACGAACCCAGGCTTCTCTTGCCGGATCTCGGCCTCGACCCGCTCTCCTGGCAGCACAAACGGCACAAACACCGCCATGCTGCGCCCGTCCGCTCCGGCCGGAGTGCGCGCTAGCCCGTCACCGCCGTAGATCAGTTTTTCGATGGAGAGAAGCAAGGGGTAAGTGTAGCGCGGGCACTCTTGCTGTGCCGGACGATGGGAGCACACAGTTAGGCGGACAGGAGTGTCCGCCCCCACGATCTTAGTGCATGTAGAACAAACTCAGCCGCGGGACGCCGCACCGCTCCAGCAGCCGCTTATGAACATATTGTTTATGCAACTGCTCAACCTGCGCCGCCGTCATGTTCCGCCGGTAGGGCGCAATGTCCCGATCCGCCTCGGCGCGAACATTCACGAGGTCCTCGTCGGGAGTCACCGCCATCAACACCGCAAACAACTTTTCCTCTAGCACCGTCAGCCGCCGCTCCAGATCTTCCAGCCGCGGCAGCTTCCCCGTAAGTTCGATAGCCTCCGCCATCGCGCGCAGCGAAGCTGCTTCTTCCCGCGCCAGCGCTCCAATCGCGAATCCCGCGCGCTCCCGCAGCTTCGCTTTTTCAAGCCGCCCAGCATTCTCTCGCAAAAACGCCGCAATTTGCGCCGCTTCGAATCCGGGTGGCCGCGGTTTCTCGTCGCCAGTCGCACCGACCGCCGCTTCCTTCATATCTTCCGCCGCCGCCAACACGGCCTGCGAGCAATACGCCAGGCTGTTCACCTTCTTCGATTTCGACGGACGCTGATCGTACTTGTCAAAAGCGTCATCCACTCCGCGCAGCACGGCCTCTAGCGGAACCCCCGCGCTTTTCCAGGTCTCGATCAAAGCCCAATCGAGCGTTGAAAGCAGCAGATGAGTCCCTCGTCGCCGCAAGTAGTGCTCTTCGATTTCCGTGAAGTAATTGAAGTAATTTTCCACGGCGGTTCAACGCGATTTAGGGGACTTCGGTGAGGGCCACGCTTTCGCGTCGATACCTAAAGCCTTGGCCGGCGCGGGCGCCTTTGATTTCGGCGCGGCATCGCGGCGGAAGGATGACAACTGGTTCCGATCCCATATGATGCGCAGCCCCTCCAGGGTGAGAAGCTCGTCCACATCTTTAATAAAGTGTGAAGCGGTGCCAATCAGCGATCCCAGGCCGCCCGTCGCAATCACTCGCGTCTCCGCCCCCAGTTCATCCACCAGCCGTTCCAGGATCCCGTCGACCAGTCCGAGATATCCGTAGTAAAGCCCCGACTGCAAACTGCCGACCGTGTTCGATCCAATCACCCGCGCCGGCTTGCGAATCTCCACCCGCGGCAGTCGCGACGTGCGCTGAAACAGAGCGTCCGCCGAAATCCCAATCCCCGGACAAATCACGCCGCCCATGTACTCGCCCTTCTTCGAAATACAGTCGAAGGTCGTCGCCGTGCCAAAGTCCACAATCACGCACGGCCCGCCATATTTTTCAAACGCGGCCACAGCGTTCACGATCCGGTCCGCGCCCACTTCCGCGGGATTGTCATACAGCACCTGCATGCCCGTCTTCACGCCCGGCTCGATAAACAGCGGCTTGGTATTGAAATAGCGCTCGCACACTTGCCGCAACACCGAATCGAGCGGAGGCACCACCGATGAAATCACGATCCCATGCACACCCGAAACTTCCAGGTTATCCATAGCGAAAAGGTTACGGAAGATCACTCCGTACTCGTCGACCGTACGAGTCAGATGCGAGCCGACGCGCCAGTTTGCAACCAGACGCTCGTAACGCGCCGTTTCCGTGGTCACATCCTCGCCCGGACGGTGCGCCACCCGCTCGAAAACGCCCAGCACCGTGTTCGTATTCCCGACATCGATGACTAGAAGCATAGTGGTAGGAAAATTTGTAATTTCTGATTGGTAATTTGCAATTGGAAAAGCCCCTGCTCCCCAATTACCAATCACAAATCACAAAGTGGAAATGGTTCTCACCGTTCCACTCACCACCGTCTGCAACCCCTCCGCCGTTCTTATGCGCAAGAATCCACGCTCATCCAATCCTTCGGTAACGCCCGCCAGTCCGCCGTTTTCCTCGCTGTTCACCAGGATGCTCACTTTTCTGCCGCGCACCGACGACGAGCTCTGCTCGAAGCGGCGCAGGATCGCATCTCGCGCTCCCGCATCCTCAGTCAAGCTCCGATATTCCCGGTCGAGCGATCTTAGCAAAGCAGCGCAGAGTTCCACGCGCGACCACTCCGTGCCAGTCTCGATCCGCAACGAAGTCGCAATTTCGCGCAGCTCCGAGGGAAACTTCACCTGGTTGACGTTGATTCCCATTCCCAGGACCAGATGGCGCACCCGCGTTGCCTCGGCATTCATCTCGGTGAGAATGCCGCAGAATTTCTTGCCGCCCAGCAGCAGGTCGTTCGGCCATTTCAGATCGGCCAGAAGTCGGGGCGCAATTTCCGCCACCGCCGCACGCACCGCCAGCCCGGCAGCCAGTGAAAAAATCAGCGCATCCGAAGGTGGCATCACCGGACGCAGAATCACCGAGCAGTAGATACCGGTTGACCGCGCCGAATGCCAGGTGTGTTCGCCACGCCCGCGTCCACTGAGCTGTTCTTCGGCGAGAAATACGCTGCCTTCGGGCGCGCCCTCCGCCGCGGAGCGCATTGCCTCGGAATTGGTCGAGCCGATCTTGTAATAGTGATGGATCTGCTTGGCACCGCCCGAGGCGCCTCCTGAGCCCCCACCTGGGCCACCTCCAAAGATCGTACCCTTCAACGACGGCGCCAACATCTCCGGCAGCAGCAAGTCGGGAACCGCGCGCAAGCGATAGCCCGTTGCCGGATGTCCAGCGACATCCACGCCCAACCCGCGCAGTTGCGAAATCAGCCGCCAAACTTCCGACCGGCTCGTCCCGATCTCTTCGGCAATTTTCGTGCCGCTGACGACCACGGTCGCGTGGCTCATGAGCAGGCGCACGATGCGGCCGAGGCGAACATCGGTCGCTTTGTGCACGGACGGTAAGCTGCGAGTTTTGGTGGAGGCTGCGATGGAGGGAATTATAGCGAGTCGCTCGCTGTTCGTCGTTCGCTATTGACTGACCGCGTTGGTTTTGCGAACAGCGAAGGGCGAACAGCGAACATCCAGCCGCCGAACCCTAAGCCGGCGTGACTCTCAAACTCATATCCACCGCTGTCGATGACTGTGTCAGCGCCCCGACCGAGATGAAATCCACGCCGGTCTCGGCGTAGGACCGCACGTTCTCCAGATTGATGCCGCCGGCGCACTCCAGCGGAATCCGCCGCCGGTGGCTCGAACAAATTTCGACCGCCTTACGCACATGCTCGACGCTGACATGGTCGAGCAGGATCGCCTCTGCGCCGTGGTCCAGCGCCTGCTGCAGTTCTTCCAGCGACCGCACTTCAATCTCAATCGGCTGCCGGCCTCGCCGGTTACGGATCGCGTGCTCCAGTGCCGGAATCGCGCCCCCGGCCAGCGCAATGTGATTGCTCTTGATCAACACGCCGTCGGAGAGATCCAGCCGGTGATTCAGCGCGCCACCGCAGCGCACCGCGTACTTATCGATCACGCGCAGTCCCGGCGCCGTTTTGCGAGTATCAAGAATTCGCACGTGCGTGCCTTCCACCGCATCCACAAACTTGCGAGTGGTGGTCGCGATGCCGGCCATGCGCTGCAGAAAATTCAGGATTACCCGCTCGCAAGACAGAATCACCCGCGCGTTATGTCGGATTACCGCGATCTGCTGCCCCGGGGTCACGCGGATGCCATCGAAGATCGAAGGATGGCTCGTCACCTCGTAATGCGAAGTGACCGCGCCATCGAGCGCCGCGTAGACATCGAGAATCCGCGGCACGCATCCAAGCCCAGCCAGAATGCACTCCTGCCTGGCGATAATCGTCGCCGAAGCGCGCTGGTTGGGATCGATACAGGCGTAGCTGGTCGCGTCGCGCGTCGCCCGATCTTCGTTGAGCGCGTTCTCCAGAATCGCCGTTATGCGTCGAGAATTCCAGTCCATAAAAGCAGTGGTCGGTGGCCAGTGGGCAGTGTTCGGTTGCGGACAGGTCGATGCGGGAATTATTGGCGCGCATACTGGCCACCGACCACTGACCACTAGCCACTGATTTCCTTCAACTTCGCCAGCGTCTTCTCCCGCAGCACCTTCAGCTCCTCAGCCCGTGCCTTCAGCCCTTCAACCACTTTCGCCGGAGCCTTCGCCAAAAACTGTTCATTCGAAACCTGCCTCTGCCCGTTGGAGATCTCCTTCTCTATCTTCTCCAACTCCTTCTTTAGGCGCTCGCATTCCGCCGCCACATCAATCTTCTTCTCGTAGACGACGTGCACGTCGAACCGCGACGTGCTGCGCGCGCCGGGCACTTTCTCGAGCGACGCCTCTACGAATGTGACCTTCTCCACGCCCGCCAGTCGCTCAATGGCTGTTAGATTCCGTTCAAGCATTGCGCGAATCTCTGGCTCATGCGCAAACACTTCAATCGGCACTTTGACCTTAGGCTCGACTTTCAACTCTGCCCGCAGATTGCGCACGCTGACGATCAAGTCCTGCAGAATCGCCATCTCCGTCTCCGCGCCGAGATCGACCTGTTTTTCATCCGCTGCCGGATAAGCCGCCAAAGCAATCGACTTCAAAGGAGGCTTGCCGTCATAGATCGCATGCCAGATTTCCTCCGTGATAAACGGCATCACCGGATGCAACAGCCGCAACGACGCCTCGAATAGATTGACCAGATTCGCACACGCAACCCGCGCCGGTCCTGTGTCCGCGCCTTCCTCGACGTTCAACCGCGGCTTGATCAGCTCGATGTACCAGTCGCAAAACTCGGCCCAGAAGAAATCGTAGATGCGATTCGCCGCCTCATCGAAGCGATACGTCTGCAGAGATTCGTTCACGTCGCGAGCCGCGCGATTGAGCCGCGAAAGAATCCAACGATCTTCCAGCAAGGATGCCTGAAACCCGGCAATCCCCACGTAGCGACGGCCGCCCCCGCCGGGGTCCCCAGACCGCGCTGTTTGCGGGCTGGGGTGGTCCGCCGTCCCGGGCCGCAGGCCCGCGTCAATTCGCTCCACATTCATGAACATGAACCGCGCCGCATTCCAAATCTTGTTGGCAAAATTCCGATACCCCGCCGTGCGGCTTTCGCTGAACGCGATATCGGTCCCCGGCGCCGCCATCGACGCCAGGGTAAATCGCGTCGCGTCCGTCCCATACTGCTCGATCACCTCGATCGGATCGAGCACGTTCCCCTTGGTCTTCGACATCTTCTGCCGCTCCGCATCGCGCACCAGCGCGTGAATATAAACATTGCGGAACGGAACGCTGTCGTTCTTTTTCTCCGACCAGCCGCTGGCCTTCTTCATCGCCGCGTCCTGCTCGTGCCCCTCCATAAAGTGGCAGCCGAACATGATCATGCGCGCCACCCAGAAGAACAGAATTTCGTAGGCCGTAATCAGCAGCGTCGTCGGATAGAACACCGCCTGATCCCGCGTCTTTCCCGGCCAGCCCAAAGTAGTAAACGGCAGCAGCCCCGATGAGAACCAGGTGTCCAGCACGTCCGTATCCTGCTCCAGATTCGCGCCGCCGCATTTCGGACACTTCGCCGGCGTCTCGCGCGCGACAATCACCTCCTGGCAATCCCCGCAATGCCACACCGGAATCCGGTGCCCCCACCACAGCTGCCGCGAGATCGTCCAGTCGTGGATGTTGTACATCCAGTTCAAATAAATCTGCTTATAGTTCTCCGGAGTAATCGTAATCTCGCCCGATTCCACCGCCGCAATCGCCTTCTTGGCCAGTGGCGCAATCTTCACAAACCACTGCTCCGACAGTCGCGGCTCGACCACCGTGCCGCACCGGTCGCACTTCCCCAGCGGCACCGTGTAATCCTTCTCCGCCACCAGAAAGCCCTGTTCCTTCAAATCCGCCAGCACCGCCTCGCGCGCCGCGTAACGGTCGAGTCCTTTGTACGGACCCGCATTCTCATTCATGCGCGCATGCAGATCCATCACGTCAATTTGCGCCAGGTTGTGCCGCTTCCCCGCCTCAAAATCATTCGGATCATGCGCCGGCGTAATCTTCACCGCGCCCGTGCCAAACTCCGGCTTAGCAATCTCATCCAGGATGATCGGAATCTCCCGCTTCATCAGCGGCAGCAGCACTTTCTTCCCGTGGAGATGCAAGTAACGCTCATCGGCCCCATTCACCGCGACTGCCGTATCGCCGAGCATCGTCTCCGGACGCGTGGTAGCGACAGTGATGAATTCATCCGTCCCAGGTATCGTTCCCACCACCGGATACCGAATCTCCCAGAGCTTCCCCGCCACTTCTTCGTGCTTCACCTCAAGATCCGAAATCGCCGTCTCGCATCGCGGACACCAGTTGACGATGTACTTCCCGCGATAAATTAATCCCTCTTCATACAGCCGGACGAACACCTCACGCACCGCGCGCGAAAGATTTTCGTCCATCGTAAAGTACTCGCGTCCCCAATCGACCGACGCGCCCAGACGCTTCATCTGGTCGAGAATCGCGCCGCCGTATTCGCGCTTCCATTCCCAGACGCGCTTCACAAATTCTTCGCGTCCCATCTCGCGGCGCTTCTTGCCTTCTTTCGCCAACTGGCGCTCGACCATCATCTGTGTCGCGATGCCGGCATGGTCCGTGCCCGGCAGCCAGAGCGTGATGAACCCGCGCATGCGATGCCAGCGTACAAGGATGTCCATCTGCGTCTGGTTCAGCATGTGCCCCATGTGCAGCCGCCCGGTCACATTCGGCGGCGGCAACAGCAGCGTGAACACCGGACGGGAATCTTCTTCGGACGAGCTGGGCGCAGGCGTCTCCACATGAAACAGTTTTTCCCGGACCCAATATTCGGCCCAGCGCGCTTCAATCGCGCCCGGTTCGTAAGCTTTCGGTAATTCGTGCGGCATCGTAGGTGTGTATCGCTCCAGCGCTCGCGTAGGGACGGCCACCCCCGACCGTAGAGGCCGAGCGAAGCTCGGCAGATTTTCCGGCAGAAGGAGGGAATCATTGATCTTACAGGCGCAAGAAAAGAAGGGTCAAACGTGCGGAGGGGGATAGCTATAGAGGCCGGGAAAATCCAGCCACCCCCGCCACAGAACTTGGCCCCCCCAGGGCCGGGGCGCGCGCACGAGCTGGACGCTGCCAAGGCCGAAAAGGGTGTGAAGCGATGCTCGGGTAATTCTCAATGAGTGTAATCGCCTGGTTACGTAAACTACCCAGACGCCTTTCCAAGCGTAACTTTCCCCGTTTGCCCGTAAGCCAGGAGCAATCCAGAAAAAGCGTCGAAGTGTTTACCAAGCTAGCGTGGAGCGTTTTGTTCTGCAGGTTGCCATGATCCAGACTTTGTTCGCATCCCCGAACGCTACTGGCCTTCCGTAGAGCCTGCCCTTGCTCACAGAGTTCTTCGCAGCGGCGATCGCAAAAGGGCAACTCTTCTCAGTGGAGATGTATTGTTAACACAATCAACGTCCGTCAGATGTTCAGACTGGCCTTGTGCGCGCTTCCAGCGGCGAATCCACTTGCGCGCCCAACGGTAGTGGCTTGCAGTTTCCGCGCGGCAATAGTCACTGAGCGTCCACGTCGGCCCCATCCACTTGAACCGGCCTACCGCCACCAAGTCCGCATCGGGAGTGGCTTCGACAAGAGCGATCATGCGGTTATGAAAGACCTCATAGTCCACTAACACAGCTTTAAGGGAACGGCGGCGATGTTCCTGGTAAATCATCTCGTTGAAGCGTTTCAAATCTCCCCACGTCAATCCGGGTGCCGGTACGGCCGGGGTTTCACCTCGCTGCTCTGCCTCATGCCATTTCAGGATTCTCCCCTGCCAGCCCACGACGTGGGCCAGCATGTCCTTCACAGACCATCCGCCGGGGGTAACACCCGGCAGGGTCATCTGCCGGGGTTTGATCTGCTTGAGGAGCGCGTCGAGCAGCTCCCGCTCCACCTTGATTTCTTGAAATAGCTCACGCCTTGCCAGCCGCTTGCCCATGGAACTCTTCCGCTTCGAATACTGTCATTTACTTCCGGGTCGCGCTTCATCGCAATCCGTGCTCCTTCCGAGAGGAGTGCGGCGCGACCCTACGATACCGGCACAAGCAGAGTTCTGGGAAGCGTAAAGATGAGGTTTCGGACGAATTGTCGGCAACTCGGAAGTTATCGGAGCGGACACCCGGATAGGCGATCGTCTCAAATGGTGGAACATCGCGATTACACTCATTGATCCTGCGGAGGGGGTTTGAGTATAATCACCCGATTTCAACAATTAGAATCCCCGCGTCCGCCCGTGAGACTCTTCAAAATTCGCATGATCGCAATTATTGTGTTCCAATTCCGAGTCGTCGCTGGCACGCCGTACAGTTTGTCGATCTGGCCAAGATAGCCGATTGTCTTCATGTGACGACGATACACTCCGAACACGAACTGCCCTTCAGACGCAATCACCCGCACCAACCACTCCCCGTTTGAGGGAAACGTGACTGGAAGCGACGCCCGGACACCCCCGGCTTTCGACAGAATACTCACGAACCGGACAACATCCGGGGGTGATGGCTGAGTTCCAAACGGATTCTCCATCTCCAGTCGCATAAGATCGCGGCCTTCGCACAGCACAATTTCCGCTTCGAACGGCAGCTTGCG
>JBEKQC010000036.1:0-49605 GCA_049520095.1 Terriglobales bacterium
CCGGCTGGGTTGAATTTGAACCCGAGCACGGGCGTGATTTCCGGCAATCCGAGTGGAAACGTCACGGGCACCGATACCTTCACAGTCACGGTGACCGATTCCGAATCGCCAACCAAGAAAACGGCGAGCGCGATTCTGAGCATCACCATCACCGCTCCGACGCTAACCATCACCACAACAAGTCTGCCCACTGGCGTAGTCAACAATTCCTACACTGCCACGGTGAACGCCACCGGCGGTGTCACACCCTACACCTGGAGCCTCAGCGGCAATCCGGCATGGCTCTCCATTAATCCCAGCACCGGGGTGCTCTCTGGCACTCCGACCGCAACGGGAACGTTTGGCTTCACGGTGAAAGTGACGGACTCGGAGACGCCCACGGCGCAAACTGCGTCCGCGAACCTCAGCATCACCGTCAACAACAGCGCACCGCTCACGATCACTACGACTGGACTGCCGCAGGGCGTGATCAATACGCCCTACCAGAACGCGGTGCTGACAGCCACCGGCGGGGTGCAGCCCTACACCTGGAGCATCTCTAGCGGCAGCCTGCCGGCGTGGGCGACGCTGAACGCCTCTACGGGTGCGATCACGGGCACTCCTAACGTAACCGGGACCTCTCCCAACTTCACTGTCAAGGTCACCGATTCCAGCAGCCCCGCGAATACGGCGACGGCAGTGTTCAGCATTACCATCAATGCCGCGCTCACCATCACCACGACGTCGATACCAAACGGCAGCGTGGGTGCGCAATACAACGCCACAGTGGACGCCAGCGGAGGGTTACAGCCCTACTCCTGGAACATCAGCAGCGGCAGCCTGCCGCCGGGGCTCTCCCCGAATAACAATAACAACAGCCTGAACATCTCGGGAACGCCGACCACGACGGGAAGCTATCCCTTCACGGTTCAGGTCACCGACAGCCAAAACGACACCGCCAGCCAACCGTTCACCATCGTCATCGGCACCCAGCCCCAGGGCTACACAGTCTCCGGCACGGTGAGTTACGGCGGCTCGAAGACGGGGTTCGTCTATCTGCAGCTGAATAGCAACAACTGCGGCGGCTGCAACAACAACCTGGGCACCAGCATCTCTGAAACCGTGCTCACCCAGGGAGGAGCCTTCACCATCCACGGCGTGCAGCCCGGCACCTACACCTTGCAGGCCTTTATGGACAACATCGGCTACGGCGCCGAGAACGCCTCCAACCCCACGGGCAGCGTCTCCAACATCAACGTTGTCAATGCGGACGTGAGCGGCGTTGGCATCGCGCTGAGCGATCCGGGAGCGGTGACGCTCAGTTCAGGTCCCGCCTGGCAGAGTGCTAGCGCGTTCGGCGGAGGCGCCTTCGTTACCTTCCACACAATCACGAACAACAACGGCGTCGAGATGCCTGCCTCCTACACCCTCGAATGGAGCACCAGTTCGTCATTCAGCGGCACCCCCGGAAGCATGACCTTCCCGGCAGTGGGTAATAACAACCCGTGGATCGTAACCGGACTCACGAATGGCACTGCCTACTACTTCCGCGCCCAAGGCGCGGCGGGCAGTTCGACCAGCAGCTGGGTAGAGTCGCCCAGTGCCATCACCATCAACGCGCCCAGCAGCGGCAATAGCGTCTCGGGCACGGTCACGTTCAGCCAGACGGCCACAGGGCCTTTGTATGTGGGCTTCTACGACCAGAACACGAACAACATCTATGCCGAGCAGGTGGGAAGCAAGTCGAACCCGCCAAAGAGCCCGGCATCGTACTCGGTCGACGTTCCCAACGGCTCCAATTACTTCTTCTTCGGGATCCTCGACCAGAAGAACGCAGGCCTCGTCGGTGGTCCTGGAGAAGTCTCCAATGTTAATAACAACAACAACGCCTCGCTAGTCATCAACGGCCCCCTGACCAACGAAGACCTGACCTTGCCCAATGCCAACAGCATTGCCTCCATCAGGACCCAGGTGCAGGAACAGATTAACGGCGGCAACAATCCCATCAATTACAGCATCGGCTTCGAGGTCGACGGTCAGTTCAAACTGCCGGTGGCCGTCGAAATTACAACTGAATCCAATCCGGGAGTGGTCATCCCCGCGGATATTGCCAATAACGCCTTTGGCAACAGCAAAGGCGACCGGTTCCAATTCTGGACCAGCACCAACGGCTTCACGCCGCAGGTGGGCGATACCTATACTCTGAACGTAACCTACAGCGACGGCACCTCGGAGAACCTGACACCGTCGGTCACCGCCGTGCTGAACGACGCTTTTGTTACCAACCTTGTACCTCAGGGGAGCGGCGTCAGCGTGACGCCCAACTTCAGCTGGACCGATCCCGCTGGCGCCAGCAACTACGTTTATCAGTTCTGGTTGTGTTGCAATCAGAACGGGACGATCTGGCAGATACCCAGCAACAACTCCAACTCGAACGGCTTCCCTTATACCATCACGTCCATAACGTGGAACGTCGATCCGACGGGCTCCGGCGACCTGCCCGACATGTCCAGCCTGAACGGCCTCACGAACTACTCCTGGCAGATCCAGGCCACGGACGTTAACGGCAACTCGGCGCAGGTGCAGGTGAACTTCGAAACAACATCAACGCCCCTGACGCTCCAGGCATCCGGCGCTCTGTCGCCCGGAACGATCGGCCAAAGCTACTCTGGTGGGATCAATGCCTCAGGCGGAACGCCGGGCTATACCTTCTTCGTGAATGGTAGCCAGGTTCCCAACGACGGATCGCAGTATGCGATTGCGGACGGCATATGGGTTTCCAGCAACGGCGGCAGCACGTTGTCGGTTGGCGGAACACCCTCCGCGGCCCAGGTGGTAACGATATCCAACGTTACGGTGATGGACAGCATGAGCAACACCGCCGGTCCGGATACCTACACAATCACCGTCACTCCCGCACAGCCGCTTTCGATCCAAACGACGTCGCTGCCGGGCGCCCTCGATGGCTGGGCCTACAATACCTACATACAGGCCAACGGCGGGGTGCAACCCTACACTTGGAGCATCGTCAGCGGCGGCAGCAGTCTTACCGCCGTGGGGCTTACCTTTACGAGCAGCCCTCAGAACAACCAATCGGAGGCGGAGATCTCCGGAACGCCGAGCGCGACCGGAACCGCCAGCTTCACGGTTCAAGTCACCGATAATGAAGGGACATCAGTGCAACAGGCGCTCACCCTCGCGGTTACGGGCTGTACGAACAACAGCAAACTCTCAGGCGACTACGCCATGTTGATCCAGGGCTGGTCCGACAGCAGCCAGGGCGAGGTGTTCACCGGGCTTGCGGGCAGCTTCGTGGCCAACGGTTCCGGCAGCATTACGTCGGGGATCGCGGATTTTAACGACCCGGTAGACGGCTATTCCGAGGTGACCATCAACAGCAGCACCTACTGTGTGGCCTCCAACGATCAGGGATTGATGACCATCAATTCCTCAGCAGGCCCCTTAACGCTGGCCTTTGCTTTGCAATCTGGCGGCAATGGCAACATCATCATCTACCAGACAGGCCAGGGTTTCCAGGGATCCGGTGTGCTGCTCAAACAGACCCCCAGCGCGTTCTCACTTTCCAAAATCACGGGGCCCTATGCGCTCGGACTTATCGGCGTAGACCAGGGTGGCAACCGATTTGGAGTGGCCGGCGCATTTACTGCCAACGGCACAGCCGACTTCACCAACGGACAATTGGACGCTAACGACAATGGCACCATCAACGGCGGGAACGGCATCGGTAGCCCGATAACCTTCAGCTCGAACGACGTCAGCACAGTCAATTCGACGACCGGGCGCGGCACAGTCGGCATTGACGTTACAGGCGTCGGCACACTGAACTTTGCCTACTATGTGGTCAACGCTACTCAACTGCTGCTGGTCCAAACCGACCCGATCAGCGGCCCAGGTGGCTCACTGTTTACGGGCCAGATTCTCCAGCAAAGCGGCACATTCACCAACGCGTCTCTCGACGGCGTCAGCGTGCTCGAAGCGCAAGGTCTCGATACTGGTAACTCACCTGCCACGCCCATTGCAACGGCCGGGCTCATCACTACAACCGGCACCAGCGCGACGTACAGCCTGAGCGGCGACCAGAACGATGGCGGCACGATGAAGACGCAGAGTGATACGGGGACCTTTAGCGTAGCGTCGAACGGACGTACGACCCTGGCCAGTAGTGGTGGCGGGAACAGCCCGGTCCTCTATCTGATGGCCAAGAACCAGGCCTTGCTCCTTAACACCAACGGCAAGGTGTCCTTTGGCGTGTTGACACCGCAGGAGGCGATCACCTTCTCGGAGTCGTCCTTTAGCGGAGACTATTTGGGTGGAAGTGAACAGCCGGTTAACCCGAACGTGAAGGCGGGCGTCCTCCAGGTAGACGCCTCTGGGACCGGCACTCTTACCGGAACTCAGTACCAAGTCAGCAATTGTGGAAGCGGGTGTTCGGAGGCTGCGAGCCAATCCCTCCCGTCGGACTTAACCTACGCCCTCGACCCCGATGGGCTTAACGGAAAATTTGACATAAGCGAGGGCGGCCAAGTGGGGGTGTATCTCTACATGATCTCGACCACGCAGGGCGTGATCATGAACGTAGGATCGGGCAACTGCTCGGGGGGATCGGGCGGTAATGGCTGCAACCCGGGGCTGACTGATTTCCATCAGTAACGGAAACGTCAGTACAAATCGCGGGCCGGTGGCTTCACGCCGCCGGTCCGCTTCTTCCTTTCTGGCGAACTGATAAAATCAAGTTTCGTCATGTCCGCTTCTTCCCAGCTCATCCAGATTGACCTTGGCCCCAGGGTCCGCAGTCCGAAGCCTTCCTGGCTCAAGGCGCGGGCTCCGGTGGGCGACAATTTTCACAACTTGAAGAAGCTGGCGCGCGGGCTTGGTCTGCATACGGTATGCGAGTCGGCGCAGTGTCCGAATATTGGAGAATGCTGGGACCATCACACCGCGACCTTCATGCTGCTGGGCGACATCTGCACGCGGCGGTGCGGGTTTTGCGCGGTGCCTAAGGGGCGTCCGGAGGCGATTGACTGGGACGAGCCGCGGCGCGTGGCCGAAGCCGTGGTTACGCTTGGGCTGCGTCATGCGGTGGTGACCAGCGTGAATCGTGACGACGATAACGTCGGCGGCGCAAGGATTTTTGCCGAAACCATCCGGCAGATTCGTGAGCTGGTGCCGGAGTGCCGGGTCGAGGTGCTGATTCCCGACTTTCAGGGGCTGGAGGAACCGCTGCGCATCGTGCTCGAAGCGAAGCCCAACGTGCTCAACCACAATACCGAAACCGTCCCGCGACTGTACCGCGCGGTGCGCTCCGGTGCGCGCTACCAGCGGACGCTTGATCTCTTGGCGAATGCCAAGAAGTGGGACCCGGCAACGGTCACCAAGAGCGGCGTGATGGTTGGCATCGGCGAAGAGACTGATGAGTTGATCGAAGTCTTCCGCGACCTGGGCGAGCGCGGCGTGGATATTCTGACGATTGGACAGTATCTGCGTCCATCAAAAGATCATCTGCCGATGACACGCTACTACACACCTGCAGAGTTTGTGTCGCTTAAGGAAGAAGCTCTGAAGTTTGGGTTCAAGCATGTCGAGTCGGGGCCGCTGGTGCGGTCGAGTTATCACGCGCACGAGCAGGCGGATGTGGCGGCGGGGTAGGCCGTCGTTCGCTGTTCGCAACCCCTATTTGGGATTGTCATCCCGAGCGAAGCGAGGGATCTGCATTTGCGAACAGCGAAAAGCGAACGACGGAGCGCTTGCCAACGACTAGCGACCAACGACCGCCTTTCCCTACCACACCCTGCAAGCGTTCTGATTCACCATCGGCGCGGTCGCCGCACAGTGATACACTTCGCGGAACTCCGGCATGTTTGACACGGTTCCGTTCACCCGATACTTTCCCGGCGAGTGCGGATCGATGGTGACTAGCATGCGCGATATGGCATCGGTGCGGTTCTGGCACCACACGTTGGCAAATCCCAGAAAAAAGCGCTGCTCGGCTGAGAGACCGTCGATCGGTGCCGGTTCCTTACCCGCAAACGTGGCCAGCAGCGCCATGTAGGCGATGCGCAGGCCGCCATTGTCGGCCGTGTTCTCACCCAGGGTGAGCTTGCCGTTGAGCTTCAGGTCGTCGACCGCGACGAAGTTCGCGTATTGGTCCTTGATGCAGGCGGTGCGCTCTTCGAATTGCTTCTTGTCGTTCGCCGTCCACCAGTCGCGGAGATTGCCGTCAGCGTCGAACTGGCTGCCCTGGTCGTCAAAGCCGTGCGTGAGTTCGTGACCGATTCCGGCGCCGATCCCGCCGAAGTTCATTGCGTCGTCGGCCTGGTTGTCATAGAACGGGGGCTGCAGAATTCCGGCGGGGAACGTGATGTTGTTCTCAAGCGGGTTATAGCTCGCGTTGACTGTCATCGGCGGATATGGCCAATCCCGCTTATCGAGCGCCTGGCCAATCTTATTCAACTTCCGCTCACGATTGTTCCGATTGGCGTGTTGCGAATTGCCGAGAGCGTCGCCGCGCACGATCTGCAGCGCTGAGTAGTCTCGCCATTTATCGGTGTAGCCGATGCGGTTGGTGATGGCCTGCAACTTCACCAGCGCCTGCGCCTTCGTGTCCGGGCCCATCCAAGGCACGTTCTTGATGTCTTCACCGAGCGCCTTTTCGAGTGCCCCGACCATCGCCAGCGTGCGTTCTTTACCTTCGGCGCCGAAGGTCTGCTGAACATAAATCTGGCCCACCAACTCGCCCAAGTCATCGTCCGTATACCCCACGCAGCGCTTCCAGCGCGGACGCAACTCTTTGGCGCCCGTCAGCGTCTTGTTGAAGAAATCGAAATTCTCGTTGACGAACGCCGCCGGCAGCACCGGCGCGTTGGCATGCACTGTGTGCCAGCGCAAGTACGTCTTCCAATCGTCCAGCGAGTGTGCGTTGATTACTTCCTGCATGTTCTTGATGAACTCCGGCACAACCACGTTGAGCGAATCGAACCGGGGCGCGCCCATGCCTTGGAAATACGTGCTCCAGTTGAAGGCTGGACTCAAAGCGGCCAACTCCTGATTGGTGAGCTTGTGATAGATCTTCTGCGGATCGCGGCGGGTGGTCTGGTCCAGCGCGCCTTTGGCTAAGCCGGTTTCAATCTCCATGACGACTTTGGCTTCCGCCGCAGCCTTACCTTCATCGTCGCCCAACAGCACAAACATCTTCGCTACATGCGCGACGTATTTCTTCCGCAGTTCGACCGACTTTTCATCGTCTTTGAAATAGTAATCGCGATCCGGCAAGCCGAGTCCGCCCTGATCGACTTCGGCAATGATCTGGCTCGCGTTCTTGAAGTCCGATCCGGAACCGAAGTCAAACAATACATCGGTGCCCTCGCGGTGCAGCCGCACGATCTCTTGCGGAAGTTCCTGTTTCGACTTGATCGCCACAATGCTCTGGAAGTCGTGCTCCAGCGGCTTCGTGCCGGCCTTTTCGATGGCGCCTTCGTCCATGCAGCTGGCATAGTAATCGCCGATCTTCTGCTCGCTGGCGCCCCGGCCCGGCCGGTCGACCGACGCCTTTTCCAGAATGTCGCGCACAATGTATTCGCCGCGCTGCTGCAATTCGTTGAAGCGGCCCCAGGACGAGCGGTCGGCGGGAATCGGGTTCCGCGCCAGCCACTTGCTGCACGCGTACGCGTAAAAATCGTCGCATGGATCGATGCTCTTATCGAGCTGGTCGGCGGAGAAACGCACATCGGCGGGCGGCTTCGCGGCGTCGAAATTGTTCTGGGCCGACTTGTCCTGTGCAAGTAGGACAGGCACAAGCATCATAAAGACAGTCAGTACTTTCAAGAAATTGCGCATGGGATCCTCGAAATCGAGATGTTAGATTGCTGGTGGTTGGGCACGGAACACACCGAGCCATCGTATTGGACGAATGACTCCGAAAACGGTCAACCGAAAATCGGGTCTAACTTCCCTGGAAGCGCTGCCGAGCTTCGCTCAGCTGGACGGAGGAGGGCATCCGTCCCTACGCGATTTGTGGCGCTGTCAGAATACTTTGACGTGGAACGTCAGATATTTCTTGGGATTCTCGCG
Source organism: Terriglobales bacterium (assembly GCA_049520095.1). Taxonomy (GTDB): domain Bacteria; phylum Acidobacteriota; class Terriglobia; order Terriglobales; family Acidobacteriaceae; genus Acidiflorens. The sequence goes on from JBEKQC010000036.1 coordinate 8,068, forward strand.
GATCGACTTCACGAGTTCCCGTGTCTCCACCAGCATCTGGTTGCTGTTGTTGTAAAGGGCTGGATCCTTGAAGAGCATCCCCGCCGTGCCCTCGCCTTTTTGCAGACGCTCGGAGAGTTCCGCCAAGTTGTTCGTCAGTGTCTGTAGCCGGTTGGCGAATTCCTGATCGTGCGTCATCTTGCCGATCGCGCCCTTGCCCGCATTGATGTCATCGGTCAACTGGCGAACGTTGGCGATTGCCTTGTTCGCATTATCAAACAGCTCGGAATCTTTGAGTAATTTACCGGCCGTGCCTTTCCCCTGCTGTAAATCGTCAACCATCGCGTTCAGCTTGTCGATGGCAGCGATGGCTTTCTTGTACGCCTCATCGCTGGTGAACAGCGGGCCAAGTGAACCTTTGCCGTTCTGAACGTCGTCGACCAATCCCTTGAATTCGACTACCGTCGCGTTGAGCTGGTCATATAAGGCTGGACTGTAAATGACCTTGCCGATCGAGCCCTGGCCGCTTTCGATAAACGTCATGATCCGGTCCACCCGCTTCAGCAGTGAGTCCATGTTCTGCAGCGTGCCCTGGCTGGCGCGCACCACGTCCTGGATATCGGGCTGGTTTTGCGCCGGAAGCGTGTCTCCGTTGGTTGCCAACGGACCCTTCGCTGTTGAACTGTCAATGTCGACGTAGGTCTCTCCGAGGACGCCGGCCGTACTCAGCAAAGTCACGGAGTCCTTGCGCAGATTGAAAGAGTACTCGGTGTTGACTTTCATCGTGACTTCGACCGGAGTCGCCGGCTTGCCGCTCACGACCCGGACGGTTTTCACGTTGCCGATGTCCACGCCCGCTAGACGCACCGGCGCGCCCTCGCGTAAGCCGCCGGCATTATCGAAGTAGGAGCGCAGTGTGATCTTGCGGGTAAACCATCCGCCGGTACCGCTCATCAGGAAAATCAGGACCATCAGGATGGCGCTCGCGATCACGACCGTGAGCCCCACGCGGAGTTGCGACCATTTCAGCTGCTTCTGGCTAGGCAAGGTGGTCAGTAAACGACAGAAGCATCATAACAAACGCCGCCACAATTTCAGCATCTGGAGTTCTTTTGAGAGCGGAAAAAGAGCGGAGCTTTGATGGAAAAGAAAGCTCCCACTCCTTCGCGATTCCAATGCGAAGGGTGGGAGCTCTTTTTGCTTGGCTTTAGACCGCCGATTTTAGATCGCCAATTTATCGGCGATCCTCTTTACTGACGCTCTTCGCGGTCATTGCGTTTCTGTTCGGTTTTCGCTTGTTTATCCGCGCGCTTCTGAGCCTGCTTCTCCTGCTTGCTCGGCTTGGAGTTATCCCGAGACGACATCTGCTCCCGGTTTCCCGCGTCACGATTCTCGGGACGTGCTGCCGAACGCTCGCTCGAGCTGCCGCCATTTCTGGCTGGCTCAGTGAACCCGCGATTGCTGCCGGACGGCCCGCGCGCTTCCTGCGGCGACATCTTGGGCTCGCGATACGACTCCCCAGCGGCGCTGGCTCTTACCACATTGCGCCCCGAAAAGTCGCCTGGCCTGCCCGTAGCCGCAATCTCTGGACGTCCGTGGTTCTGAGAGGCGAACAACTGCCGGTTCTGGCTGGCGGCACGTTCATGTTCCGTTTGCGCTGCCAGCGCCGCAGTGTGCGACTCGCGTCCATAGGCTTCTTCTTGCGGAGTCGGCCGCGCTTCGATGCCGCCGGGGCCGTTGAAGGCCACATGTGTGTTGTTCACGACCACGGTTCGGCTGTAAACGTTCCTTACATTGACCACGTTCACGTTCATCACTGCGCGGTTGTAGAAGAAAGCGCCGGCTCTCCACTCGCCGCCGGCAAAACCTATGCCGCCGTACCCGAAGCCGTAGTTAATGCCGCCGTAGAAGCCGACGTGCGGTCCCCAATAGCCAGCGTGCCAGCCATAGAAGCCGCCCGCGAAACCCCAGTAGCCTGGAGTCCAAAGCATGCCCACCGGCGCGATCACCCATGTGCCGGGAACCCAGTAATAGCCGCCATCGTCACTCCACGCCCAATAACCCGGAGTCCAGAGATAGCCCGGACCGGGACAAATGGGCTGCGCGTAGATCGGCAGCGCCGGCGGACCGATCCGCAACGAGATGCCAATCCCGATTTGCGCAGACGATGCCGTCGAAAGCGACAACACCGAAACCGACACCATCAAAACTCCCAATACCAAGAAGCGAACGGAGCGTCTCATTTTCATTGCCTTTCTTTTGGCCCTAAGCAATTTGGCCCAAAAAACCGGGTAACCCGGTCTGATTACGTTCGGCCATATAAACCCTGAATCCTCGGGCATGTTGCGAGGGTAGAGAAAGTTATTTTGAATCAGCAGTTTGGTAGGCCATTCCACAAACCGCGTAGGGACAGCCGCCCCAACTGTCCAGCCGAGCGAAGCTCGGCAGATATCTCTGAGAAGCTAACTTCACCGGAGGGCTGAAAGCTGATAGCGGATTGCTGACAGCTAATTTTCCAGAATGACGTGGGCCAGGGCTTGCTCGGAAGTGTGGGTAATCGAGAGCGCAATGTTTTTCGTGCCGAGTTTGGCCGCGATGGCCGCCGCCTCACCGTGAAATTGAATGGTCGGACGCTGCCCCTTCGGGCGCACCACTTCGATATCGCGCCACCGGACGCCGCGACTCCATCCCGTACCCAGCGCTTTCATCCCGGCTTCCTTGGCGGCGAAGCGCGCGGCATAACTTTCAAAGCGGCGCGCTCTCCGTTCGCAGTAACGAATTTCGCCCTCGGTGAAAATGCGATGAAGAAAGCGGTCGCCGAAGCGCTCGATGGTTTCGCGGATGCGAGGGACTTCGGCAATGTCGACTCCGGTGCCGAGGATCATGGGAACATTGTTAATCGGTAATTTGGAATTGGCAATTTGGAATTAGCTCACGCCAGAGAGCCCAGCGCCTCTGCCAGAACCGCGTCCTGCTCGGGAAACACGGTGCGCAGGTCGAGCAACACGCAACCTTCTTCAACTCGGGCGATTACGGGCGGAGTCGCGGCGCGGAGACGGGCGCTTAGCTCGTCGGCGCTGAGATCGGCGTGCGTCAGCGCAATCAGGCGCGTGGGCAAAACGGCCGACGGGGCCGCGCCGCCGCCGATGACGGACTCGCCATCGAGGAGCTCCAGCTTGAGGTGCGCGGACTTTGCCTGAACAAGTTCTACGCTGGAAACGGTCTTTTCCGCGCGGCGCGCGATCTCGTCTTTCGGCAGCCGCATCATGCGCAGCACCGGCAGGGCGTCGTGGTCGCGTTTGACATAGGCGAGCAGCGTGGCTTCGAGCGCGGCATAAGTGAGCTTATCCACACGCAGCGCGCGGAACAGCGAGTTTGAGCGCATGCGCCCGACCAGATCGGAGCGGCCGCTGATCAATCCAGATTGCGGTCCTCCGAGAAGTTTGTCGCCACTGTAGGTGACAACGTCGACGCCGGCGCGCAGGCTGTCGAGCACGCCCGGTTCGCCGTTCACTCCGACCGAACGCAGATCGATGAGCGCGCCGCTGCCCAGGTCTTCCATGAGCGGGAGATTGCGGCGGCGAGCTAAGGCGACGAGTTCGTCGAGCCCCGGCTGTTCGGTGAAGCCGGTGATTTCAAAGTTGGAGCGATGCACGCGGAGCAAGAGGCGCGTGCGCTCGTTGATGGCGTGCTCGTAATCGGCAACGCGCGTACGGTTGGTCGTGCCAACTTCGCGGAGCGTTGAATTCGACTTCGACATCACGTCGGGGATGCGGAACGAGCCGCCGATTTCGACCAGCTCTCCGCGCGAAACGATGACTTCGCCGCCCTCGGCCAGCGAGTTCAACGCCAGCAGAACGGCTGCGGCGTTGTTGTTGACCACAATGGTTGAGATGGTAGAGACCGCTGCCGATTGCTCGGCTGGACGACCGGGGGCGGCCGTCCCTACGGGATCGTCGCAGAGCAGCTTTTGGAACAGCCGGTCCACATGGACGTCGCGCTTCCCGCGCTCGCCGGTGGCCAGATCGTATTCGAGATTGGAATAGGCGTTCGACGTGTTACGGACATGATCGAGCGCAACGGCAGCGAGTGGCGCACGTCCGAGATTCGTGTGCAGGATCACCCCGGTGGCGTTAATCACCGGCAGCAAGGAATAGCTCAGCGACTGGCGGAGTTGACGTTCTACCGCGGCGGACAGGCCACTGAGTGCAAGATCCAGCGATTTCTCGTCGAAGTCTCCACCCGCGATTTCCTGGCGAAGGCGAGCGAGCACGACGCGGATACTCTCGGCGACGGCGGAATGCCCCTCCCGTTCAATCAGCGCCCACACGTCGGCTTGGCGGAGCAACTCGTCGATCGAAGGCAGCTTCTGAAACAGCGCGGATTTGTTCGCAGCGGACACCGAGGGCGATTATGCCACAGGACCAGTTCTCAGTTCTCAGGAAGAACCCGCAGCCGTAATTGAGACACAACATCGAAAGATGGCTTTTCTGAGAGCTGAGAGCTAAGAACTGCTTACAGCGTGTGCAGATACGCGATCAGGTCTTTAATCTGCTCATCTGTCATCACTTGGCGAAAGCCTTCCATTTTGGCTCGGCCATTCTTAATGATGTCGGTCATGCGCTCGTCGTTGGCGGGCAACCCGCTCAGTGACAAATACTGCTGCTTGAAGACGCCTTTCAGTCCCGGGCCTTTTTTGCCGCGTGTTGAGTACGGCTCGTGGCAGCGGTCGCAATAGTCGTCATAGAGTCTTCTGCCAGCGGCCTGTTGCGGGTTGAGGCCGAGTTCGGCATCGGACTTGCGGCGCTCGACCTCGCAGCCGGCTAACGTTAGGAACGCAAGAATTACCACGGAGACACGGAGGCACGGAGAAATCTGGTTCAAGAAGTTCATGATGATTGCGGCACGACTGCAGGGCGGCACCAGAGGTAGGATAATACGGAAAGAGATGACCGTTGTGGTCAAACGCGTTTACGAACCTGTTTCTCCGGCGGACGGAGTGCGCGTGCTGGTGGATCGTTTGTGGCCGCGCGGCGTCAAGAAGGAAGACGCGGCACTCAAGTTCTGGCTGCGCGAGCTCGCGCCTTCAGATGAGTTGCGGAAGTGGTTCCATGCGAATCCTGAGGGGTGGAGCATCTTTCGGAAGCGCTATCTCAAGGAATTGGCGACCGAACAAGGCTCGGCAGCCGTGGAGAAACTGCATCATCTTGCGGAAGCTAAGCGGCGACTCACGCTGTTGTATGCGTCCCGAAACGAGGAGCGTAACAACGCGACGGTCCTGAAAGAATTGCTGGAAGGAATGCCCAAGCCTCCATCGAGCGTCGGCCGCGGCGCGTTGGGGCGCGGACGGGTGCGAAAAGCGAAGAAGCAGTAGCCAGTTGCCAGTTGCCGGTACCCAGTAAAACCAGTGCCTCCGCACTATAATTCCCCAGTCATGTCCAGTTCCGCCATCGAGAGGAAAATCGAAGCTCTGCGCGAAAAAATCCGGCACCACGAGTATCGCTATTACGTGCTGGACGACCCGGAGATTTCGGACGCCGACTTCGACGTGCTGATGAACGAGCTCAAGCGGCTCGAGGCGGAGCATCCGGAAGTTATCACGCCGGATTCGCCTACGCAGCGCGTGGGGGGCAAGCCGCGCGAGGGGTTTGTGAAGGCGAAGCATTCCTCGCCGATGCTTTCGCTCGATAACGCTTACAGCGAAGAAGAACTGCGCGATTGGGAGCGGCGAGTGCATGAACTGAGCGGACGCACCGACCTCGAATACATGTGCGAATTGAAACTGGATGGAATGTCGCTGGCGCTCGTGTACAGCGACGGTCATCTGGAGCGCGGCATCACGCGCGGAGACGGCAGCGTTGGCGAGGACGTGACCTTGAATGTGCGGACGGTGCGTTCGATCCCGCTGTCAATTTCGAAAGATAAGTTGAAGAAGGCCGGAATTCCCGCGGATTTTGAAGTCCGCGGCGAAATGCTGATGCCGCTCGCGGCCTTCCGCAAGTTGAATGAAGAGCGCGAACGGCAGGGACTTTCGGTGTTTGCCAATCCACGCAACTTTACGGCGGGAACGGTGCGGCAGCTCGAACCGTCGATCACCGCGCAGCGCCGGATGGACTATTTCGTTTACTTGCTGTTGAAGGATGGCCAAACTTTCTTTGACCGCCAATCCAAAGCGATGGACGCGCTGGAGCTGGCGGGATTCAAGGTGAATCCGAATCGCAAGCTGGCGAGAAACCTGGACGACGTCTGGAGATTTATTCACAGTTGGGAGGCCAAGCGCGAATCGCTGCCCTACGAAATTGACGGAATCGTCATCAAAGTGGATCGAACGGCGTGGCAACAGGAACTGGGCTTCACGGGAAAGGCTCCGCGGTGGGCGATTGCTTATAAGTTCGCGGCGCGCGGAGGCGTGACCCAGATCGAGGACATCGTCCCCCAAGTTGGCCGCACGGGCAAACTGACACCGGTTGCGTGGCTTAAGCCGGTTCCGATCGGCGGCACCACGGTCTCACGCGCGACGCTGCACAACATGGATGTAATCGAGCAATTGGGCGTGAAGATCGGCGACTGGGTTGAGGTGGAACGCGGCGGCGATGTCATTCCGAAAGTAGTGAAGGTGGTCGAAGATAAAGACCATCCTCGCGGTGGCAAGCATTTCGAAATGCCGGAGCGTTGCCCGGTATGTGGTGGCAACGTAGTGCGAACGCCGGGCGAGGCCGATCATCGCTGCGTGAATGCGAATTGTCCGGCGAAGCTGCAGGGGACGATTCTGCACTTTGCTTCGCGCCACGTGATGGATATCGACGGACTGGGCGAGGTGCTGGTGAATCAGCTTACCGAACGCGGCCTGGTCAAGAATGTTGCCGATCTGTACAAGCTGACGAAAGACAATCTGCTGCAACTCGAGCGCATGGGCGAGAAGTCAGCGGAGAACGTGCTGGCGGAAATCGCCGACTCAAAGAAGCTGCCGCTCGAGCGTGTGGTCTACGGCCTGGGGATACGGTTTGTGGGCGAGCGCACGGCGCAGTTTCTGGCGGAGCACTTCGGATCGCTGGACGCGATCATGAAGGCCAGTGCCGAAGAACTGGAGGAAGTGAACGAAGTAGGACCGCGAATCGCGGAGAGCATCGTGGAATTTTTTGGCGATGAGCACAATCGCAAATTGGTAAGCGATCTGCGCAAGGCCGGACTGACGTTCTCCGGGCAAAAAAAAGAAAAGGGTACGAAGCTGGCAGGAAAGACCTTTGTGCTGACGGGCACGCTGGCACGCCACACCCGCGATGAAGCGAAGAAGATGATTGAAGATGCAGGCGGACGCGTTTCAGGCTCGGTGAGCAAGAAGACGGACTATGTCGTGGCGGGGAGCGATGCGGGATCGAAACTGGACAAGGCCCGGGAACTGGGCGTTAGCGTGATTGGGGAAGAGGAGCTGGAAGGGCTGGTGGGGTAGATTATCGAGTCGGATCGGCAAACGATCCGTAACTGGCCGGGAGGATCTATCGACCAAAGGCAACCAGAAGGTTGCTTTTATATATCGAATAAAGTAATATGCAACCTTGAGGTTGCTTACATGAATGACCGTATTGAGAAGCGCATTGAACTCAAGGCACCGGTTGCACGGGTCTGGCGTGCATTGACGGATTACCGCGAGTTTGGCGAGTGGTTTCGTGTGAAACTGGATGGCCCATTCGTACCGGGACAGGTGTCGCGTGGCCACGTTACCTATCCTGGCTACGAGCACGTAAAATGGGAGGTGGTCGTACAGAGCATGGAGCCCGAACGGCTCTTCTCTTTTACCTGGCACCCTTATGCCGTCGATCCAAAAATAGATTATTCGAAGGAGACGCCCACGCTCGTCGAATTCAAGCTGGAGAAGACTACGAGCGGCACACTGCTTCTGCTCACGGAGTCCGGCTTCGACAAGATCCCCAGCGACCGTCGCCTCGAAGCATTCCGCATGAATGCGGGAGGTTGGACCGAGCAAATGAAGAACATCGAGAACCATGTCTCACAAACGTCGTAGCAGGGCGGCTGCTGAACGGCAGGCTCGTGCAGCCGTCTTTGCCGCGCTAGGCCACGAGACGCGACTGTCGCTGGTTGCGAAGCTCTGTGGTCGACAGCCTTATTCGATCTCTCAGCTAACGCGGGGTACCAATCTGACGCGGCAGGCGATCACAAAACATCTTCGGGCGCTGGAGAGTGTAGGCATCGTGCACCGCGTCCGCAGGGGTCGCGAGAGCCGATTCGAATTCGATCCGCTGCCGATTGAGGGAATTAAGGAACACCTCAATTTCGTTTCCGAACAGTGGGATCAGGCACTGTCGAGGCTAAAATCGTTCGTCGAATACTAAAGCAACCGGGTGGTTGGTTCCGGCACGAGACGGGCGAGATGCCAGTTCCTCCTCCGCCTAATCGCACCTTCTAATCGCACCCTACTTTTTCGCGGTCGGCGGCAATACTCCATTTAGGCGCAGGTACATAGCGGCCTCGGCATAGTGGTCAGCCCAATTGCTGGCTATTCCCAGGGCGAATCTGGCGCGAGAGAGTTGCTGGCCGCCTGGGCCGCCGGTTGTTTCTCCCAGCTTCGAATCGTCCATTTTCGCCAGCGTATCGGAGCAGAAGTCGAACGAGGCTTTGAGCGCCGCCACGAGTTTGTCTTTGGAATCCGTTTCTGTTACCGCTTCGACTTTGGGGGCCGGGACGGCAGCGGCTCCGCTGCAGAGCATGTAGTTCGCTTCGACCATGTGGGCGACGAGATGGCCGAATGTGTTCTGGTCGGGAGTGGGTTTGTAGCCAAATTTGTCAGCGGGCATGGCTTCGACGGCCGCGATAGTATTTTTCTGGCGGTTGGGCAGGGTTTCTCTGAGGGCGCTGCTGACGGGGTTCTTGACTTGGGCAGGCGTTGTTTGTGCGGGTGTTGCCTGTGCGGGTGCTGTTTGTGCAACCGCCGACGCGGCGAGTAATAGCAAGGCGGGGATCACGTGAGCTTTCTTCATTTTGTCCTCCTAATTGCGGCGATTCGGTGTGGAAAGAAGCATAGCGCGACGGGCAGGGTCTGCGCCACCTTGACCCGAGCAGAACAGTTTCTGGCGCACGCACGCGGACAGAGCCTGTCCTGAGCGCAGCCGAGGGGAGTGCCCGCGCCACACGGGCGGCCTTGCGCTATCCTACTAACATGCACGCGCACGGCGCACACGGGCATTCTCATTCTCCCGCACATGGGACGGGGCGGGTGCTGCGCATCTCGCTGGGCGTCACTATGCTCTATGTCCTGCTGCTGGTGGTGGCCGGCATCCGCGCGCACTCGCTGGCTTTGCTCTCCGAGGCGGGACATAACCTGTCCGACTTTCTGGCGCTTCTGCTGTCGCTGGTGGCCGTCTTTCTGGAAGGCCGTCCGCCGAGCCTGACCAAGACCTACGGGTACCGGCGCGCCGGAGTGCTGGTGGCGCTGGTCAATGCGCTGTCGCTAGTGGCCGTGTCGTTTTTTATTTTCTACGAGGCGTTCAGGCGATTGCAGCATCCCGAGCATGTGCGCGCCGCAGTGATGATTTGGGTGGCGGCGGCGGGCGTGCTTATGAATGGCGTGATTGCGCTCCTGCTGTGGCGTTCGGGGCGGGACGTGAATGTCCGGAGCGCGTTGCTGCACGAAGTGGGCGATACGCTCTCCACCGCAGCCGTGATTGCGGGAGGCTTTGCCATCCTGTGGACGGGGCAATACTGGATTGACGCGGCACTGTCGTTCGGGATCGGCGCGCTGATTTTGTGGTCGAGCTTTGGTATCGTGCGTGAGACGCTGAACATTCTGCTGGAAGGCACTCCACGTGGCATGAGCCTGGAGGCGGTCGAATCGGCGATGCGGACGATCGCCGGCGTGAGCGATGTGCACGATCTGCATGTGTGGAGCATTGGCTCGGAAAACCACGCGCTCTCGGCGCACGTGAAGATCGCCGACATGGCGACTTCCGAGAGCGACACGATTCTGCGCGAAATCAACGAGAAACTCGGGCAGGGGTTTGGCATTCACCATACGACGATCCAGTTGGAACACGTGGTCTGCGAGACGGCGCATAGTTGCGTGATCGCGGTGCGGGAGGAAGAGCACGGCGAGCGCGAGCACTCGGAGCACAATGATTCCGAGCATGATCATGCCCGCTGAAGGCGGGTATTCACTGGCATCTATATGAAACAAAGCTGGTTACTCGATTTTGCAAGGGCCAGTTACGGGTTCCGTGGTATCCTGTTGTTTGGAGTTTGTCTGGAGTCGTTCCTCCCCGGGTAACATCCAATGCCTATGCGACGTTGGCGGCAAATTTTGCGTTTTTTGGCGGCGGTGCAGCTGCTGCCAGCTCTCGAGAGCGGCGAGGAAACCCTCGTCGGCGGACAGGCGGTGCTCGAGGGCGTGATGATGCGTTCACCGCATGCCTGGGGAATTGCCGTGCGCAAGCCGTCCGGAGAGATTGTCACCCACAGCGAGCCGCTGGAGCGGCCCTCCGACCAGCATAAGTGGATGGGCTGGCCGGTGTTGCGTGGGGTGATGACGCTCGGCCACGCGATGACGCTCGGATTCCGCGCGCTCAAATTTTCCGCGAATGCAGCGCTGGAAGAAATAGCCGCCAACGATCCCGATAACAAGGATTCCGACAATAAAGATCGGGGCAAGAAGTTTGAAATTACCGGCTGGATGGCGGGCTTGAATATGGCCTTCTCCATCGCCTTCTTCATCTTCATGTACAAGTACCTGCCGCTGCTAGCCACGACGGAACTGAAAAAAGTGAATCCGGTTTTCGGACAGCAGGTCATGTTCAATCTGGTCGACGGACTGATTCGGATCGCGATGTTCCTGCTGTTTGTGTGGGGCGTTTCGCTGTGGAAAGACATCCGGCGCGTGTACGAGTATCACGGGGCCGAGCACAAAACAGTATTTGCATTTGAGAGTGGCGACCCACTTGAAATTGCCTCCGTACAGAAGTATTCGACATATCATCCACGCTGCGGCACCAGTTTCCTGATGACGGTGATGATCATCTCGATGCTCGTATACATGGCGATTCCCGTGCATACTTTCTGGACGCGATTCGGGATTCGCATCGCGCTCCTGCCGCTGATTGCCGGCGTCTCCTACGAGATCATTCGCTTTGCCGCCAAGCGTTTTTCGGCCAGGAGTTCTTCGACTAAATCGGGCATCTCGCTGTTCGCGCTGATGACAGCGCCGGGACTCTGGCTGCAGCGGATCACGACCCAACCTCCGGACGACCGCGAGGTCGAATGCGCCATCGTTGCGCTGAATGAAGCCATGAAACTCGAAAAGCAGCGCGGCGGCGAATTGGTAATTGCGTAGCGATCGTTGGCTGTCGCTGTTCGTCGTTCGCTATTCGCCTTCTACACTTTAACCGTCTTCTGAGTCTGGAAACATCACAAAAGCGGTGGTTAATGGTCGCTGCAGCGAGTGGACTGCTTCGCTTACCCTCCGGTAGCACATGTCGGCGACTTTTTCCTATCGAGATTTGCGGATTTGGCAGGAGGCTGTTGATCTCGCTCTTGTAATTTATCGAGCGACTGCGGAGTTTCCGAAGCACGAACTCTACGGTTTGACCTCCCAGATGCGGCGCGCTGCGGTTTCCGTTTCAAGTAATATAGCGGAGGGTAAGGGACACAGTTCCGACGGAGGTTTCGGGCGCTTTCTGTTCCACGCAAGAGGTTCGCTGCTCGAACTGCAAACGCAGATTGTGATAGCAGGAGGTTCAGCTTATCTGACGAAGGAGCAGGCCGCGAATCTCACACGTATCACCGATAGCCTTGGGCGCGGATTGAACGGCCTGATACAGTCAGTGCGGGGAAAACGAAGCCTTCCAAGAGCTTCGGCAACTAGCGAACGACGAACAGCGACGCCACCCATCATGTTTGAGCGCTTAGACCAAATCGAAATTCGCTATGAAGAACTGACGCAAGCGCTGTTGTCGCCGGATATCACCAACGATTCCGCGAAATACCAAAAGACTGCCAGAGCGCACGCCGAAATTGCGCCCATCGTCGAAAAATACCGCGAGTACAAAGACCTGAAGCGTGGGATCGCCGAGAGCAAGGCTATGCTGGCCGACGAAAAAGATCCCGAGATGCGAGCCTACACCGAGGAGGAACTCGCGAAGCTCGACGCCCGCATGGTGACGGTCGAGGAAGAACTCAAGGTGCTGTTGCTGCCGAAGGATCCGAACGACGAGAAGAACGTAGTTCTGGAAATTCGCGCCGGGACGGGCGGCGACGAGGCCACGCTGTTCGTGGCAGAAGTCTTCCGCATGTACAACCGCTATGCCGAGTCGCAAAAGTGGAAGGTAGAAGTGCTCTCCACGTCGGAGTCGGGCGTGGGCGGGCTGAAGGAAGTGATCGCGCTGATCGAGGGCGACCGCGTCTATTCGCGCCTGAAATATGAGAGCGGCGTGCATCGCGTGCAGCGCGTGCCTGCAACCGAGCAGCAAGGGCGAGTCCACACCTCGGCGATCACGGTGGCGGTGCTGCCGGAAGCGGAAGAAGTGGACGTCAAGATCGAGGCCAAAGACCTGCGCATCGATACGTTCTGCTCGTCGGGACCGGGCGGCCAGTCGGTGAATACGACGTATTCGGCGGTACGGATCACGCACATTCCGACCAATACCGTGGTGAGCTGTCAGGACGAGAAGTCGCAGATCAAGAACCGCGAAAAAGGTATGCGCGTGTTGCGCTCGCGGCTCTACGAAGTCGAGATGCAAAAGCAGCAGGACGCGCTGGCCAAAGAACGCAAGCAGATGGTTGGATCGGGCGACCGATCGGAGAAGATCCGCACCTACAATTTTCCGCAAAACCGGCTAACGGATCATCGCATTGGCTTCACCATTCACCAACTCGAGCAGGTGATGGACGGGAAGCTGCAGCCGATTATCGACGCGCTGATTACCCATTATCAGGCGGAAAAGCTGAAGCAGGAGACGGCGAGCGTGGGGTGAGGCTCGGGTGGGACGGGCGCCCTCGCAAGCCTGCCCTGAGCGAAGCCGAGGAGTCCAAGCCGGCAGTTCGGCAGTTGCCTGCGCTCAAAACAGCTCTGTACTCGTTATAGTTGTTGCGCTTCTTCGATCTTCGGCCTTTCTTTTGTTTTTTTCCGTGCCTCTGCGTCTCCGTGGTGAAATAGACTCGTGCAACTGCGCCAAGCTTTGAACGCGGCAGTCGAGCTGCTAACCAATGCGAAAGTTCCCTCCCCGCGCATGAATGCCGAGCTCCTTATTATGTTCACACTCGACTGCGATCGAGCATATCTCTATGCGCATCCCGAGCGGGAGGTCACCTCCGACGAGACACAGCGCTATGACGAAGCGGTCGCGCGCCGGGCGACCGGCGTTCCAGCACAGTACATCACCGGGCACCAGGAGTTCTGGGGGCTGGATTTGATCGTGTCGCCGGCGGTGCTGATTCCTCGTCCTGAGACCGAGCATGTGGTGGAGGCGGTGCTGGAGCTCGTCTCGGGTGCTGACACAAAACAAAAGCAAGAACAAAATCAAAAGCCGCGGGCGGGGGCGCCCGCGCCACACGGGCTGCGCATCGTCGACGTCGGCACCGGTACGGGAGCGATTGCCTTGGCTCTCGCTAAAGAGCTGCCATGGGCAAAAATCCACGCGACAGACGTCTCAGTCGAAGCACTGGAAGTCGCTCGAGCCAATGCAGCGCGGCACGAGCTTACTTCGCGAATCGAATTTCACCGGGCCGATTTGCTGGACGGATTCCTGCCGGATTCGTTCGACTTCGTGGTTTCCAATCCTCCTTATGTCGGCGAGTCGGAAGAGGATTCAGTGCAGCTCGAAGTCCGCAAGTTCGAGCCGCGCAATGCGGTATTCGCCGGACCGACCGGGCTCGAAGTCATCGAGCGGCTTGTTCCCCAGGCGCGCGCTTCGCTAAGTCCGGGAGGATGGTTAGTGTTCGAGGTTAGCGGGACGGTCGCCGATCGCGTACGCAACCTATTATCGGGTTGGAACGAAGTTGCGATCAGGAACGATCTGCAGGGGATCGCGCGGGTGGTGATGGCGAAAAAAAATCTAAATTCCCCTCTATTGGAACCATCGAGTTAGGAATAAGTTCCAGCCAAATCTTCGGGTGTAAAGGACTTGTCGCTAAAACGTCACCCGCACGCCCAACTGCGCCGCGAACGGAATCCCGACCGTAGTGCCGGGGCCGAAGAAATCCCCCAAAGCACCCTCGGGGATTTCGAGCTGCTTCAGGCTGGTAATGGGCGCCGTCTGCGTGCAGGCTGCATTCGTGCAAATACTGCTGACGATGGTCCGACCGTATTGATCAGGCGACACTGGCTGGGGAACGGGGAGTTGGGCGACGTTGACCGCATAATTGGCTCCTGGGTTGTTGCGGTTGAAGATATTGAAGAACTCCGCGAACGGGTTGATCTGCCAGCGCTCGCCGATCTTGAACGGGCGCGTGACGCGCAGGTCCGACTGAATGTATGGGGTGCCGCGGAAGATATCAAGGCCCGTATACGTCGGTTGCGACTCGCCGTTGAACTGAACCCAAATGCGCCCTGTGTTGTTCGCGTTGGTGATGGTGATGGGACGCGCGCTCTCGACCTGATTGATGGTGCTCAATTCGAAACCGCCAGGGAGATGCACCGTCCCAGCGAGCACAAAGCGATGGCGAACATCTTCGCCGGAGGGACCGTAGTCGCCGGGTCCGAAAGCATCCAACTGACCAGCATTCGGTAATCCTAATGTCTTTGGTACCTGGCAGACGCCATCCACATAGTCGAAGAGTTCGCCGAGCAAGCATCCCCAGGTCTGCGCCTTGGAGAGCTGATAGTTCGCGACCAGGCTGAAACGGCGCATGTTGCCTTGCAAATGCAACATCAGGGCGTTGTAGCTGGAGCGGTTGTCGGATTCGAACACATTGACGTTGGGCACTATGCTCTGTTGGGCGGTCGTATCAGTACTAGGAATCAGCGGAGTGAACAGATCGGTGCCGCCAGTATAGGGGAAGGCGCGGTAGCCATGATTCCCCTGCTCATGCGTGTAGTCGGCGCTGACCAGCCAGTGTTCATTGAATGCGTGCTGAACGCCGCCTGTGATGTGAATGGCGTAAGGCGTCTTGTAATCGGAGGCGATGAGGTTGCCGGTGCTTCCGCCAGCAAGACACCCGGCGCTGGGCGTGTAAGGGGCCGGATACGGGCCTCCGGTGAGGGTGCAAGTCGCCGGGGCGCCACCGAGGCCTTCAAATGCGGTGGCCCATCCGTTCTGTGCGAGATCGTCGTAGAACATGCCGAAACCGGCGCGAATCACAGTCTTCTCATTGCCACCAGGTGAATAGGCGATTCCGAGCCGTGGCGCGATCTGCCTGTGGTAGTCGTGTGGCGCAGTGGGCACCAGCGGAATCTGCAGCGCCTGCAGTGTCTGATAGGCGGCGTTGTCGGTCTCGCTTTGTCCCGAGCCGATCATGAGTCCCCAGGTGTTCTGATAGCGCAGGCCGTAGTTGACGGTGAGATGGTGGGATACTCGCCACGAATCTTCGGCGTAAAGTCCGAGCCGCTGAACGTTCTGCGAAAAGCTGCCGCCGGGCGCGGGCGGAGTGCACGACGTGTTCGGCGTCGGTTCCACCAGCACCCCTCCAATCATCTCTGCCGTGCAGGTCCGGTCAATCGTAAATTGTGCCAGACCGTATGGGTTGATCGATGGATTGAAATAGTCTTCCGGATTCAGCCCAAACTTGGAGATGTTGCCGGTTGCCGCAAACGCGCCGCCGAGCACGGGTTCGTGAATGAAGTCGATTCCAAACCTGAGCGCATGACTTCCCGCAACATGGCTTAGGTCATAGCGTACCTGGTATTTATCCTGATTGCGCAGGTCGGGGAAAAGAGTGATGGGAGTGGCGAACTGGTTGTCGCCGAAGGTCTCGAATCCCGAAATGGTCAGCGCGGTGGAGCTGAAGGGAAACGCCAGAGCGAAGCCCAGATCGGAGTTACGCGTCTGGGTAAGATGCAACAGGCTGGCACCCAGAACCAAATTGCCGAGCCAGGTCGGACTGAAAGTATAGGCGTTGCTAATTACAGTGTTCCAGTAATTGTTGTGCGTGATCAGTCCGGTGGAAGGCAGCGTCCCCTGCTCCACCAGCGCGTTGTGCGTAAGGTAGGAATCTTGGGAAGTGCGCAGAAACCACTGCGACTTCGGAGACTCGGCCCAGTCAAAACGCACCGAGCTAATGTAATCGCGGAACGGAATGGGAACAGCGGCGGGAACGGGAATTGAAGGAACGCCCGGAATCAGGCCATCCGCGGCCAACTTCGCCAGCGCATTGAATTGTCCGGTGCTATTCGGGCTGTAGGCGATGCTGGCGTTCTCGTGCACATTCTCGAAAGAGGTAAAGAACCATACTTTGTTTTTTGCGATCGGCCCGCCGAGCGTGCCCACGTAATTTTGCCGCGAGAACGGCTGCTTGGGATTGGGCGCGGGATTCTCGATCGGGAAGCGGGCATTGAGCGCGGCTTGGCGGTCGAAGAAAGCCCCGTCGCCGTGCCACTCGTTGGTGCCATGCTTGGTGGTGATCACGACGGACCCGGCGGTGGTCCAGCCGGTGTCGGCGTCTTCGTTCGAGGTGCGGACGGCAAATTCCTGAATGCCATCGGGCGAGAAATTTTGCAGGAAGCCGCCGATCCAGTCGTCGGAGTTGTCGGCGCCATCGACCGACAGTTCGTTGTTCAAGCCTGAACTTCCACCAGTGGAAACCGCCGTGATGCGCGCTTTAGTCGGATCGGAAGGCTCGACCGGCTCGGTTCCGGGCACGAGATAAGCGATGTTGGCGAAACTGCGTGCCGGGAGCGGAAGAGATTCGAGGTCCTGGCTGCCAACCACGCCGCCATGCACAGCGCTCGCCGTATCAATCGTTTCGGTCGTGATCGAGGACGCATTTCCCTGCACGTTGACTATCTCTCGCGCGTTTCGCGGTTTGAGTGTAACCGCGATATCGCGCACCACGCTGACGGCAACATCTACATCGGCCGTGGCCTCGGCGAAACCCTTGGCGGTCACGGTGACGCGATAAGAACCGGGCAACAGGCCTTCGATGCGGAATTCTCCCCGCTCATTTGCCGTGGCCTCGCGGGTGATGGAAGATCCGGCTGATTGTATGACGACCCGAGCGCCCGCCACTCGCGCGGCGCTCGCATCTTGAACCTCGCCCCGAAGCGTACCGTTCGGATTCTGCGCGCACAGAAGGGAGGAGAGAGAGAGAAACATCAGCAGAAAAACGGAGACGATAACCGCGCAGGTCAGCAAATTCGATCTGCGCACTTTCGAGACTGAGAACCTGACTCGCATGAAGAAACCATCCAACAAACAAAGGGGTTGCCGCTGTCCAGACATGCTGCGGGCAAAACCCGCGCGGCGAAGTAGACTGGCTCATCGAGAGTAACGAGACGCGCCAGCTACTACCAGAGATAGTGGAATCAAAAAGGTGGCGAGAAGAATGGTCTGTGGACAGGTGGAGAAACTAGCGAACCAGCCACTCCGTAACTTCGTGAGTCAGCGCCAGAGCGGGTCCGTAGGTGGCGAAGACGCACAACAAAGTCACCACCATCGGCGGAATGGCGTACCACGGCCGAATTCGCATGGTTTGAGCTTTGCGGGCTTCGTCTTCATTCCAGGTAAGCAGGCGCGCCACGCGTGCGCTGATGGATCCGGTCACGAAGCCCACGGTACAGACCGGAGCGGCCTGCACAGGGACCAGGCGGGAGAGCTTGACCAGGGCGGCAGCCAGGTCAACGGCGTCGTCCACGTTCGAGACCGCCGCGTCATCGGCGGCCAACTCCGCGGCTTGGGACCAAGCGCTTTCCAGCTTGGCCATGCCGGGGAACGGGCAAAAACGGAAGACGAGTTTCTTCAGGTTGTCGCGAGACTGCATGTGCGCGAGTTCATGCTTGAGCGCGATGCGGAGTTCGTCGTGGCTCAGCAGCGCGACGGTAGATTCTGAAACCAGCACCCTCGGTCTGCGGACTCCCACCAGAGTGAGTGGCGGAGTTTCGCGTCTGGAACGGAAGGCGACCGTCTGGGCCTCGGTCTGAGCGCCGGCATCCACATGCAGAGGATTCGCGCCTTCCAGCCAGCGAGCCACCACGCGAGAAGTTTTCGTCTGGGCAGCGATTACGCGAAAGCAGCCGCAGGCAATCAGCAAGAGAGCGCCAATGCCCAGCGCGAGCGGCATCGCACCAATACCCTCATCAATATCAATCGAACGGGGCTCAAGCAATTGAAACGAGGGCACGACAAAAGCGAACGTAACCACAACGGAAGCCGCCAAGGGCAGAACGCGCAACGCGAAGAGCAAAGCGGCCAGGCTCCGTGCGGACGCATGCAGCAACCGCAGCGAGCGCCATACGATTGCCACTATTGCCGATAGCAGGCAGTAGACGAGAACGAAGAAAGTGAGCGAGACGGCGATTCCGCGAAGCGCAAACATCAGCGTCGCTCCCGGGTCTTGCTTTCACGGCCCTTGGTTTCCCGACTCTGGAGTTCGCGGCGTTTGCGTTCGACCAGGAGTTGCAACTCATCCAGCAGTTGCGCGTCATGGGTGCTGAGTGCTTCCACCAGATACGAAAGAGGCAGCGAGGAAGCTTCACCCGATCCCAGCAGTTGCCGGATGCTCTCCAGCGCGGTGACCCGTTGCAGCTCTTCGGGAGTGTGGCGCGGTGTGTAGCGGAACGCCCTGCCTTCGGCGATGCGATCGAGCAGACCCTTCTTGTAGAGACGGTCCACGGTCGTCATCACCGTGGTATAGGCCTGATGGATCCTGCCATCCGCAAGCAGTTCGCGAACCGTGGCGCTGCCGTGCGACCAAAGCTCCTGCAGCAACTGCTGCTCGAAGGGACCTAGCTGAGGCTTGGAACCTGACCCGAAAATTGAAAACGCTTTCGTCATCAAGAAAGGTGCGACCGGCGCAAGGTCGCGCGTCCGAAAAGAATACCATTCGGAGGACGTGCCTTGCATCCACCAAATGAAGAAAAAGCAGAGCTAATTCGCCGAAGAAAGTCGCGAGGTTGCACAAATTGTGCAGGAACGGGGGCTAAGTCTAGGGTTGACGTTTGTCGCCGCGCCGCATCCTGTTCTCATGGGCGGACTTTGTTGGCCGTGAACTCTACATAGGTGGCGAAGTCGTTCGGTTTGCCCGGAGGGGCAATCTCGAACTTCTCCGTGACGGTATCCGCACCAGCTCGAGCGTAGGTCATGCGGCATCTTGTGCCGCCCGGCGCCGCATCGCTTAAAAACTCGATGGAATTGCCACCGGACGCCACCGTTGCCGCGTAGCGGATGACGTGCCCTTCACCGTCAAAGAAAATGGCGCGCACCGAGTTGTCCTGGGGATCGTGGTACACATAGATAAGATCGTCATGGCCGAAAGCAGCCCGCTCCTTCGTCGCCGGATAGTCCAGGTGGGTTTTTCGGACCAGTACCGTTCCATTCATTTCAGGCCGAAAGGTGGACACACCCTTCCCCTGTCCCGGCCGCCCTCCGCCGACCCATGTCCACTCACCAATTAAAAAATCGAAATCCTTCCATTCGTTTGTGGGCTGAGGTTGTTGGGCTTGCAGCGACAAGAACGGGGCAAGGGTCAGCACAACGAGCATTACGCGCCAGTTCATTTCGTGCCTCCTCACACGACATGTTCTTTTCAACAAGCTCGACTTATCGTGACGCAGCCGCCGGCAGTATCTCTTCCACATCCACCTTAGTAGGATACTTTCCCGTGTAACAAGCGGAGCAGTAAGTGGTTTTCTCCCCGTCTCCGCAAGCTTTTTTAAGACCTTCGAGCGAGAGATAGGAAAGTGAGTCGGCGACGATGAAGTCGCGAATCGACTCGATCGTCTTGTTGGCGGCGATGAGTTCCTTCTTGGAAGGCGTATCCACTCCGTAGAAGCAGGGCGAAATGGTCGGTGGGCAGGAAATCCGCATGTGGACTTCCTTCGCGCCAGCGTTACGAATCATGCGAACGATCTTCTTGCTGGTGGTTCCACGCACGATGGAGTCGTCGACCAGAATCACCCGCTTGCCCTCGAGCAGGCTGCGAACCGCGTTCAGTTTGAGCTTCACGCCAAAGTCGCGGACCGACTGTTGGGGCTCGATGAAAGTACGCCCAATGTAGTGGTTGCGGATGAGGGCGAGGCGAAATGGAATGCCGCTTTCGGCGGCGTATCCGATGGCCGCGGTATTGCCGGAATCGGGAACCGGAACGACGATGTCGGCGTCCACCGGAGCTTCGCGGGCGAGCTGGCGTCCCATGGCGTCGCGGCTTTGATCGACCGAGCGGCCAAACACCAGGCTATCGGGACGAGAAAAATAAACGTGCTCAAAGATGCAGCTCGACTGCGCCGGAGACGGCGAGTAAAAACGCGAGCTGATGCCTTCGGGCCCAACGATGACCAGTTCGCCGGGTTTGACGTCGCGTTCGTAGGTGGCGCCGAGCAAATCAAAAGCGCATGTCTCCGAGGCAAAGACGATCGTGTCTTTCTTCTCACTGGTCAATGCCGGGATGCGGCCCATAGCCAGCGGTCGGAAGCCGCGCGGATCGCGGGCGGCAAAGATACGGTCGCGGCTGATCATGACCAGCGAAAATGCGCCTTCCACGCGACGAAGCGCGTCGGCGATGGCATCGGGCAGAGTCTGCTCGCGGGAAAGCGCAATCAGGTGAACCAGCACCTCCGTGTCGCTGTTGGTCTGGAAAATCGAACCCTGCCCCTCCAGCTTGGCACGAATCGCGAGCGCGTTCACCAGATTGCCGTTATGAGCAATCGCGATCGTGCCTTTATTGGACTGCACCATGATGGGCTGGGCGTTCAACAAAGCCGAATCGCCAGCGGTGGAATAGCGGGTGTGGCCGATGGCGAGAACACCGCGTAGAGAAGCCAGTACTTCATGGCTGAAGATATCGGCGACCAGACCCATGGCCTTGTGCTGGCGCAGGCGTTCGCCGTCAGAGGTGACGATGCCCGCCGATTCCTGTCCGCGATGCTGGAGGGCGTGCAGCCCGAGATAGGCAAGCTTCTCCGCCTCGGGGTGGGCGTGGATGGCGACTACGCCGCATTCATCGCGAAATTTGTCGGAAGTCAGCATTTAGCAGTTAGCCTTTAGCTCGTGTGGTGACGGGCGTCTCGCTTCGTGCGGCACGGCGAATCCCGGCAACCTCAGTCCGCTGCAACAACACTTGGTTCTGTCCGCAACGCCCTTTCCAGCGCGCCCTCGTACGCTTCCCGCAACTCGGCGACGCTGGCGGAAATTACCGCGTTACCATCCACCGCAATCTCTACTCTGTCCGAGCCCGTTTCCCCCACCACATCCGCGAATACGCCGTACTCCTGAGCTATCTGTTGGATTCGCGGCAGGCTGATGGGGTCACAGCTTATTACGACGCGGCTGGCGTCTTCTCCGAAGAGCAGGAACTCGAACGGCAGTTTCTGCTCGGGCAATCTGATGTTCAGACCGACTCCGGCCGGCAGCGCCGACTCTATCAGCGCCACGGCTAACCCGCCGTCAGCGCAGTCGTGAGCCGACTCGACTAGCCCCGCCTGAATCAGGGCCACCAGAGCACGTTGCAGCGTGGCCTCTTTTTCGAGATCCAACTCCGGGGGATAGCCCCACACTGCTCCAAGAATCTCTTTTGCGTACTCGGACGATCCAAACTCCAACTCGGCATCGACAGCGTCGCCGACTTCATTCGCGCGCAGCAGAACGATTTTCCTCCCCGTTTGCGCGAAGTGCATCTTCGCCGTTTTGTGGACGTCTTCGAGGATTCCGACCACTCCGATCACAGGAGTCGGGTAAATTCCCTCGCCGAGAGTTTCGTTATAGAAGCTGACATTGCCGCCGGTAATCGGCGTATCCAGTTCTTCGCAAGCCTTGGTGATGCCGTCAATCACCTGCGAAAACTGCCACATGATGTGCGGCTTTTCGGGGTTGCCGAAATTGAGGCAGTTGGTGGCGCCGATCGGAGTCGCTCCCGCGCAAGCCACTTTCCGGGCAGCTTCGGCAACGGCGTGCATAGCGCCGAGACGAGGATCGAGATAGCACCAGCGGCTGTTGCCGTCGAGCGCCATGGCGAGTCCACGATTGGAGCCTTTGATGCGGATGACGCCAGCGTCGCCCGCTCCGGGCGCTTCGACGGTGTTGGTCTGCACCATGTGGTCGTACTGCTGCCATACCCAGCGCTTCGAGCAAATGTTGGGGCTCGCCAGCAACCGCTTGAGCTGGGAAGAGAAATCTTTACTTTCGGCGAAGCGGATGCGCTCCGGCATTTCCCGATCGACCGGCGGTTCCCAGCGCGCCAGCGGACGTTTGTACACCGGCGCGTTATCGGTAAGGGCAGCGTTGGGAATTTCAGCGACCACTACGCCGTGTTCGAGGACGCGCATCTTCGCATCGTCGGTGACGCGGCCGATTTCCACCGCATCCAATCCCCACTTCTGGAAGATGCGGAAGACTTCTTCTTCGCGGCCTTTCTGCGCGATCAGCAACATGCGCTCCTGCGATTCGCTGAGCATGATCTCGTAAGGCGTCATGCCGGTTTCACGCTGCGGGACTCGGTCGAGTTCGATTTCGACGCCAGTGCCACCACGCGCGCCCATCTCGCAGGTCGAGCAGGTGAGCCCAGCGGCGCCCATGTCTTGTATTCCAACGATCACGCCGGTTTGCATCGCTTCCAGGCAGGCTTCCAGCAGCAGCTTTTCGAGGAACGGATCTCCCACCTGAACGTTGGGCCGCTTCGCTTCCGAGCCTTCGCTGAACTCCTCGCTCGCCATGGTGGCGCCATGGATACCGTCACGTCCGGTCTTAGAGCCCACATAAATTACGGGGTTCCCCACGCCCGATGCGCGTCCATAGAAAATCTGGTCGCGGCGGACCAGGCCGAGAGCGAACGCGTTCACCAGCGGGTTGCCGGAGTAGCAGAGCTCAAACTTCACCTCGCCGCCAAGGTTCGGGACGCCGAAGCAGTTGCCGTAAGAAGCGACGCCTGAGACAACGCCTTCCATGACTGAATGGTTCTTGTGAATCTCCGCCTGTGTGGCGCGGGTGTCCCGGCCCGCGTTCGTGGCAGTCAGAATCGGGCCGAAGCGAAGCGAGTCCATCACCGCCACGGGCCGCGCGCCCATGGTGAAAATGTCGCGCAAAATTCCGCCGACGCCGGTGGCCGCTCCCTGAAATGGTTCGATAAACGACGGATGATTGTGCGACTCGATTTTGAACGCGCAGGCCCAGCCATCGCCAATGTCAACGATGCCGGCATTTTCCCCCGGCCCCTGCACCACCAGCTTGCTGCGCGTGGGCAGACGCTTCAGATGAACGCGTGATGATTTATAGGAGCAGTGCTCGCTCCACATCACGCTGAAGATGCCGAGTTCGGTCCGCGTGGGCTCGCGTCCGCCGAGCAGTTGCTTGATTTTTTCGAATTCTTCCGGAGTGAGGCCGTGCTCCCGGATCATCTCCGGCGTAAGGGCAGCAATCGCAGAGGTGGTCATCGGGGAATCTTTATTGTCGCATCTCCGCCGATTTTTCGCATGTGGAATCGTGCCGGGTTGCCGGACTTGTGTCCAATGTTCTCACCACGGAGTCACCGAGACACAGAGAAAATTCCCAACCTGCAAGAGACCAAAAACCAGAAGGTTCCACCAAGCCGTTGGGTTTCTCCGTGTCTCTGTGACTCCGTGGTGAAACACCCGTCTATACTGTCGCAGATGAAGTCCGTCATCGTCGGCACGGCCGGACATATCGATCACGGCAAGACAGCGCTGGTGAAAGCCCTGACTGGCATTGATGCCGACCGTCTCGAAGAAGAGAAGCGGCGCGGCATAACGATTGACATCGGGTTTGCCCACTTCGAACTTCCCGCACCCGATGGCAGCAGAATTCGGGTGGGATTCGTCGATGTCCCCGGCCACGAGCGCTTTGTGCGCAACATGCTTGCCGGCATTGGCGGCATCGACCTGGTGCTGCTCGTAATCGCCGCCGATGAAGGAATCAAGCCGCAGACTCGCGAACACTTCGACATCTGCCGCCTGCTTGCCATCCGCCGCGGCATCACCGTGCTCACGAAATCCGACGCAGTAGATGCGGAGACGCTCGAAGTGGTGCGGCTGGAAGTGGAAGATTTTGTGCGCGGGTCATTTCTCGATAAGACTCTCGATCCGTCGCAATCGCCGATAGTCGCTGTGAGCTCTTTGACGGGCGCAGGTTTGGACGAATTGAAATCCGCGCTCGCCCGAGTCGCATCTGAAGTTGCCGCGAAAAACTCGGCAGCGCTGGCGCGCCTTCCCATCGATCGCGTGTTCACCATGAAAGGCTTCGGCACGGTCGTCACTGGAACTCTGGTCGCAGGAACAATCCGCAAATCCGACGAGGAAGAGCTCGAAGTCTTTCCCGCCGGCAGACGTGTGCGAGTGCGAGGCGTGCAGGTTCACGGCTCGCCCGCCGAAACCGCCGTCGCGGGGCAGCGCACCGCACTGAACCTCGCAGGACTCTCCACCGAGGACCTGGCGCGCGGCATGACGCTCGCGACCGCGCACACTTTTCATGCCACGTCGCGAGTCGATGCGCTCCTCTCCCTTCTTCGCTCAGCCAAGCCGTTCAAGGACGGCGCGCGTGTGCACTTTCACGCCTACACCACGGAAACGATTGCGGAAGCTCGGTTGTATGGAACGAAACAATTGAAACCGGGTGACGAATCGTTTGTACAACTGCGATTCGCGGAACCCATGCTGCTTCTGCCCGGCGATCGTTTCATCGTGCGTCAATTTTCCCCGGTCGCGACCATTGGCGGAGGCGTTGTGCTGGATGCATCGCCTCTGAGGCGCAAGCAACGGATAGAAGAAACCGCCGCGTTTCTCAAGATCATGCACGATGGTTCTCCAGAGCAAGTGCTGGCAGCGCGCGTGGCACGACGAGGGGCGATCGGCTTGCGCCTTGACGAGATCCCCGGAGAAATGAACGTCCGGCGGGAAGAAGCGACGAGACTAGCCGCACAGGCCGGATTAGTGTGGTGTAACCCAGTGCTGGTTGCGCCGGCGGTATTTGTGAAACTGAAAACTGGCGTACTTCAAGCCCTCAAGAAATTCCACGATGCCAATCCTCTTGTGGCGGGCATGAGCAAGGAAGAGCTGCGCGATCGGCTCAACCTCGGCCCCGATGTGTTCTACGGCGTTCTGGAAAAATTGACGGAAGAAACAAAGTTGGAAGTTGCCGGCGAACTCGTGCATCTGCCCGGCCGCGGCGTGGTCATGAAAGATGAAGAAGCCGAATCCAAGAGGATCATCGAGCAGGCGTTTGCTTCCGCCGGATTGAAAGTTCCGTCGCTGAAAGAAACGCTCGCGGGGCTCAAGGTAGATAAAATCCGCGCCCAGAAGATTGTCACTCTGCTTTTGCGCGACAAAGTTCTGATCAAGATTTCCGAAGAGCTGGTCTTCCACCAGAGCGCGCTCACGAATCTTCGCCAGAAGGTCGCCGCGCTCAAGAATGCGGCACCGAAAATGGATGTAGCTCGCTTCAAAGATATGACCGGAGTCAGCCGCAAGTACGCGATCCCGCTGCTCGAATATCTCGATCGCGAGCGCGTTACGCGGCGGGCAGGGGATGAACGCGTGATTCTGTAATTGGAGTCTTGACCGCGTTTCGTCCTTTACGAATCCGTGATTTTGGAAGGATTGTAATGGAAATGAAAGCGCATCCTGAGATGGTCCCCCTTCGTTGTGCTCGGCAAGGCGGAAAGCGGGCCTGCTTGGCGGACAGCATTCAATGCCGCCTCGTCAAGATCGCTATACCCGGAAGTAGAATCGACTTTCTGGTCCGTGATGGCCCCATCTCGTTGTACCGAAAACTGAATCGTCACACTCCCCTGCCTGAATTCGGGTGCGCGCGCAGACTTCGGAACTAGCTGGTGCCATTTCTGACTCACCCGCTGTTTCAACGTTTCTAGATACGGTTTCAGCTCTGCAGTGACTGGCTGATTCAGCACCTCCAAGTCGTCACAGACGTGCGAGCCTCGATCGCTTACTTCGAGTATGACAAACCCTTGTTTTGTACGAATGACATCGGAAACATCGCCCGCTTTCATTTGAAAGACCGCATCTTCTAGTAGTCGAGAAAGATTACCGCGAATGAAACATCCGAGGTCGCCTCCTTGCGCCGCGCTGGGACCTTGGGAGGTAGCTCTCGCAATGTCCGCGAAGATGCCGCCATGGCGAATGGCATCACGCGCCTCCTCGGCCTTGTGCCGCGCCTCAGCAACCTGATTCGGGTCGTAAGGTTGTGGTGTACTAATCAGGATTTCGCTCAGTCGAACTTGCTCGGTCGAAGCCCCCGAATCTAGATCGGTTGGGGCGCCTGCTGCCGTTTGAGCGAAACCGAAACACGGATGCGCCAATAGCAGCCAAAAGAGCACGAATTGATCTCCTAGATTTGGCGTAGTATCCCGACTGACCGCAAGATAAAATTTTAGAGTAGATATTGCGGAAATCGCGCTTATCTAGATCTTTTCTTCCGGAAATTCGACTGCCAACGCCAGCGGCCCAGTCACTCGGTTGGTCAGGTTCGCCAGGGCAATCAGCATGTGCAGGTCGACAATCTGCTCGTCGGAAAAATGTTTCTTGAGTTCAGCGAAGTCGGCGTCGCTGGCGCCGTCGGGAGTGTGCGTGAGCTTTTCGGCGTAGCGCAATGCGGCCTGCTCGGTCGCGCTAAATCCCGAGTAGTTCCCCTCTTTCAGAGCCTCCATCTGCTCTGCTGTGAATCCAACGCGTTTGGCGCCTTGAATGTGATGCTGCGTACAGTAATGACATCCGTTGATCAGCGAGACTCGGAGATACACGGCCTCGTACAGCTTGCGGTCGAGCGCACGTCCCACGCTGGCATAGAACCCCAGGAAGTTGCCTAGCATCGCGGGACGATGCGCCAGCGCTTTCTGAATACTGCCGGGCTTGCCTTTCAGCTTGCCATCGTAAATCTCCTTAACTTCCGGGCTGGCTTGCGCAGGTTCAATCAGACTAATACGGGCCATGAAATTCCCTCCTGAGTATCGCGCCCTATAATAAACAGATTCGTCAAAGTGTGCTGGAGTCGCGTGAAGCTGGAGTCGGATGAAATTCGATTTGCATAATGATTTGAATAGAAAAGTTCGCATCATCGGCGCCGGCCTGGCAGGGTCGGAAGCGGCGTGGCAGTGTGCGCGGCGTGGCGTCGATGTTGAATTATTCGAAATGCGGCCGGCGCGCACGACTCCCGCCCACCAGACGGACAATTTCGCGGAACTGGTCTGCTCCAACTCTCTGAAATCCGAAAGCGAGAACAGCGCGCCCTGGCTGCTGAAAGAAGAAATGCGGCGAGCGGGTTCTCGGCTGCTGGAGATCGCGCGGGAAACGGCGGTGCCCGCCGGGCACGCTCTGGCGGTGGACCGGGCCGAGTTTTCGCGAAAGGTGACGGAGGCGATTTCCCGCGATCCGCTGATCACAATTCGCCGCGAAGAGGTGACACAGATCGAAGAAGACCCGCTCACGATCACCATCATTGCCTCTGGTCCGCTGACGTCGGACGCGCTCTCGCGGGAGATTGTGCGGTTGAGCTCAGCGAACTCCGGCAGCAACAATCTATATTTTTACGACTCGATCAGCCCCATCGTCGAGGCTGATTCCATCGATATGAGCAAGGTGTACCTGGCGGCCCGCTATGACAAAGGTTCCGCCGACTACATCAATTGCCCCATGTCGAAAGATGAATACGACCGTTTCTACGACGCGCTGCTCGCGGCGCAATCGGTCGAGCAGAAAGATTGGGAGAACCTGAACTACTTCGAGAGCTGCCTGCCGATCGAAGAAATCGCCAGGCGCGGACGCGATACGCTCCGCTTCGGGCCGATGAAGCCGGTCGGTCTCAAGGACCCTCGCACCGGCAGAATGCCGTATGCCGTGGTGCAATTGCGGCAGGAAAATCTGCGCGCCGATTCTTACAATCTTGTCGGATTCCAGAATCATCTGAAGTTTGGCGAGCAGGCGCGCGTCCTGAGTCTGATTCCGGGATTGGAAGGCGCGCGGTTCCTGCGCTATGGACAGATTCACCGCAACACGTATATCAACGCGCCAATGCTGTTGAACCCGACGTTACAAATGAAGGCGCATGCCCACGTGCTGTTCGCGGGACAAATCTGCGGCGTCGAAGGCTATGTTGAATCGATTGCTACAGGCCTGATGGCGGGAATGAATGCGGCAATGCTGGCCACCGGCGGCGAGCCCACGCCTCCACCGCGAGCGACGGCGTTTGGCTCGCTTGTCCACTACATCACGAAGGCCGAGAGCAAGAACTTTCAGCCGGCGAATATCACCTTTGATCTCTTGCCCGCGCTCGACATACGCGTACGCGACCGCAAGGAGCGTCACCGCCAGCAGTGTGAATTGGCATTGCGCGAGTTCGACGCATGGTACAGCAAGTGCATCGGGCAAACTGCAGATCCCGCGGTCCGCACGGGATGACAAGATCTTACAGTTTGCAGACAGGTTCTTATTGTTTTTTCAGACGATACGCTTTAGGGTGCTGATGTAAGAGTGAGGTCCGTTCCGTGCCGGTTTCTGCCGTTGATTGCGTACAACCCGCCCTGCAGCACGCGCGCGCGCAACTCTTCACCGGTTTCCGCTTCGGGCAATGGTCTCGCCTGGCGCTGGTTGGAATTCTGGCGGCGGAACTGCATGTCGGCGGGTGCAATTTCGGAAACCTCGGGAGCAGTTGGCCTCGGTTCCCACGAAAAACTCATAGTGGGCTTGTGCCGTCTTCGAGCCTGCCGTCTGATTGGCCTCCCTTCAACTCCGCGCATATTTCCGAGCACATCGCGCCGTTCATCGGACTAATCGCGATCGGAATCTTCGCCGCAATCGTGCTGGCGTTTGTGTTCCTGTACATCAGCAGCGTGTTCCGATTCATCCTGTTCGACTCGGTTCTGCGGCGAGAATGTTCGATTGGTGAGGGATGGCAAAAGTGGCGTCGCGCCGGCGGACGATTCTTTTTGTGGCAGATCGTATTCCAGATTGCCGCCTGGCTCTTTCTGCTGGTTCTGATTGGCGTCCCTTTCGCCCTGGCTTTGGCTGCGGGCTGGGCAACACATCTGCGTGAACACATCGGGCGGTTGATTGTCGGCGCGATTCTGCTCGTAGGCCTGTTGCTGGTGTTCGTGCTGACGGCCGCTGTGGTGCAGGTGCTGGCGAAAGACTTCCTGGTACCGATTATGGCTCTCGAAGACCTCGATTTTGCCGACGGCTGGCACCGTTTGCTGGCGATGATGGGGCGAGAGAAGGGACGATACGCTGTTTACCTGCTGCTCAAGTTGGTGCTTTCGATTGCGGCGGGAATCCTGTTCGGCATCATTGCGCTCATTCCGGGGCTGTTCATCTTCGTCCCGGCTGCCGTTGCCGTGATAGCGGGGCACGAAGCGGGGATGGGATGGAGCGTGACGACGATCAGTCTGGCGATCATCTTCGGAACGCTGCTCCTGCTCGTCCTGATTTACCTGATCGCTCTGGTGAGCGTGCCGGCTACCGTTTTCTTTCCCGCATACGCGATCTATTTTTTTGCTGCTCGATATCCGAATCTCGACGCGCTGCTGAATCCGGCCCCTACGCCTCCGGCGCCAGTCCCGCAGTCTCCGCCGCCATTTGAAGCGCCGCCGCTTCCGCCGTCGGCGGAGCCTATCTAACACCATCTAACAAATTAGCGCAGTGCCATGGAACTCTCTTTGTCGTCCGGGTGTCCAATCTTTCAAGACACGCGCGTGCCTGAGAGGGGAAATTCGCATGGCATTCTCCACGGCAGGCGGTGGTCCGTTTTCTACAGGCCCAAAGATGAACGTCACTCCTCTGATTGACGTTCTGCTGGTGCTCATCATCGTTTTCATGGTGGTAGTGATCGAGCAGCGGCCAACTGGTTTACAGACAGAGCTTCCCCAGCAGTCGAATCCAAACGACCACTTTATCCCGCCACCAAATCGGACGATTGTGATTCAGATCCATCACGTGAAGCCGGGTGCCGAGCATCCACAGGTGATGGTGAATGAAGAAGCGGTGGAATGGGATCGCTTGCGCGAACGCCTGCGGGATATTTTCGCCATTCGCGTAGAAGGGATTGCCTACGTCGAAGCCGATGACGACATTGATTTCCAGGACGTAGCGGATGTGATAGCAATTGCCCGGATTGCCGGCGTCGACCGCGTGGGGCTGCTCACTGAAGACGGGAGCCCTAGTCCCGCGCCCGGTTCTTAATCCAGATAGGCGAGCCAACAAACCCAAACGCAGCCCGAATCTGGTTTTCAAGAAAGCGCTGATAGGAGAAGTGCAGCTTCACGGGGCGGTCGGTGAAGAGCACGAACGTCGGAGGTGCCACTCCTGCTTGCGTCATGTAGTAGATTTTCACGCGCTTGCTTACGGGAACAGAGGCGCGGTCGAAGTCAACCGTCTTCAGGAAACGGTTCATCTCGCCAGTCGTGATGCGCTTGCGGCGTTCGGCGGCGACCTTCTCGATCAGCGGAAGAATTTTTTCCGTGCCCTTGCCAGTGTGCGCGGAGAGAAACAGCACCGGCGCGTAGCTCAGGAATTTAAGTCCGTAGCGCAGGCGCTCTTCGTAGAGAGCGCGGTCTTGCGGGCGCTTGGCGTCCTGGATGCGGGCTGTCTTCGACTGGCTAATGGCG
Organism: Terriglobales bacterium; assembly: GCA_049520095.1. Classification (GTDB taxonomy): domain Bacteria; phylum Acidobacteriota; class Terriglobia; order Terriglobales; family Acidobacteriaceae; genus Acidiflorens. The sequence goes on from JBEKQC010000036.1 coordinate 38,758, forward strand.
CGCTTCTGGCCGCTGGCCACGAGATCCCATTTATTGACCAGGATAATCACCGAGCGTCCGCTCTCGTGGGCATAGCCGGCGATGTTCGCGTCTAGGCCGCTGGCGCCTTCGGTGGCATCGACCATGAAGAGCACGATGTCGGCGTCCTCGATATTCTTGCGCGCCATGACCACCGAAAGCTTCTCGGCCATCAGCCGCGTCTTGCCTTTGCGGCGGATGCCCGCCGTATCAATGAAGCGAATCTTGCGTCCTTTGTACTGGATGACTTGGTCGATGGAATCGCGCGTGGTGCCGGCAACAGGCGAGACGATAGCGCGGTCAGTTCCGGTAAGTTGATTCAGCAGCGTCGACTTGCCAACGTTCGGATGCCCGATGATCGCCACTTTGATTTCATGCGGCTCTTGTGGGGTTGGTAAACCTTCCTCTGTGCCTTCCCCTGCGACCTCAGGGACCTCTGTGATTGTTTTTTTGGCGGCGGGCAGCACAACTAAGATGGCGTCAAGCAGATCGTCGATGCCGCGTCCATGCTCCGCCGAAACCGGAAACACATTCCGCATTCCGAGCGAATGAAATTCACCGAGCAGCGAATCCTGCTTGTCGCTGTCCATCTTATTAACAGCGAGAAAGAGCGGCTTGCCAGTGCGGGCGAGCAGTCTCGCCAGTTCGCGATCAGGCCCTGCGATCTCGGTACGGGCATCGACGACCATAACGATGGCCGCCGCTTCCTCGAAGGCGACCTTGGCCTGACGGAAGATCTCCGACGGTATGAAGTCTTTGTCGTCGGGAACGATGCCGCCCGTATCCACCACTCGAAACTCGCGGCCGCGCCATTCAACCTCGCCATAGAGGCGGTCGCGCGTGATGCCAGGCTCGTCTCCGACAATGGCGCGCCGCGATCCGGTCAGATGGTTGAAAAGCGTCGATTTACCGACGTTCGGGCGTCCGACGATGGCGACGAGTGGGGATTGCTTTTTCTTGCTCAAGATCTTCTTGATAAGGGTCGAGGATGAGTTCCCATGTCTATCCCGCTATTATAGAGACTTCGTGCCTTCCTCATCCCAACCCGTGTCCGCTTCAGACACTCGGCCTGCGGGATTCTCGCTTTACCAGTTCTTCGCGCCGGGAGGCGTGCTCGCGAAGACGCACCCCGCCTACGAGTTTCGTCGCGGGCAATTGCAGATGGCTCAGGCGGTGGAAGAGGCGCTCGAAGAAAAGCGCCACCTGATCGTCGAGGCCGGCACTGGTACTGGCAAGACGCTGGCTTATCTGCTGCCGGTGATCCGCTCGGGCAAACGCGTCATCATCTCAACCGGAACGAAGAATCTGCAAGAACAGCTTTTCTTTAAAGATGTCCCAGCCTTGGAGCGGGCGCTGTTCCCTGAAGGCGATCGCAAGCTGAGCGTCTGCTACATGAAGGGACGGAACAATTATCTCTGCCGCAAGAAGCTCTTTGATCTCACCGACCAGCCCGTGCTCAGCGGACTGGAAGAGATCGAGCATTACCGCGCCATCGCCGCATGGGAAAAGACGACGCAGACCGGCGACCGCGCGGAGCTAACGGAACTGCCCGAGGCGAGCGCTCTTTGGCACAAACTCGACGCCCGGGCCGATACCTGCCTTGGCCAGAAATGCAAGGAATGGGAGCGGTGCTTCATCACCGAAATGCGGCGGCGCGCGGCGGAGAGCGACATCATCATCGTCAATCACCATCTGTTTTTTGCCGATCTTTCCATCAAACTCGCCATCAAACTCGAAGCCGAGGGCGCGCCCGACGCGGGAGTGCTCCCAGAGTGCGGAGCGGTCATCTTCGACGAAGCGCACGAACTGGAAGAAGTCGCCGGCAACTACTTTGGGATTTCGGTCAGCAACCTGCGCATGGACGAATTAACGCGCGACGTCGAACACCTGCTGCAGCGCGAGCACCTCTACACGCCGCAAATGTCGGGAGCGATTCAGTCGGTTCGGGAACGTTCGCAGTTGTTTTTTTCGCTGCTGCCCGCGAATGAGGGACGCTTTGCTTTCGACTCTCGCCGCGAGTTCCTCGAGGAAAACGGCGAGGAATTTCTTGCTCTCAATCAGGCGCTATATCGGCTGGGCGCAGAACTGGAGCAGATTCCGCAGAAGCCGGAAGAAGTCTTCACGCTGGTGCGGCGCGCGCAGCAGTTGCAGGTGCAACTTCAATTTGTGATGGAGAACGAGGATCCCAACACTGTCTTCTGGATCGAGCGAAGAGGATTTCGTGGGGCGTCGGGCGTCCCCGCCTGGCGGAAATCATCCGACGAAAAACACCTAGGCGGTCGCACGAACGTTTTCCTGCAGGCCACTCCGATCGAGGTGGGACAGATCCTGCGCGAGTGCCTGTGGTCGAAGCTGGAGACGTCGGTGCTGACCTCGGCAACGCTGGCGGTCGGCGGCGGTTTCGACTACATACGGCAGCGGCTTGGGCTCGACCACGCGCGCGAATTGATCGTTGCCTCGCACTTCGATTATGAAAGCCAGGCGATCCTTTACGTCCCGCCCGATCTGCCCGATCCGCGCACACCGCAATTCGCCGCCGAGGCTGCCGGCGTTATCCGGCGTCTGCTGGAGATTACCCGCGGCCGCGCCTTCGTGCTCTTCACCAGTTACGCGCAGATGAACGAAATCTACGAGCGCCTTCTTGGCCAGTTGGAATTTCCGATGTTCAAGCAGGGCGACGCTCCGAAATCGGCGCTGCTTGAGCAGTTTCGGCTCACGCCCAACGCCGTGTTGTTTGGCACATCTTCGTTCTGGCAGGGCGTGGACGTGCAAGGCGAACAGTTGAGCTGCGTTATTATCGATCGCTTGCCCTTTGCCGTCCCGAGCGATCCGGTGGTGGCGGCTCGCGTCAAGGCCATCGATGCGGGCGGCGGCAACGCTTTCTTCGAATACCAGGTGCCGGGCGCGGTCATTACGCTGAAGCAAGGGTTTGGGAGACTGATTCGGTCGTTGCACGATCGCGGGCTGCTGGCGCTGCTCGACAACCGGATTCTGAAGAAGCAATACGGGAAAGTGTTTGTGGAGAGTTTGCCGAATTACGCGAAGACGACAGATTTGCGAAAGGTAGAACAATTCTTCGGCATAGAGTCAAGAAGAGGTTCGAATGAGTGAGGGCAAGGACGTATCGGGTAGACAATCCTTCCTCGCGGCTAAACGGGCGTTCAACGGGAGCTCGGGCCCAGCGGACTACAAAGCCGGACTCACTCTTCTCAAGAAGGCGGCTTCAGCAGGCAATATTAGGGCGCACGAGTGGTTAGGCTACGTCTACGATTACGGCTACGGAACTCGCCCGGACCGACACCTTTCATTTGAACACTACCTGATCGCTGCGAAGGCTGGGAATGCAAATGCCGAGTATCACGTTGGAGTCTTCTACCACGAGGGCATTTCCGTACGCAAGAATTACCGCCTGGCTGCAACGTGGTTCCGGCGAGCTGCGAAGCACGGCGACGCCACTGCGACGTGGGCACTGGGCAGGGCTCATAAATACGGCTGGGGTTTGCGAAAGAACCTCAGAAAGGGATTCGGACTAATTCTGCGAGCAGCAAGGATGGGTGAAGTTGAGGCCCAGTTTTCTGCTGGAGTGTGCCTGAGTAGAGGCGAGGGCACACCCGCTGATCTAGGGCAAGCTTTCCAATGGTATTTGCGCGCGGCAAAACGGGGCCATAAGGACGCCGCCCACAACCTAGCTTATTTCTATGAGATCGGCCGCGGCGTCCAAAGGAACGAAAGGAAGGCTGAGTTTTGGTACCGGCGTTCGAGATAAAACGCCGGACCACCTCTCAAAAAAGTCGAACTATTCCACCGCCGCTTCTTTGTCGACCACGACCTTCAAGTGCGTGGTCACGTCCTTGTGCAACTTAATCGGAACAATGAACTCGCCCACAGTCTTAAGCGGTTCGTGCAACTGGATCTTCCGGCGATCGATGTGGAAACTCTTCTTCTCGAGTGCTTCGGCAATGTCGCCAGCCGTGACCGATCCGAACAACTGATCGGCTTCGCCCGACTTGCGCAGGAACTTCACCTCAAGCCCGTCAAACTGCTTGGCCAGCGCTTCAGCCTCCGACTTTTCCTTGGCAGAGCGGCGCACGGCGGCGGCCTTCATCTGCTCGATGACGGTCTTGTTAGCGACGGTGGCCTCAATCGCCAGTTTTTTGGGCAGCAGAAAATTCCGCCCATATCCCTCGGCGACCTTCACCACCTCGCCGCGGTTGCCCAGCTTGGGCACGTCTTCTTTCAGAATGACTTCCATGAATAACTCCGTTTCGTAAGTAACCTTGTCGTTAGTCGCTTGTCATTAGTCGTTGGCAAGTCTCAGCCGATCAAAGCGCGTTGCACTGCGAACGACTAGCGACCAACGCCCAACGACGATCTCGAATTTACTGCGCGCGTCCCGCGAACGGCAGCAAGGCTATATTGCGCGCCTGCTTGATCGCCCGCGACAGGCGGCGCTGATGCGGCGTGCACACTCCGGTCAGACGACGCGGAGTGATCTTGCCGCTTTCCGCCACGAACTGCGCCAGCAGACGCACATCCTTGTAATTGACGGCTTCGATCTTCTCGACGCAGAACTTACAAACCTTCTTGCGCCGGAAGAACTTACGGCCGCCTTCGCGGGGACCGCCGGGGCCTCCGCCGGGACGCGGACCGCGCGGGCCGCTGCGCTCGGGGCGATCGCCACCGCTGCGCTCCGGACGACTTTCGCCGCCTGTCGCGGCTGGTGCTTTTGTTTCTTCTGCCATAGTGCTCCTGCTTTCTAAGAATTCGTCGAATGGACGGGCGAGGCGCCCGTCTCTCCACTGTTCGTCACACCGCCAACTGAGCGCCGACTATACGGGTGCCGAGGCCGGAGTTTCCGTTGCGGCTTCCGGGGTTGCTGGTGTGACCGGAGCGGCGACTGGTGCCGGTTGTGCGCTGGCTTTCTTTTTCGAGTCGCGGATCTTCTTGATCTTGTCGAGCCGCTTCAGTTCTTCGTCGGTGCGCACGGTGAGGAACTTGATCACCGGTTCGGTGACGCGCAGGCGGCGTTCGACTTCGTGCACGGTAGCGCCGGTGGCTTCAATCATCATCAGCACGAAGATGCCATCGTTGAACTTACCTACCCTGTATGCGAGACGGCGCTTGCCCCAGACTTCGCTCTTGGCGGTTCCCCCCGCCGAGGTCACCGAAGACTCGAGCGTTGAAATCAGCTTGTTCAGATCCTCGTCCACCATGTCGGGCCGGACGATGAACATCAATTCATAGTTACGATTCATTCGTTATCTCCAAACTCTCTCAGTACAGTCGCTGGTCGTTAGCTGCTCGTCGCTCGCGATTCGTCGCTCGCGATTCGTCGTTCGCTTTTCGCCTCTGGATCAAACTCGCGAACGACGACTAACCTTCACTCGCCCGGCTCGTTCTTGCGATTGAACCGGTTCATCGCCGCCGCCGGTCCTTCTTTCAAAATCATCTCAACCGCCTGCACTGCCATGTCGAGGACTTCGTCTACAACTTTTTCCTGCGCCCTGCGGAACGGTGTCAGCACATACTTCACGCCGTCCACGACTTTGCGGTCGGGCGCAATTCCCAGCCGAATTCGCAAGAACTCGTCCGTATTCAACGCGCCGAGAATGGATTCCATCCCATTGTGCCCCGCCGAACTTCCCCGCTGCCGGATGCGAATCGTACCCAGCGGCAAGTCGAGTTCGTCGTAAATCACAATCAGGTCGCGCGTTATATCCACCTGATGTTCCGCCACCAGTTCCCGCACCGAAAGCCCACTCAGGTTCATGTAGGTCTCCGGTTTAGCCAGGATCACCGGCTCACCGGCGATCGTTTTACTGTCAATCAGTGCCCGCGCGGTTAGCGCGCGGCATTGGCGATTCCTGACTTCAATTCCCAGGCCGTTGGCGATCCGATCGATCGTCAGGAACCCGAGATTGTGCGGCGTGAACTGGTACTCGATTCCAGGGTTGCCTAAACCGACGATCAGTTTCACGCGAGTTCGCTCTTCGCTTTTCGCTGTTCGTCGTTCGCTATTCCGCAAGCCATCAGCATTCTCGCGCGAAAAGCGAACAGCGAACGACGTGTTCCCGCCAAAAGCTATTTTTTCTCTTTCTTCTCAGGCTTCTCAGCCTTCTCGGGCTTGGCTTTGGCCTTGGCATCGCCCTCGGCCTCACCTTCACCCTCGACTTCCTGCTTGCCCTTCTTGATGACTTCTGGCTCAGCCGGAGTTGCCGCCGCTTCCGCTACCACTTCCGGAGCCGCAACCACTTCTTCCTTCACCGTCGTAATGTGCGCGATCATCTGATTTTCTTCGGTCAGGAACTTCAGCTTCTCGCTGTGCGGGAGATCTTTCACGCGCACTTCGATGCCGAACACAAGGTGGCTGATGTCTACTTCGATGTTCTTCGGAATATCGGCTGGAAGACACTCAATCTCGATCTCACGCACCAACTGCTCGAGAATGCCGCCCTCCGTCTTCACGCCCGCTGCCTCGCCTTTGAGCACAACGGGAACCGTGACCGTCAGCTTCTTGTCCATCGCGATGCGCTGCAGGTCCACGTGGAGCAGGGTTCCCTTGATCGGCTCGAATTGCCAATCCACGATCATGGCCTTGACGCGATCGCTGTCGAGCGCCAGGTCGAAAATCGTGTTGTGTCCGCTCTCCGACTTCAGGATGCGCAGAACCTGCCGCGGATCGACCGCGACCGCAGCTGCGTCCTTGCCCGCGCCGTATACAACGGCGGGAATTTTTCCGCCGACGCGCACGCGCCGGGCGGCGTTCTTCGTGCCTGGTTCGCGCTTCTGCGCTTCCAGAATGCTGACATCCGTTGCTGTCGCCATAATTCCGTTCCGTCCTTCGCTATCTCGCTGTGCGTCGTTCGCTCTTCGCTGTTCGCAAAACCAATCAACTCGTAGGCGAATAGCGAACCGCGTACGACGTTCCTAAATAAAAAGTCTGCTCACCGAAGTTTCTTCGTGAATGGACTGAATTGCCCGTCCAATTAGTCCCGCGATCGAAAGCACCTTGATCTTTGGGACTTGCCGTGCCGCTTCGTTCAGCGGAATGGTATTGGTCACGACCACCTCGGCGAGCGGAGAGTTCACAAGATTTTCCACTGCCGCCCCTGAAAGTACCGGGTGCGAACAGCAGGCATACACCGTAGCCGCGCCATTTTCAATCAGAGCCTGCGCCACCTTCACCAGCGTTCCCGCCGTATCGATCAGATCGTCGATGATAAGACACGTGCGGCCGCTGACTTCGCCGATCACATTCATCACTTCCGCCACGTTCATCTCAACCCGCCGTTTATCTACGATGGCCAGTGCCGCGTCCATCTTCTTCGCAAAGAAGCGCGCGCGTTCCACGCCACCCGCGTCCGGCGAGACCACCGTCAGATCCGGCAGATTCAGTTTCTTGAAGTAATCCACCAGCACCGGTGAAGCGAACAGATGGTCCACCGGAATATTAAAAAAACCCTGCAATTGCGGCGCGTGCAAGTCCACAACCAGAGCGCGATCCGCGCCCGCGGTGGTCAGCAGATCGGCCACCAGTTTCGACGAAATCGGCACGCGCGGCTTGTCTTTGCGATCCTGGCGCGCGTAGCCGAAGTACGGAATCACGGCCGTGATGCGCCGCGCCGAAGCCCGCTTGAGCGCGTCCATCATCAACAAAAGTTCCATCAGGTGCATGTCCACCGGTTGGCAGGTGGGCTGCATTACGAACACGTCGGCGCCGCGGACGTTTTCCTGAATCTGCACATACGCTTCGCCGTCCTTGAAGCGTGTGACCAGGGCCTGGCCCCGCGTCAGACCGAGAAAGTGGCAGACCTCGTCGCAGAGCGCCTCGTTGGCGGTTCCACAGAAAACCTTGAATCTATCATCAACCCGGGCGCGTTGCGGCTTGCGTTCGGTTTTCTCGTCCGCGATCGGCTTTTTTTCCGCAGTCGTTTTTTCGGCAGTCGTCTTCTCGGCAGTCGTGGTTGCAACTGTGGCCATAGTTGAGTTCTCAGTTCTCAGTTCCCGGTTCTCAGATTTGGGGCTCCAGGATCTCGACTGAGAACTGAGAACTGGCAACTGAGAACTAGGCTATTTGGCTGGGCCGCTAGGATTCGAACCTAGACAAAGTGCTCCAAAGGCACTTGACCTACCATTAGTCGACGGCCCAGTGAAACGATCGGACTGGCTGATTGCCCTTCAATTGTCGTTCAACAATTGTCGTTTAACAACTGTCTTTTATGTGGTGCCAACAATCGAAAATCAATCAAGGATTCTTTTCCAATACTGGGGACGCGTCAACGTACTGGTCGCCACTGCCTTCAGGCCCTGCTTCCGCAGACGGCTTGCCGCCTTCGCGGCGTCGGCCGGCGACCGGAACAGCCCGTACAGGGTTGACCCCGACCCGGAGAGCGAAGCGTATCTCGACCCCGCGCGCTCCAGCGCACCTTTTATGTCACGCAATTCGGGATATTTAGGAAAGACGACTCTCTCGAAGTCGTTTTCAATCCCGGTACGGACAAGGTCGAGAAGCAACTTCTCGGCCCGGCTCCCGCCTTTTGCAAGAGCACCGGTGTTGGGTGAACCACTGGTTAAACTAATAAGCCACGCCGACAGCGCGCAGCCAACCTTAAACAGTCTATCGGACGGTAACGGCCGCGTCAATTGCTCTCGGCTCGTGTGGAGGCGCGACTGTGCTCCGCTTAGACGGGGCGAAGCCCCGTCACCACACTTCACCAGCGCATCCCAATCCGCAAACGCCTGTGGAGTCGAAACCCCGACCTCAGGCGTAACCACCACCATCGCCATCGACGGCAAATCCGGCAGCGGATAAACCTCCTCGCCGCGACCGACTCCGAGCGTCGTTCCACCCACCAGAAACAGCGGCAGGTCCGAGCCAACTTCAGCGGCAATCCACAGGCACGCCGCACCGGACAACTTTTTCTTGAGTGCCCGCTCCAGCGCTATCATGGTTGCCACCGCATTCGAAGACGCCGCGCCCAGCCCTCCCTGCACCGGCAGCCGCTTCTCGATCTCAATGCGGACTCGCCCCGTCGTGCCAAGTTCCTGCAACACGCGCTCGGCCATGCGATAACAGGTATTCGACGAATCGAGCGGAACTCGCGGGTCTTTATTCTTGCAGGCGATCTCAATTCCGCGGCCCCGCCCAGCTTTTCCTTCAACGCTTCGTTCAATGCTCACCCGGATCACGTCATGCAGCGCAATCGTCTGATACACCGTTCGCAGATCGTGATATCCGTCCGCGCGCGCGGCACCGATGTAGAGGCCGAGATTGATCTTCGCAAAGGAACGAACCGTGACTGTCATAATTGCGGAAATCGCAGGAAGGGGAATTGTAAGCGATTTGCGCGGAAGCGGGGCCCGCCTGCCCCTCGCCAAAAGCCACGAACCCATGGAGCACTCACCGCACCCACAGCCCGGTTTGCCACCGGAGGACATACGAATTGCAGAATCCCGTCCAAATTCCTTGTTTGAACTATATTCGATTAAGCATGTCCACAACCGTAATCACCGAAAACATCTTTGGTTCTGATAAACCTGACCGTCCTCTCTACCACTACACAACCCAAGAAGGCCTTCTGGGGATCGTCAAGAAAAGGGAAATGTGGGCCACTCACCACCAGTACCTGAACGATACTCAGGAGTTCCTACATGCCAAGGCGCTGTTTTGCACCGAGATTGAAAGGCGTCTAAATTCCGAATCCGCGGGATCTGAGATCTGTTTAGTACTCGAAGAAATGCGCTCTGCTGTTAATAGGAGCAATGAAAACACGAGTTGGTACGTTGCCTCATTTTCGGAGGATGGAGATTCCCTGCCGCAATGGCGTGCCTACGGTGGTCCAACATCGGGATTTGCCCTTGGCATCTGGTGTGACCAACTGGTTCTCCCCAGCGGCTTCAGAATGAAACGCTGCATTTACGACCTAAAGAGGCAACGTGACTTTGCCGAGGCCAGCATTACGTGGCAGCTTAAAAGCGCCCTGGCGGAGAGAACGGAATTAGGGCGCGTTGAGGCTGGGATGGGCCTATCCATGATACTTGGTCTATTAGCGTTGACCTTCAAGAATGAGAAGTTCAAAGAAGAAAAGGAGTGGCGGATCATCGGTTTTCCTCCGAATCGGATAAATCCTGTGCTTGCCGACCCACCTCAAGAGAAAATTCAACTTGAATTTCGGGAGGGTAGATCGATGCTGGTACCGTATCTGCCCGTCCCCTTGAAGAATGACAAAGGAGAGTTCCCGCTCGATAGGGTGGTGGTCGGTCCAAATCCAAATCCGGAACAATCGCTTAGGTCCGTAAAGATCTTGCTGGAAAGCCAAGGGCTATTTGCGGCAATGAAGTCCATTAGCTCCGATATCCCCTACCGCAATTGGTGACAAGGCAGGCCCAGCCTAAGCGCCGCGCCACGGTGGCGGGTGGCCCAGGCCTCTGATCTCGCTGGCATGAACAATACTGGGGGTGTGCCCATCCTTCGCGCACTTTGCGAAGGGCGGGTGTGGAAATGTCCGCACACGAAACGAACGCCCCGCCCTTTTTTCATCACATTTTTCTCGTACCCCCATCACAGACTCCCTGCCGCAACCCTGCGAGAATCCTTCGAGAGTGCATCATCTAGATGGGTCCCGTCTCCAGAGACGGAACCCGACGCTGCCAAAAGGCTGCTCTCGGCTCTCTTTGACAACCTTCGGATTTCTTCGAAAATCGCGCCAAATCTGAGAATGCCCTCACCTAAGTCCTTAGTTCTTAATATTTTAAAACTAAGTCCTTTGGTTACAATATTTTAGGACGAAATTGGGGGGGGGGGGGGGGGGGGGGGAAAAAAAAAAAAAA
>JBEKQC010000037.1:0-56789 GCA_049520095.1 Terriglobales bacterium
TTCTACAACCGCTTCAAATTCCACATGCACGCCGTGGAAGTAGCGAGCGGAGGCTTGCTGATCGCATTGGGCATCCTGCTGGTGATGGGCCGTTTCGCGCTCATCTCGGGCTATTTCTCGTTTTTGAATCGCTTTGCGCTGTAGATGGCGCGAAGGGTTTTTCGGTGGCGCAGCGCTTCAGCGCTGCGGTAACCGGATTGTTTTGAGTGCGGCTTTAGCCGCCGAGGTTACCAGTGAAAAGAAATCCTCTAATTCTGTTCTTCATCGCTGCCATCGTCGCGGCCATGTTATTCGCCGGCATTCGCATGGCCCGCAACAACCGCGCGAACGGTCCCGCCAAGGGACAACTCATCGGCAGTTTGGCCCCTGACTTCGAACTGCAGACGCTCGATGGCAAGAACCTCAGGCTCTCCGATCTTCGGGGCAAAGCCGTCCTGCTCAATTTCTGGGCAACATATTGTGGCCCCTGCAAGATTGAGATGCCATGGTTTGTCGAGTTGCAAAGGGAGTATGGCCCGCAAGGCTTCCAGATCGTCGGCGTAGCGATGGATGATGCCAGCACTGAAGAAATCGCCAAATTCGCGAAGGAAATGGGCGTCAATTACCCCATCCTGCTGGGCAAGGAATCCGTTGGTCAGAGCTACGGCGGCGTCAGCGTTTTGCCCACAACTTTTTTCCTAGACCGCGACGGCAAGCTCATCGCCCGTGAATTCGGTTTGCAGAGCCGCAGCGTATTCGTTGACCACATCAAGAAGGCCATGAGCCAGGGCCAGGCGGTACAGGCTCGGAGGTAACTACGAACCGCATCCGACCTGGGGTAGTCTGGAGTCAGAGTATCTGATGAAAATTCTCCTCGCGAGCGCGCTTCTACTGTTCTCCGCAAGCTCCTTGGCGCAGGACGACATCGGCCCACAAGGTCCGGCCGTGAAGATGGCGCCCGCTCCAGTCGTGACCGTCGTGCAGGGCAAGCCGGCGACTGTCCCGCTCCTGTTCCGCGTCGCCAGTGGCTACCACATCAATTCCAACCAGCCGAAATCGGAGTTCCTGATCCCCACCGTACTCAAGGTGGAAGCCACCACCGACATCGTCATCGGCAAAACCACCTACCCCGAGGGCCAGGATATGAGTTTCGCGTTCGATCCGGACGAAAAACTTAATGTCTACACCGGAGATTTCGAAGTCGATGTGCTGGTACATCCGCTGCACACTGTACAAACTGGCAAGTATGTTATCCGTGGAACTCTAAAATACCAGGCCTGCGATAACGCGGCCTGCTATCCGCCAAAACAGCTGCCCGTAAGCTTTGATGTGAAGATCGCCAAAGCTCCGACAACGCCGAGCAAGAACCCGGCCCAAAGTCCGCACGCGCACCAGTGACGCCACATTCCTAAAGCACCACCGACCGCGCCTGATCCAGTTGACCCGTCAGGGTGTCAATCCGCGCCTGCAGCAGGTTGCGGATCGAAAGCATCCCCAGCAATCGGCCGTCATCGTCGACGATCGGCAAGTGCCGGTAATGGCGCTCAACCATGGTGGCAAGCGCCTCGCCCGCCGTGGTAGCCCGGGTTGCCATCTCGACTGGCGTCGTCATCACTTCACGGACAGCAGCTTTTCGCAAGTCGTGATCGCCCAGCGCCAGCCGGCGCAGCACATCCCGTTCCGTGAAAATTCCAGCAACGAGATGGGTTTCATCAATGACGGCTACCGCTCCCACGTGTCGATCCAGCATCGTCCGGATCGCCTGCTCGGCAGTTGCTTCCACTGAAACCGAAGCTGCTTCCGAATCGCACATTTCCAGAATGTTCATCGCCTCACCTCTTCGGTCCTAGATCGTTCTTGAATACCTTACCGTCTTTCATCACAAAGCCAACATTCTCAAGCGTTTTGATGTTCGCCAAAGGATCGCCAGAAACCGCGACCATATCCGCGTAGGCGCCCGGCGCAATCACGCCCAGTCGTCCCTTCATCTCCAACAGCTCCGCCGCCCGCGAAGTCGCACTCTGGATCGCCTGCATCGGCGTCATGCCGAATTCGACCATCCGCGGAAACTCCTGTGCGATTGGCTCCGTCCACGGGATTCCCCCCATATCGGTCCCAAAAGCAATCTTGACTCCCGCCTTCAACGCCTTGCGAAACGACACCTCGTGCTCGGACGCGCGCATGCGATCGCGCTTACCGTCCGGAGTATCGGCCGGAGCCCAGTCGCCGTAGTAAACGCTCAGCGTCGGGCATAGCCAAGTGCCCTGCCGGATCATCTGCGCAGTCTGCGCGTCGGTCAATACCAGTCCGTGCTCGATCGAATCGCAGCCGCCATCGAGCGCGCGCTGCAGGCCTTCTCCGCCGTAAGCGTGGCAAGCGACCTTTTTTCCCCAGCCGTGAGTTTCGTCCACAATCGCGCGTAGTTCTTCCACCGTCAAAGTCGGCTGCGATACCAGCTCACCGTTCTTGCCGATCCCGTTGTTACTAACCCAAGACCGATGTGTCATATACACCTTGATCCAGTCGGCGCCGTGGTCGAGTTGCTCACGCGCCGCCTTGCGCGCCTCGACCGGTCCGTCAATGATCTGCACTCCCTTCGGCACTTCGATCTCCGGCGCGTAACCCTCCAGCGGATATCCGCCGGTCGTCGAGATCGCACGCGTCGAAACAAACAAGCGCGGCCCGGGGATGTATCCACCTTCTATCGCCATTTTGATGCCCACATCACCGTAGCCGGCACCTTCGGTTTCCATGTCACGCAAAGTGGTGAATCCCTGTTCGAGTGCGCGCCGCACCGAGACCGTCGCCCGCGCCGCGCGGAACGCCAGCGGATACTTAAGCAGTTGAATATCGTATCCACCCTCTACGGGATCTTCGCCCTGGAGAAAAATGTGAGTGTGGGCGTCAATCAGCCCGGGAAGCACCGTGGCCTGCGAGAGATCGATGAAGGTGGAGCCGCCGGGAAGGTTCTTAGGAATCGCCGCTCCGTAATCGGCGACATCGGTAATGACATTTCCGCGAATAGTAATGACCTGATCGCGGCGCGCCGAACCCGACACGCCGTCAATCAGCACGCCCGCCCGGATCACCGTCACCGGCGCTGCCGTACTCTTCTGAGCCCAACTCGCGGAAATCCACAGGAAACTCAGCAGGGTGACCAGCACAACCATCCAGCGCTTCACTACAACCTCCGGAAAGGCTGGATTGTACTCCTTAAGCAGCCGCGGAAGAACTCAGGTTCCGGACTTCTTTGGACGGGGAGCGGCTTCCAGGCGCGCCCTAAGTTGCGCAAAATCAATTGCGGCGCGGAACACACAGAACGAATCCCGTCGAATCGCTATCGCCGAGCACCAGCGATGCTCCGGCGGTTCTAAGCACGCGGCTGGCGATCGCGAGCCTCACTCTGCGCAACGTCGATCTTGTCCCGGACAGCTCGCGAAACCCGCGTTCGCCCTCCCCCCGCAGCACCGTTCCCGCCGGACCCTCCCCCAGCAAAAGCATAACTTTGCCGCCCGCCGGTTGGGCCTCGATCAGCGGCGCAATCAGATACTGCAGAGCCAGCCGCAGCCGTGACTCAGCCACGCACAACGTGGCCGTACATCTGCCCACCAAAAGCAACCGGACACCGCGCACCGCCGCGATCGACGACAGCTCTTCGACCACGCTCCGCATCGTTGGCTCCAACGCGGCCGAGAAAGCTATAGGCCCGGGCTGTTCGGCGTCGAAATACTCCCGCATCAACTGGATCATGCCAATAACTTTTTCCGTCTGTTGCAAAGCTGCTGCAACGCTCTCCTGTCGTTGCGTTGCAGCTTCCTCGATGGAGAGTGCGAGTGAATGTTCGAGCGAGAGTTCCAGCGAACAGCGCAAACTGGTAAGCGGCTGGCTTAGCAAGTGCAGCAATTCGCCCAGCACATCCGGACTTAGAGGCCCCTTCGAGAACGAATGTGGATTCGTGCTCATACTTATCGTTCTTATACCGATGGCCCTTCCGGATTCATCTGATACCCCACCCCGCGCACCGTGTGAATCAAAGACGGCGAGAAGCCGTCGTCCACCTTGCGCCGCAGGTAGTTAATATAGACATCCACCACATTTGTCGTGGAATCAAAGGTCAGGTTCCATACGTGTTCGATGATCATCGCCCGAGTCAGCCGGCGCCCGGCATTGCGCATCAGGTATTCGAGCAACGCGAATTCCTTGGTGGTCAATTCAATGTGCCGCCCGGCACGCTCCACTTTCCGTTCCACGCGGTCCAGACAGAGATCGCGGACGGTAAGAACCGATTCCGACGGCTGATGGCTGCGCCGCAACAACGCCCGCGCCCGCGCCGAAAGTTCGAGATAGGAAAATGGCTTTACCAGATAGTCGTCCGCCCCCGAATCCAGGCACTGCACGCGGTCTTCGATCCGGCTGCGCGCGGTGAGGATCATCACCGGCAAGTTCGCCTTGCGCTGCCGCAAACTTTTCAGGACCGATAACCCGTCAACCCCCGGCAGGTTCAGGTCAAGCACCACCAGATCGTAATCAAACTCCATTGCCATGGCCCGGCCCTGGTTCCCCTCGCTGGCGACATCCACGGCATGATGTTCCGCTTCCAGTCCCTTCCGGATAAAGCTGGCAAGCGCCGCATCGTCTTCTACAATGAGAATTCTCATGAGCTTTTTCTAAGTCGCTTGACTCTGAACCGATTTTCATTCTCGACTTAGCAGCAGATGTACACAAGATAACCAGACCGTTCAAAGGGACGTACTTAAGGAGGAAATCGCTAAAGTTGCAAGAAGGGTAGGGCTTGTGTGGTGACGGGGCTATGCCCCGTCCAAGCAGGTCTCGATCGTCATACCTCGCCAGTTCGCAGTGCTTCCGGGCCCGCTCTCTTCTACAAGAGCAACTCAATACGGCACAAGCAATATCTGCGCCTTCCCGTTCTTGTCGCGCAGAAGGATATGATCATCCCTTTCGTCTATCCGCATGTCGCCTCTGAAAGCATTCACAACCAACTGGCTCTGGGCCCACATGCCGGGGGGGCAACGTCCGTTAAGAACAACGTCCGCATGGACTGTTAACTGGTCGCCTGAAAGCTTATATGTTCCCTCCCACCCGCCGCACGTCGGCGAACCTTCTACGCGACCGTTTAGGAACGTGATTTCCGCAGTGTTCATTGCTTCGATCAGGCCTTCTTCATCGCCCTTTTGGGTGCCCTCGCCACGATATTTGGCGATGTGCCACCTGCGACTCTCAATACCGCGTTGCGGGAGAGAATCGAGCACCATAATCGGTTGTCCATCTATGCCGAAAAAAGTAAGGCTGCCCTGGCTCAGTTTATAAGACCCGATTTTATGAAGAGCGGTTTCAAATACTGTGGCAATCTGCTGATCTTGAGGCAATTTGCTGTTTTTGGCATCGGTGCCACTTGCGTAAGCTGGAAAAAACTCCAGACCCGCCAATTTGTACTCGAAGGGAATTGAAATGAAGTAGGAGGGCGTACTGAAAGTGACACCTAGTCGTCGAATATCTATCACTACGCCCGAAAAATCGGCGCGTGAACCCTGAAGTTGCGTGAGATGCCAGAAGGTATCTTGAAGTTCAGAAAGATCCTTTCCGGTTTGCATCGGCAACAAGTCGATTTGCCTTGCCCCTTTCGAGTCAGTCAGCAAAAGGGCGTCCTCGTGCCAATATGGGGGTTCAACATGAATTCGTCGCACATTGTTAAGAGCCTTGAGAATCTGCGCGGCATTTTTATTCTCTTCAGCGTCGCAAGATCTTCCCTTATCGTCTGTCCATTCCGCTGAGACTGTAAGCTGCTCGCCCGATCTACTGTATTTGCCAGTGAATCGTCCACATCCGGGCGATCCTTCAATCACGCCGCTGCTAAAGCTGATATACGGCACACCCTTCCGCCCGATTCGGTGATGCGGCCAGGCTTCTTCTTTGTTAACAAAATACTTGCCTATACTCCATTCGCGGCCTTCGATGTCGCCCGGTCGCGCGCCATGGGGGGTGGTGGCGTTGTCGAGCGTAGTAGTTGGAGCTGAGACCATCGCTAAAGCACAGGTCACGCCAAGACAGATCAGAAAACGCCTGAGCAACGAACTTATCTTAACTGCCTGATAACACGCGCTAATAGCTTCTCGCATATTGGCGTAGCCCCGCTCCACGCAACCTACGCGCCCAACTCCGACCGAATCGCCACGACGATCGATTCCGCCAGCTGATCCATCTGCTCTTTCGATTCTGCTTCAATCATCACCCGCGCCAGCGCCTCCGTGCCGGAGTAACGCACAACCACTCGGCCATTGCCGTCGAGTTCCCGCTCCGCCGCCGTAATCGCCGCTTGCACCGCCGGAATCTGCGCGAAGGGAGTTTTGCAACGGACCCGCACATTCCGAATCGTTTGCGGAAACACCTTCAAATCGCCCGCTAGATCGGCCAGCGGCTTGCCCGTCCGGGCCATGATCTCCAGTACCCGGAGCGCGGTCAGTAGTCCGTCTCCGGTGGTCGCCTCCCCATCGCGGAACAATATGTGGCCCGACTGTTCGCCGCCAAGCGTAGCTCCCACACGCTGCATTTCTTCGAGCACGTACTTGTCGCCGACATTGGCGCGCAGCATCTGAATGCCCGATCGCTTGAGGGCCAAATCCAATCCCATATTCGACATGATCGTCGCTACCACAGTGGCATTGGCGAGCGCGCCGCGCGACTGCATTTCACGCGCCGCCAGCAGCAGAACCGCATCCCCGTTGACCACCCGCCCATTGGCGTCGCAAAAAAGGGCGCGGTCCGCGTCGCCATCAAAAGTGACGCCCACATCGAAACGCCCCAGCTTGCCGGCGCCAACGTCGTCGGCGGCAAGACTCTCCGAAACAAAGCGCGCCATTGTTTCCGGATGCAGCGCGCCGCAATTCTCGTTGATGTTCTGTCCATCCGGCGCGGCGTGTAGAAAAGCCGTCTTGATCTTGAGCGCCCCAAACAGCTCCGGAGCTTCGGCAGTCGCCGCGCCATTGGCGCAATCGACCGCCAGGTGAAGCCGGGTCAGGTCTGTAGACACACTCCCCGCGAGCCAGTGAACATAGGCGTGTCGCAGATCTTCCTCACCGGGAAGACTCGAAACCTTCGGAGTGCAATCGGGCGCCGGAACCGCATCTGCCTGCAGCAGCGCGAAAATTTCCTTTTCAATCGCTAGTTCGCGAGCGTCCGGTAGCTTGTAGCCATCGCGGGAAAAAATCTTGATCCCGTTATCGGTCCAGGGATTGTGCGAAGCCGAAATCACCACCCCGGCATCGAACCCCTGCGAACGCGCCAGGAACGCGACACCCGGCGTGGTAATCACGCCGGCGCTGCGCGTTTCCACGCCCACCGAAGCGAGCCCTTGCAGAAACCGGTCGGCGATCCATTGGCTGGAGACGCGCGTGTCCTGCCCAATCACCACCCGCGCCCCGCCATTCCCGCGCACCAGATCGTGTCCCAGCGCCCGGCCAATCCAATAAACACTGTCGCGCGTCAGCGGAAACTCCCCCGCCACGCCACGAATCCCATCCGTACCGAAGAGTTGTCTGGTTTGTGTCATGCAAGGTCGGGGGAAGAAAAGCGACCCCTATTTTTTCTTGTCTCCCGAACCCTCCATAGTAACCGTCACGCGAATCGAAGTGGGGTGTGCAACTTGGATCAGAGGATCGGTAACATACGCGTGCGTCACGAATGTGGCCCGCGTCATGACGCCGGTAGCGTCTACCGGATCCGTGACGGCTGCTTCCACCGCTTCGACGCGACGGCGAGGTCCCGTGATCATGACATCCGGCGGTTCAGCGATCACCTGCGTCACTCGCATGCCGCTCACAAAATTTCCGGTCACGCGCGGTCGAACCTCGATCCTCCGGGTCGCGCGATCGTCAAAGGAGAGGTGAAACTGGCCGGGGATGATCTGTACGACTTCCAAATCTTGCGGCACATGGATTTGTTGGTTGCTCAAATCGAAAGTCCTTTCCCCCGGCCGAACCGTGGCCAGATTAATCTCCGCGTGCACATCCGCCGCCTGCAGGCGATGAATCACGCGCTCCGGCCCACGTACACGGATCTGCACCTCAGTGGAATTGGCGGAATCGATCTCCAGACTATCGGGAAGATTCTGGAACTCGATCGGAACCCTCATCTCGACTTCGGCAATAGGATCGCGCGCCACCACCAGCCACAGTCCGATGGCCAGCAATAACGAAACCACCTTGAGCCAGAAATTGTGACCGAAAATGCGTTGGAAAAAGCTGCGCTGCACAAACCCCGGCATCGTCATTCATCCCTTCCGGGGCGCACACCGGCATCCTGCCTGCGCGAGAGCTGCGAACTCGGAGGCTCCTCTTCGATAAAGCTTTCCTCCACCGGACTCGGCAGCGTGGGCACAGGAGCGTAGCGGTGCAGCAGAGCGCTCAACCGCTCTCGCAAACGCTCCACCGTCAACTCGCGCTCGACGCTCCCCGCCACTGCCATGCTGATCGTGCCGGTCTCTTCCGAAACGATGACCGCGACCGCGTCGGTTTCTTCGGTGATCCCGATCCCCGCCCGATGCCGCGTCCCCAGTTGGATCGAAAGCACAGGATTCATCGACAGCGGCAGGAAACAGGCGGCGGCCGCGATGCGGTCCCGCTGCACAATCACAGCGCCGTCATGCAAGGGAGCGCTCGGACGAAATATCGTCGCCAGCAGGTCGTACGACAGCCGGGCGTCGAGCGCCACCCCGCTCTCGATGTAGGTGCGCAGCCCAATCTCGCGTTCGATCACGATCAGCGCGCCCGTCTGATTCTGCGCAAAAAGATTGGCCGCCAAAACAATGTCTTCGTAGACGTCAGCCACCGAACGCGAAGACCGCATCAGCGAAATGCGGCTGCCGAGGTTGGCCAGCGCGTGCCGGATCTCCGACTGGAAAACGACGATCAGCGCGAAAACAACGTACGGCAGTAGCGTGCTGAGCAGCCAGTTCAGGGTGCGCAATTCGCCCAGCCGCGCGAAATAGAACGCCAGCCCCAGCGTGGCCACTCCGACCAGCATCGGCGCCGCCCGCGTGCCGCGCACTAGCGAGAGAAACTGATAGATCAGGATCGCGACCAACACGATATCCAAAATCGAAATGACCGAGATTGCCGAGATGTGCGACCAGACCTGCGACGGCGTCACGCCACCCTCACGTCGATAGTTAGATCAACTGTTAAATCGAAAGTTGAATTGGCATTCATTCTAATGCAGCCCCGCCAGATTTCGGTTCGCTGCGTTCAGTGGCAGTCACGCGGGCACGAACTCGTCCCCGGGCCAGTCGCGCCGACAGCTCATCCCCAGTCTTGAGTCGCGCCGCATCTTTCACCAGTTGACCGTTCGCATCGAACACCAGCGCGTATCCGCGATTCAGGATCGCCACCGGCGAAAGCGCCGCCAGGCTCGCAGTCTGGCGATCCAGCGCCCCGCGGCTCTCCAGCAATCGAGTGTGCGTGGCGGCGGCCAGGCTCGCAACCTGAGCCTCCAGCCGTTGCCGAATAGCCATCAGACGCCGTCGCGCGTCATAATGCCGGACAGCCGCCGCAACATTCTCGCAGCGCCGATGACATCGCTCCAGAAGTTGCCGTTCCGCCGTTTCCAGGCGGAAGCGTTGTTCATCCAACTTCTGTTGCCGCCGGTGGATGCCGTCCATCATGCGCGCGAACGCCCCGTGTCGCGCGCGCGCGGCCAGTTCCTGACGCGCCATCAGCAGCCGATAACGCAACGCTCGCTCCAGCCGACGGTACAAATCCTCCGCCTGCGCGTCGATCTCCTGTCGCGACCGAATCACCAGTTCCGCCGCCGCGGACGGCGTAGGCGCCCGCAGATCGGCGACAAAATCCACAATCGTGAAATCCGTCTCGTGTCCAATCGCCGAAATGACCGGAATCTCGGAATCCGCCACCGCCCGCGCCAGCCTCTCATGATTAAAGCAAGCCAGATCTTCAGCGGAGCCGCCGCCGCGAGCAATAATCACCACCTCGACCGCGCGGCTGTGAGGCGCGTCTTGATGCCGAAGTTCTTGATGCCGAAGTTCTTGATGAAAGTATCGCAGCCCCGCCATCACCTCGCCCGCCGCCGCATCCCCTTGCACCTGCGCCGGATAGATCACCACATTCGCCGAATGATGCCGCCGCGCCAGAATGTTCAGAATGTCCCGCAGTGCCGCCCCCTGCGGAGAGGTAATAATGCCAATGCGCTGCGGCAATGGCGGAATCGCTTTCTTTCGCGACGCCTCGAACAATCCCTCCGCCGCCAATCGCAACTTCAATTGTTCGAACGCCAACTGCAGCGCGCCCGCGCCCTTCGGCTCCATGAATTCCGCGGAGATCTGCAACTCGCCGCGATCTTCATACACCGTGATGCGCCCGCGCACCGTAACCCGCAATCCGTTCTCCGCACGAAACCGCAGCAGCTTAGCCGAAGACCGGAACATCACCACCCGAATCTGCGCCGCTTCTTCCTTCAAAGTGAAATACAAATGCCCGGAATCCGGAATGCGAAGATTGGAAATTTCCCCTTCCACCCAGCAATCCGAATACTCCCGCTCGATGTGCGACCGCACCGCCGAGACCAGCGCCCGCACCGTCCAGACGCGCCGCTCCGGCGGGCGAAACTGGAACCCGAGCTGGTCGGATATCTCCATGATTGTGGTCTGTGAAGATTTAGCAGTGAGATTTCAGTTTACTCTGCCATATAAATCCATATTGTCATCCCGAGCGAAGCGAGCGATCCGCAGTTCGCGGCAAAATGCAGATGCTTCGCCCGGGATGATGATTCATAACTGGCACGAAAGCTTGCGGGGCACCGCGCTACGGCTTCAACCGCCCAATCAGAAAGAGAACAATAGAAAGCACAACACTAATCAGGATGGATGTCGCCAGCGGAAAATAGAAAGTACTGCTCTTGCCCCGATACAGGATGTCCCCCGGCAACCGTCCCAGCGGCAACCCCGTCCGCCCCAGCAGCATGACGATGCCCCCGATCACCACCAGGGCCACGCCGAGTATCGCCAGCATCCGTCCCATCTCCATCATGCTTCGAGTGTAACCCGGCCTGTGACTCGGGATGCAGTGACCGGTAAACTGAGTACGCTGTCTTGTCGTTCGGGGATACACTATTCGCAAGTTCTATTTCCCTGAACATCGGTGTAGCAGATCCTGTGCGTAACAACCTCCCTTGGGCTTTGCTGCTGCACCCCCGCCAGAAGAAGGGCGGCCGTTGCCACAAGCGTCACGGCTAGGATGCGTTGGAATGGTGTCGTCATAAATCCCTCCCGATAGCCCCGTTTGGTTTCAAAGGCTTCACCGATTACCGCGACATCGGGAGGAATTTGGGGCCATCGGTCCCAGAAGATAGTCGATTCTCAGTGCGAATGTATTCTGAATGCAGCAGCAAAATGTGAGCGATGACCATCCTCCAGACCCTCCGCCTCACCCTCCGCGAGTTCGCCCCGCAAGACACCGACGCCGTGGCCTTGGTTCTTTCCAATCCCGAAACCATGCGCTACTACCCTGCACCCTACGATCGTGCCGGCGTCGAGCAATGGATCGAGCGCAACCGCCAACGCTACCAGGACGACGGTGTCGGCTTATGGGCCATGGAACTGACGAAGACGCAAGAATTAATCGGCGACTGCGGCATCATGCGCCAGTGGGTTGAAGACGAGCCCCTCTACGAAATCGGTTACCACTTGCGCGGCGACTTCTGGAGACAGGGCCTTGCCACCGAAGCCGCTATCGCCTGCCGCAACTGGGCCTTCGCACACCTGAAGACTGATCGTTTGATATCCCTGATTCGCCCCGAGAATCTGCCCTCGCGTCGCGTCGCCGAACGCAACGGGATGACCGTCTGGACAGAGGTGGATTGGCGTGGCTTCCGCCACTGCGTCTATTCCATCGAGAAACAGCCGGACATCCATCGCGACTAAACCGAAACGTTCGGCGGCCAACGGGAGTGGGGCGTGCGCTAAACTCAAAGCAGAGCCAGTCGACTCATGCGCAAAGCCACCATTCTCTTCAATCCCAATTCTGGCCCCCGTGGAAGAAAACGCGATGCGGAACTGAACCACGCCATTGGCGTCATCCAATCGGCAGGAGTCCGCACCGAACTTACGGTTTGCCGCTCCAGCCAGGAAGCGACCGACAATGCCCGCTGCGCGGTGGCGGATGGCAGTGACACCGTCTTTGCCTGCGGAGGCGATGGCACGATCCACGATGTCATTCAGGGATTAGCCGGCACGCCCGTCGCGCTCGCCATTCTCCCGTTCGGTACCGCCAATGCTCTCGCCCACGACCTGGCAGTCCCGCTCCGCCCCAGCGCCGCGGCTCAAGCCGCCGTCGACGGCAAGAGCGAGGTCCGCCGCATCCCTCTCGGCCGAATTGAGTACGAGGATTTCAAGGGCCAGCCTTCAGCGCGCTACTTCACCGTCGCTGCCGGAATCGGCGTGGACGCGCATCTGTTCTACAAGCTGACGGCGGAGCTTAAGAATCGCTCCGGCATGACGGCCTACTACCTGAAGGCCTGGCAGTTGTGGGCGACGCATCGCATGCGCCGCTTCGAGGTCGAGTTTTCCAACGGAAGCGGTCTGCGCCAACGCGCCTTGCTGACTGAACTCTTGGCGGTAAGAATCCGCTTTTTCGGAAACATCCTGCGAGAACTGGTTCCCGGAGCGTCGCTCGATTGTAACGATCTCCGCGCCGTCATGTGCCGCACCGCCAGCCGCAATGCCTATCTGCAATATGTAGCCGGAGCGCTCCTCGGCCGCCAATGGAATATCGACGGCATCGATCTGGTCACCTGCTCGGAGGTCGTCTGTCAGTTACCGGAGAAAAGCCATAGCGATGGCAACGATGCTCATAGTGATCTTCATAAAGACGACCGCGTTTACGTCGAGGCCGACGGTGAACTCCTCGGCCGCCTTCCCGCCCGCTTGACCATGCAGCCCGATGCGTTGTCGCTGATCGTGCCTGCCTAGTCCGGCGTTCGCCGCCCCCATCGTCGATATTCGTGTTATAAATCGCCTATGCCGACACGCCAGGGATCGATTCGCCTCTTCCGCTTCTCAGGAGTCGATGTCTTCCTACATTGGTCCTGGTTCCTGCTGGCGTATTACGAAATCAATGCGCGTAAAGGAAGCTATTCCTCGATCGGCTGGAACGTCGCGGAATACCTCGCGCTGTTTCTAATCGTGACGATTCACGAGTTCGGCCACGCGCTAGCCTGTCGCCAGGTTGGCGGACAAGCCGAACGCATCGTCCTCTGGCCCTTCGGCGGCGTGGCGTACGTAAATCCGCCGCAACGCCCCGGCGCCACGTTGTGGAGCATCGCCGCCGGTCCGCTGGTGAACGTAGTCCTCGCTCCCATCATCATTCTCATCCACCAGATCTGCCTTCGTGCGGGCTGGTATGCGGCCGTGCACGATCTGCGGCCATTCCTGCACGCTGTCTTCGTTATCGATGTCGTACTGTTCGTGTTCAACATTCTCCCCATCTATCCGCTCGATGGCGGCCAGATCCTTCGTTCCTTGCTGTGGTTTGTGATGGGTCGCGCTCGCAGCTTGCTGGTCGCGACCTTCCTCGGATTCCTCGGCATCGCCGCATTCATCGGGCTCGCGATTTGGACGCACGATCTTTGGCTCGGCGCGATCGCCATCTTCTTGCTCATGAATTGCTGGGGCGGACTCCAGCACGCGCGGGCCTTGCTGCGCTTCGCAAAATTGCCGCGGCGATTGGGATACGCCTGCCCCTCATGCCAATCCAGCCCGCCAATCGGCGATTACTGGAAGTGCGGAAATTGTGGCCAAGCCTTCGATAGCTTTCAAACCGAGGCTGTCTGCCCGCACTGCGCGACCCGGTATCAGGGAACAAGATGCCTCGATTGCGGCGCCATGCATCCAATCGGCGAATATTCGGCTCCCACTATGAGCGTAAGCGTCACCTCTCCCGCCGCCCATGTTTAGCTTCCAATCTCCAATCGCTCACCTTGCTTATCGCTTTGGCCTGGGCCGCGCATCCGGCTAAACTTAACGCCTTGGAACCCGTCACCCACTTTCTATTCGGCGCCGCCATGGGCCGCGCCGGACTCAACCGCAAAACGGCGCTGGCTACCGCCACGTTAACCCTGGCCGCCGAAGCCGCCGATCTCGACGTCTTCAGCCGCCTCGGCGGCTCTGCGTTCGGTCTAAATCATCATCGCGGATTCACTCATTCTTTTCTGGGTGTGCCGCTCGTAGCCGCCGTGGTCGTGGGATTCATTTATCTCCTCTGGCGCCTGCGCGGCCGCAAGACGCGCAATCCGAACCTTCCTCCGCGCTGGGGATTGCTCTTTGCCTACGCCGGCCTCGCCGGCCTCAGCCACATTCTCCTCGACTTCACCAACAACTACGGAGTGCGTCCCTTCTGGCCCTTCTCCGAGCGCTGGTACTCCTGGGACGTCGTCTTCATCGTCGAACCCGTCCTCCTGGTGGTGCTCACCCTAGGCCTGATTCTCCCGGCGTTGTTTTCGCTCATTAACGAAGAGATCGGCGTCCGCAGCAAAGACGCCGCGCCCAAGGGAAGACTGGCCGCGACTCTCGCTCTGCTTGCAGTGGTCGCGTACTGGGGACTGCGCGACTACGAACATCGCCGCGCCGTGGCCGCGCTCCAGTCGCGCAATTACCAGGGTGCCGATGCGATCCGAGTCTCCGCGTACCCCTACTGGGTCAATCCGTTCCGCTGGTACGGAGTAGTCGAAACCTCAAACTTCTTCGCCACCATGGACGTCGATTCGCTGACGCCTGAAGTCGATCCGCAAGCCCAAATGCAGATTCGCTACAAGCCCGAAGAAACGCCCGTCACTCTAGCCGCCAAGAAAACCTACCTCGGACGCGTGTACCTGAGTTGGGCCCAATATCCCATAACCGAAACCGAACAGCTCGAGAACGATCCCGCGATCGTCACCGCGAACACCCCGATCGGCAACGCCCGCGCCGCCTATCTAGTCCGCTTCCGCGATCTCCGCTACGACTATCCTGGACGCGATGCCCGGGCCATGCTCGGGGCGACGGTCTTCCTGACCCACGATCTCCAGGTGGTCGAGGAACGCTTCGGCATGGGGAGCCGCCATCAGGGCAGAAATAGGGAATGAGTCAAACGTCACTTCTCGGGAGACAACACACCCGTCTCGGGAGGCAACAGACCCGTCTGCCGCATCACAGTCAGCATGTCGAACACGTTCCACTCTTCACAAATCTTGCCGTCTTTGAAGCGGAAGATCGTCACCCCGTCAGCCGCGATCTTCTTGCCCGTTGCCGGAAACCCCATCCCTGCCTGGGTGTTCGTACCGCTCACAGTAATATGGACGGCTACCATATCCCTCTCTGCGACCATCCGGTTCACCTTGAAGCTCATGTCCGGCAGAGCCTTGCGTTCTCCCCGGGCATAGGCCAGATCCTCCTCAAGTGTGAAAGTGCGGTCGCCGCTATGGCCCACAAAGTCCTTAGAATGAAACTCCCCGTACTTGTCGAGTTGCCCCTGGCTGAGCACTTCCTCGAAAAAGTTCCGGGCTACGTTCTTGTTTCTCTCCTGCTCGTTGGCTGATTGAGCCAGGCCCGGCAGGCTGATCGCCAACAGCAATAGCACCAACGAACCTTTGCGCATATCGTTCTCCTTTGCCGTGAAACTGCTTCTTGGTTAATGTAACGTATGTTACAATAATTCGCAAGAAGATAGCACTTCTCCATGGCCAGACCTCCCAATCCGGGCATCCGCGAACGGCTCCGCAACCGGGCCGTCGATTACGTGCTCTCCCACGGAGTCGGCGACCTCGCCCTTCGTCCCCTGGCGAAAGCCCTGAAGACCAGCGCTCGGATGCTGGTCTACCACTTCGGCTCGCGGGAAGGATTGATGCGCGAGATCCTTGCGGGCGTGAGGGAACGTGAAGATGAGCGCATCCAGGCGTGGTTCCAGGCCGGGAGGAAACCGCGCACTCTATCCGAGTTCCTAAGCTGGCTCTGGCGGTGGATGAGCGCGCCGCGGACGCGGCCCGCAGTACGTCTGCTCTTCGAGTTGTACGCGCTGGCACTTCGAAACCCGCGCGACTACCCCGGCGTCCTCGAAGCTCCGCTGGCCTACTGGCAGAAACTCACGAAGAAGGCCGGTCTCCGCTCGGAGTTCGAGGCTGCCGAAGCCACCCTGCTACTGGCCGCCACTCGGGGTCTGCTCCTCGACCTCTGCGCCACCGGAGATCGGGCCCGCGTCGGACGGGCGATGCAGTTGCTGGCTCACTTTGTCGAACCGCGTTACGAGCAAAAACCCGTCGGGACGGCGAAACGGAAGGCCAAGCGATAGTCGACGAACTGGTTTGAACACACCACACGCTGAGATCGAGTCAGCGGCGTCGCTTGACCGGCGGCATCCGCTCGCGCAACAATCCTAATTGGCTCCTGACGAGGTGATTCATGCTGGCTTACGTTTTTGTCCTTTTCGCAGTAGCGGTTCGCTTTATGCCCCACCCTCTGGCCTTCACTCCGGTAGCCGCCGCCCTGCTCTATTTTGGCGCGCGCGGTTCCAAGCGTCAGCTCTGGATCCCCTTTGTCCTGTTCGCCACCTCCGACGTCATCCTCACCAAATTCGTGTACTCCTATCAGTTCTCCTGGGACCATTTCGTGGCCTGGGCGTGGTATGCCGCGATCTTGTGGCTCGGCAGCCAACTGCGCGAGAACGCCAACTGGCTGCGGGTCGGCGGAGCTGCGCTCGCCAGTTCCGTCTCTTTCTTCGTGATCAGTAATCTCGCCGTCTGGGCATGCTGGAACATGTACCCCAAGACCCTGTCCGGCCTGATGACTTGTTACGCCGCCGGCCTGCCTTTCTTCCGCCGTGGATTCGCAGGCGACATGCTCTTCACCGCAGTCATGTTCGGATTGCCCGCAGTTGCCACTGTGGTTGCCCGCTCCATGCACAAGCCGCAAGGAGCCGCAACCGCTTAGATCCCGGTTGAAAATTTTGGTCCGAACAATTTGGTCCGAACAATTCGGTTGCGAACTTGCTCGAGGCCGGTACGAGGATCGCGCTAACTTCACCCAACATTAGCCGTCTTAAGTGGTAAGGAGGCGGCCATGCTTGTTCGGCTGCCGGTGGTCCTACTGCTGCTCTCCTTCTCTCTTCCAGCCGCCGCCGTTGACCGGGTTCAGTTGACCCTCGACACCAGCGAAGCCGACCAGGTGCTGGCCATCCTCGCGCTTCGCAGCCAGGGCAAGCCCGTCCCCGACTCCGAATGGCAGAAATTGTTCGCCACCGCTCCCTACCAGCGTCTCAAGCAGCGCGAGAAAGCGATCGGGGAAAGGTTCCACGACCCCACCCGCGCTTTCACCGACGACGACTTCAAACGGTTCGTTCTCTCGGCCGATCTTCTGCCGCGCGCCGCCGCGCTTTCGAGCACACTCGATCGCTGGAAGAAAGCCGATCTCCGCGAGGACGCCGGCCGAGTGCTCGCCTATCTGCCCGCCAACGCCAGCCTCCGCGCGAAGGTGTTTCCCATGATCAAGCCGCAGAGCAACAGCTTTGTTTGGGAACTTTCTTCCGACCCCACCATCTTCCTGTACCTCGATCCGGAGGTGAGCCGCGAGAGGTTCGAAAATACCGTGACCCATGAGTTGCACCACATCGGCCTCGGCAGCGTCGGTCCCGTCTACAACCAGAAGATTGCCGCTCTGCCAGAGCCTGCTCACACGGCAGCTGGCTGGATGGGCAGTTTCGGTGAGGGCATGGCCATGCTCGCCGCCGCCGGAGGGCCCGACGTCGACCCGCACGCGGCCAGTTTGCACAAGGAACATGCCCGCTGGGAGCATGACATGGGCCAGTTCAACGACGATCTCCGGACCGTGAACCAGTTCTTCCTCGACGTCATCAACGCCAAGTTCGCCAGCAGCGATGCCGTGGAAGAGAAGGGCGGGTCGTTCTTCGGCATCCAGGGCCCGTGGTACACCGTAGGCTACAAGATGTCGGTAATGGTCGAAAAGCGCTTTGGCCGCCAAGCCTTGATCGGCACCATGCTCGATCCGCGCTGCCTGCTAGTGCTCTACAACCGGGCAGCCGCGGAGCAGAACACCGCTGGCAAGCCACCTCTCCCGCTCTGGTCGGAGGATATCCTCTCGACCGTCCATGCGGCCGCGTGCGGATGACGGCGATGCCCGTTCCGTCCCTGACCGGAAATCCTGGCCGGCAACCGGCTCAGCCGGTCGATCGACTTTCTTCCGAGCGCAGCGCGGAATTTGCCCTTCTCCGCCTCACCCTCCGCCAGATCAGCCACCCCGCTACGATCACTCCCACTCCTACCAAAATCCCCACAAAATGGTGAGCGAAAAGATTGCCCGTCAGGGTCACAATCTGCGGACCGAACCAGAGCGTCAGCAGCGCCTCAATCAGAAAGCGCACGAAGCGTCCCGCAAAAATCGCCAGCAGAAAATGCGCGAAGTTCATCTCGAACGCCGCCGCTGCCAGCACCACTATCTTGAAAGGCGCGGGCGGCGGTAACATCGCGGGAAACATCAGCGCCCAGAACTCATGTCGATTGAACGATTCGTGAATCTTCTCGAAACGCACCGGTGAAAGCCGTTTGCGCAACAACACCTCGCCTCCCGTGTACCCGACGACGTAGAGAACAATGCTTCCCAGCGCCGACCCTGCCGAACCCAGCAGCACGTACATCAGGAATCGCGAGCGATCGTTGTAAACGTATCCCACGAAAATCGCATCCAGCGGCATGCCCAGGAACGAGCCATCCACCGCCGCAAACGCAAGCATCCCCCATGGCCCCAGAGGCGCAAGCGCGTGCTTAATCCAGTCGCCGTAGGCGTGTAGAAAATGTTTGGTCTTGTTCAAGTAGGTAGGACTAGTTTACGCGAGACGTGAAGTGCGGTCGTTAGTCGTTGGCAAGCCGCCCCACTTCGCAGAAGATGATTTTGCCAACGACTAACGACCAGCGACTAACGGCCGTCGTGTTCCGTCTTTCCCGCAATCAGCTCCAGCGCATGTGGCAACAAATCAATCACCGCCTCCAGCGACTCGACCGCCCCCGCCGGATTGCCCGGCAAATTCAGGATCATGCTCGTTCCCCGGACGCCGCAAACCGCGCGGCTCAGCGCCGCGAAACGCGTTTTCTGCGCTCCCTCCAATCGCATCTGTGCCGCGATCCCTTCCACCAGCCGATCGCACACTGCACTCGTAGCCTCCGGCGTCACGTCGCGCGGAGCAATTCCCGTCCCGCCCGTGGTTACCACTAGCTGAGCCCATCGGCACAGCTCAATCAACTTTTCCTGAATCGCGGCGCGCTCGTCGGCCACCACGCTGCGCACAACTACTTGAAAATTGCGCCGGCCCAGTACTTCCGCCACCGCCGGACCGGAAAGATCCACTTTTTCACCGCGCGAACACGAATCGCTGACCGTCAGCACTGCCGCCCGCGCAATCGAAGCATCAGGTGTCGAGGAGGACATCTTCACCCTCAGCCGCCGCGTCCCGCTGCGCCTCGTCCAGCAGCCGCAATCCTTCCATCAGCAGGCCCTGGGTATTCAGTGTCGTCGTTTCCTGCGACGATTTTCCGTTGAAATCAATCTGGAAGTTTCCCTCCGTCCAGCGCAGCACTTTGAAAACCGCTTCGTCCCCCGTAATCGGGCCATACGCAGCGTGTTTGGCCTGCCCCTGGCTGAAATACATCTCGCACTTGTCACCGCCATTGGTCATTGTCAGCAGGCAACTCTTGCGCCCCATCTCCAGCGATTGCACCAGATCAATCACATTCATCTGCGACAGGCTGCCGCGTAACACGCCATCGGTCGACGCCGCCTTGCTCATTTTTTCCAACGCGATCCTGTCCACCACACGCTTGATCTTGTGCGTGGCATCCTTCAAGAAGAAAGGTTTTTCCAGATAGTCCTCAATTGGGTCCTGCACCGACAATCGTTCGCTGATGTCGGCCTTGCTGGCCATCAGGATCACCGCGATCCCCGCCGTCGCCGGCCTGCTCTTCAGCTTTTCCAGCAGCTGCCGCCCATCCATGCCCGGCATACGGTAGTCGCTGATCAGCACATCCGGCACCTCTTCGACCGCCTTCAACAGCGCATCGGCTGCGTCGTTCGCGACCGTGACCTCGCCTAGCGCCGAGAGCGCCTGTTGCAGCATTCCCAGTACCATCGGATTGTCGTCCACCAACAGGATTTTGACGTTGCCCGTCATAGAAACTATTTTCGCTTCGCGCTTCGACCGTAGTCTCCGCTCTTGCCTCCCGACTTCCGCTCCAGCATCACTTCCCGGATCTCGATGCCCTTGTCGAGCGCCTTGCACATGTCGTACACCGTCAGTGCCGCGACGCTGGCCGCGACAAGCGCTTCCATCTCCACGCCCGTCTCCGCCGTGGTCTTTACTTTTGTGGCAATTGAAACGCCATTCTCGCACACGCGTAGAGTCACAGCAATGTACGACAGCGCTACCGGATGGCACATCGGAATCAACTCCGCCGTCCGCTTCGCCGCCATGATTCCCGCCGTCCGCGCCACTTCCAGCGGATCGCCCTTGGGATTCTCCGGCAGCGCCCGCAATACCTTGGGGGTCATTACGACGAAAGCGCTAGCCTCCGCTACTCGCGCCGTTCGCGCTTTCGCTGACACGTCCACCATGCGGGCTTGGCCCTGAGCATTGTAGTGCGAAAGGTGAGAGACTTTTTTCGGCATCAGCAACAGGTTATCGCACTCGCCCGAACCGGCGCATCGTCATCGCACTTTGATCGCATCAACCCGATCGCAACAACAACGGCACCCATTCTCCCGCGCCGATCCGCTCGCGGTCCGGAGGAATCACCACATAGCAATTTGCCCGAGCCAGTGCGGCGATGTCGCCCGATCCCTGCCACCGCGCCAACTCCACCTCCGCATTCTCAAACTCTCCGGCGAGCACTGCCGGGAGAAATCGCTTCAAGCCTGTTTTAGTTCGTATCTCCGATTTCAGCCGCGCCTTTAGAAAGATCAACGGCCGCGGCGTCATCCCCGCCAGCGCCTCAATCATCGG
Organism: Terriglobales bacterium; assembly: GCA_049520095.1. Classification (GTDB taxonomy): domain Bacteria; phylum Acidobacteriota; class Terriglobia; order Terriglobales; family Acidobacteriaceae; genus Acidiflorens. The sequence goes on from JBEKQC010000037.1 coordinate 21,042, forward strand.
CCGGGCAAACAGTTCGAATGTAACCATGGTCGATACCGGATTCCCCGGCAGCCCAAAGAAATATTTTTTGTGTGGCGGGAGCGTCCTCACCCGCACGCCCGTGCGACACGAACCAAAGACGACCGGACGGCCCGGTTGAATCTCCACTCCCGTAAAATAAAACTCCGCCTTCAACTCCCCGAGTACCTGCTCCACCAGATCGTACTTCCCCATGGAGACGCCGCCGGTGAGCAGCAAAAGATCGCAGCTCAGCCCTTCTTCAATCAACGCTTGCTCAATCAATGCCCGCAGTCGCCCCCGCTCATCCGGAGCAATAGACAACCGCACCGCTTCTCCGCCCGCATTCTGAATCTGCGCCGCCAGCGAATAGGAATTCGAATTCCGGATCTGCGCGGGCCCGGGCGCAGCGCCGATCTCCACGACTTCGTCGCCAGTCGAAAGCACCGCCACGCGCGGCTTCCGGAAAACCTGCACCCGGTTCTTTCCGACCGATGCCGCAATCGCGACGCCTGCATGATCCACCCTCCGCCCTCGATCCAGCAGCAGTTGGCCCGAAGGCGCTTCCGCTCCGCGTGGGACAAAATTCTCGCCGAGGTTCACGCTGCGTCGCACTTCCACTGAACGATCTGTAAGTGCGGTGTGCTCGACCATCACTACCGCGTCCGCCCCCGCCGGCAGTGGAGCCCCCGTCATGATCCCCACTGCCTGCCCGCGTCCTACCGTGCAGACTCCCGGCTCCGGCCAATCTCCTGCCTTCACTTCGCCCACCACCTCAAGCCGCACCGGAACCTCCGCCAAGTCCGCCGCCCGCACCGCATATCCATCGCGCGTGGCCCTGGCAAACGGAGGAAAGTCACGGTCCGCCAAAATCCCCTCCGCCAGCACCCGTCCTAACCCCGCCATCAGATCGACCGTCTCCACCTCTCCCGGAGACACGCCAACCGCATGTTCCTCAACCAGGTGCCGAGCCTCTTCAAACCGAACCAACCGGTCCGTGGGTACCGAAGCAGATAAGGAATGGGAAGAAGAAGACATGCAAGAATCATACGCGCCGAGACTTTCGGCTGGCTTTGCCCTGGGGAACGGGCCGCCTTTTCTGAGAGCTGAGAGCTGCCCTACCGCGCCAGCTCTTGCCCCAGCACCGTGGCGTTGCTGGCGAAGCAAAGCCCGGTATCCAGATCCACCACGCCCGAACGGACAATTTTCGCGATCTCGGCATCGAAGTGCTGCATGCCCTCGTTTTCGCTGGCTTTGATCGCTTCCAGCAGCGTGCGGCCGGGCCGCTCGCCTTGTTCGACGCAGTCACGAGTGCGCGAGTTGGATTTCAAGATTTCGACTACCGCGATGCGCTCGCCGCCGTCGTTGCGCGGGATCAGCCTCTGCGCAATGATGTAGCGAAAAGTTTTGGCGAGGCGTTCACGCACCGCTTGCTGTTCGGATATCGGAAACGAGCCGACAATGCGCTCCACCGCTTTCGAGGTGTCCACAGTGTTCATGCTGGAAAGCACGAGGTGCCCGTTTTCCGCGGCTTCGAGAAGAATCTCGAGCGTCTCCCGGTCGCGGATTTCGCCGACCATAATTACGCGCGGCGCCTGGCGCAACGCCGCCCTCAGCGCCATCGTGAAATTCGGCGCATCGCTGTGCAACTCGCGCTGATGCACCGTCGATTTCTTGTGCTTGTGCAGAAACTCAATCGGATCTTCGACCGTCAGAACGTGATAGCAATACTGGCTGTTGATACGGTCAATCAAAGCGGCGAGTGTCGAAGACTTGCCCGATCCCGTCCCCCCCGTCACCAGAACGATCCCGTTGCGGACCTTCGCAGCCTCCTCCAATTGCGCCGGCAGATGGAGCGAACTGAAGCTTGGAATGATGGTGGGGATGACGCGCATCACAATCGCGCAACTTCCACGCTGGATAAAGACGTTGACACGGAAGCGAGCCATTCCCGGCAATCCGTAGGAAACGTCGCAGGAACCTTGCTCGCGGAGCGTATTGATGGCTTGTTTATTGGTGCCGATCAGATCGGCGGCGATGCGGCGCGTGTCATCCGCCGAAAGTGTCCCGCTGCCCGAGATTTCAACGGCTGTGAGTTGTCCGTGAATTTCAACTTGGGGCGGTCGCCCCGGCGAAAAAATTAGATCGCTAACCTTCTCAGAAGCGCGCAACATGCCGGCCAGCAGCACCGGTGTCGGGATCGAGTCCGTCCCGCTGATGCCCTCGAAGGCAATCGCAATCGGGGAATTCCCCGGAGCAGCCATTCCATACACTCCCAGTTTTCAGCATTGACGCCACAGGGGAGAAACCTCACGCAGCCAGGGACCCTCTCACATGAATGTAGCGCGGATGTGCGGAACAGTGAAAGGACAACTAGGCCAGCGACCTCGGTAACCGAAGACAGATTGAAGGCGAAATAGAAGAGCGGCTTCCGAGGGCCGCTCTTCATGCGTTGTGCGCGTATGTGGGGAGACCGAATCTGCCGTGCGTTTCAGTTTTTCTTAGGCGGCTTTTTCTTTCCGTAGCCGGTTTCCACGGTCGCGCCGATGCTCGCCAGCATATCTTTGGCTGGCTGTGCCAGCTTACCGTCGGGTTCGAGCTCAAGATATTTTTGGAAGGCCTCGGCGGTGCCTTCAGGCGCGATCATTTTGTCGCCCTTAAGCGTGGCCTTGCCGATCAGGTTCACGCCCTTCCAGTAGTAAGCTGCGGCTTTGGTCGGATCGGCGGCGATCACTTTATCGAACGCCGCTATGGCATCATCCACCTTGCCGGCATTGGTGAGAACGGCGCCAATGTTGAACAAGTATCCGCCAGCGTGTGTCGGATCCAGTTGGGCCGCCTTGTTATAGTTGGCCACGGCATCGTCGACCTTGTTGGACTTCGCATAAACATCGGCAAGGTTGTTATAGTAGGCGGCGATTTTAATATTGTGGTCGGGATCCTTTTGGGCCACGTCAGAGGCATTGCGCAGATCGATCGCCTTCTGGTAATCGGCTGCAGCCGTCTCGTAGCGCTTCTGTTTTTCGGCGGGATCCGTCTGCTTGGGCGCCGACAGGCGGTAGGCATCGCCAAGTTTGAACCAGATGAGATCGCGTGTGCTGTCAATCTGGTTGGCTTCATTCAAGGTACTGATTGCGGTCTCGTAGTCGCCGGCATCGGACGCCGCTTTGGCGGCATTGAGTTTGTCGTTGAGCGTGCCTACGGTTTTCGATTCTGCTTTGGCTTTGGCCTCTGCTTCTTCCTTCGCCTTCTGTTGTTCAGGCGTCAATCCCTGACCCGCGGCTTGGTTCGCCTTTTCTTTCTTCAAGTCGAAGTCCTGGTCCGTTTCGTCCAGACCCACCGGGATGCCGTTCAGGTGAAAGAGTTCTTTGCCGTCCTTGCTGAGCTTGACGTTGTACTTGCCGGGCACAATGCCGAGCGAGAAGTACTCGCCCTTGTTGTTGGTTTTGAGTTTGTAGCTGTGACCGGTTTCGGTCCCAATCCACTCCACTTCGGCCTGGGCGATCGGCTTCCCATCGGCGTCTTTGCAAACCCCCTTTATGCTTCCCGTGGTTTGCGCGAGCGCGAGTGAAGCGGACAGCCCTACAGCGAGAACGAGCAGCAGAAGCAGGATGAAATATTTCCTCATAATTTGGCCTCCCGGCATTGCATCTGATTTTAAGACCGCCGATTTACACGGTGATCGATGATCCGGCTCTAGCTCAATCGGGCGGCGGCTTCCGCATACGGAATAGGATCTTCGGCACCCGCTTCGCGAAACCCGCGCAAGCGGAGCACACAGCTGTCGCAGACCCCGCAGGCGCGATCTTCGCACTGATAGCATGACCACGTTAAATCGAAGGGGGCATTCAGTTCAAGGCCAAGCGTCACAATCTCTCGTTTGCGCATCGCTATCAGCGGTGTCACTACCCGGATGGTTCCTTCTTTGGTGCCCGTTTTCACGACTTCATTGAACGCCCGATAATACTCCGGCCGGCAATCGGGGTAGCCGGAACTGTCGGGTTCAACCGCTCCGATGTAAACTTTTTCGGCTCCCAGCACCTCCGCCCAACTGACAGCGACGGCAAGAAAGTGCGCGTTGCGGAAAGGGACATAAGTGACGGGAATGCGGACGGGCGCGCTGGCACCGATGGCCGTGGCTTCGGGAACCGCAATGCTGGAATCGGTGAGGGCAGATCCACCGATGGCGCGCAGAGCTTCATTGCGCACCAGCAGCCGGTCACGAATTCCGAGCCGGTCACAGATGCTATCGAAGGACTGCCGCTCGCGGTGTTCGGTGCGCTGCCCATAGCTGACGTGGACGGCAGCCGCATGGTGGTCTCGCGCTGCGAGCGCCGCGCACACGCAGGAATCCATGCCGCCGCTCAGCAGGACCACCGCGCGGCTCCGATTGCTAGCTGAGTTCGATATCATGACCTGCTCGCGAAGCATGGCCACGCGCTTCAATGTCATTTTATGACAATTGGCGAAATTTCACCGGTTCTGGGACAGCGTGCAGCAATCGTGAACATGGTACAGATTGCTACTCGTAGCGCAGGCTCTCGACAGGATCGAGTTGAGCGGCGCGGATGGCGGGAAGCGTACCAAACAGAATGCCGACCAGCGAGCAGACGACGATGGCGATGATGGCGGAGAGACCGGAAATGGGGATGCGATAGGCGGTGAGGAAGCGGACGGAAAAGGGGATGGCGAGTCCGATGATGATGCCAAGGACGCCGCCGCTGAGGGAGATGAGGATGGCCTCGGAGAGAAACTGGAGGCGAATCTCGCGTTTGGTGGCGCCGACCGCTTTGCGGATTCCGATCTCGCGAATGCGGGCGCTGACCGTAGCCAGCATGATGTTCATGATGCCGATGCCACTGACCAATAAAACTACCCCCGCAATCAACGACAACACCGTCGTCAGAATATTCGCCGTCTTGTTCGCCAAGTTCACCAGTTGCGTCAGGTTCTCCACGTTGTAGACCGACTCCGGCCGGTGCCGCGACTGCAGGACACGCTTGATTTGAGCCGTCGCTGTCGTCACTTCATCCGGACTCGCGACCGTGAAATAAATCTGCCGCACCGCGTTGGATGGTAGAAAAAACCGGCTCACCGAATACGGGATCGCCATCGTGTTCTCCTCCACTTCGGACTGCCCAAACGTCTCCACCCGCTCCTTGAACACCCCGATCACTGTAAACGGCAAACCGTTCAGCTTGATCACCTGGCCCACCGCACTCTCTGGCGTCTGGAATAGCTTCACCGCCAGCTTCTCAGTGATCACGCCGACCTTGTTTCGCCCCTGCGAGTCCGCGGCGTCAAAGAACCGCCCTGCCAGCAGCACCAGGTTCCGCACCCGACTGTATTCCGGGAATACGCCAAGAATCGAGATGTCCTGCTCTTTACCGTTGCCCACGCTGATGCGGTCATTGAGCGAGACAAACGGCGTTGCGGCCACGACCGACGGCACCTGCTCCCGCACCGCCGTAAGATCATCCACGGTTAGTTCATCGAGCGCCACCGCCGTGATGCGCTGCCCTCCGCCAGCGTAGCTGGCATAAATGAGGTTGGCGCCAATGCCTTGAATCTGGTCGAGGATGTATTGTTTCCCCGTGAGTCCAATCGTGACCACTAGAACCAGCGAGGCCGTCCCAATCATCATGCCTAGCGCGGTCAGCAGAAACCGCACCTTGTTGCTGATGAAGGTGTCGTAGGCGAAGCGCAGACTCTCGCTAATTACCAGCTCGGGTTTGGGCGGCCCGTGGTCCAGCGCGGAGTTGATCACATCCACAAGCTTGGTGTCCAAGAGGTTCACTGTCCAGAATTATTTAAGATGCCAAAACGCTTGGCCCAGGGTCGCGCTGGGTCTTGCCTCTAAATCGCTCGGTCACGAAATACGCTGCCAGTACCACAATCAGCGGATCCGCCGGCCTGAAGTAGTAGGTCTCCGGGTGCGAGAAATAATAAGCCAGCGGAAAGAACACAAACACGATGGCAAATCGCACCCCGAGGGCCGCATCCGCATGCGACGCGTTCGCCCGAAACACCCGGCGCAGGCCAGCCAGCGCCAGCACCGTCATCGTCGTGCTCAGAAAAATATTGGGCACATCCAGCGGCTCTTCCGCAAGATAGGCGCGATCAAAGCTCCAAAACCCGGTCCAGACATACACCACCCGCCGCGCCACCCGATAGACATACTGTGCCGGATGACTGCGAATGTACTGCCTTGCCTGCTGTAACTTGTGCGCCATATACGCAAGCTCGCCGCGCTGCGCGTATTCCGCTAGTTCCGCGTCGTTGTGGTTCGGATGCAGGCTGCGGTCGACCCAGTGCAACGAGTCGGCGCTGTTGCCAATGTACATCTCCAACCCGAATCCACTGCGTATAGGGATGAACTGGTGGAAGGTCTGGTAGTTGCGCACAAACCACGGCGCCATCACCGCCAGCGCACCGAGCGCCGCCACCGCCATCGGCAGCACCCAGCTCTGCCGCTTCCCCCAGCGCCGGCAGCAAGTCCACAAACCCAGAAGCGGGACGACAGAAAGCACCACCGGCTCGGTCAGCGTCGCCAGTCCGCCCAGCGCGCCAAAGCCCAGCCACTGGCACGCCGACCCGGATTCCTCCAGCACCAGCGCCCACAAGAAAAGCACGGCCAGTAGCAGCGTCACCAGGCAGGTGGACCAAGCCCAGTCTGCGCCGTAGTAAATTCCGTAGGGCGAAAATGCCCACCCCCACCCAGCCCACTTCGCCGCGCGCCCGTTAAAGCACCGGCGAGCCAGAAGAAACACCGGAATGCAGGTGAGCGCCGAAAACAGGCTGTTCAAAGCCAGCGCTGCGACAATCGACGCCGGCGTGTACGTTCCCAACAGCCGGAACACTCCGGCCAGCAAGTACGCGTACACCGGCGATACCACAGCCGTCGGCCCAGTATCCGCAAACACATTTCCGAACCCGTGCCCCGCAACCAACGAACGAGCTACCCGCCCGAACGCCCAGTGCTCCAGCACAAACGGATCCAGCCATTCGTGATAGAGAAACGGAATGACCGCCAGCCGCACTGCCAGCGCCGCGATTACCATCGGCCCATACGCGCGCACCCCGCCTTTTTCCGTATCCCGCGTTTCGCTCATTCCATTCCCTGAGTTCCACCCCAACCGTTACTCCACGCGGCAAACAACCACTTGCGGGTTCCGGTAGGGACACGGCAACCCTTCCACCCCCGGCGCTGTCAGAACCACCCAGTTCACTCCGAACTCCGCTTTCAAGTGCAAGAAGTCCAGCCGTTGAAAACTGCGCCACCCCCGTTGCGCTTCCACTTCTCGCAGCCAGCGCGGCGCGAGGCTCGGCACGCGCGCTGCCATTCCCCCGTCCTTCACCTCGTCCACCAACACGCTCCGCTCCGCCAGGGCGCGAAAACCATGGTAGTCCTCGCCCGGCAATTCCATGTACCGCGGATCTAGCGCGAACTGGCTATCAACGGGCGTGTTTCGGCTGATCCAGCGGAAAGCCTCGATCCAGTTATTGCGCGAGGCCGCGCTCGGCAACTCCAAATGCGCGGTTGCCGGATACATCTGCCGCTGCGCATAGAACATCCCGGCGCTCAGCGGGACAAACAACACCAGCCAGCGCAGAGCGCTTTTTTTTAGTACGTACTGCCCCAGCAATCCTCCCGATAACAACACAAACAACAAATACACAAGATGCAGAAAGCGCATCGGCTCGAGCGGCCGAAGACGCTCCAGCCGTGCAGGCAGCAACATGATTAGCGCCACGGCCAACTGGAACAGGCCGAAGTACAGCAACCGCTCCGCCACCCGCGCCAGGACTCCATGCACAGCGACCACCGAGCCGCGGCGCTTCGCCAGCGCCCGATACCACCACAGCAACACGAGCGGCGCCACTACACCCAGCCACTCATACCAATGCCAGCGCAGCACGAAGTAAAACGGACGCGTGGCCGCCGCTTGCCGCCATGCATCCGAAGCCGGCTCGAAAACCCATCCCAGTGGCAACAGCAGCGCCGCCCACGCCGCTGTGCGCTGCTGCTCTGTCTCTGTCCGTTCCGTCGGCTTCCCCATCAGAAACAAGCAATATGATGCGCCAAAGGCCGCCATAATGGCGTGCACGAAAAATGCTGCTGTTAGCAACACGCCCGCCAACAGCCGCCGCCCGTCGCTCGCAGGCGCGATCACGGCCACGATCGCCGCCAAAATCAGCGCCGTGGCCAACGCCCGTGGGTGCAGGTACTGGTCCGTCAAACTCAGCCCTGTACCGGAGACCGGGAGGGTCAGCAGGACCGCGACCAGTGTCACCGCCGCCCACTGTGCGTACACTTCCGCGAAACACCGCCGGCTGATTCGCCAGCACCCCCATAAGATCAGAAAGGTTACGCTCCACTGCCAAAACAAGATCCCCCATTCCAGAGGCACGTGGGTCAAACGCAGGGAGGCCGCGATCAGCTTGTCGAATACGGTTGCCTGAAACTGCACTCGAAAAAAGTCCGCGTCATGGGGGAACAAAGATGGATTCAGGTTCTGCTTGATCGCTGCCAGATAGAACGCATCGTCCTCCAGCCCAGGATGGTATCCCTGCACCAGCAGGGCAAACGCCGCCAGCAGCAGTAACGCCAACCACTGCAAACCCGGCCATGAAGTCCCAGTGCGCGATGCGAGTTCGTTCGGCAAGGTTAGCCGCCGGACCGGCCGTCGGTAGGGTTCGGGCTGTAATACCGGGTGTCGATACCCGGCTCCAGGCAGCGGCCTTTGCGGTTGAAAAGCCGGAATTGTCTCAACCCGATTTTCTGCAAGCGAAACTGCACCGACGTCAGCAGTACGCCCAGCCCATACTGCACGCTGCGCCGGAAATTAATCGAAGAAGCTTCCGCAAAATATTTCGTCGGGCAGGAAACTTCGCCCATCCGGAACCCGAACATCACGCACTGCGCCAGCATCTGATTGTCAAAGACAAAATCGTCTGAGTTCTCGAGCAGCGGAAGTTCCTTAAGCACGGTGCGGCTGAAGGCCCGGTATCCCGTGTGATATTCCGATAACTTCGCGCCCAAGAATGTGTTCTCGAAAAGCGTGAGGAAGCGGTTGGCAATGTATTTCCACACCGGCATGCCGCCCTGCCGCGCCCGTCCTCCCAGAATTCGCGAGCCCAGCACCACGTCATAGACATCGTAAGCGACCATGCTCGCCATAGCGGTTACGAGCAGCGGCGTGTACTGATAATCGGGGTGGACCATGATGACGACGTCAGCCCCGGCAGCTAGAGCCTCGCGGTAGCAGGTCTGCTGATTGCGGCCGTAGCCGTAGTTGCGGTTGTGTAGGAAGGACTGCAAGCCCAACCGGTGCGCGACTTCCAGCGTGCGATCGGAGCTGTGGTCATCAACGAGAATGCGGATATCGACCAGATCGGGCAATTCCCGAACCGTCGCTTCCAGCGTCTTTTCCGCGTTGTAAGCGGGGAACACCACGGCAATTCGTTTGCCGTTGATCATGCAGTGTTTTCCTCGAATGGACTGCTTGAATCATAGCCGGAAATGCAAGCTGAAGTGAAAAAATCCACGAAACGAGGATTCATAAGCGGCTAAATTGGTAGACTATCGAAGAGAGTTGCGGCCGCCTGGAGAGTTCGCGATCCTGGGAAGCTACGGATCATGGCCAACATAACTAAAAACCATGCCTCCTCGTAGTACTTTGTTCGAGAAGATCTGGGATTCGCATGTAGTCGCTGATCCCGAAGGGCAGTCGGCACTGCTCTATATCGATTTGCACCTGGTGCACGAAGTGACTTCGCCGCAAGCCTTCGACGGGCTGCGCGCTAACGGACGTCGTCTGCGCCAGCCTCTCCGTACGGTGGCAACCGTCGATCACAACATCCCGACGACCCCGCGGGGCTTGCCGATCACTGACCCGATTGCGGCGAAGCAGATTGAGGCGCTGCAAAGGAATTGCCGAGAGTTTGGAGTTCCATTGTTTGATATGGACTCGGCCGAGCAGGGCATTGTGCACGTCATCGGTCCGGAACTGGGCATCACGTTGCCAGGCATGACGATTGTCTGCGGCGACAGCCACACATCGACACACGGCGCATTCGGATCGCTGGCGTTCGGCATTGGAACGTCGGAAGTAGAACATGTGCTGGCAACACAATGCCTGCCGCAGAAAAAACCGAAGACGATGCAGATCCACGTCACCGGAAAGCTGGCGGAGGGCGTGACAGCGAAAGACTTGGCGCTCGGAATTATCGGTCGGATCGGCACCGATGGTGCCACCGGATACGTGATCGAGTACGCCGGCGATGCGGTGCGCGCATTGTCGATGGAAGGCCGCATGACGCTCTGTAATATGAGCATCGAAGCGGGAGCGCGAGCCGGACTGATCGCGCCCGACGAAACAACTTTCGCGTATGTCAGCGGCCGCCGCTTTGCGCCGAAAGGGAAAGATTGGGAAGAAGCAATTGCGTACTGGCGGACGCTGGCAAGCGATCCCCGAGCCCAATTCGATCGCGCGATCGAGATTGACGCGGCATCGCTCGCACCATTCGTGACCTGGGGGACGAATCCCGGCATGGTAGTGCCGGTAAGTGCGCGCGTTCCCGAGTTAAGGAGCTTCGCGCAAGAGGCCGACCGGCGTGCGGCCGAACAAGCGCTAGCCTACATGGGCCTCGATCCCGGGACGCCGATCGAGAGCATTTCTGTAGACCGCGTGTTCATCGGGTCGTGCACCAATTCGCGCATCGAAGACCTGCGGGCGGCGGCGCGAGTGGCGAAAGGGCAGCATGTGAATCCGAAAGTTCGAGCGATGGTGGTGCCAGGATCGCAGGCGGTCAAGCGCGCGGCGGAAGTAGAAGGCTTGGACCGCATTTTTCTGGACGCCGGATTTGAATGGCGCGAATCGGGATGCTCGATGTGCCTGGGCATGAATCCCGATATCCTGCAACCGGAAGAGCGCTGCGCTTCGACCAGCAACCGGAATTTCGAGGGACGGCAGGGGCGCGGAGGACGCACGCACCTTGTCAGCCCGATGATGGCGGCGGCAGCGGCGATTGCCGGGCACTTTACCGACGTTCGCAATTGGCGATTTCAATAGTTCCTGGCAGTGGGGTGACTGCTCCACTGGCTCGGCGGGTAGAAGAATTTAAATTATGCAACCGTTTCGCAAACATACCGGCGTCGTTGTCCCCCTTGACAAAGTGAATGTGGACACCGATCAGATAATCCCCAAGCAGTTTCTGAAGCGCATCGAACGCACGGGATTCGGCGAATTCCTGTTCTACGACTGGCGCTTCTCGGGAGACGGCAAAGAGTGCGGGAAAGAGTTTAGAAAAAAGACAGTTGATTTTGTGCTGGACGAGTCGCGCTATGCAAAGGCGTCGATTCTGGTCGCGGGGAAGAATTTCGGCTGCGGGTCCTCGCGCGAACATGCCGTATGGGCGCTGGCGGATTTCGGCTTCCAGGTGGTGATCGCGTCGTCATTTGCCGACATCTTTGCGAACAACAGCTTGAAGAACGGCCTGCTGACGGTGCGGCTCAACGATGAGCAGGTGGCGGAGATCATGCGCCGTTCGAAAGAGATCGAAGATTACCAACTGACGGTCGATCTTGAAACGTTGCGCGTGGAAGACAGGCGAGGATTTAATGCGACATTTGCGATGGATGAATTTTCGCGTCACTGTCTGCTGAATGGGTTGGACGACATCGCGCGTACGCTCCAACAAGAAACGCAGATCGCGGCGTATGAAGCAACACATCCAGTGCGCGCGGAGATGAAGTCGATTTTGGCGCGGTGATCCGACTCAGAGAACGCACGCGGTGGAGTGACGAGCGCCTCGCCTGTCTCAAGACCGTCGGGAACCGGCCCTCTGACGCGAACTCTTTCCAAGTTGTACACTTTTGAGTTTCACCCCTGTGCAGCATTGGGTCACACGTCATGCTGAATCGGAGCAAGTTCGTGAAAAAGCATTTTCTCGTTTCCACTCTCAGCCTGTTAGGGCTGCTTTCCGCGGGTCTCGCTCAAACCGCCGCGCCAAAGCAACTCACGATTGAACAGATTTTCGCGGATGGCGGAATCACGGGACGCGCTCCGGAAACGATCAAGTGGAGTCCGGACGGTTCCAAGGTCTCTTTCGTGCAGCGCGACGACACTGGTGAGCACGGTGAACTCTGGTATGCGGACGCGGTGACGGGCGAAAAGAAAATACTGGTCAGCGAGATCAAGCTGTCGCAACTTGCTCCTCCTGTTAGCAAGATGCATGACGAGCGCGAGATCGAGCGTGTGACGCGGTACCATGTCGCCGCCTACTCGTGGTCGCCCGATTCCAAACACCTGCTCTTCGATGCGCAAGGACAGCTCTGGTATTACAGCCTGGATACGGGAACGGCGGTGCAGCTGACTTCGTCTCCGGACCCGAGCGAAGACCCGAAGTTTTCGCCGGACGGCAAGCGGCTCGCCTACGTGCGCAAGCACAATCTTTATGTGCATCCTGTATCAGGAGAGGAAGGCGAGCGTCCGCTCACGCGCGATGAGAAGGAGAAGGATAAAGATAAGGATAAAGAAGACGACATTCTGAATGGAGAAGTGGACTGGGTTTACGCCGAAGAACTGGAGGTTCGCAGCAACTATTTCTGGTCGCCGGAAGGGCGCGACATTATTTTTCTGCAGATGGATGAGAGCCGGGTGCCGACCTATCCCATCACAGATTGGCTGCCGACGCATCCCCGAGTCGAGCAGGAGAAATATCCGAAGGCAGGAGATCCGAATCCCAGCGTACGTTTGGGAGTGGTGGGCAGCAACGGCGGAAAAGTGCGCTGGATCAAACTCACCGACGACGATGATACTTACGTGCCGCGTTTCGGCTGGATTCGCGAAGGCTGGGCTTGGGCCGAGATCCTGAATCGCAAGCAGGATGTGATGGACCTCTACTTCATTGACGCGAAGTCGGGCAGGTCACGCAAAGTCCTCACTGAATCGGTGCCGGATGCGTGGGTGAACGTCAATGACGACTTTCGCATACTGAAATCGGGCGACCGCTTTCTCTGGACCAGCTGGCGCGACGGCCACACCCACATTTATCTCTACAGTTTCAACGCGCCAGACCCGCTGTCAGCCGATGCCAAACTCGAACGCCAGCTCGAAAGCGGAAACTATGAGGTGATTGCAATCAACGGCGTGAATGAAGCCTCGAGTGTGATTTTCTTCACAGCCAATAAAGGAGACCCGCGACAGGAGAAGCTTTTTTCCGTGAAGCTGGATGGCTCGGGTATGCAAAGCCTTTCATCAGACGCAGGCAACTATACCGCCAGTTTCTCCGACGATGGCAACCATTTCGTTGAAACGCACTCCGCGACGCTGACGCCGCCGCGGATTTCAGTGTGTGCGCCGGGCAGCGCCTGCCAGAGGATATGGGAAGGTCGCAGCCTGGCGGATTACGATCTGATCGAGCCGAAGCCTCTGGAATTCAAAGCCGACGACGGGACGGTGTTATATGGCTATCTGATTCTGCCGCGCAATGTGGATGCGAGCCAGACGGGTCCAATCCCAATTCCAATTCCATTGATCGTGCACATCTATGGCGGTCCGGCGGGACAGACCGTGCAGGATGCGTGGGGTGGAACGAATGGCCTCTTCCACCAGGTGCTGGCGAATGAAGGCGTCGCGATTTTCTCGGTGGATAATCGTGGCACTCCGAATCGAGGCAAGAAATTTTCCGCTGCGACCCGTCTGCAGTCGGGCCCGGTCGAACTGAAAGACCAGCTCTCGGCGCTCGACCAGTTGTATGCGCAGTTTCCGCAGCTCGACCGCACGCGCACCGGGATCTGGGGCTGGTCAAACGGCGGCTCGATGACTCTCTTCGCGCTGACTCACTCCAACCGCTTTAAGGCGGGAATCTCGGTGGCACCGGTGACCAACTGGCGCGACTACGATTCGATTTACACCGAGCGCTACATGGGACTGCCGAAAGATAACGCCAGCGCCTACGACGATTCGATCGTCAGTGCCGCCAGCAGTCTGCACGGGTCGTTGCTGCTGGTGCACGGGACCAGTGACGACAATGTGCATTTCCAGAATACAATCCAGATGACCGACGGGTTGATCCGCGCGGGGAAGCAGTTTCGGCTGATGGTGTATCCGGACAAGACGCATGGCATTTCGGGTTCGGGCGCGCGCACGCAGCTGTTCCACATGATGGAAGACTTTTGGAATAAGGAGTTGAAGTAGCATTTAGCTCTCGGCTCTCTCGAGTCGCGCGTTCAATACTCAGTCGAGAATCTCTCGACACTCGATTTGTCTAAGCGCTAGATGCTAACTGCTAACGGTCTCTCTATGCAGCGAATAATCCTCGGCGATTTCGAACTTACCGTCGTTTCCGACGGAACTTACTTCCTCGACGGCGGAGCCTTTTTCGGTGTTGTTCCAAAGACGATGTGGTCGAAGAAGGCCGTGCCCGACGAGCTGAACCGGCTTAACGCGGGCCTGAATTCGCTGCTCGTTCGCACTGGTAAGAAAAACATCCTGATCGAGACCGGCATCGGCAACAAGCTGCCCGACAAATTGGTGCAGATCTACAAACAGCCGGCCAAGCTGCTCGACAATTTGCACGCCGCCGGCGTTGCGCCGGAAGATATCGATATCGTCATCAACACTCACCTGCATTTTGACCACTGTGGCTGGAATACGGTGCGGCGCGGAGATCGGGTGGTGGCGACGTTTCCGAACGCGAAGTATTACGTGCAGGAACAAGAATGGGAACATGGCCGCCTGCAGCTCGAGCGCGACGCGATCAGCTACATGAGTCCGAATTACGATTCACTGATCGATACCGGGCAGATGGTGCTGCTGAATGGCGATCATGAGCTTCTCCCCGGCATCTCGGTCAAAGTTTTTCCCGGGCACACGGCGAATATGCAGGCGGTGATCGTCGAGAGCGGTGGCAAGAAAGCCTGCTACATCTCCGATCTGATTCCGACCTCACTTCACCTCGACCTCACCTGGGTGATGGCGTTCGACCTGTTTCCGCTCGAAACCATCGAGAGCCGCAGAAAGTACTACGCTTGGGCGATCCCGGAGAGATGGCTGACCGTGTTCACGCACGATGACGCGGTACCGTGGGGATATGTGGAACGCGGGGAGCGAGGAAGGCTGGCACTGAAGGCGCTTGCGTAAAGACCGCTGTCGCTTCTTCGCGCCAACGGGACAGCCGACGGCGGCTGTCCCTACGTGGTCTGCGCTGGCAGCTTCGCTTCGAAAAATTCTTCCACCCGCCGCAAGATTTCCGCCCCGCTCCGAGCCTCGTAGATCGCCTTCCGCAGCGCAGCGCCTCCGGGCACGCCGTGTGTGAACCACGATGCGAACTGCTTCATCTTGCCTTCCGCTCCGGGCATTTCTTCTTCGAGCAACATTCGAAAGTAGGTGCGGATCATCTGGTAGCGGTCAGCTTCGGTCGGCTGCACATAAGAGCCGGACTCGACAAACTGCTCAATCTGCCGGAAGATCCACGGATCCGCCGGAGCCGTGCGGCCGATCATTACAGCGTCGCAGCCGGTCTGGGCTACGATGGCGCAAGCATCTTCGGGCGAGCGGATGTCGCCGTTGCCGATCACCGGAATCTTGACTGCCTGCTTGACGGAGGCGATCCATTCCCAGCGCGCGTTTCCGCTGTAGCCTTGCTCGCGGGTGCGGGCGTGCAGCGCAACCGCGCCGAGGCCGCAGCTTTCCGCCATGCGCGCCAGTTCGACGCAAACGATTTCGTCGTCGTTCCATCCGGCGCGGAATTTCACCGTGAACGGAATCTTCACTGCGGCTCGGACCGCTTCGAAAATCTGGCGGATCAGCGGCAGATCGCGCAGCAAGCCCGAGCCGCCGTTACACTTCACGACCTTCTTTGCCGGGCAGCCAAGGTTCAGGTCGACTAGGTCGAAGCCGAGGTCCTCCACGAGGCGCGCCGCATCGGCCAGCACGCTCGGACCGCTGCCGAAGAGCTGAGCCGAAACGGGGTGCTCGTCTTCATAGAAGTGCAGGTAGCGCCCACGGACGCGCTGGTCACGCAACACGCCATCGGCCGAGGTGAACTCGGTCATGATCAGCCCGCATCCACCAAGGTTCTTGATAAAGCGCCGGAAGACAGTGTCAGTGACGCCGGCCATGGGGGCGAGCACTGTGGCGGGAGAGATCCGGACGTTGCCGATGGCGAAAGATGTTGGAAAAGCGCGCGAGGCTGGCTGGTTGGCGTCTTCATGTCCACCGTCGGCGCTGCGCGGATTGTCCCAGAACTTTTGCACAGCCTGATTTTACGTTGTTTTCCTAGCGAAGCTATAGCGAGCGTCCTCAGCCGCTGAGGGCCGTCCCCATACAAAAGCAAAGCCTCCTGCAGAGGAGGCTCTTGAGAATGCGCGTTTCTGCGCAAAACTTACTGCGGCTTCTTTGCTACCTCCGCTTTGCCCGCATCGCTCTTGGCGTACTTGCGGCGGAAGCGCTCGACGCGGCCGGCGGTGTCCATAAGCTTCTGCTTGCCGGTAAAGAAGGGATGGCAGGCGGCGCAGATTTCAACGCCGATATCGCCCTTGTGGGTGGAACGGGTGGTAAATGCGTTACCGCAGGCGCAATGCACGCGGACTTCGCTGTAGTGCGGATGGATGGCGGCTTTCATGTCAGTTCCGAAACCTCGATTCAGCGATTAGATTCTACAGGAGTTAGGAAGGATTCAGCAAGACAGGAAGAAGTGGGTCTCGGGTCTCAGGAAAACCCTCGACCTAGAACCTAAGACCTGACAACTTCGACCTGAAAAGCAAAGCGGCAGGGCCGACCCCCTGCCGTCTCGCTCGTATCCAAGAATTCTGGGGCCCCTTACTTACCTTTATTGACCACTTTCTTGAGTTCGTTTCCGGGAGTGAATTTGGCGACTCTACGTGCGGCTATCTTGATAGTGGCACCCGTCTGCGGGTTTCGGCCATTGCGGGCCTTGCGCTGCGAGACGGAGAACGTGCCGAATCCAATCAAGGCTACCCGGTCCCCTTTGCGAAGGGCAGCGGTAATGCTGTCCACGGTGGTATCGATCGCGGTCGTCGCCTGCGCTTTTGAAATACTGCAAGCTCCGGCGATCCGGTCAACCAGATCAGCTTTGTTCATGCTCTCTCCTGATACTAGTCATTTCGGTTCCCGCGCATCAACCGGGGAGGAAAGCTCAAGCGCGAGCACCGGCTTGGGCAATTTTCCTCCCTACGACGGGAATGTCAAGGGGAAACACTCACCAGTTGCCCCTCTTGACACCTCGTTTCTCCACAGGCCGTCGCCCGTCTCCACAGGATGTGCACAGAGATGTGCACAGAGAGGAGACGGTTTCGAGTTGCCGCGCAGGCGGGTGCGGGTGCAGAGTGCTAAGTAAAGCTTAATTACATAATTATGAAAACAGTAACCGAAGTTTGCCCCCTGTGCGCGGGCTCAGGATGGAAGCCGGTTCCGGGAGCGCCGGAGAGCGGCGTCACGCGCTGCGATTGCCAGTTGCTGGCGCGCGGCGGAGCCATGATCGCGGCGGCCCGAATTCCGAAGAGATATGAGCATTGTGAGCTGTCGAATTTTACGACGGATTTCCCGGGAGCCGATCGCTCGGTTGCGCTGGCCCAGATCGGCGCGTCGCGTTTCGTGCAGGAGTTTGATCCTCGAGAAGGCAAGGGCTTGCTGCTGGTCGGCGGCATCGGGACTGGCAAGACCCATCTTGCAGTCGGCATTCTTAAGGAACTCATCGCCACCCGAGCAAGCGCCTGCCTTTTTTGCGACTATCGCGAACTGCTGAAACAGATTCAGAACTCCTACAACGATTCTGTCCAGGCGACCGAGCTTCAAGTGCTGCGGCCGGTGTTTGAAGCTGAGGTGTTGCTGCTCGATGAACTCGGCGCCGTGAAGCCGAGCGAGTGGGTGTGGGACACGGTCAGTCTGATCCTCAACACGCGCTATAACGACAATCGAACCACGATCGTCACCACGAATTTCCCCGACGAGCCAGCCGCAAGTGTGACGCGATCGCTATCGCCGGCGCGCGCGGCCGCTCGCGAAGAAACCCTCGGCGACCGCATCGGCGAACGCATGCGTTCCCGCCTGCACGAGATGTGTCGCATCGTGAAGATGGACGGCCCAGACTTCCGCCAGAAGTTCAAGAGCGCCAGCTTCGGATAGACCGTCTACTGCAACCTTCGTCCCTTTTTCCCTGTGCCCCTCCGTGTCCTCAGTGGTTAAGCATTTGCTGTTCAATCCGAATTAGAATCGGCGAGTGCTGACCGAACACATCGAGTTCCATCCAGAAGCTGACGCCCAGATCTTCTCCCGCGTAGCAGCTGCTCCCGCCGTGTTCCTTCTGCGCGGCCACGATGCAAACTCCGAGCCTTACGTCAGCAAGACTGCCAACCTGCGGCGGCGGCTGCAAAGGCTGCTCTCCGCGCCGGAGGAGCACACAAAGCGCCTTAACCTGCGCGATCGCGTCCGTTGGATCGAATACTCGCTGACCGGTTCCGACTTCGAATCTGGATTCGTGCTCTACCAAGTCCTGCGGGCGGTTTTCCCCAAGACCTACTCCAATCGCCTGCGGTTTCGATTCGCTCCCTTGGTCAAGTTGCATCTGGAGAACGAATTCCCCCGCGCTTCGATCACGACGCGGTTGGGGCGGATTTCCGGAAAGCCGATTGTCGGGAAGAATGTCTACTATGGGCCGTTTGCTTCGCGCGTGGCGGCGGAGAAATTTATGAATGACGCGCTCGACTTCTTCAAGATGCGGCGCTGCGTCGAAGAGCTCCATCCCGATCCAAAATTTCCCGGCTGCGTTTATTCCGAGATGAAGATGTGTTTAGCGCCCTGTTTTCGCGGCTGTACCGATGACGAATACCGCACCGAGGTGGTGCGGGTCGAAGATTTTCTGGATTCGCGTGGCGAATCGCTGAAGCGGCAACTGGCCGCAGAGCGCGATGACGCTTCGGCGAAAATGGAATTCGAGACGGCCGCGGCCATTCATGCGCGGCTCGACAAACTCGCTCCCGTGCTGCAGCAGTTGCCGGAATTCGTCCACCGGATTGACCAGTTGCACGCCGTGATCGTTCAGAAATCGGCGCAGAAGTCGCGGCAGCCGGAAAGCGTCGCATTATTCCGCGTCGACGCTGGCGCGCTGGCCGGGCCGCTCGAGTTTCCGATCTCCGGCGCGGAACACACTAAATCACAGTCCATGGAAGCCCGCATTCAGGCGGCGCTGGCGATTTCTCCTGCGGCCAGGCCAGCCAGCGCCATCGAGCGCATGGAGCATCTCGCGATCCTGAAGCGCTGGTGCTATCGCGGAACCCGCACGGGCGAAATCTTCTTCGCCGATCTCAGAGGAGAGCTGCCAATGCGACGTCTGGTGCGGGGCATCGGGCGGGTTTACAAAGGCGAAGCGCCAGAGGCCGCAACGGTTGCAACGCCGGTGGTCGCCGTCCAATCTAAGTCGGAAGGGGAACCATGAAGAAGAAACGTTCCAGCAAAAAGCGCACTCTCAAAACAGTCAAGCCACTCGATCTGCGAGACAAACTCCTCCGCGACCACCTGCTTTACTTGCTGAAAGGTGGCGGGGCACACGTCAGCTTCGACGATGCCATGGGCGACTGGCCCGTGCAACTCGTCGGAGCCAAAGTCGCGAACTTCCCTCACACCGCTTGGATGCTCCTTGAGCACTTGCGCCTCGCTCAATGGGACATTCTGGAGTTCAGCCGCAACTCGAAGCATGTCTCCCCCGCATGGCCCGAAGGATACTGGCCTGCGTCCGAAGCGCCCGCGAATGAGAAGGCATGGAAGGCGAGTATGGCCGCGTTCAAGAAAGATCTGAGAGCAATGCAGCGGCTCGTCGCCGATCGCAGAGTCGATCTCTATGCTCGGATCCCATGGGGTGATGGGCAAACAATTTTGCGCGAGGCGCTGCTGGTCGCCGACCACAATGCGTATCACCTCGGACAACTGGTAATGCTGCGGAAGAGCATCGGAATCTGATTTTCCTCTGTGTACCTCTGTGTTCCCTGTGGGTAACGCCTTTCTTAAACCACCGGTAACACAGAGGAAAAAAGGACGAATAGATCAAGCAGGAATGGCCAGGCAGGGCACGCGGGGCGGCCTCTTCCTGAACACAACCCGGATTTCCTCCCGCCAGCGCTCGTCAATTCCCAGCACCTCCCATTCAATCTCCGGCGCCAGATAACGGAGGATCGTGTCGGTCGTAGGATGCACGTGCAGAGCGGGTGCGACCAACATCAGTAGAGGTTTTTGCTGCGAGATCTCGTGTGCAGGAAAATAGCCGAACTGCGCGAACTCTCCGCGGCTCTGGTGCCAGGCGACGCGCGACCAGTAATCCACGCCCTGCAAGGGAAGGTGAATATCCTCATCGGCTTTGAGTTCGATCACAGCGAGTCGAGCGTCGCGGGTCTCCGCCAGAATGTCAATCATCGCTCGATCCGCAGCAGCGAACGCGGGCACTTGGGCATACACGAATTCCGGCCGCAATCGCGCATCGAGCGCCGAAATGTTGCCGGCGACCAGCGATTCCAGCCAGCGCTCGGGATGCATGCGCCACAAGGCGTGGTTCTTGGGACCGTCCTTGCGACGGACGGCCCCTGCCAGTCGCACCAGATCGGCAAACTGCGCTTCGTTCTCCGCGTTAAGGATGCGCTCTTCTGCGCCCACGCCGAAAGCGATTTCCTCGCTGCTCTGAAAGTTTCGCGGATCGTGCGCAATCCGCGCCTGGGCGAATTCTAGGCCATGCCGCCGGAATGAAATCAACGCCGACGAGAGCACCACGACTTCCGCATGCGGCAGAATGCCACGAATGCGCGCGATCGATTCCGCAAAGCGTTCGAGCGCCGGGGATTCATCGATGGAATGCACCAGCCGTGTTGCCAGATTGCCGCGATCGCCAATATCCACCGGGACGAGCGCATCTTCCTGTTGATCGAATTCGTACAAACTCCATTTCGCAGCCGTTGGATGCAGATGCGCCATACGCTGCCGGGTGAGAGTGGCCATGCTTCTCGGCACAACCATCGCCAACCCTTCGACCACGCGACGTTCCTGCTGGGATAGACGACACGCCTCCAGCCAAAGGATTCCCACCGTCAGCGCGCCATCGACGGTCGATTGCGTCTCTTCATCGTTCACCCCAACTACGGCTAAGGCGCGCTGTCCGTGGCGCAGCCAGCCGCGCAGATAGGCGGGACCGAAGG
This sequence comes from Terriglobales bacterium, assembly GCA_049520095.1. Classification (GTDB taxonomy): domain Bacteria; phylum Acidobacteriota; class Terriglobia; order Terriglobales; family Acidobacteriaceae; genus Acidiflorens. The sequence goes on from JBEKQC010000037.1 coordinate 42,247, forward strand.
AGTTTTCGAGATCGATGCTGGTGGTGAGCCGGACCACGGTCCAGCCAGGAAAATTTCTTTCGAGCGCGCGCCGCAGGCGAGGCTCGTATGCAACCCGCGCTGCCCGTCGCGCCGTGGGAGAGCGCTGATCGCGATCGCGGCAGAAGTCGAGCCGCGTGGGCCGATTCTGGCCCATGCGCTGCACTTGCAACCGGAGCGTGGTTGCCTTTACTTCCGCGTCCAGCACGCGCCGCACGAAATTCCGCTCGTTCGACCAGAGGTGCAGCAGGCATTTGTTGTACTCGCCGGAAATCGAATACTTCGACTCCACAAGATCGAACGCGATCGCGCCGTCTTCCACAACCACGGCAGCTTGCGCGCCGTTGAGAAAGTCGGAGAGCATCTGGCTGAGCGAGTCTGGGGTCATTGATTCGATAATTCGATGATTCGATGGGCAGACGGGGCAATCTCGATGGTCGGTATGACTAACCTTTCGCTTTGTTTACCGTTAGGGTATTAATGCGTGTTAACTACCACCCCCCTCCCCCCTCGCTATTGGAATCAGGATGTTGGGCTGTGGAAAACTTTCAAAATCTAGAAGGTAAAAGACTTATATGGAAAATATTCCGGAATAAGGAGTTAGCGCGGTTTAGGTCTCATTTTTCCGGATTTGGGAGGACTACTAAGTCCCCTCATTGCCTCCAATTTTGTTTATCAAAGAGCAGGATTATTCACTTGACACGTGTTAGTAAATAGTCTATACTCGTTTCATGATGAGGTTAAGTTCTAGTCCTGCTTCGATTTACCGGAACCTTCGGACTCGGCTTTCCTTATCCGTTCATGAAGTTCATCCTTCACTCGCTTTACCAGCTTCCGCATGGGTACTCCCTCAAGCGGTCTGCCCGTTTTGCGTTGTTTCTTACGAGGCTCTGTCATGACGCTCCCTGAATTGAATCGACTCTACTCCACTGACGAAGATTGCCGTGAGATTCTGACCCGGCTCCGCTGGCCCGAAGGCGTCGAATGCCCGCGTTGCAAAAACCGCAACGTATGGTGGGTTGACTCTCGCAAACAGTTTACCTGTAGCGAGTGCAGTTACCAGTTCTCCGTGACTACTGGCACGATTTTCAATGATTCCCACTTGCCCTTGCCGATCTGGTTCATGGCCGTCCTGTTGCTCTGCGAAGCCAAGAAAGGAATGAGCGCGAGTCAACTGAAGCGCACGATCTGGGGACTCCACAAAGGTTCCTATAAAACCGCGTGGTATCTCTGTCACCGCATCCGTGCTGCCATGAATGGAGCAGAGCGCCCAATGTTGGACGGCACGGTTGAGATGGATGAAACCTACGTCGGTGGAAAGCAACGTGATCTTGAGCAGCACTGGCGCAAGGACAGGAAGAAACAGGTCGTCATCGGCATTCGACAGCGCGGCGGCGACGTTCGTTTCTTCCATGCCGAAGATGCCAAGAAAGGTACACTGGCGAAGTACATCCAAGAGAACATCAGCACCGACGTTGACGTAATCATCACCGACGAACTGCCCGCCTATAAATCGGCCGTGGGCGAACACAAACACGAAACCGTTAACCACGCTGCCAAGGAATATGCCCGTTACGAGGACGGAGCCTGCATCTCGACTAATACGGTCGAATCCGCGTTCTCCCTTTTGAAGCGCGGGATCATCGGCTCGTGGCACAAAATCAGCACCAAACATCTTCCGGCCTACCTCGCGGAGATGGAGTTCCGATTCAATCGCCGCAAACGTTCCGATCTGTTCATTGACACGTTGCGTCACATGGTCACCGCTGACCCGCTGACTTTTGAGAAATTAACCGCATGACAACGTGGACGACGTTCGAGGTTATCTACTACTTCCGTTGTCCAATTTGTCAGAACATCAATGTGGGCAGCGTGGACGTGACAGCGCCATCGGAAAAACACGCTGCTGGCAGGCTCGTCGTAGCGTGCCACTACTGTTGCCCCTTATCCGCAACAGAAGTATTCGGCAGGACGCTTGTGCTGCCCGGCGGAAGTTGATCCGTTACCACATTTGCAGAGCTATCGGGTTGCAGAGTCGTCTTGAAAATCGATTCGTAGATTGGCGTTCGACCGCGTAACAAGCGAGCCACTTCCCCATGGGCAGCACGGCTTTCGGTCAACTTCTGTTCTACATCTCGCATCATTGCAATCCGCCGTTCGCGTTCCTCTTTTGGTTCCTCACGGACTTCTATTCTGCCATCACCCATCATTGACGTGACTGAACCAGGGAAGATTTTGGGATATGGCTCACCTTTGTAGTTTGGATCATCGAACCTGCGATTCAGAGTGTGAGCTGCCGAATATATTAGAGCTGAGTGTCTGAGTTGGGTTACTTTCTCCCCAAATTCCTTCAATTTTTCAGGGAACACGCTGCTAGGTGGAATACTCACGTCAACGCAGTCTAAGAACAATGGATCAATCAGTTCCAAAAATTGGCCGATAAACTTCTCAAACTGGGCTACGTATTCCGCATCATCAATCCACGTTCCGTTGTCTCTGACGATTACGATTCTGGAATCACCGCCAACCCCGACATCCCGCGCCTTCGATTGTGAAAGGAGATAAATCGCCAACATTACCGCTTGCTGCATCGGCAGTCCTGCCCGATACATTCGCTTCATCACAGCCCTATTAGCCGGGGTGTCGTAACCGATGATCACGGGGTCTCTCTTTCGGTATGACACTCTTTTCCCTGTCGTGACGAAGATTGCAAAATCATCGTTCGTTGGTTTGGCTGCAACGATGCACTTCGTGGTGCGATACATGCTAGGCCACGCTGAGACCTTGGCATCGCTCTCATGAACTGCATCGAGCGACGACTGAATCATGGCACGCAGTTCGGCGATAGTTGCTGGCGGTTTCTGTTTTTCGATGCGCTCAAACAGTTCTAGCGAAAAAATCTCGATTGGCTCATCGAGTCCAGCGCCGCCTATAGCGATAGGGAAGGAAAACGTTTCAGGAACGTATAGCTTCTCAACGTACTCTTTCTCGTCCTTGTGCCCGGGGCTGGCTTCGTGGCTTTCCTGAGTATCGGCACACAGCACGATACCGCCTCGACACTCAAAGGCTGAAATGTACGTCATGCTCCTGTCTCCACTGGCTTGCAGGAGTCGCGTCGGTATTGCTCGCGGCTTCAGGGGCATCTAGTTGACCCCCGAAACACAGCATACACCGGAACATGCGTGAAGTGAATAATCCTGTCAAAGAGTAACTGGAAAAATGGGCTTGGGAATCCCACGTCTCGAAAACCGCGAGACGTGGGGCACCCACTTTCGAGGGGCTGTCTCCTGAGAAACGGGCGCGCCTCGGCCCTGACACGAAGGTCGATCTCCATTGTCGGCGACTGGCGGTTCGATGTCTGTGATAGCGCACACTGGGCATTTGTGATGAAAAATGTGGAAGTGAGATGGCGGTGGTCAGTGAAAAATCCCAAGCAGTGGGCGGACGTGGAATCTCACGCTTAACGAAGAGTGGGGCAAACCGCGAAATTGTTTGGTTTTGATCGGCGTATATCAGCCTGGCTTGTGTAATTTTGGTAATGCGTCAGTTTTCGCGTTGCCGACAATTCGCCAAGTGACCGGCCGATTCTGGGGTTGTGAGTGCTATGGGGATTTCGCAACATCTGTACTCAGTTCGTGAATTTCACGAGGCGCGTAACCAGCTCGTTGAGTTTGTTTTCCGAAGCAGCCTCCGCGTCGAAAGACAAGATATAGCCGTTTCGAAATGTTGAGTACATGCCTCGGTAGTACTTCCGCCCAGCGGGCACATGTTCTTCCAGAATCGCGCCTGTGAACTCCACTCCTCCGATGGTGAGTGGAAATTCTTCCCGCACTGCAGGAAGACCCTCTCTTTCCAATTGATGACGGACACTTCGCACATATTGAGTTAAGGACTGCAATTGTGGGTACTTGATCAAGGAGTCTGCTAATACAGCAAAAGTGTAGGTATCCTCCCATTGAGCTGGTTTCGCCAGTACTTGCACGAGACGAGCACGTTGGCCATCGGCGTTCACTAAAGGATTCAGCTGAAGAGTCGCATTAGGTGCATCGACGTTTAGGCTGAAGAAGGAATTTGTGTACCGATTTCCGCTCACGGTTCCGCTGGCGGCGACAGCGGAAACATCGGCAGGCTTTTTGCTCTGGGCCACGACGGTTACCACGATCCCGAGTATCAGAACAATTTTCGCGTCCGCGGTTCTCATGCCACGGAGTCTACGCCAAAGTGGGTACCGATAGCACTAGAACTGTCACGACTGTCGCAAACAGGCAATAGCGCTCACGACCTGGATTGGCTGGGTTCGGATCCCGGCCGTCGCGGGCCATTGGAAAACCGCCCCCAATTCAATAGCCTCGTCGCTGGCTCTGACGCCGCTCCGCTCATGGGATAATGCAGAAGCACCGCGCGAGTCGTTTGCAAAGCCAAGGGCATCCAAATATGGTGATTGCCACTCAGGAACGTTTCTTCTTCGAGCACTACGGACTTACGAATCAGGATCTTGAGACTTATCTCACCGCGGCGCTTTCGGCCGGCGGCGACTATGCCGACCTTTATTTCGAATACCTGACGTCGACCTCGCTGATGGTGGATGAATCGCTGGTGAAGTCCGCCTCGCAGGGAATTTCAGCGGGCTGCGGCGTGCGGGTCGTTTCCGGCGAGCGCACCGGCTATGCGTATACCGACGATCTCTCTCCGCAACGAATTTTGCACGCTGCCCGCACCGCCGCGCTGATCGCGAGCGCCCCGTCCAAAACGACGGTCGCCGGATTCCAGCAGAAGCCGGCCCGCAGCTTGTACCCCGTAGCTTTGCCTTCTGTGGACGCGGACATTACCGCCAAGGTCGAACTGCTGATGCGCGCCGATAAGACGGCTCGCGGATACGATCCGCGCATCAAGGAAGTACGCGCCAGCTATGCCGACGAACTGCGGACCATCCTCGTGGTCGCTTCCGACGCCACGTTTGCGGAAGACTCGCAGCCGCTGGCGCGCATGAACGTTTCCTGCATTGCGAAAACCGACGCAAGCTCGGGCCGCGAGTCGTCAGGACGTGGAACGTCGGGCGGCGGCGGGAGGGTTGCGCTCGACTTCTTTTTTGGCGACAAGACTCCCGAATTTTTTGCCAAAGAGGCTGCGCGCCAGGCCATTCTGCAACTCGACGCGCGCGAAGCTCCGGCCGGCGATATGGAAGTCGTGCTCGGTCCGGGATGGCCCGGCGTTCTGCTGCACGAAGCAGTGGGTCACGGGTTGGAAGCCGACTTCAATCGCAAGAAGACGTCGGCATTCGCCGGCCTGATCGGCAAGCGTGTAGCAAACGAAAAGTGCACGGTGGTCGATAACGGCACGATGCCGTGGCGACGCGGGTCGCTGAACGTCGATGATGAAGGCCAGCCGACGCAGGAAACCGTGCTGATCGAAAACGGAATTCTCAAGGGATATCTCAGCGACAAGCTCTCCTCAAAGCTGATGGGCCTCGCTGATACCGGCAACGGACGCCGCGAGACCTACGAGCATATTCCCATGCCCCGCATGACGAACACATACATGCTCGCCGGGCAAGACGATCCCGGAGACATCATTCGTTCAGTGAAGAATGGAGTCTACGCGGTGAACTTCGGCGGCGGGCAGGTCGACATCACGAACGGCAAATTTGTGTTCTCGGCGTCGGAAGCGTATCTCATCGAAAACGGACAGATCACCGCCCCAATCAAGGGTGCCACCCTGATCGGCAATGGGCCAGATGTGCTGACGCGGGTTTCGATGGTCGGCAACGATTTGAAACTCGATGAAGGCGTCGGCACCTGCGGCAAAGATGGACAGGCCGTTCCAGTGGGCGTAGGCATTCCGACAATCAAGATCGACCGGCTTACCGTCGGCGGGACTGCGAAGCGCGAGGGCGGCGGATTCATGCAGTAGTCAGAATGAATAAAGAAATGGGAACCTTTCTTTCTCCAGTTGAAAAACCGCGCGACGTAATGATGAAGTTGGCCTACCACTTCACTCGCCGGCAATTTGGCAAAGTGTTGACGCCGCTTAAAGTTTTTTCCGTGCGCCTGCCCCTTGCATTCGGGATGTTCTATACAAAAATTGGCAGGCTGGACGAAAAATTGTCATTGTCTCGAGAAATGGCGCTGCTCATTCGTGAGCACGTGGCACGTATGAATGTCTGCTCTTTCTGCGTGGATATTGGCCGATCATTGGCCATCAAAGCATCGCTGAATCAGGCTAAATTCAACGCGCTGGAACAGTACCGTACCAGCCCTCTTTTTAGTGAGGCTGAACGTGCGGCGCTAGATTATGTATCGGAACTGACAAAAGACAAAAAAGTAAATCAGGAGACCTTTGCCCTCATGGCTCGCTATTATTCCGAACGTCAGATTTGTGAGATCGTCTGGCTTGTTGCGAGTGAGCACTTATACAACATGACCAACCTAGGTCTCAATATACATTCGGATATGCTTTGCGATATTAGCCGACAATTGCCGCAATCGTCCTAAAGAACAACACAAACAAATCTCCGAATCGTTCAATTAAAGTGATGCCAACACTAGAAACCAGCGAAACACAATCCGCAATCGACCTTAGACAATTGGCCACCGACGTAGTACGCCGCGCGATGAAAGGCGGCGCGACAGCCGCCGAATGTGTCGTCCGTGAAGGCGACGAATTTTCCACCGTGGTGCGTCTGGGTCAGGTCGAAACGCTGAAGGAATCGGGCTCGCGCGCCATCGGCGTGCGCGTCTTCTTCGGACAGCGCGCCGCCAGCACCTATACCAGCGATTTCTCCGCTGAAGGCATCGAACGCATGTTGAAGTCCGCGCTTGAACTGGCGAAGATCTGTTCTGAAGACCCATGCGCCGGCATTCCCGAAGCCGCCAAGCTCGGATCGCTTTCCGGCGACCTCCATCTCTATCACGAAGATGTCTATTCGTTGCCCGGCCCCGAGCGCATTGAGTACGCGCGCCGCGCCGAAAAGGCCGCGCTCGACGCCGATCCGCGCATCAAGAACTCCGAGGGCGGATCGTTCGACGCCGCCACCGGCAGAAAAGTAGCAAGGCCGCATGCAGCGCGATTACTGGTATTCCGTTGCGCGCAGCCTGGCGAAGCTCGACTCGGCGGAGCAGGTCGGAAAAGAAGCCGCCCGCCGCACCCTCCGCCGCCTCGGTGCGCGCAAGGTGAAGACGGCGCATGTGCCGGTGGTGCTTGATCCGATGGTCGCCAGCTCCATGCTCGAACACATTTTCGAGGGCGTGAACGGCGACTCGATCTATCGCGGAGCTTCGTTCCTGGCCGGTAAACTCGGCGAGAAAATTGCCGAAGCGAACGTCACCGTAATCGATGACGGCACTATGCCCGGCGGCTTCGGCACCACGCCCTTCGATGGTGAAGGCATTCCCACGCGCCGCACCGTGGTGATTGAGAGCGGAATTCTGAAGTCGTATCTGCTGAATACCTACACCGCCAAAAAGTTGGGCCTGGAGACCACCGCCAACGCTTCTCGCGGACTCGCCGGCACGCCCGGCATCGGGCCGGGAAATTACTTCCTCGATCCGGGGACGAAAACGCCACAGCAGATTATCGCGGACATCAAAGACGGCCTTTATGTAACCGAGTTTCTCGGTCACGGCGCAAATCTGGTCACCGGCGACTACTCCCGCGGCGCCTCCGGCATGTGGATTGTCAATGGCGAGCTGGCCTATCCCGTCGAAGAGATCACGGTAGCCGGCAATCTCAAAGACATGTTCTGCAACATTTCCGAGATAGGCAGCGATCTGGAATTCCGCGGCAGCGTAGCCTCGCCGACGATCCGCATCGACGGATTAACCGTAGGCGGAGAGTAAACCAGAGATCTGCAATTTGGACGAATTAACCTGTTTTTAACATTTGCCCTGTCATTCGCCGGTAACATTTCTCGCATGGCTGAGCAGCCGTTGCACATCGAAGATCTGCCCGGATCGCGGGAGGGAATCCGCATTCTGCGCCTTTCGGGGCCACTGACTCTAATCAATCTATTCGGCTTTCAGTCCAAGGTGCGCGCCGACAACTCGCGCGCGCTCATTCTGGACTTCACCGAGGTCCCGCTGGCGGATTCGGCGGGCATTGGGGCGCTGGTCGGGGCCTATGTTACGCGACAAAAAGATGGACGCAGCCTCGGGTTGGTGGGCGTGAACCAGCGTATTCACAATGCTTTGGAAGTGACCCGAGTGGAAAACTTCTTTCGTTTCTACGGAACGGTAGCCGAAGCGGAACAGGCGGCGTGAAGTCGACGGGCGAGACGCCCGTCGCTCCATTGAATCCAGTCTTTATTAATCCAAGTCTTCGCCAAAAAGAAAAGCGGCCTGCGCGGGCCGCCTTTCTTTTTCCGAATTTTGGTTGTGGCCTAGACGCCTTTGACGTTCTCCGCCTGCCAGCCCTTGGGGCCCTTCACTACGTCGAACTGAACCTGTTGACCTTCCTGCAGGCTGCGAAACCCGTTTGCCTGGATGGCGGAGAAGTGCACGAATACATCTTCGCCATTCTGGCGGCTGATAAAACCATAGCCCTTGGCATCGTTGAACCACTTTACTGTTCCTGTTTCCATGATGTTGCTGTGTTCCTTTTGTGTTGAAGTAGCGCTGGAACTCGCAGGATAGTGCAGATCACGCTCATGCAGATCACGCCGTAAGGCAGGTCACGCTGTAGAGCAGAGTACTGCTGACAACCGCAAAGTCAAACGCACCTAAATTGTACATATTCGGGTGCAAATGGCTAGAACATTCTATGCTTACCGCCGTAATCCGCCCTGGTACCAATTACCCGATGCCCTCCCGAAAATTCCAGGTTTTCAACCCTCCCGTCCTGTATCAAGTTGAAAAATAAGGCCATCGCGTTTTGGCAGCGTTCTTGCTTTTGGGATAAGTGATCAGTAACGACGGGTGGAATCAGTCCGCAGGGGGTCACATGCCGACCATACACGTTGAGAACTTGAGTGACTTGGCGGTGGTTGCGTGCAAGGGCAGAATCATTCGCAGTAACTCTGTTTTCAAGCTTCGCGATATCGTGCTGGCACAGGCCGCCTCACGCATCGTTGCACTGGATCTTTCCGAAGTCGAAGCAATTGGCGGTGGGGGTCTAGGTATGCTCGTGTTTCTCGAGCGCTGGGCACGCGAACACGATATTCAATTCAAGCTGTTCAACCCCTCTCGCGCAGTAGTGGAAGGCCTGGTGCACAATCGCTCAATTCTGAACTTCGAGATTGCGACCTTCCACGAAATGATGGGCATTCTGGCCCACGCCGATTGCCGCTATAGCCTCGCTGCCTGAGCGTTTTGCTGCGGGTCAGTTGCGAGAACAGCCGAGCCACATTCGAGTTGTTCCGCAGCCTGCTCAGCCGGGCGGCGTTCAGAGAGTCCAAGGCACAGGGTCCGCTTCAAAGAGCCTCTTTGCTGGCCCGATCCCAGGAGGCTGCGGCCGCTAAATGGTCGCGCGCGGTTTCAAGACGCGACTTCTCGGCCAGCAGCCTAATGTGCACGCCAGGTAGATAATGCCGGAGTTTCTCCAGGCTGCTGCGGTATTCCAGCGATTCCTTTTCCGCAGCGGCGGCCGCTTCGGAATATGGCGGCAAGCGCTGCAGACAGGCTGACGCCCGCCGAATCTGGCTGAGAAGGTCAGAGAAGTCTCGCGGCTTGATAGTCGAACAGTGTCTTATTTCCGGGCGGAGACGGATCAGCGCGGAGCGGAGATAGATATTCACCTGCCGCAGGGTCTCCAGCGCGTCCAGCGGCATTATCCCTGCCAATCCATGTGTGCCCGGGGGGAATCAGCATCGGGATCGTCGGCACCGGGATGAAATAGCTGTGGTGAACGAGTAACCGTCGCGGGCGCGGTTGATGACGATGGGTGCTCAGTTCGCTCAACCTCGATCCATGCCGCTCGCACCGCCAGCAGGTCTGTGATGACCTGGGTGCCGTCGCGTTTTGAAGGATGAAATTGCACCCACACCACGTTCTGGCGCAGAGCGTTGTAGAAGTTGTCGAGATCCTGGGCGACCTTGCCTCCCTGGGCAAAATCCAGCGACGACTGCAGATGCCCGATGACCAGAATCGCGTGATTGATGCGGTTGGTCCGCCGCTCGATGTCGTTCCGCTCGATAGCGATTGCGACTTGCCGCATATCTTCAATCATCTGTTCGTAAAGCCGCACGACCAGCGCTACGGGATTTGCTCCGCGGACCGCCGCTTCTCGATACGACTGTTGGATATTCATGCCTGTATGTCCCTTTCGGTTAAGTGCTGCTACTAGTGCTGCCAGAATTGTCGATATTGCCCGATCCGCTCACGCTCTCCCCGGTCGTCGGAGCCGTATTCGTGCTCGGAAGTGTGCCTGTGTTCGTCCCGCCAACCGTCAGTGACCCCAGCGCCGCAGTCACTTCCAGCAGCGTGAAGGGATACTGTTCGAGCGATGCGTTGACGGCGTCGAACTGCTGATCCAACTGTACTTTTTGGGCCGCCAGCTGAGTCTGGAAGTTGGTTATTTCGGTCGTAAGGTCGTTCTGCTGGCTCTGGTTCGAGGCAAGATCCTCGTTCAGAACACCCGTCGACGGGTCCGTCAGACTGTTGAGAGCGGTGCTTAGGTTGTCGGCAAACCCGGTCGAGTTCGAATTCGTGAAGAAATTCAGCACCCCGCTGAGGTTGGCGGTGAGCACATCCGGGAATGCGGGGGAATAATTGTCCGGGGTATCGATCAGGGTCTGGTTCACGGTCAGAGTTCCATCACTGTTGGTGATGATTCCGAGCGAAGCCAGGCTGGTCAAACCGTTGCTGACCGATGTTGGGTCGCTAGTCGCATAAGTTACGTCCGCAGCCAGGCTGGATTGCAGGGTCCGCAGGTAATTATCGGCGCCCAGGGGGCCTTCGTTGCCGGTCGAGGCATTGACGGTGAACTGGGTGTTGATATCGCCGATGACCGTGTTGTATTCGGTGACAAAATTGTTGATGGAGTTGGTGATAGCGGTTGTGTCCGGGCCGACCGTCAAGGTTACCGGCGTGGCCTCGTCGGCGCTCACCAGGTTCAGGGTCACATCGGGGATCGCGCCGGTGACCGTGTTGGTCGAGCTGGCGTAGGGGATTCCGTTGATCGTGATTTCGGCATTCGATCCACCGATTGGCGGCTCAAACGTCAGACTCGTGGTGTTGTTGCCGGAGCCGGTCGGAATGGAAAGTGCCCCGGCACTGCCTGTCGACTGGCTATAGATGGCGAGGCGCGCGCCGGTAGCGTCCGCGACCACGCTGGCCGTGATGCCCCATTTGTTGGTAGCGCTCTGCGTATTGATCGACTTGGCGAGCGTGGCGAGCGTATCATTGCTGCCGGCCGTGATGGCGATGTTCGCCGCCGTGCCCCCGGTCCCTCCAATCAGTAGATTGAGCTCTCCCGTGGTTTGCCCGCTGGGGAGAATCGAGGTCGTTGCGTTCGCTACCTCGTCGGTGTAGAGGGTTCCCGTAGACGCCAGACCGTTCACCACAATGGTGTAGTTGGCGGGCGTAGCCCCGCTCTGCGCCGTGCCGGTCAGAATCGCCGATTCCGATGTGTTGGCGGTGAGCTGCCCAAGCGCCCCGTTCGAAAGCCCTTGCACAGCGCTCGCCAGGTTTGAGAGGTCGGTATTAATGGTGCCAATGGCGGTCGCCTGCGTTTGCAGCGTGGTCTGGTCCGCCTGCCAGGCTGTCAATTGCCCGCTCTGGGCAGCCTGAATCTCGGACACAATGGAATTCACATCGATACCGTTGCCACTCAACAAGCTCGCCGCGTTAAAGCTAATCCCCATGAGTTTTTCCTCCTTCGTCGTTGGCTGTTGCCGTGTCCGCGCTGGCGCGCAGTTTCGCCGCTTGTTGAAAATCCTGGGAGATTCCGCGTTCCACGCTAAGTTCTTGGTTGCTCGGCACCTGCAGGACCACGTTTCTGCCCTTGTCCAGATACTGAATGATTATCTGGTTCTTAGTCTCAGGATCCTGGTGCACTTCGACGACATCCGCTGGCAATTCGTAGGTTGAGGGCACATTTTTCGCGATGGACGTTTCTTGTTTTGGCAGAGTTCCCGAAACCGGCTGGGCCGCTTTTTCTGCTGCCGTGCCTGAATCGGGACGTGGTTCGGCGCGGCTCGAGCCCACACTTGGGTTCACTGCCTGCATACTCTCTGCCGGCGGAAAGCTTTGAATCGGACCGATGCTCATGGCCCACTACTCCCGGAATAGCACAAAGGAGGCGGTTGGTTGTCCGCCTCCGCTTGTGCCAAAACCTCGTCTTACTGCAACAGCTTTAGAACAAGTTGCTGCTGCTGGTTAGCCTGGGCGATCGCAGAAATTCCGGTCTGCTCCAGAATTGAGTAACTGGAAAGGCTGGCTACGACCGTCGGAATGTTTGCGGCCGTGACGTCGTTTTCCGCCGAAGTCAGGTTCTGTGTCTGGTTGTTGATGACACTGGAAGCACTTTGCAAGCGGTTGACGGTCGATCCAATATTGCCGCGTAGGGCGGCAATGGTTGCGACCGCGGCGTTGATGAGCGTCAAGGCAGTCTGCGCGTCGGATTGGGTCAACAGATCGTTTACCGATCCGGCCGTGCCGCCAGTCAATTCCGAACCCGCAAAGGTGTTGGGATTGACCGTCTGCAATGTCGTTGACGATGTAGCGATACTGTTGCCGGCGAGGCCTTTGGTTGCTGAAGTGAATGTGATCGTGTTCAGCCCGGCCGGTGTGGTTCCGGTCGCGGCCGTGACGTTAGTGTTGGCGACGGTGCCGGTTGAGTAGGTAGCGCCTAATCCGGTCCCGCCGTTGACGGCGTTTTCCAGGTTGGTAAGGCTGGCGGCATTCGTAGCCTCCACCAAGACCTGGTTTGCGACGGCAGTAGTGCTGAGGGCGTTCACGAAGGTGTAGGTTTGCCCACCGACCGTCACGGTATCGCCTGCGGTGGCGATCGGAGCGTTCCCGGCATTGGCGCCGGCGGTGAAGTCCAGCGAGGCGAATGCAGTGTTACCACTGCCCACACCCGAAATTCCGTTGCCGGAGGTGCCCGTCACATTCGCCGTAAATTGGACCTCAGTGGCCAGATGTCCGGCAACGCCGACTGCGGTAACATTGGCATTGGCCACCGTTCCCGGGCCGTAGTCGGTTCCCTCGTTGGTTCCCTGGTTGACCGCCTCTACCAGATGCGCCAAGGCAGTCGTAACTGAAGATCCATACAACACCTCATTCGCCGTTGGTGTGGTGGCCAGCGCGGCCACGAACGTATAGGTTGTGCCGCCGACCGCGACGGTGTCGCCATTGACACCAGCGGTGCCGGCTCCTAGAGTCGCCGCTCCGGCCACTAGGTCTCCGGGTGTCCCCGAAGTCAGGATGACACCGCTGCCCGTGCCGGCTCCGCCGACGCCGTTGATATTTGCCGTAATCGTGTCTACGGTTGCGTTTGTATTGACTGCATGGGCCAGAGTATTGGCCACGGTTCCGATTCCATATTCCGTTCCGGACTGACCGGACGTGGCGTTGATCGCAGCCGCCAGGTTGATAAGCGATTGTTGGGCACTACCCCCGACCAGAACCTGATTTGCCGTCCCTCCGGCAGTGAGGGCCGCAACGAACGTGTATTGCGTGGTGCCGACGGTCACGGTGTCGGTGGCGGCGGGGCCGGTGCCAGCGACGGTCAACGTAGAGTGCGCAGCGCTACCTTGCACGATCACGCCCGAGTTGGTCAGGAGGTCGCCGGCAGCCACGGCAGCCGTGCCCGCTGCTTCCGTCAGAGTGCCGGTGGCGGCGACCGCTCCACCTAAGTTAAGGCCGGCGGAGGACAACAGTCCGGTAGTTACACCAATGGTGCTGCTGCCGGCAGTGCTGCCATCACTCAGGAAGACATTGAGAGTATTCGCGGTGAATACCTGCCCGCCATTGAAATTGGTGGTGGAACCGATACCGTCAATCTCCGCTTTGATGGATTGATATTCGGTGTCGATCGCGGTGCGTTGCGAGTTGGAGACGGTGCCGGTGGCGGATTCAGTGGCCAGCGTGACGGCGCGGTCAAGCAGCGTCGTGACCTGCGACAGTGCGCCGTCTGCGACCTGCAGTTCGCCGACGCCGTCAGTGGCGTTGCTCGCCGATTGGGTCAGCGCCGCGATGTTCGCCTGTAAGCCATTAGCGATGGCCAGACCAGCCGGATCGTCAGCGCCGCTATTGATGCGTGAGCCTGAAGACAACTGCTCCAGGGTTGAGTTGAGACTGTTGCTGGTGATGTTGAGTTGGTTTTGCGCAGCGATCGCGGCAATATTATTTAGGATGGTAAGTGCCATTGAACTGCTCCTTGTTGGTTCCGATTCTGGGATCCGTCCCCGAAACCTTCCCGGAGCTCGTTCCGTTTGTCCTGCGGAACCCAATTGCGTTTCACTATGTCCCATCGGCGTGGCACGTCTGACCTTTATTTCCACAAGTGCCGAACGACATAGCTCCTAGGTAACGACCCTCCTTTCTGGTGATCTCTCCCCACCCTCGCCGTTTCTGCCGATCCTTATTGAT
>JBEKQC010000038.1:0-47157 GCA_049520095.1 Terriglobales bacterium
CGGACTTCGCAAACTTTCCTCGCAGAAGCATCCGCTACGCTCTTCTCGGGCTGAGAGCACCGCTCCAAGGAAGCCTCGAGCCCTGGATCTGCCACGACTGCGGCGATTGCTCCACCGCCTGCCCCCGCCACGCCGAGCCCAGGATTTCCATGCAAACGCTGCGGCGCTTCCTGTGCGCCCAGTATGAGTGGACGGGCATAGGGGGAGGGCTCCTCAGGTCCCGGGCGTGGCACATCGCCTCGCTAGCCTTCGCTGCGGTGCTCGTCGTGGCGCTGATCCTCTGCTACCACCTGTGGTATGTGGGGCTGCCGCTTTCCGGCCTGACCACGCCAATGGGGCTGGAGCACATGTTCCCCATCATGACGTATTACACGCTCACGGTGATGCTCTTTCCGTTCCTACTCCTGCTGACCCGCGTCTTCCGCGTCTGGCGTTTCACCATGGGAGGCGAGGAACGACCGTCCATCCCCTTTTCTGTCTATGTCGGCGAGGCGTGGACCTACGTGCACCAGTCGGTGTCCCACGCGATGATGAAGAAGTGTCCGGAGAAAGGCCGGTGGCTGGGGCATTGGCTGCTCGCCCTGGGCACGGTCATGATGCTGACCATCAAGGTCTTCGCTCTGCGGTGGTTTCAAACCGACAATATTTATCCCTTGTACAACCCGCAGCGCTGGCTGGGATACCTCGCGGCCGGCTTCATCTTCTACGGCGTCGGCGACATCCTCGTACAACGGGTGAAGGCCAACAAGGAAATCTACAAGGAAACACGGATGGAGGATCTGATCTTCCCCGTCCTACTGCTGCTCACGGCGGTGAGCGGGATGGCCGCACACATCTTGCGGTATTCAGGCTTGGGTTACGCCGCTCTGATCACGTACGGCGTGCACGTGATCATCGCCACGCCGATGCTGGTAGTAGAGATGCCGTTCGGGAGCTGGGCACACATGATCTATCGACCTCTGGCCTTGTACTTCCAGGCGGTCAAGGAGCGGGCCGCGCAGCTAGTGCCCGCCGGGGAGGCCATCGGCCATGTCGTCTAACCTGATCCAGCCCCATCCAGTTGGCGCCGCATTGGTCGTTGGTGGCGGCATTGGCGGCATGCAAGCCGCACTGGATCTTACTGGCGCCGGCATCAAGGTCTACCTGACCGACCGCGGACCGGCGATCGGGGGGGTCATGTCTCAACTGGACAAGACTTTTCCCACCAATGACTGCGCCATGTGCACCATGGCTCCGCGGTTGGTCGAGGTCGGCCGTCACCGCGACATTGAAGTCCTCACTCTGAGCGAGGTGCAAAGCGTCCGGGGAACTCCCGGGAATTTCACCGTCACTCTCGGCCGGCAACCTCGCTATGTGGACGAAACCAAGTGTACGGGCTGCGGGACGTGCGTCTCGAATTGTCCCACCCGGAACCATGTGCAACCCCTGCCCAGTGCGGCGTTTGAGTTGGAGCCGGAGGTGCGCGAAACCGTCGCGGCCATCATCGCCCGCCACAAGAGCCGGCAGGGACCGTTGATGCCCATTCTTCAGGAAGTCAACGCCACCCTTAACTATTTCCCCGAGAATGTTCTGCGCTACATCGCGCAGGAAACCGGCCATCCTGTCGCCGACATTTATCGCATTGCGACTTTTTACAGCGCCTTCAGCGTGGTGCCCCGGGGCAAGTACGTGATCAACGTCTGTATGGGCACGACCTGCTACGTACGCGGCAGCCAACGACTGATGGACAAGGTCAGCGAAACGCTCGGCATCAAGGAAGACGAGACGACTCCCGACATGAAGTTCACCCTGAAGAGCGTTCGTTGCATTGGATGCTGCGGTCTTGCCCCCGCGCTCACGGTGGGCAACGAGACCTATGGCAAGCTGACTCGCCAAGACATTCCGGACATCGTGCACAAGTGTCAGGAGGCGGCCTAGCATGTCACTTACACTGGCTGAACTGCACCAGAAAAAGGAAGAGACGATCGAGCAGGTTCGTCTCCGGGGCAATGGAAAAGACCTCATGGTGTGCTGCGGCACCGGCTGTGTCGCGGGCGGCGCATTCAAGCTCAAGGATGCCCTCGACAAGGAAGTTGCCGAAAAGGGCCTTGGGGATCAAGTGCGCGTGGTCGCTACGGGATGCAACGGCTTCTGCGGCCAGGGTCCTCTGGCCGTCGTCATGCCGGACGAGACGTTCTATGGATGGCTCAAGCCCGAAAATGCCTCCACACTGATTGAAGAGCACATCGTCAAGGGCACTCCCGTCCGGAAGTTCATGTTTGTCTCGCCCGAGACAAAAGAGCCGATCCCCTTGTTGTCTGACATTCCATTTTTCCATAAACAGATGCCGGTGGTTTTGCGCAACAAAGGGCTCATTGATCCGGAGAAGATCGACGACTATATCGCCCGGGACGGCTACCAGGGTCTGGGGCTGGCGCTCACGTCGATGACTCCCGAGCAGGTGATCGATCAGATCACGCGCTCCGGACTTCGTGGCCGCGGCGGTGCGGGATTTCCAACCGGCATTAAGTGGAAAGTGTGCCGGGGAGAGAAAAAGACGCCGAAGTACCTGATTGGCAATTGCGACGAAGGCGACCCCGGCGCCTACATGGACCGGAGCTTGCTGGAATCCGATCCTCATTCGCTGGTGGAGGGGATGACGATCGCCGCCTATGCCATCGGCGTGGCGCAAGGGTTTGTCTATGTTCGGACGGAGTATCCTCTGGCCCGTCAGCGGCTGCAGAAGGCCATTGACAGCGCGCGTGCGTTTGGCCTGCTGGGCCAGAACATCCTCTCCACCGGGTTTGCTTTCGATCTGGAGATACGCGAAGGATCGGGCGCTTTCGTGTGCGGGGAGGAGACATCCCTGATCCATTCCATCGAGGGTGAAAGCCCCGAGCCGACGCAGCGGCCTCCGTTTCCGGCGCAGGTCGGGCTGTGGGGTTGTCCCACCATCATCAACAACGTTGAGACTCTGGCCAACGTGCCTCAGATCATCAACCGGGGCGCGGAGTGGTATGCCGGCATCGGAACGGCCTCGAGCAAAGGCACGAAGATCTTCTCCCTAGTGGGAAAGATCAACAACACCGGCCTAATCGAAGTCCCAATGGGTATCACTCTGCGCGACGTCATCTACGAGATCGGCGGTGGGATTCCCGACAAGAAGGAATTCAAGGCGGTGCAGACCGGTGGCCCTTCGGGCGGTTGCATCCCCAAAGCTTTTATTGATCTCCCCATTGATTACGAGAGCCTGAAGGAAGTGGGCTCGATGATGGGGTCCGGCGGGATGATTGTCATGGATGAAGACACCTGCATGGTGGATGTTTCCAAGTTCTTCATCCAGTTCACCAACGACGAGTCTTGCGGTAAGTGCAGCGCCTGCCGCGAGGGCAGCGAAGCCCTGCTCGAGGTCTTGACCCGGATCTCGGAGGGTGAAGGACGCGAAGGCGATGTGGAGTTCCTCGAGGAACTCGGGCTGGCGATTAAGGACGCCTCGATGTGCGGGCTCGGTCAGACTTTGCCCAACCCGGTGCTATCCACCCTGAAGTACTTCAAGGACGAGTACGTTGCGCATATCACGGACAAGAACTGTCCGGCGAAAGTTTGCAAGCCACTCATCAAGTACTACATCGATCCCGATAAGTGCCCGGGTTGCACGTTGTGTCTCAAGGCTTGTCCAGGCGGGGCGGTGAAAGGATCGAATAAGCACGTCCACGTCATCGATCAAGACGTCTGTACCAAGTGCGGCGAGTGCCTCGAAGTCTGTCCGCCCAAAGTTGGAGCGATCGTCAAACTTTCGGGGAAGGAAGCTCGGGAACTGCAGTCGCTGGCTGCTCCGGTGGCAGTCAAGGAGTGGAAGGCGCGTAGAGCCGAGGAGAAGAGAGCGGGAGTTCAGAAGCAGTAAGCGTGAGAAGAAAAAATGCCAAACCTCACAATCAATAACGCGCCGATAGAAGTTGCGGAGGGAACGAAGCTCCTCCACGCCGTAGAAAAAGCCGGCGTCAAGCTCCCCACCCTCTGCCACCATAAGGCGCTGACTCCCTATGGCGCCTGCCGGCTTTGCGTGGTTGAGGTAGCCGCTCCGGGCAGACCGGCCACTGTTCAAGCTGCCTGCTCGTATCCCGCTTTAGACGGAATCAGCGTCACAACCCATAGCGAGAGGGTCTTGCGGGCACGGCGCATCGTGGCCGAGCTGCTGCTGGCGCGCAGTCCCGAGTCCGAGATCGTCAAGCGCATCGCCGCCGAACTGGGAGTCCTGGATACTCGGATCAAGAAGAAAAACGACGACTGCATCTACTGCGGGCTGTGCGTCCGCATGTGCGAGGAGCGGATGGGAAGGACCGCCATCGGCTTCACCGGCAGGGGACCAAAGAAAAAACTACAGGCGCCCTTCGGCAAACACAATTCGGTTTGTTGGACCTGCGGGGCGTGCAATTTCATTTGCCCCACCGGGAAACAGGTTTCAGCCCTGGCTACAGCGGGTACCTTCGACCCCATTCGCAACATCTTCAACCTGAATCTCGACTCCAGGCCTGCCACGTACATTCCCTACCCGCAGGCCGTTCCCAACAAGGCCATCATCGACCGTGACGCCTGCATCCATTTGAATTACGACGACTGCGGAATCTGCGAGGCAGTGTGCGAGGCCGAGGCAATCGATTTCGACCAGAAACCGTCGACTGTTGAGCTGAACGTGGGGGCCATCATTCTCGCTCCCGGTTACCAGACCTACGATGCCCGGGGTAGCAAAGATTTGGGATATGGCCGCCTCCCGAATGTGATTAACGCCATGGAGTTCGAGCGAATCCTGTCGGCGTCGGGACCGTATTCCGGCCATGTGCTGCGGCCGAGCGACGGGCAAACGCCCAAGCGGATCGGCTTCATCCAATGCGTCGGATCGCGGGACGCGGAGAGGGATTACTGCTCGTCGGTCTGCTGCATGTACGCCACTAAAGAAGCCCTCATGGCCAAGGAACATCTTGGAGCGGCTCTGCAGTGCGACATCTTCTTCATGGATCTGCGCGCCTTCAGCAAAGGATTTGAGCAGTATTACCACCGCGCCCAGGAACAGGGCGTGGAGTATATCCGTTGCCGCGTGCCTAAAATCGAGGAAGTACCCGCAACTAAGAACCTCATCATCAAGTATCTGGCCGAAAACGACAAGAAGATCTCGCGGGAGTATGACTTAGTGGTTCTGTCGGTGGGCATGCAGCCGCCCAAAGAGGTGAAGGCGTTCGCGGAAAAATTCGGCATCGCCCTCAATCCCCACGATTTCTGCCACACTTCGGTGTTCAAGCCCGCGGAATCTTCGCGGGAAGCGATCTTTGTGGCGGGCCCGTTTGCCGAGCCCAAGGACATTCCGGAAACGGTCATGCAGGCATCGGCAGCAGCCGGGCAGGTGCTTTCCCTGCTAAAGGACGCCCGGGGCACGCAGATGACACCCAAGGTGTATCCCCCGGAGAGAGATGTGACCGGAGAGGAGCCTCGCATCGGGGTCTTTGTCTGTCACTGCGGAACGAACATCGCCGGCGTGGTCAATGTCCCCTCGGTGATGGAGTATGCGAAGACGCTACCCAATGTGGTCTATGCCGGAGCCAATCTCTACACGTGCTCCAACGACACTCAGGAAGCGATCAAGGAAAAGATCAACGAACATCATCTGAACCGCGTGATCGTTGCCTCCTGCACGCCGCGTACTCATGAGCCTCTGTTCCGGAACACCATGCGCGAGGCGGGACTCAATGCTTATCTCTTTGAGATGGCGAACATCCGCGACCAATGTTCCTGGGTCCACATGCAGGAGCCAGAAAAGGCTACCGAGAAATCCAAGGACTTGGTGAGGATGGCGGTGGCCAAGGCACGGCTGCTGGAGCCGCTCGCCCAGAGGTCGATCGCCGTCAACAAGTCGGGCTTGGTCATTGGTGGCGGGCTCGCGGGCATGACGGCCGCGCTTTCGCTGGCACATCAGGGATTCAACGTTCACCTGGTCGAGAAGCAGAACGAACTGGGCGGGAATCTGAAGCATCTCCATTACCTGCTGGGCGGGGACCAACCGCAAGCCGAGCTAAGTCGGCTGCGGGAGGAGATCAGCCGCAACGACCTGATCTGTGTCTACACCGGGGCCAAGCTGGAGAAGATCGACGGCTCAATCGGCGACTTTAGCACGACGATTGCCGTCGACGGCCAGACCACCACGGTCAAGCATGGCACGATCATCGTTGCTACCGGAGCGCGCGAGCATCAGCCCACCGAGTACCTGTATGGCCAGGACAAGAGGGTAATAACTCAGCGAGAACTCGAACAACGTCTCGTCACTGACGATGGCTTCCTGAAGCCGAACGGAAAGCAGAAAACGGTGGTGATGATCCAATGCGTCGGTTCACGCGACAAAGAACGGCCGTATTGTTCGCGGGTGTGTTGCGCCGAGGCGATCAAGAATGCGCTGAAGATCAAAGAACTCTCGCCGCACACGCATGTGTACGTCCTCTACCGCGACATCCGTACCTATGGTTTCAAGGAAGAGTACTACACCCGGGCGCGGCAGTTAGGCGTGGCATTCGTCCGCTACGAGGAAGATCGCAAGCCTGAAGTAGCGTCGGATGGGCACGGACTGCAGGTTACCGTCTTCGACCAGACGCTCGGCATGCCGTTCACGATCGCCGCCGATGCGGTGGTGTTGTCGGCGGGCATTCAGCCGCACGAGGACAATAAACAGCTCGCGCAGCTGATCAAGGTTCCATTGAATAGCGAAGGCTTCTTCCTCGAGGCTCACATGAAGCTGCGCCCGGTCGACTTCATGACCGACGGCGCTTTCCTTTGCGGGCTGGCGCATTCTCCCAAAAACATCGAGGAAACCATTTTGCAGGCTCAGGCCGCCGCCGCCAGAGCATCCACCATCCTCAGCCGGGACTGCATTGAGCTGGAAGGCAACATATCGCATGTGGTCGACGCGAGCTGCGACGGTTGCGCCTACTGCGTCGACACGTGCCCCTACAAAGCTATCGGCCTGCTCGAATACATGTGGCAAGGGGGGATCAAGAAAGTCGTCGAAACCAACGACTCCAGTTGCAAGGGCTGCGGCTGCTGCCAGGCTACATGTCCAAAGAATGGCATATTCGTCTACGGATTTACCCTCGCTGAAATCGAGGCCCAGATCCACGCTGCATTGGGAGTATCGTAATGGAAGACAACTTTGAGCCCCTGATCATCGCCCTGTGCTGCAACTGGTGCTCCTACGCCGGCGCAGACCTGGCGGGCGTTTCCCGGACCCAATACCCGCCCAGCATCCGCATCGTCCGCGTGATGTGCTCGGGAATGGTGCATCCCAACCTGGTCATTGATGCGTTCACCAAAGGGGCGGACGGCGTCCTCATCTGCGGCTGTCATCTGGGAGATTGCCACTACCAGGAGGGCAATTACAAAACCGAGAAACGCGCGGATGCCATCAAGCTGATGCTGGCGGATTTCGGTATCGAAGAAGAACGCTTTCGCCTGGAGTGGGTTTCCGCGGCCGAAGGGCCGAGGTTTGGGCAGGTGGTGCGGGATTTCACGGAGCAAGTGAAGAAGCTGGGCGTGAGCCCGTACAAGTCGTAAGAAAACTGCCCGGCATCCATCAAGGCAGCAGCCCGAATATAGCCACGCCATTCGTCGTTCCCACGAAGACCTTGCCGTTCACGATCATCGGGGTGATGAACTTGTTGCCGGCACCGAACTGATCGCGGCCGTTGCTGGCCTGGTTGGTGTTGTAGAGCTCGTTAAGCGTCCTGGCATTATAGGCATGCAGCACCGCGGGGCTGTTATTCTCCACGGCCCAGACGATTCCGTTGCTGGTGCCATTCGCCGAGATGCTGGGCGTCGTCCCGGGATAGCCAAAGCTGTTGCTGGTTTGCGCGGTGGCGCTGGTCGACAGTTTCGCGTTGGTGATGGTGAACGCCTGGATGGGGCTGCCCACCGATCCGTAGTAAATCGTGTTGTTGAAATACGCGGGCATCGCCCAAACGCCTCCGGGCAACGCTCCCGCGAGCTCCTGATAAATGCTGCTGTTGTTGGCGCTGAACTTGCCCATGGAGTCGCGATTCACGACGTACAGGTTGCTGTCTTTGCCGGCGCCAACTGCCAGGTGCCACGTGTTGCCCGAGCCGTCGGTTAGGTCGGGCAGCACAATCGTGCCACCGGAACCGAGGTCGGTGTCGCTGCCGTTCTCCGCTGCCTCGTTGTCCATCTCGAAAAAGTCGGCCACGGCCAGCTGATTGCCGGTGGTGGAGAGCTTCATGAAGGCGTTGCCGTAGTCGCCGTCGCTGGGAAACCCCTGCGCGTTCACGGTGGTGTCGAAGTCCCCATTGGCATCGAGAAAATAAATGTTGCCCGAACTGTCGGCGGCAAGCCCGGCTCCCGCCATCCAGATAGCGCCCTCGTTGCCGTTGGGTGTGATGTTCAGCACGCTAGTCTGTGCCAGCGTGGTTTCGCTGTAACTCATGATCCAACCCGTATAGGGCCGATCGTCACAGTGCGAAGCCCAGCCCGTATAGATGACGCCATTCAGCAACAACAGCGCGGCGCGTTCCTTGTATTGTTTGGGATCGAAGACCACGCTGGTGCCGTTTGTGTTGTCGCCGGTACCGGGATAGGTCGCCTGAATATCGACCGGGCCACTGAACAATTCCGTTCCCAGTGCGAGGTCCAGCGCGTGCAGGCGCTGGTGGTAGTTGCCCGATCCGTCTTTCGACATGGCCACCACATAAATCGCGCCGTTCGGACCCTGGGTGCGATCGATTACCGGCGTCGAGGTCACGCCGATTTCAGGGGTAACTTGCCCGCAGCCTCGATTGTCGGACGCAGTTTCGCCCGTCTTCAACGTTGTGATCTGCCAGATTGTCGTGCCGGAATCGGCGTCGAAGGCATAGACCGAGCCATGCTCGGTGGGAACGATCAGCAGATTGTGTGTGCCGTTACTCGGAACTGAAACGCTCGAGGCATAGAGCGGCTCGGCGTCAACCAAGCCGTCCACGGGGTAGAAGCCAAGCTTGCCGAATGTCGCCGATGTCACGTTGCTGGTCGTGAGCGTGGTTTCGGTCAGGTTTTGGCCAGTGCGCGCGATGTCGTTGTGGTAGGTCAGGACATCGGTGGTCGCGGGTGGCGCAGGGTTGACCGTCAGCGTAGCCGCATTGCTGGTTGCTTTTCCTGCCGAGTTGCTCACCACCACGCTGAATTGGGTGCCATTGTCAGACGTTGTTGTCGCGGGTGTTGTATAGCTTGCCGACGTAGCACCGGTAATTGCGGCCGTGCCCTTCTGCCACTGGTAAGCCAAAGGTGCCGTTCCCGCCGCGGTCACCGAGAAGGTTGCGGTCTGGCCGGCAGTGACGGTCTGGTTCGATGGTTGTTGCGTTATCGAGGGTGCAACGGGGGCGGCATTCACCGTGAGCGTGGCCGCGTTGCTGGTGATCTTCCCGGCGGAGTTACTGACCACCACGCTAAAAGTCGAGCCGCTGTCGGAGGTCGCGGTCGCTGGGGTGGTATAGCTCGCCGAGGTCGCGCCATTGATCGGCATGGCGCCCTTCTGCCATTGGTAGCCCAGTGGCGCGGTTCCTGCGGCCGTCACAGAGAAAATTGCCGTCTGGCCGGCCGTAACGGTCTGGTTCGCGGGCTGGGTGGCAATGGTGGGCGCGGTTGCGCTACCGCCTTCAGTTCCGGACTTCGACCCGCAAGCCGCGAGAATCAAGCTAACTATAAGAAAGCACAGTATATTCGTTAGCCGTGGCAGATTCATGAGCGCCACCTCCAGGAAACCAGACTGGCTGCAATCATGCCAGCGGTTTCCGGTCTTGGATAGAGGCCAGAAGGTTACGATAGTCGGAATGATCCTGTTTTGGGAAAACTCCTGTGCTGGCCGCTCGGACAGGGCCTTGCAGCCTTGTCAATCCGCCGAACGTCACTGGCATCAAACTTGTCCACGCCGACTTTCGCGAGTCAGCGACAAAACTGTTTACACACTGACCAGTCCTGGAATTCCGGAGAAAAGGCTTGTAACGAAGCGCGACCGCTATTGCACTAACAATCCCGAGCATTGTCATTAAGTGAACTGCTGCGCCGCCCAAAATCAAGCGCCCACTGAGTTTTTCCGCCGCCTGCTGAGCGAACCTCGACTAGGATATTCCTATGAGCGTGCACCGCGCGGCCGAGCAAGTCATTATGGACGCGGAAGAGCGCTTTGAAGGCTTCGAAAACCTGATGCCCTTCAAGGTGCACAACATTCTTCTCGTCTCCAGCCTTTACGATTCTTTTATCCTCCGCGAAGACGGCCGCCTCAACGAACTGCTCATCGACCAATCGCTCGATCTCAGCCCGGAACACGTTCCCGGAATCACGCACGTTTCTTCCTGCGCCGAAGCGGCCGAGATGGCCCGCTCGCAGCAATTCAACCTGATCGTGACCAACCTTGCGGTCGGCGACATGAACGCGGCGCAGTTAGCGCGCGAGGTGAAGCAGGCGGGGCTGGACGTTCCCGTCGTGGTGCTGGCTTATGACTATCGCGAGATCAAGAATTTCGTGGCGCGAAATCCCGTCACCGACATTGAACGCATTTTTCTGTGGCAAGGCAATGCCCGCATCCTGATCGCGATCGTCAAGTACATCGAGGACCAACGTAACGTGCTGCACGACACGCGGTCCATGGGCGTACCGGTATTGCTGGTGGTGGAAGACAATATTCGTTACTACTCATCGTTCCTGCCCGTGATCTATACCGAGCTGATCAAGCAATCGCGGCGCGTGATCCAGGAAGGGCTCAACGTGGCGCACAAGCTGGTGCGCATGCAGGCGCGGCCGAGAATTCTGCTGAGCTCCAATTTCGAAGATGCGTCCAGGCTGGTGCAGGAATATCGCAACTATCTGTTCGGCCTGGTATCGGACGTGGAGTTCCCGTGGGAGGGCAAGCTGAGTCCGGAGGCGGGTTTTGAACTGGCGCGCATGATGAAGAGTCTGGTGCCGGACGTGCCCGTAGTGTTGCAAACCAGCCGCACCGAGTTCCGCGCGCGGGCCCATGCCGAGGGCTATTCGTTTCTGCGCA
The DNA here is from genome assembly GCA_049520095.1 of Terriglobales bacterium. GTDB lineage: Bacteria > Acidobacteriota > Terriglobia > Terriglobales > Acidobacteriaceae > Acidiflorens. Next base: position 11,045 of record JBEKQC010000038.1, read on the forward strand.
AACGGTCCCCCACGCTGCTGAAAGACCTGCGCCAGATATTGACCGAGCAGTTCGGGTTTGGCGACTTCGTGTTTCGTCTGCCGGATGCGAGCGAGGTCGGACGGGCGAAGGACATGAACGAACTGGAAGAGCAATTACAGACGGTTCCGGCAGAAAGCATCGTCTTTCACTCGCAGAGCAATCACTTCTCCCATTGGCTGATGGCACGCACCGAGTTTGCGTTGGCGGCCAAGCTCCGGCCGCGAAAAGTTTCGGATTTTGCCAGCTCCGAACATCTGCGCCGCGATCTGATCGAGTCGATTAACCAGTACCGCCAAGAACAAAATGAAGTCCTGATCGGCGACTTCAAGGCGGATACGTTCAAGCCTTCGGAATCAAGTTTTCTGCGGATCGGCTCCGGGTCGCTGGGTGGCAAGGCTCGGGGCCTGGCCTTTGTGCGCCATCTGTTGCGAAAGAGCCGCATGACACGCCGCTTCCCCGGCGTTCGCGTCTCGGTGCCTCCAGCCGTCGTGCTGGCGACGGATGTGTTCGATCAATTCGTGGCCGAGAATAACCTTCTCGACTTTGCTTTGCAATGCGAGGATGACGCTGAAATTCAGCAAAGATTCCTGGCCGCACCGCTATCCACCTCCCTCAACGAAGACCTGAAATCGTTCCTGGCGGAGGTGAATCATCCACTGGCGGTGCGCTCGTCCAGCCTGCTGGAGGATTCACAATACCAGCCTTTCACCGGCGTCTATGAGACTTTCATGCTGGGCAACCAGCAAGCAAATTTGGAAGACCGGCTGACGGCGCTCAGCGAGGCCATCCGGCGCATCTACGCCTCCACCTTCAGCCGCCATGCGAAGGCCTATGTGCGGGCAACGCCCTACCGTCTGGAAGAGGAAAAAATGGCGGTGATTCTCCAGCAGGTTGTGGGCACGCCCCACGGCCAGCGCTTTTATCCGGATTTCTCGGGAGTGGTGCGCTCGCGCAATTTTTATCCCGTGCCTCCGATGACCTTCGAAGACGGCATCGCTGCCGTCGCTCTTGGCCTGGGCCGGGCGGTGGTGGATGGAGGGAAGTGTTTGACTTTTTGCCCGCGCTATCCCCGCAACCTGGTGCAGTTTTCCTCGGTCGAAGACATACTGTCCAACTCGCAGTCGGAGTTCTGGGCCTTGGAGTTGGATGGCGCTTCGGACGGCCGTCCCGGGCACTGGCACGAGAGGCGGTTCGGCCTGGATTCTGCGGAGAGCGATGGCACGCTACAGGCGGTGGCCTCAACTTACTCCAGAGATAACCATGCCATCTACGATGGAGTGAGCCGGCCGGGATCGCGCATCGTGACCTTTGCCCCCATGCTCAAGCACAGCACGTTCCCGCTAGCTGAGATTCTCGATGAACTGGTTCGGGCAGGCGAGGATGCGCTGGGTAATCCAGTGGAGGTTGAATTTGCGGTGCGTCTGCCCCAGCAGGCTGGGTCGTCTACTGGACAAGCGACTGGGCAACTGGCTGGACAGTCGGCTGGGCAATCGACTGGACAGGCAGCGGAATTTGGCTTCCTGCAGATCCGGCCTCTGACGCTGGCACGCGAAAGCGAGGACTTAGCCCTCGATGATGTCCAACCCGAGCGGTTGATCTGCCGGGGTAGCAAGGTCCTGGGCAACGGCCGCATCGAGAATCTTTACGATGTCGTGGTGGTCGATTCGCAGCGCTTCGAGCGCAGCCGCAGCCAGGAAGTGGCCAAGGCGGTCGCTCAGTTCAATCGCCTGCTCCTTGGAAAGAACCGGCCCTATCTGCTGATCGGGGTTGGGCGTTGGGGATCGACCGAACCTTGGCTGGGCATTCCGGTCGAATGGGATGAAATCTCCGGCGCGCGCGTGATTGTGGAGGCGGGATTCCGCGATTTTCGCGTTACCCCATCGCAAGGCAGCCATTTCTTCCAGAATCTCACTGCCTTTCAGATCGGATACTTCACCGTAAATCCAGATGTCGGCGAAGGCTCAGTCGATTGGCAGTGGTTAACGGAACAACCGGCCATGGAAGAGCAAGGCTGTGTCCGCCACTTGCAGTTTGCGGAGCCGATCCGCGTGGTGATGAACAGCCGCACCAGTCAAGGCGTGATCTTCAAACCCGAAGCGGTCAATTAGGCCAGGATCGAGACTTGAGTTAATCCGAGACGGTTGCTGGAAAATTGTTAGACTGTCCGCACCAAGCGCTGCCTAAGGGTTTCACTCTCCAATTCTCCCTCCCAGCGGGCCAGGACCAGCGTTGCTACTCCGTTTCCAATCATGTTGACCAAGGCTCTGAACATGCTCAGGAAGCGGTCAATTCCAAGAATCAACGCCATGCTTGCAACTGGAATGGTCGGGATCACAGAGAGCGTGGCCACGAGCGCGATGAAAGATGCGCCCTGCACACCGCTGGCACCCTTGGACGTGAGAACCGCCACGGCGAGGATGGTGAGTTGCTGGGTTAGAGTCAGATGAGTATTGGTGGCCTGCGCCACGAATAGGGCGGCCATGGTCATATAAAGACTGGTTCCATCGGTGTTGAAAGTAAATCCGGTCGGAACCACCAGTCCAACGAGAGACTTGGAGCAACCGAGCCTCTCAAGCTTGGCCATCAGATTCGGGATTGCGATCTCCGAGGAACTTACGGCCAACACCAGCAGAATTTCTTCCTTGATGTAGACAAGAAAGCGAAAAATGCTAAAGCTGGCAGCCCAGGCAATGGCGCCGAGTACGATTACGACAAAGAACACCGAAGTAAGCCAGAAAGTTCCGATTAGCTTGGCGAGCGGACCGAGCGAAGCAAGGCCAAATTTGCCGACCGTGTAGGCCATCGCTCCGAAAGCTCCAATCGGCGCGAATTTCATTAAGATCCTCGTCACATCGAACACGACATAAGTCAGGGAGTCGACGAGTTCGACCAGCGGTTTGGCTCGCGCTCCGCCGGCCGACAGCGCAAAGCCGATCAACAAGGAAACGAAAACTACTTCGAGAATGTCCCCCTTGGCAAAGGCATCGAACACTGTCGTCGGGATGATATGCATCAAAAATTCGGTGACGCTTTGGGCTTTTGCTTGGCCAGCATAATCGGCGACGGACTTGGCGTCCAGGGTGGCGACGTTTACGTTGAAGCCGCTGCCCGGGCGCACGACGTTGCCCACCAGCAGTCCGATTAGAAGGGCAATGGTGGAAACGACTTCGAAGTAAAGAAGCGCCATGCCGCCCACACGGCCAACTTTCTTCAGGTTGTCCATGCCGGCAATTCCGGTCACCACGGTGCAGAAGATGATCAGAGTGATGATCATCGTGATCACGCGGATGAAAGCGTCGCCCAGCGGCTTCATGGCAATTGCGCGGGCCGGGTCCACGTATCCGAGCACTACGGCCAGAGCGATGGCCACCAGCACCTGCACCCAGAGTTCACGGTAGAAGGGCAGCTTGCGGGATGTGGGTGCGTCGGTCACAGGAGCCGGACGGTTGGGTGTAAGCGTCTCCATTGGTCTTCTGTCCTAAGAGCTTTGGCAGCCTTTGTGGTTGTTAGGGTATTGAATTGTCGATGGCTCTCTTAGTGGCTCATCTCGCGGGCTCAGGTTCAAGCGTGCGCACCAGCCACGGAATGATCACCTCTTTGAAGATGCGCGGATCGGGCCACACACCAACTTGCCTCCCAAGATGCCCGCCCTGCGGATTAATCCAGGCGGTCTTAGGCACGTCGCCTTTGTCGAGCAGCAGGTAAATGTCGTCGATTGGGACCTGGGTGTCGTTCACACCGGCAAGAATGAGCATGGGCGACATCGGCTTGCCGAGCAGTCCTTGTTTGACAAGCGACATCTTCGGTAACACTTCCGTCATTTCATCCACGGTGTGCACGTTGTCGAAAATCGCCATCAGCGCCGGGACCTGGTCGAAAAGATATTCGCGATTGCCGATCAAGGAATTCATCAGAAAGTCTTTTTGAAAGAACTTATCGGTAGGCGGTGACTGGGCGCTCGCTCCCCGCAAGCGGGCGTGTTCTACGATGGCCATCTTTGTGGCCCAATACGCGCCCCAGCTTACTCCGTGCATGGCGACGCGGTTCTTGTCGATCTCGGGCCGGGTGGCAATGTAATCGAGCACCCGAGAGAGCATACGCTCGGCATTTTCACTGACTTTGATTGGATTCTGCCCGGTGCCGGGGCCATCCACGGCGAGAAAGCCTATGCCGAACGGCAGGATCGCGCTGAAGCTCTCGGACAAATCTTCTTTGCGGCTATCCAGCCCATTCACAGCCAGCACGAGCGGTACGGGCCCGTTCGCATTCTTCGGCAAGCGCAGATAGGCGATGATTTCCTTTCCTTCGAAGGGAATTCGCACGATTTCGAGCGGCGGATCCCAAAAGCGGGCGTGGGCCAGGAAAGCCTCAATCGCTTTTTCGTAGGAGCGCTGTTTGCCAGCAGATGCGGGGATGGGCCAGCGTCCGAAAGAATAAAGCCGCCACGCTCGAATGTAGTCGGCGTTCGCTTTCACTGGGTCGGTCTTCTCCAGCGATTTGGCTTCATTCATGTAGCGATCGGCCACTCCCATAAAAGCCGCCGCCCACTCGTCTTTATCGCGAGTATGGATCGAGTTAAGGGCTTCCCTAATATCGCCGGGATCGAGCCCGATGAGCGGGTACTGACCCACCTCAGCGCGGTGGATCGCCTCTGTCTTTATCTCGTCGATGGTGCGTTCGGCGCGCTGTTGCGAGAACGCAGGGGCGATCAGAAAGATCAGAGCCAGAGTGGTTGCTGAGGAGGAGACAACTGACGTGGTCCATCCCGTGAGTTGATGGCGAAGCCTTAATGAGGTTGGCACAACTTAAATTCCTTTCCAGTTACAAAAAGATGGGGCCGGAGGGACGTCCGACCCCGATTTACGAAGCCTGGAGCAATCAGAAAGCCAGCTTCAAGCCCAATTGAACCGAACGTGGGCCTCCCGAACCGACGGCCGGATTCGCTGCAGCGATATCGGGAGTGGCGCAGCCGCAGCCGAAACCAGGCGCGGAAGGATCGTTGAATCCGAAACCATTCTGCCCGCCGTAGGGATTGGCAAAGTTGGGATGGTTGAAAATGTTGAAGAACTCCGCGCGGAACTGAGCGTGGAAACGCTCGCCATAGTGCCAGTTCTTGGCCACCGAGAAATCGAAGTTGCGGAAACCGGAATCGGGGAAAATGTTGCGTCCCATGGTGCCGAAGGTTCCGAGTGGAGGGGGAATCATGATCGAACTGCCCGCGGCGTAACAGCCGTGAAAGGCCAAGGATTCGGTGGCTGCGCCCGGAGAGCCATTATCCAGCGCGAGAGCTTTTGCATTACAGGCCGCATTGCTTGTCGCGGCGGATGGGGCGTCGGTTCCAGGGAAAAATGGAGTGCCTTTCGGCCCCGACTTGAAGTCGTCGGGGTTGCCATAGAAATTCCACCGGATGGGGCTGTTCGCTGGCGGACTGACGGGCAGCGGACCTATACCAGCGGCATCGGTTCCTTCATCCATTGCACCCCAGTATTGCGGGCTTTGCAATGTAACGATCGAGTTGAGTTCCCAGCCTTCCAACGCCTGTCCGTAGCCCTTCTTGCCAGGGATAGCGTAGGTGAGTGAAAGCGTGAAGCGCTGGCGCACGTCGAAATCGCTGTTGGCATATTCGGCACCCGGGTTATATGCGTTCTGCGGCAGTCCCGATCCGTAACCGAAATCCCAGTTTGCGCCGACATCGTCGAGAGAGTGGGACCAGGTGTAACCGGCCACCAGGCTCAGGCCATGGTAGTTCCTGGAGTTCAGCGTCACTTGCAGGCCGTTGTAATTGGAGCGGTAGACGTTCGCCATGTTGAAAACGTTACTTAGATACGGGAACTTCGTGTTGAAGGGTCCCACCTCGGCGGCGGCCTGACAAACGCCAGTTTGGAGTGTGTTGTTGACGTCGTACAACGGCGGCCCGCCTGGAGTTGGATTTGGTATGAGATTGGCGTTGCAGGCGACGATATTCGCTTGCGGCCAGCCTGATCCGACCGGTGGCTGGTTAATGTCGCGAATGCCGACTAGATTGTCACCGTGGTTGCCGACGTAGGCCAACTCTAACGTAAGGTTAGGCGTGAACGCGTGCTGTACGCTGAGGGTCCAGTTCCAGACGTACGGGGTGGTCAGATTGCGGTCCACGCTCATGATGGGGCAAGGATTTGGCGGAGTGCAGTCGAGAGTGGTATTGAAAACCGGCGTATTGTCCCATGTCAGGTTGTTCGGGGGGTTGTTCAAAAAATTCTTGGTGAGGACGTTTCCCGTTTGGATCGTGCCACCGGGGTCGATCGGAGCGCCCAAGTAGAGGCCCCCGGTCGGCACACTGCCCGGGCCAAAGGCGTTGTTGAAGGCGATGAACGACTGCCAGTTCACGGTTTCGTAAACCAGACCGCCGCCGCCGCGGATCACGGTAGTTCCCTTGCCATTGGTATCCCAGGCAAATCCAAAGCGCGGCGCGAAGTTCTTGTGGTCGGGTTTATAGAGGCTGGGGATCCGATTGGCTCCGGTGTTCACCTGCACTAAGCCGAAGTTCGGGTCAAAGTTACCCAGGAGGTTGTGTTCTTCCTGGACGACGGTGCTGAACTCATAACGCACGCCGAAGTTCAGCGTCAGATTTCTGGTGGCTCGCCAGTCATCCTGGATAAATGTCCCGAAGGCCCAGTTATGGAGGTGCAGGGTCGGATTTCCTACTTCCAGGGTTGACTTAAAGGGCAATCCGGCAAAGAAGTCTTCGAGCGGGGTCGAAGCCCCACTTAAAACGCCGCCCAGGAAATTAATGCTGCCTTTCGCGTTGCCGTAAGCGGCGTTGGTGACATTGTTGTAATGCAGGTCGCCGCCGAACTTGAGGGAATGTTTGCCGGCGGTGTAAGACACGTGATCGACAAATTGCGTAATGGAATCGGGTCCCTGGAACTTGGGCCACTTGAAGCCGCCCAGGGTCGTGAAGTAACCGCCGAAGCCGATGCGCGGCAATCCGCCCGTGAATGGACCGGAGAGGCCGCTAGTGTCGAGCCCGTAGCTCGAACCGGGAGTGTTGAGATCGCCCGGCAGCGTAGGCTGGTAGAGGCGGTTATATCCGAAGCGCGCCTCGTTGACCCAGCGCGGACTGGGTGTCCAGGTCCAGCTTCCGCCCGCCACTTGGGCGCGAGTGTGAATGTCCGAGCGCCATCTGTTCTGCAATTCGGAAAAGTCCTCGACCGTTCCAGTATTGTTGCCGAAAAAATACATTCCGCTGAGCCGCTGATTTTGGTTCAGGTTGAAGTCGACTTTGCCGAGCGCGTTGTAAACGGTGACGTCGTTGGGGAATCCGTTCGGGATATTGATGTTGGGATTATTGTTGGTGGGAAAGCCGGTTCCGTTGCACGTAACCGTAGAGCCCGAAAGCGCGCACCCTGCAATATTCAAGCTGGCCGGGCTCACCGTGACCCCTGCAGCTACCGCTGCCGGCGAGGTGAGGTCCGCGATCACATCAGGGATGCTGTTCTGGCAATCGTGGGTTAGGCTGCCGGTTGCTTGTGTGAAGTAGACGCAGTTTGGGCTGGTCGGTATCATCGAGACCATAGACGGGCTGGTGACGCCGCCATAGGAATTGCCTACGTCGTAGATCTGGCCTTCGTACGCGCCGAAGAAAAAGGCCTTGTCTTTGATGATCGGGCCGCCTATGCTGCCGCCATATTGCTCGAGCGTTCTTTGGAGTTTTGAGTTCGGGACAGTATTGAAGTAATTACGCGCGTCAAATATGTCGCCGTCGCGGCCAAATGCGAACGCGGTGCCGTGAATGCCGTTGGTCCCGGACTTGAGACCGACGTTCACCACCGCCCCCGGCTTCCAGCCGAATTCGGCCGGCGCCAGTTCTTCCACGTTAAATTCCTGAATCGAGTCGATGGGCAGAATGGTCGCCGAATCGCCGGCAATGCCGGCGCCGTTGATGATGGCTTGGCCGGAGTAGGGCTCGCTGTTGAACAAGCCCTCAATAAAGTAGGCGTTGTCTTCGGCGCGCAATCCGTTCGTGCTGGTCGTGGAGAATCCGCCGCCGGGATAGCGCATGACGCCAGGGCGAAGTTGCAGCAGGTTTTCATAGTTGCGGCCGTTCAACGGCAAATCATTGATCTCCGCGTTGCTCAGGGTGCCGCCCAAAGTGGCGGAGGTTGTATTGACCAGCGGAACTTCGTCGGTAATGACAACCGTCTCGGAAACCTGTCCGGTCGGGAGCGAGATGTCGACCCGCAAGTCCTGCGCGACTTCCAGGACTATATTTGGGCGCTCCACGCTCTTGAAGCCCTTCGCTTCCGCTCGAACCTTGTAAACTCCGGGCAGTAACTCCGGGGCGGCATACTCTCCGGAGGCATCCGTGGCGACGGCCCGGGTGATGCCACGCTGAACATCGGTGATGACTACGGCGGCTCCAGCGACGGCGGCGCCGGACTGATCGCTGACGGTCCCCAGGATGCGGCCCGTTGTGGTTTGGGACAACATGGGAATAGAGACGGCGAGGACCACACAGACAATGCCTAAAACCCGAATGCCATTCAACGGAGAATGCATTACGACCTCCAAATCCTCAAATTGAGGACGGACGATTTTTGGCCGGACATCTTCGCGACCGGTTTCGATCTGGGAATAAAGACCAGGCGATTTGAAGATATAGCCTTGACGCGGCCCACCCGTCAAGTAGTATTGTGGTCCGACCACGAAACAGCTTACCGTCATAGGTCGCTGATTGGGGTCAGACAACTTGGGGCACTAGCTACCCAACTAAGGGGTAGAATCCAGCATGGCGATAGCGACCACCAACCCTACTACCGGTGAAGTCCTGAAGACTTTCGAGCCTCTTTCTGGGGCGCAGATTGAGCAGAAATTGCAACGAGCGGCCTCTGCGTTCCGAACCCATCGCCGAACCTCGTTCGCGGATCGGGCGAGCAAGATGATGCGCGCAGCCGAGATTTTGGAGAAAGAGAAAGACGAGTGCGCCCATTTAATGACACTCGAAATGGGCAAGCCTCTGAAGGCCGCAGTGGCCGAGGCACTGAAGTGCGCAACCGGCTGCCGCTACTATGCGGAGAACGCCGAGAAATTTCTGGCCGACGAAATTGTGGAAACTGGAGCAAAGCGTAGCTTCATCCGCTATCTGCCGATTGGTCCCATCCTGGCTGTCATGCCGTGGAACTTTCCCTTCTGGCAGGTATTTCGCTTCGTGGCGCCCGCGCTGATGGCGGGCAATGTCGGGCTGCTGAAGCATGCTTCGAACGTTCCGCAGTGCGCGCTGAAGATTGAAGACATTCTGCGCCGCGCCGGTTTTGCTGAAGGTGTGTTCCAGACGCTGCTGATCGGTTCTGGGCCGGTCGATGGCATCCTGGACGATCCTCGTGTGGTCGCCGCCACTCTAACCGGCAGTGAGCAGGCGGGGATTCAAGTTGGGGTTGCCGCAGCCAGGCGCATCAAGAAAGTGGTGCTCGAACTGGGCGGCAGCGATCCTTTCATCGTGATGCCTAGCGCCGAGCTGGAGGCGGCGGTTGCGACTGCCGTCGACGCACGGGTTCAGAACAACGGTCAGTCGTGCATCGCGGCCAAACGCTTTATTGTGGCGGAGAAGATAGCTGACGAGTTTGAGCGCAAGTTCGTCAAACGCATGCAAGACCTACGCGTGGGCGATCCGTTCGAGGAGAGTACGCAGCTTGGTCCGCTGGCCAGCGCGGACGCGGTAACTTCTCTTGATGCCGATGTAAAGAAGACTGTGGCGGCGGGAGCGCGGGTGCTGACCGGCGGGTATCCCCTCGACCGTCCCGGCAACTTCTACGCGCCGACGGTGCTGACCGATATTCCGAAGGCTTCGCCCGCATACAAGGAAGAATTCTTTGGTCCGGTGGCGTCAATCTTTCGCGTCAAGGATATAGATCAGGCCATCCACATCGCCAATGACAGCCGTTTCGGGCTCGGTGCCAGCGCCTGGACCAACGATCCCGCGGAAACCGAGATGTTTATCAACGAACTCGATGCCGGCATGGTCTTCCTGAACAAAATGGTGGCTTCCGATCCGCGCCTGCCTTTCGGCGGCGTGAAGTACTCAGGCCACGGGCGCGAACTGGCTGAGCATGGGATCCGCGAGTTTGTGAACATCAAAACGGTGTGGATCCAGTAGTCGAGAGTTCGAAGTCCAGAGTCCGAAATGGTATAGTGGTTGGACCACTGTGGACCGTGGTTCCGCTGATTGGGGGCATAATGACAAAGGGAGTGATCGATCCCCTGGACGCCAAGCCGGTGTATCGGGCTGTGAAAACGTCCCGCCTTTACGAGCAGATCGTACAGCAGGTTGAAGACTCCATTCTTAAGGGCCAGCTCAAGCCTGGGGACCAGTTGCCGGCAGAGCGCGATCTAGCCCAGCGCTTTGAAGTAAGCCGCACCGCCGTGCGGGAAGCTGTGAAAACCTTGCGTGAAAAGGGCTTAGTCGAAGCCTACTCGGGGCGCGGCACCTTCGTGACCAATGGTACGTCGCAGGCGACTCGGCAGTCGCTGGATCTGATGATTCGCGTCAACCAGCAGGAAGGCTCGGCGAACCTGGCCGAGTTGCGGCTGGTGTTGGAGCCGGAGATTGCCGGTCTGGCCGCCGGTCGAATTGAGGAACAACTGCTGAGCACCATGCGGGAAGCAGTCGCCGCGATGGATCGTAATCTGGATGACCCCGACGCTTACGTGGAAGCGGATCTCGATTTCCATTTAGCGCTGGCAGAAGCGGTCGGGAACCCGCTGATTCTCTCGCTCCTGGATTCGATTGTCGGTCTCTTACGCGAGCAGCGCAGCCGCATTTTCAATGTGGACGGGGGACCGCAGCGCGGACAATTCCATCACAAGCGAATTCTGGCGGCAATCGAACAACGCGACTCGGAGGCGGCGCGAGAAGCGATGCGTGCCCATCTCAAGCAGGTGCTGGCGGATTCGTCTTCGACGGTAATAAACCGGCCGCACATCACTTCGCACCGCAAGCCGAATTCATAAGCAAGAAGGAATCGTCATGATGGCCAAACTTGGATTCATCGGTCTCGGTGTGATGGGCGGCAACATGGTGGCCCGGCTGCTTGAAAAAGGGCACACCGTGACCGGCTACAACCGGACGCGATCCAAGGCACAGTGGTTGATCGATAAGGGCATGAGGTTTGCGGACTCTCCCAAGGCCGTGGCGGCGGATTCGGATGTGACGTTCACCATGGTGACAAACGCCGCGGCGCTAGCGGCAGTGACTGAAGGGCCGGACGGATTGCTCGCCGGCATTGGCCCGGGCAAGTTCCACATTGACATGAGCACCGTGAGTCCCGAAGTGAGCCGGACACTGGCTGCGAAAGTTCGCGAGCGGAGCGCCGACATGGTGGACGCGCCGGTTTCGGGCAGCGTCATCACGCTGCAGCAAGGCAAGCTTTCGGTGATGGTCGGTGGCAGCAAAGAAACTTTCGAACGACTGAAGCCGTTGCTTCTGGATATTGGGCCAAAGGTGACGCACGTCGGCGACAACGGCGTGGCGCTGTCGATGAAGATCGCGTTGAATCTGCAATTAGCCGTGCAGATGCTGGCTTTTTCCGAAGGCGTGCTGCTGGCGGAAAAGAGCGGGATTCCGCGTGAAGTCGCGGTCGACGTGATGGTGCACAGCGCGATCGCTTCGCCCATGATTCAATATCGCGGCCCTTTCGTGTTACAGCAGCCGGAAGAAGCGTGGTTCGACGTAAACATGATGCAGAAGGACATGCTACTGGCGATGGAGTTGGGCCGCAAACTGAATGTTCCCGTTCCCACGACGGCAGTTAGCAACGAATTCCTGACCGCCGCGCGCGGCATGGGTTGGGAGAAGTTGGACTTCGCGGTTGTGTTCGATGTTCTAGCACGTATGTCGGGAGTTCAAAAATGAGAGTTCAAATATGACAACTGCCGCGCAGCCGAGAGAAGCTTCAGAAAAAGTCGAGTTGTGGCTCCGCATGTACCGGCAGATGGTTGCCATCCGCCAGTTTGAAGCGCAGGTCAACGAACTTTACACGCGGGCGCTGATGCCCGGCCTGGCGCATCTTTACATCGGCGAGGAGGCGATCGCAGTGGGAGTATGCGAAGCGCTGGAGCGAACGGACTATATTACCAGCACGCATCGCGGTCATGGACATTGTTTGGCGAAAGGCGCCTCCCCCGATCGAATGTTCGCCGAACTGCTGGGAAAAGAGGCCGGGTACTGCAAGGGCAAAGGTGGTTCGATGCACATTGCAGACCCGGCGACCGGCAACCTGGGAGCGAATGCGATTGTATGCGGCAGCGCCGGTATTGCGACGGGAGCGGCGTTTTCCGCTCGATGTCTCGGTAACGGCCGCGTGTCGGTATGTTTCTTCGGAGAAGGCGCGCTCGGCCAGGGTGTGCTGTACGAGGAGATGAACCTCGCCCAACTGTTCAAGCTTCCGGTGATTTACGTCTGCGAGAACAATCTCTACACGGAATATACGCATTACTCGGAAACCACGGCCGGAGACATTCTGATGCGGGCGACGGCCTTCGGCCTGGACGCCGCCAGCGTGGACGGTCAGGACGTGCGCGCTGTTTATGGTATCGCACAGCGGTTGGTTGATCGCGCCCGGCGCGGTGACGGTCCTGGGTTCCTGCTCTGCAATACCTATCGCTACCACGGACATCACGTGGGCGACATCAACCGCGAGTATTACCGCTCCAAGCGGGAAGAACAGAAGTGGAGGACGGAGCGGGACCCAATCGTGAATTTTGGGAAATGGCTGGTGGAGCAGAAACTTGCCGATGTGGCCGCGCTTGATCAAATGCAGGCTGAACTTGAATCCGAGATGAAAAAGGCAGTCGATTTCGCGGTGGCGGCGCCCTACCCCACCGTCGACGAGGTGGGACAGGACGTCTATGCCTGAAACCCATCTTCACGCGCAAAGCAATCGCGAACTGACCTTCGCGCAGGCGATTCGCGAAGCGCTGGCCGAAGAGATGCGCCGCGATCCGACTGTTTGCATCATGGGCGAGGACGTGGCGGAGGCGGGCACTCCTTTCAAAGTTCTCTCTGGCTTATTGGAAGAATTCGGCAAGCAGCGCGTGCTCGATACGCCGATTTCCGAAGCAGGATTCACCGGCCTAGCCGTGGGCGCGGCCATGACCGGAATGCGTCCGGTGGTCGACATCATGTTCGGCGACTTCGTCACGTTAACCATGGACCAGATGGTCAACCAGGCCGCTAAGGTCCATTACATGTCGGGCGGAAAGTGGAAAGTGCCGATGGTGATGCGCACGACGATGGGAGCGACTCGCCGCTCTGCAGCGCAACACTCCCAGTCCCTCCATGCATGGTTCTGCCACGTTCCGGGGTTGAAGGTGGTTCTGCCTTCGACACCCTACGACGCGAAAGGACTGCTGAAGGCGGCGATTCGCGACGAGAATCCAGTTGTCTTCTTCGAAGACAAGATGATGTACAAACTCAAAGGGGCGGTGCCCGCGGACGATTACACAGTCCCGCTGGGCGTCGCGGATGTGAAGCGCGTGGGTGAGGATATTACGCTGGTCGCCACGAGCAGCATGGTGCAAGTAGCGCTGGGCGCGGCGACGCTGCTTGAGGAAATCGGAATCAGCGCCGAAGTGGTTGATCCGCGCACCATGTGGCCGCTCGACGAAAAAACTCTGATTGAATCGGCGAAGAAAACGTCGCGGGCGGTTGTTCTCGACGAAGGCTATGAACGCTACGGCGTCACCGCCGAACTTGCGTCGGTGATCGCGACAGGCGCATTCTACGATCTGGACGCTCCGGTGAAGCGGATGGGCGCGATGCATGTTCCAATTCCGTTCTCACCGCCTTTGGAAGATGCAACCGTGCCGACCGAACAGACGGTGTTTGAGGCCGCACGCGAACTGTGCGGCCGGTAGACGGAAAGTCAGAGGTGAGAGTCCGATTGCAGAGTTGAATACCTATGAAAGTCGGCGCTTCGAGGTTCTCGCCACTGCAATCTGACTTCTAAGATCTGACCTCTCGACAAAGGAGAATTCTTATGGCTCTGCCCACATACGGAACGATGGCTGTCGATTGGGAAAATCGAGTTGACTTCGATCGCCTGCGCAGCGAGCGCCTGGCGCGTGCCAAGGATCTTCTCGTCAAGTCTGACATGGGAGCGCTGTTGTGCTTCGACATGAACAATGTCCGCTACTTGACCGCCACCCACATCGGGACCTGGGCGCAGGACAAGGCGAATCGCTTCACGCTGCTTCCGCAAAACGACGATCCGATCTTGTGGGATTTCGGATCGGCGGCGAAGCACCATCAATTGCATTGTCCGTGGCTTGGAGAGCGGTCGCGTGCCGGAATCTCCATGTTGCGCGGCGCCATGACGCCGGAGATGGGACGTGCGGAAGATGTGGCAAAGAAGATTCGCATCGAACTTGAAATGCGCGGCCTGCATAAAGAACCGCTGGGCATCGACATCATCGAATTGCCCGTCCTCTTTGCTTTGCAAAAAGAAGGAATCAAAGTCGTCGATGGGCAGGCGCTCATGTCGGAAGCGCGCCTGATCAAGACGCGTGACGAGATCACGTTGCTGAACACGTCCGCCATGATGGTCGACGCTGCATATGACGAACTTTATCGCGCCATGAAACCGGGCATGAGCGAAAACCAGGCGGTGGGTCTGGTGAGCAAGGTGCTCTACGATCTCGGTTCCGAGTACGTGGAAGCTGTGAATGCCATCTCAGGAGAGCGCTGCAATCCGCATCCGCATGTTTTCTCAGATCGCGTGCTCCGTCCGGGAGATCCCGTGTATTACGACATTCTCCACTCCTACATGGGATACCGCACCTGTTATTACCGCTGTTTCACCATCGGTTACGCCTCGCACGCGATGAACGACGCGTATAAACGGTGTCGCGAATATCTCGATGCAGCCATTGAACTAGTGCGCCCAGGACGAACCACGGCCGAGATTGCCGCCGTGTGGCCGAAGGCGCAAGAGTTCGGCTTCCCGAACGAGGAATCCTGCTTTGCTCTGCAGTACGGTCACGGCATCGGCTTGGCTATTTGGGAGAAGCCCGTGATCAGCCGTCTTGTCTCGCTCGATCACCCCTGCGAAATCAAGCCGGGCATGGTGTTCGCGCTGGAAACTTTCTGGCCCTCGACCGATGGCTGGAGTGCCGCTCGCATCGAAGAAGAAATCGTCGTCACTGAAACCGGCCACGAGGTTATTACGCGCTTTCCAGCCGAGGAGCTTCTAGTTGCCGGCAGACACTACTTCACGGTGGATGGTCCGCTTCCCGCAATCCGGGAAACGGAATCGAAGCCGAGCACGCGCGTGCGCAAAATGATTGAAGCGAGCTCCCGGCAGGAGCGGGTTGGCGTCGGCGACTAAGAAAAGCAACCGTAGAGACGAGGCTTACATCGTCTCGGCCGCATGGGGACGCCCGGCTCTCCACCAGCAAATTTGGATTCGAGAACCGAACTATCCAACTATGGCGATCAGTGTCGTGATGCCCGCGCTTGAAATGGCCCAGGAAACTGGCAAGCTCATTTCGTGGTTGAAAAAGGAAGGCGAGTCCGTCGCTAAAGGCGAGCCGCTGCTGGAGGTCGAAACCGACAAAGCAGTCATGGAGATCGAATCACCGGGCGATGGCCTACTCGCCGGGATCAAGGTCCAGGCTGGGACCGAAGTGCCAGTAGGCCGAACCATTGCTTGGATCGTCGGTCCCGGAGAAGTTCCTCCGGTGGACGAGGCGTCCATCGAATCGGGGAGAAAAATAACTGCCCCCACGACGTCAACAGCGGCACCGGCGATTCGACCTGCGACGGCAGCGTCCTCTGCGGCGCCGTCGGTAGCGTCCGTCAAGATTTCTCCCAAAGCGCGGCGTCTGGCCAGCGAGCGCGGCATCAATCTCGCGGATGTCCGCGGATCGGGGGCAGGAGGAGAAATCCTCGCGTGCGACATTCTGGCCGCTGCGGAATCCAAAGCCGTCGCTCCGACCGCTACAGTTGACAGCGGCAGCCCTATCTCACGTCTGATGGCGGAACGCACCACGCAGAGCTGGACGACGGTCCCCCATTTCTTCGTCGTCCGCGAGGCAGATACAGTCGCGCTGAACGAGGCACGGCAGAAGCTTGGAGCTGAGATTGAAAAATCGAGCAAGCTGAAACTCTCGCACACCGATCTGCTGATCGCGCTGGTTGCGCGCGTCCTCCGGAAGCACTCTCGTGTAAACGCAAGCTGGACTGGGAACGGCGTTCACGTCCATGAGAAGATCAACATTGGACTAGCGATCGCAGTGGACGATGGGGTGGTAGCGCCGGTAATTCAGAATGCCGATACGGCCGGGCTGAGCGAGATCGCGGCGCAGCGGATCGACCTTACAGAACGGGCGCGTGGCGGCAAGTTGCGTCCGGGTGATCTCGGTGGGGGGACTTTCACGATTAGTAATCTCGGCATGTTCGGCGTCGACGCCTTCACTGCGATCATCATCCCACCTCAAGCCGCGATTCTTGCGGTTGGAAGGATTGCCGACCGTGTCGTGCCCGTTGATGGACGTCCTGGCGTCCGACCCATGATGACTTTGACGCTTTCGAGCGATCATCGCGTAGTGGATGGGGCGCGGGCAGCACAGTTTCTGGGAGACTTAGTCGCGGCTATCGGCAACCCGCTGCAATATTTTCAACGACCAGCCCGGGTAGGCTAGCCCGTAGCCCGAGGACACGGCCACCAAGGATTATTCGCGTGCGCGGTGACTTCACTTTATCGCGGCCAGAAGCGCCTCTCCAACAAGCTTCTTCGTCTGCTCATCCATTTCCGATGGCCCCGCTTTCAGGCTGGCGTCGTTGGCCAGGCGCTTGTTTTTGATTCCGATATAGACGGCGTTGTATGCCGTATCCCCGAGGTTTTCCACTCTGTGCTTGAAGGGCGGGAACCACCTGGGATCGCCCGGCTTGGCAAATACCTCTTGTGTCTTGCCATTTTCATCCGTGAAACGGAGATGCCCGGCAGTGAGAACGACGACCACGCCGCCCATGTGCGCATGTAAGCCCGACTTCTCATGCGGCCCATAGTGGACGTTCACTACCTGCACATACTCATTCTCAAAGGCCAGCTTGTAGTGCGTTGGCTCGACCTTGGTGGGATCTTGCGCGAGCGCCAAGGTCCAGAAACACAAGCTCAACCACACGGCGCAGAACGGTCTGCTGCAACAAGGTTTCACGGGAGACGACCTCGGGGATTCCTTTAAGCTGTCCTTAAGCTTATCCGGCCCCGAACAACTGTCAACAATGGAAATGAAGGTTTGGACCAAACTGGTAAGAAGTGGAATTCTGGAAGTTAGTGCTTTCAAAATTTGACGGTGCCACAGGGGATATTGGTCGGGGCGCGCGGATTTGAACCGCGGACCCCCTGCGCCCAAGGCAGGTGCGCTACCAGGCTGCGCTACGCCCCGACTGAATTCGATTATAAATGATGGGATACGGGTGACCTTCGCGACACTACCAGAAGGTGGTCTGCCTGTATATGCCGCGCTGGGGCTATAATCTGCCTCGGAAGTCATGCCCAGTTCACGCTACGCATTGGTGACGTACGTCCGCAATCCGGTTGGTGAGTTTGTGGAACAACTGCGCCGGGAACTCCACCCGACCATCGCTCACATGCCGGCCCATCTCACGATTCTTCCTCCGCGGGAACTGATGGGAAGCGAAGCGGCCGCGCTGGAATTTCTGGCAGAGGCTTGTGGCCGTGTCGTCTCCTTCAGCGTCGAACTGGGAGACGTGGAAACATTTCTGCCGACGACTCCAACGGTGTTCATCCAGGTGAGGCGGGCCGCTTATCGGATGCGCGAACTGCATGATCGACTCTGCAGCAAGGAGCTGGGCTGCGAGGAGAGTTGGCCTTATATTCCGCATCTCACGATTCTAAAAACGGAACTGGATGAGCAGGCGCGCGCGGCGTGCGCGATCGCACGCGAGCGCTGGGCGCAGTTTCCAGGCAAGCGCCAAGTCCATGTGGAGAAGTTGATGTTCGTCCGCGAAAATGGCGCTTTCTGGCAGGATGTGGCACCGGTCCCGTTGGGACACGGCCAATTGTCGTCCAAGGCGTAGCCCGAGACTGTTCCGCTTATTTGCTCCGCAATTCCCCCTGAAAACCCGCAAATAGCGGCCAGTTTCGCTGAGCGGCGGGACATGACCTTCCTGCCTGTTGCTAAGTCCATCGGACGGATTACCATAGATTTAACGGGCTGCAGACCGAGCGCCGGATCCCAGGCTGCGGGTTTGATGGGAAGAGAGAATATGCAAATTGGGGTCTATGGATCCGGCTACCTCGCCACCGTTGTCTCCGCCTGTCTCGCCGATTTCGGCACACCAGTTTGGTGTTGTCATGCCGATAGCACCCGCCTCACGGAAGTTGCCAAAGGCAACATTCCTTTCTTCGAAAAAAATCTGCAGGAAGTGATTCGGCGCAACGTGCGCGCGGGACGGCTGGTGTATTCGGCGGACCCGGAAGAATTGGCGCGCAAGACCCAAGTGATTTTTCTCGCCGAAGATTCTGAGCAGGGGCTGGAAGAACTTGCCATCCGCCTGGCGAGCGCGGCTGGCCGCTTCCAGGTGCTGTCGATCGTCACGCCGGTTCGGGTCGGTTCGACGAGAGAGCTGGAAAACACGCTGCAGGAGAAAGGACTGAAGAGCCTGCTGGTGTGCCAACCCATGTTCTTCACCAACGGATGCGCAGTCGAAGACTTCAACTGGCCCGACCGGATCATCCTCGGGACAGCTTCCAGCGAAGCGGTTTCGACGTTGAAGCAGATTTTTCATCCGCTGGTGATGCGCGGAGTTCCGGTGCTGGTCACGAATTACGAAACGGCGGAGTTGGCACGCACCGCAACCACTGCTTTTGTGGCCACCAAGATTTCGTTTATTAATGAAATCGCGAGCCTGTGCGAACACGTGAACGCTGACGCCGTCAGCCTGTCACTGGCGCTGGGGCTGGACAAGAAAATTGCACCGCGCTGCCTGCAACCGGGCGCCGGCATGGGTGGAATTTTTGCCGAGAGCGATATGGAGTCGCTGACCGGGTTGGCGAGAGCGAACCGTGTCGACCTGAAAGTTCTGAATGCTGCCCGCGAGGTGAACATGAAACTGGCGGACCGGCTGTTGCAGAAAGTGGCCGCTGCGCTCGATACGGTGCAGAACAAAGACGTCGGCATTCTGGGGCTGGCTTTCAAGCCGAACACCAACTCGGTGGCGGGATCGGCTTCGCTGCAACTGACGCAAAACCTGCTGGCCGGAGGAGCGCGGGTGCGGGCCTACGATCCGGTAGCGATTCCGGATGCGCGCCTGCAACTGAACGGCATGGTGAAGTACTGCGAATCAGCCTACGGAGTGGCCGAAGGAGTGGATGCGCTAGTTGTCGCCACCGGCTGGCCTGAGTTCCGGACGCTGGATTTCGCGAAGATCCGCCACCTGGTGAAACGTCCGATCATCATCGACACCAAGAATCTGCTCGACTCGTCGCGACTGCGCGCCATGGGATTTCAGTACATGGGCGTAGGCCGGCCGTAGCGGGACGGAAGTCGATTCCCGCTAATCAGCTTCCCTAGGAAGGATCTGATTTCGAAGGATCACGGCATTCGTGTGAGCCCGGGCAGGGTCTTGACCAGGTCGTTGTAGATCACCATCACGGCGAAGAGCACCAGAAAGACGAAAGCCGCCTGGTAGATGCGTTCTTTGACCGGCAGGCTGATCTCCTTCTGCATGAGGCTCTCGATGAAAAGCAGCAGTATCACACCGCCATCCAGGATCGGAATCGGCAGCAAGTTCATTATGCCCAGGTTCAAACTGATGGCGGCGCTGATTAAGAGCAGTGGAGTCCAGCCCTCTTCGCGGGCGGCCGCGCCCACGGCGCTTCCGATTCCGATCGGACCATCGACCTGGCGCATGGATACTTTGCGCTCGGCCATCTTTTGCAGTAACTCGAGGATAAGGAAAGAACTTTTCTTGTTGTCCGACAGAGAGCGTTTTAATGCGTCCGGAAAGTTGAGCTTCACGACCTTAGTGGGAATGCTGGCGGCGATACCGATCCGGTAGGCAGGTTCTTGCCCAGACCCACCGCGGTCGAACGTCGGTTTCACGGTGAAGGCTTTTTTCTGGCCGTCCCGGAGAACCACAATTTCCAAAGGCTGATCCTTCGTGCGCTTCAACATCTGGATCAGCGCCTGCACAACGGGAATGTCCTCCCCGTTCGCGGTCAGGATCTGGTCTCCGACCTTGATCCCGACCTTCTCGGCGGGCATACCGGCTTCGACTGTGGTCAAAGTCACGCTGGGCTCTTGCGGCACCCAACCGATGTCTCCCAACTGATTGGGACCGAACGGCTCAGGAACGAGGACCTTTTCTCTGACCTTGCCATTGCGTTCGATGCCAAATTTCAAAGGCTGGTTCGGGCTGAGAGCATCCTTCACATCCACCTGTTCCCAGGTCGGATTCGTGATGTCTTCGACCTGGACAATCTTGTCACCCTTCTGAATGCCAGCCCTTTCGGCGGGCGTGTCTGGATTTACCCATCCCACAACGGCGGGCTCGTCGAGCACAGCGGGATATTTGTAATGCACCATGTAGACGCCCGTGAGCAGGGCCACGGCCAGCATGATGTTCATTGCCGGACCGGCCAGGGCTATGATGAAGCGCTGCCAGCGCGGATGCGACAAGAACTCCCCCGGATCGCCGGTGCGGTCGTCCATGGGATTTTCGCCCGACATTTTCACGTAACCGCCCAGCGGAATGGCCGCGATGCGGTAGTCGGTCTCGCCTTTGGTGAAACCGATCAGACGCTTGCCGAAGCCGATGGAAAACACTTCCACGCGGACGCCGAAATACTTGGCTGCAGCGTAGTGCCCGAACTCGTGAATCAGGATCATGAATCCGAGCACGATCCCCATGTCGAAAATGGTATGAAGGATAGACAAAAGCTGCGGCATAATTTTCCAGATTACTCCAAGATCCCCATTACGAAATGGCCCGCATGGGCGATCCCTTTCGGCGGCGCTGCTTTACGATTTCTCTTGCCAAAAGGCGAGCCCCGGTATCCAGCGTGAGCACCTTCTGTATAGATTCTAAATGGCTGGCTGGCGTTGCAGCCATCACTTCTTCGATGATCCGAGGAATCTCCTCGAATCCAATCTCCTGGTCGAGAAATGCAGCCACCGCGACCTCATCGGCGGCGTTCAGGGCTATGGTCTTTGTGCCTGCGCCTCCGGCACCGGCCGCTTCGTCAGCTAAACCCTCGTAAGCCAAACGAAGACAAGGGAATTTAGCCATATCCGGGGGACAGAAATCCAGATGCCGCAATTCCATGACCGAGAAGCGTAGCTCCGAAGCGATCCGATCCGGATACGTCAGCGCATACAAAATGGGCAGACGCATGTCGGTCACAGAAATCTGAGCAAGTATACTGCCATCCACGAATTCGATCATGGAATGAATCGTAGACTGCGGATGCACAATGACTTGCACACGCTCGGGCGGCACATTGAACAAGCGGCAGGCCTCGATCACCTCGAAACCCTTGTTCATCAATGTTGCAGAGTCGATCGTGATCCTTTTGCCCATCTTCCAAGTGGGATGATTAAGCGCCTGTTGCACCGTAATTGAGGCGAACTCAGACTTGGGCGTCTTCAAAAACGGGCCGCCGGAAGCCGTCAGCCAGATGCGGGCGACCTCGTCCATCCGGCCGCCGCGCAGGCACTGGTGGACGGCATTATGTTCGCTGTCGATCGGCAGCAGCGGCTTGCCCTGCTTGCGCGCCTCGGCGGTGATCAACTCGCCCGCCACCACCAGACATTCTTTGTTGGCCAAGCCAACCGTCTTCCCCGCGCGTACCGCTTCGTAGGTCGCCTCCAGGCCGGAAACGCCCACAATTGCGCTTACCACGAAATCCACCTCGTGATGCGTGGCGACGCGGACCGCGCCCGCAGCGCCGAATACGACTTCGACTTCATTCTTGCCTAATCCCGCTTGCCGCAGCCTAGCTTGGAGCGCTTGCGCGGCGGCCTCGTCCGCCAGAGACACCACTCGCGGCTTCCAGCGCACGGCCTGCTCAAACGCAAGTTCGGCATTGTTGCCAGCCGCGAGCGTGACAACCTGGAAGCGGTCGGGATAGCTCTCGACCACGCTTAATGTGCTGCGGCCAATCGAGCCCGTCGAACCCAGGATGGCAATGCGTTTCATGGAGAAAGTCAGTGCGGCAGGTCTATTGTACGGGATGGAGACGGAGTTCGAACCTTAACCCCAGGGGGCACTAGGGGAAACCGCTCAATTTTCTCCCTGTGGTCCTCTGTGCCCCACTTGTAGTTAAGGGCTTGCCGGGACTGGCGGTACCCGGCGCATGGCTCAAAAGTACCGCGCAACGGTAACTTAAGAGCCATTTACGCGAATGGTGCCATGATCTATCCTCCCAGAACGTCTATCTATCCTCCCTCGGCGTCCATTTGAAGCTAAAAGGGAGGATCATCCATGGCTCGCCTCAACGTCCCCGTACGTGTAATCCTTCTCGGGGTCTTCGCCACGATTCTGCTGTCTAGTGCGGCTTGGGGAACTGCGACCGAGACGGTTCTATACAATTTTTGTCAGCAGGGTGGGCTCTCTTGTCAGGATGGACAAGGCCCCAATGGCGAGCTGGTTTTCGATGCCGCCGGCAACCTCTATGGCACCACTACCTACGGTGGCGCACATGGGGGCGGCATTGTCTTCGAGCTGAGCCCCTCGCAAGGCGGCGTCTGGACGGAAACCGTGCTCTATAGCTTTTGCGCTCAGGCGAAGTGCGCGGATGGCCAAACTCCCGAAGGTTCTCTGATTTTCGACTCCCTGGGCAATCTTTATGGGACGACTTTCTCCGGCGGCGCGTACGGGTATGGGACGGTCTTTGAGCTGAGTCCCTCCGAAAGCGGCTGGACCGACACTGTACTGTACAGCTTTTGTTCTGCAGGATGGCCCTGTCCGGATCCTGCTGGTCAGGATTATGCCGATTTAGGACCGGATTCCGGTGTGGCCATGGACCATGACGGCAATCTGTTTGGTGTGTCGGCATACGACAGTATCTTCGAACTGAGTCCGTCCGGTGGAGGAGTTTGGACGAAAAGGGTGATCTATTTTGTCGGCAACAGCGACCCTGCCGGAGTTGCTCTGGATGCGACAGGAAACCTGTACGGCATGTCCGAAGGCGTTGATCAATACCCTGGAGGTTACGTCTTCAAGCTGTCCGAACCCGACTGGAATCCGAGCGTACTGTTTGGGTTTACCCGGAACAAGGCAGGAGTATTTGCCGACGGATACGCCCCCAACAACACTCCAGTTTTCGACAAGACGGGCAATTTGTATGGCACGACCTATTTAAGCAAGAACGTGACCACCGGAGGCACCGCTTTCAGACTGACGCCAAAGGGTAAGAGCTGGGAAATGAAACTGCTCCATACATTCACCGGGAAGAAAGGCGATGGCGTTTATCCCCTCGGCCCGCTTACCGTCGACTCCTCTGGAAACGTGTACGGCACGACCTATGCCGGCGGAGTAAGTCAAGTCTGCAACGACAATGGGGGTTATGCAGGTTGCGGTACCGTCTACGAACTCAGCCCGAACGGCACTACTTACACCGAAACCGTTCTTTGGAAATTTAACATCACTGATGGGGAAAGCCCGATGAGTGGTGTGATCCTCGACAAGGCGGGGAACCTTTACGGCACAGCGTACCAGGGCGGCTCGGGAGCAGGTCAACCATCTGGGGTCGTCTTTGAAGTGGTCCCTTAGATAACTACTGCATCAGCCGCCAAGCGCCGTACGCCCACACCACCGGCGCCGCGAATAGCATGGCGTCGATGCGATCGAGCATGCCTCCGTGGCCGGGGAGAATCGTGCCGGAATCTTTCGCTCCGGCGCCGCGCTTGATGAGTGACTCGGCCAGATCGCCCAACTGCGCCGCGATGTTGACCAGTGCCGACAGCAGAATGATGGGCCAAATTTGCGGCTGCTCCAGGCCGAACATGCCATCGCGGCGTTCGATCAGCCCCGCCCGCAGCAGAGCGGAACTGATTCCGGGCGCGTGCTGAAACCACAGCGTGCCGACGATCACGCTGGCCAGGATCGACGCCACCGCGCCTTCCCAGGTTTTCTTCGGGCTGATCTCCGGCGACATGCGGTGCCGGCCCAGCGACTTGCCCACGAAGTACGCGAAGATGTCTCCCGCCCAGACCGCGAGGAGGGTGTAGATAGTCCAGATTGCTCCCGCGGGTTGCTGCCGGATCGCGACCAACAGAGCCATCGGAATTGCAATGTACGCGAAGGCAAACACTGAAGCCGCGGCTGCCGGATAGCCACTCGGTAAGTTGGTACGGTTCATGCCCACCGTCAGAAACACAAAAGGTGCAAGCGCCGCTGCAACCGCCAGTCCGTAGAGCATGGCCGTAGTTTCAACCAGAGGCGTGCGATTGGCGGACGCGACCATCACAAATAAAAAGAAAAGCGCGACGAAGGCATACGTAGCCAGGGTAAGGGGCTGGATTCCATAGTGCGTCACCAGCTTCAAGAACTCGGCGATGGCCAGCATAGCTACCGCTCCGGCCACAATGGCCAGTACATAAGGCGGCGCTTTCAGCACCAGGAGCAGAACGAGGGGGATTAGAATAACAGCGGTCGCGATGCGCTTGATCATTGGGCTTGGATCCCGCTTCACGTATCACGAATCCAGAGTTGCCGTGATCTCCGGCAGCTGCCGAGCGTTGCTCGGCTCGGACGGGCGAGAGCGCCCGTTCCCACACGAGCTTTCCCCGCACGCGCAGGGCGCATCAACGCTTCGCCTCGGCGTGGGCCCGGTGCGCCGCGTGCTGCGGTGCATGCCCGTCCGGCCCGAGGCCGCCGTAGCGGCGGTCGCGCTTCTGATATTCTTCGATGCCCTCGAGCAGCTGCACGCCGCGAAAGTCTGGCCACAGAGTTTGCGTCACATAGATCTCCGCATAGGCAAGCTGCCAGAGCAGGAAGTTGCTCAGCCGCATCTCGCCGCTGGTGCGAATTACTAAGTCCGGATCGGGCAGACCCCGGGTGTAGAGATGTTCGCTGATTAGCTGCTCATCGACTGCCATGTGATCGAGGCCGCCGTTGCGCGCCGCGGCATCAGCCAAGGAGCGAAACGCATCGACGATCTCGCTGCGCGCGCTGTAATTTAACGCCAGCGTCAGCAGCATCCCGGTATTCTTCGAGGTGGCGCAGCTCGCTTCCGCCATTTCGCGCTGCACCGACTCCGGTAACTCATGTTTACGTCCGATGTACTTCAAGCGGATATTGTTTTCATTGAGCGTTTTGATTTCCGCTTTGAGATAGCGGCACAAAAGGCGCATCAGGAAATCGACTTCCGTCTTCGGACGCTTTTTCCAATTCTCCTCGGAGAAGGCGTAAAGCGTCAGCGCCGGAATGCCGATGCGCGCTGCGGTTTCGACCGTCGAACGCACGGCGGTGACACCGGCGCGATGCCCGGCAACGCGCGGCATGTGCCGACGACGGGCCCAGCGCCCGTTCCCGTCCATGATGATGGCGATATGCCTGGGAAGACACGCCGGATCGAGCCGCAGGTAAACGTCGGTTTCCTTGCGGTCCATTCCGGCGGGAACCGTGTGTCGCAAGCAGACCTCTCGAAATCGAAGCTAACACACGAAATCCAGTGTGTGCAATGCGATAGGGCGGTTCACAGGCAGTAATTAGTCTCTAGCGTGCCTCTTCGGGAAAGATCGGCAGGATCAACCGCTCGGTGTGGCGAATGACCGTGAACGCGCACCGCGCGCCGACTTGCGCATCAGTCAACAGACGATGCAGGTCATCCACGCCGGCCACCGGCTTATCGTCGAGCGCCACGATAACGTCGCCCTCGCGCAAGCCCGCCGTCCGCGCCGGGCTTCGGTCCTCGTTTTCAATGCCGACCACGACCACGCCGGTCTCCCGCGCCAGACCATAGAAGCGCACCACCCGGCGATGGATGGGAACCGTCTGCGCTGAGACGCCGATGTAGCTCCGGCGTATCCGCCCATCGCGCAGCAGGCGGCTGGCCACGAATTTTGCGGTATTGATCCCAATCGCGAAACAGATTCCCTGCGCCGGCAAAATTGTCGCCGTGTTGACTCCGATCACCAGGCCTCGCGAGTCGACCAGCGGGCCGCCTGAGTTTCCGGGATTCAATGCGGCGTCGGTCTGAATGACATCCTCGATCAGGCGCCCCGAATACGAGCGTAGCGAGCGCCCCAGCGCGCTGATCACGCCCGCTGTCACCGTGGACTGAAACCCGTACGGATTGCCGATCGCAATCGCCATCTGCCCGGGCCGCAGTTGCTGCGAATCTCCCAGGAGAACGGCTTGCAATCCGGAAGCGTCAATTCGAATGACGGCAAGATCGGTCGCCGGATCATCGCCGATGGTGTGTGCGGGAGCGCGCCGCCCGTCGGCCAAGGTCACCTCGATCCACGTAGCGTCGTGCACGACATGGCTATTGGTGAGAATCAATCCATCGGGCGTGAAAACGAAGCCGGAGCCGCCTCCACGGCGCTCGCGGGGCTCACCTGAACGCGTTCGACCGTTAGCTTGATGGTGGACTTCAACGTTCACCACCGACGGACTGACTATCTCCGCTGCGGCTGTGACGGCCCGCGAGTAAGAGTCGAGCAGGTCGACATCACTACACCCGGCCGCAGCGGCGCGCACCGGTTCCGATGGTAAACCTCCCTCCGGCAAGCTTGCGCCCAGCGGTTGGTGCGAAGAGAGGGATTCTACAAAAAGGCTGTCGAGATTCATGCTGCATAGATGAAGCTAGAGGCGACTTGGATTCTGCGACAGAATTCCTGCGATCACACGCGGCTAACACCATACGCATCCAGCACATCGTGCAGCGTCACGATGCCTTCCAGCATGTGCACATCCGCGCGGTTCACCACCGGCAGGATTTCGATCTGGTTCGCGCCCATGCGCTCGAGCGCCAGATCCAGGCCCTGGTCGGCGTGGACGTGCGGAAAACCCAGCGCATCCACCAGGTCACCGAGCTGCTTATCCGCACCTTCGGCCAACTCGCGCTCCAGCCGCGCGAGATTGAGCACGCCAATGACACCGCGCCGATCCGTCACCAGCCACGTTCCGACGCCGCTCGATCGAACCTGTTCCAGCGCTTCCCTAACCGTAATTTCCGCTGGCAGCAACTGGCTGGCAGTTTGCATCACCCTTACTACCTGGCGCCGACCATGGCGCTGGCGCATCGCTGCCGAAGGCAGGTGTATGCCATCCTGTATTGCCAAACCTTCGTATATGGGCTCGTGCTGTAATTGAGAAGCGATAAAAAGACTAATCAGATTGGCAATCATCAGCGGGACGATCACAGCGTAGTCCTGTGTCATCTCGAAGATCATCAGCACCGAGGTCATGGGGGCGCGCACAACGCCCGCGAATACCGCGCCCATCCCCACCAGCGCGTAGGCTCCCGCTGTCGCCGTGTAAGCGGGAAACCAATGATGCGCGACGGTTCCCACCACGCCTCCCAACATCGCGCCGATAAACAAGGACGGGCCGAAGATGCCGCCAGCGTTACCCGTGGCATAACTGGTGGTGACAGCGACAAGTTTCAGAACCACCAGCAGCGCCATCAACTGGAACGCCATTCTTCCGTTCAGCGCCTCACCAACAAATCCATACCCGACTCCTAGAACCTGCGGCACAAACCATCCCATCACGCCGACTAGCAGGCCTCCCGCTGCCGGTTGAAACCAGACCGTCTTCTGCGGAAACCGCAGGAAGCGCGCCCGCATGCCCAGCAGGAGCTTCGTGAAGGCCGCTGAAACCACACCGCCCGCCACGCCGAGCACCGCATACACCGCAAACTCCGCCGGATGAATCAGTTGATATTGCGGAACCTTGAAGAGAGGATGATCCCCGAGAAACACGCGCAGAACCATCCACGAAGTCGCCGAGGCCAGCACCACCGCGCCCATCACCGGCGCGTAGAGATCGCCGGTGATCTCCTCCAGCGCAAACAGCACGGCGGCCAGCGGCGTATTAAACGCGGCTGCAATGGCCGCCGCCGCTCCCACGGGGATGAGTTTCTTTACTTGCTCGGTACGCAGTCCGAGAAGGCGTCCGAGCACGGAACCGATGCCCGCGCCCACTTGCACCGACGGCCCTTCGCGCCCCAGTGGAATACCGCTGGCGAGCGTTGCCGATGTGCAGAAAAATTTGCCCAGGACGGTGCGAAGAGTAATGCGCCCTTCGCGCGCAAACAGTGCGGCCTTTGTTTGCGGCACGCCGCTACCGCGCGCATTAGGAAAATAGCGATACAGCAGGTATCCGATGCCGAGTGAGCCCACGACCGGAAACGACACGCGCCGCCACGGAGCGCCGCCCACCGGATAGAGCCGCATCCCCATGCGTTCCGTCAGCACGATGAAGGCGACGACCGCCATGCCCGTCAAAGCGCCGATCACCAGCGCCAAAACCAGAAAGACCTGGCTCTCACGTTGCCGCAGTTCGGCCACGCGATCCAACAGCCAAGCTTTCCACCAACTCGTGCTCGTGGTCTGGACGCTTTCATTCATCGTTTAAGGATAACTTCCCAAGAGAATATCGAACTGGAGTTGGAAGGCGGCCCGAAAGTGAGCCGCCCTCCCGTACAATCGGTTAGCGATCGAAGGCGAAGTGGTCTACTCTGTTCTGCTGCCAGCACTGTTCGTTGTCCTGGGTGCAGAACGGTCTCTCCTTACCGAAGCTAACGGTGCGGATGCGATCGGCGGGCACCCCTTCCTGCACCAGCGCTCGCTTGACCGATTCCGCGCGGCTGGCTCCGAGGGCGATGTTGTACTCCTCGGATCCACGGTCGTCACAATGCCCTTCGACAAGAACCTTGATGCTCGGATGCTGCGCGAGGAAGGCTTCGTCATTTTGGACGGTTGGCGCATCGGCCGGGCGAATGGCGTATTTGTCGTAGTCGAAGAAAACGTCTTTGACGTTCCTGCTGAACAATTCCTCATCCGTGGGTGAAGGCGTCACATTAGCGATTGGGGCATTTACGGTGATGCGGGCGGAGGCATCGTTCGTCCCTCCGGGGCCTTTGGCGAAGAGGGTGTAGGTGGTGGATGCGCTTGGCATGACCGACCGGGAACCGGACGGGGCCAGCGTGCCTAGTCCGGCGATGGTGATTTCATTCGCGTTGCTGGTCTGCCACGTCAGCATAGACGGCTGTCCCTGCTGAATCACGCTTGGGTTGGCCGCCAGTGTGGCGGTTGGCGCGGGGGCGGGGGCGGGCGGAGGTGGCGGCGTCACTTTGGCCACTTTCTTGGCGCATCCGGCTAGTGTCAACAAGGCCACCAGCGCTGCGAGTAGAGCAAATGTCTTTATTCTTTCCGGTGTCATTTATTCAATCCTCCTCAATCAGAAGAAATTTTGGACTTACAGTGGAGCAGTAATCGGAAGACAATCTCGTGCAAGCCGAAGAGATGAATAACCAGAACGAGATACCTCCGGCGGCTGCGACAGAAATTGAGTGGTTCTGGAACGAGGGTCTGAGGCGACTCAGCAACGGAGGATGGTGTTGGACGCGGGCATGGTAACCGAGCAAAAGTCCGTCTCTGAAAGCGGCATCCAAGAAAGAACGACGAGAGGCGAAATCAGACAGCGGCCGCGCGACCTAAGTGCGGCCTGCACGATGGCGTTCCCCAAGCGAGCCGCTGCTCGCGCTGCCAGAAGTGCGGTAACCGGCCCGTGTACCACAGGATACGGGCCCTGCGTGGACGGGAAGAGAAAGATCGTCAGA
The DNA here is from genome assembly GCA_049520095.1 of Terriglobales bacterium. Lineage (GTDB taxonomy): Bacteria > Acidobacteriota > Terriglobia > Terriglobales > Acidobacteriaceae > Acidiflorens. The sequence goes on from JBEKQC010000038.1 coordinate 40,861, forward strand.
ACGCAGAGAACTGCCACAACCGCCAGTTCGCATCCGATGCGGCCAGAGATCATTGACGTGCAGTTATTATATCGTAGGATTCGAGACTGGCGGCGGTGGAGTATCGCAGATGCTGTCCCCTGGTGTTGGCAGAAAAGCAAAAGAGGGCGCCCCCGCGGGCCTCGTGTTCTGCTACCCCAGCAAGGAGTAATTCCCGCTCGCGTCTTCGATCTCTACCATCCCTTTCAGTTCGGGATAGTTCTTGACGAGCATCTCCGGGGCGTGGACTTTCTTACCGTCCAGCAAGTGTCTTAGCTCCAGCGCATTCACCGCAGCTTTCGCCTGAAAGTGATTGTTCGCAATCACGAACGTCGAGTCGGCCCGCTGCGCGATTGTCTGGATTTTCTCTTTCCATTTCTCTAGCTCCGCGGGCTTGTAGAGGTAGTTGTAACGGTCGTTGCGGTTATCGCCGTCGAACCCGCTCTCAAACCAATGCTCGTAGTTGCGGCCATGCAGGCGGACGTATCCCACGCCCGACGTGACATGTTCGGTCGGTCCGAGTGAACGCCCTAGCAGCGGCTGATCGATGTTGCAGAAGCCGACGTTGTGGCGCATGAATTCGGCGAGCGTTTCCGGCTGGTTCCAGCTTTCATGCCGCACTTCGACCACGCGCGGATACTCGATGAGCTGCCGCAGCAATTGCTCCAGGTATTCGCGATTCAGGCTGGTGTTCTTGAACGAGACGGGGAACTGGATGAGCAACGCGCCCAGCTTGCCTTCCGCAGCCAGCGAGTCCAGACCCTCCCGGGCAAGCCGTTCGTCCTGGTCATTTGGGCGGATGCTGGCCGCCGAGGTGGGCTCCATCACCGCCAGCGGAGAATGGGTGAATGATCGGTGCAGCTTCGCGGTGAAAAGAAAATGTGGATTCACCGCCGCAGCCTTCCGCGACCATAGACGGCCCAGTTCCGGACGGATGTGTCCATAAAATGAAGTATTGATTTCGATGACGTCGAAGAATCGTGCCAGAAACTCTACGGGATGGATTTTCCGCCGGGTCACTTCCGGCGGATACAGAATCCGGTCCCAGTCTTTATACGACCAGCCGGCAGTCCCGACGCGGATTCGCGGAGCAGATTCCATACGAGCCGGCCAGATGCTCGCAGGTTAGCACACAGGTCGTGTGGCGCGGGCGCCCCCGCCCGCGTGCTGTGAGCGCCTCCAACGCTGCGGTAGACTCAGTTAGCTCCGCATGGATGCGATCAAACGCCAAGTCGAAGAAGGCGGGTATGCTCTAGTTCCCCACTGTGTATCCGAAGAAACCATTCAAGCTTTAGAAATGGCGCTCGACGCCACCCAGCATGGAATTCGCAACCTCCTTTCCAACAAGGTCGTGCGCAGCATCGCAGCCTCTGATGAAGTGAGGAAGCCTGTCGCTTCTGTGCTCGGAGCCAAATGCTTCACTGTAAGAGGAATTTTCTTCAACAAAAGTCCAAACGCAAACTGGAAAGTTAGCTGGCATCAGGACTGTGTGATCGCCGTCCGCGAAAAACTAAACATCGAGGGCTGGGGACCGTGGTCGCGCAAAGCAGATGTCATGCACGTCCGGCCTGCGCTTGCGGTTCTTCAGCAAATGCTCGCCATCCGCATTCACCTGGACGATTGCGGAGAAGACAACGGTCCCCTTCGAGTGATTCCCAACTCGCACCGGGAGGGAATTCTTTCCGATTCCGAGATTCAGAATCGATCGAAAGAGGACGCAGTTGGGTGTGCCGTCCTTCGGGGAGATGCCATCCTGATGCGACCTTTAATCCTGCACTCATCATCTCTTGCAACCAAGCTCTCCAGCCGTCGTGTAGTCCACCTGGAATTTGCGGCAACTGATCTGCCGCATCGCGCCGAATGGCGGGACCGTGTTCCCGGGAAAGCGTCAGGATGAAAAGGTTGGCTCAATAGAGCAGAATCGCGACCCAGTAGGTTCCGGTCGGATACGCCACATTGCGCGCGTAGCAGGAGCCCACCGCAAACTGGCGAACGGCCGGGTCGCGCAGCAACTGCACCGCGGCTGGCGGCAGGATTTCCGGACGGCTCTGGGTGTAGGTGATAATTCTTCGGTTGGCGTACGCAGTTGCCAGCAAGTGAGCGTTCGGAGGGTTCTCTTTGGCCAGCGAGCAAGCGGCCTCGTCAAGATTTGGCGGCGTGAGTTGGGCGAGCGCCGGAAGCCCCGCCTCTTGCCGCATCTCACCGACCGCCTGGCCGATCAATTTTCCACTTTGCTGTGTGGTATAGGATGGCACTTCGTGCGCAAAATCCTGCACTACGTACAGCCGGCCTTTGCTCCGGATGGCCGCAATGCCCGCTATATTAAATCCGTCATCGAGCAGGTTCTGACGATGCGGCGCTGAGCGCATCAGGGCTTGGTCCACATCGGGAACAGAATTAGCATAGGCGATGTTCTCGCCGGCGCGGTCAAGCTTTAGTCCGCCGTCACGCGAAGCCACCAGAGCAATCCTTTGCATCAGCGAGGATTCACCCGACAACTGATGCTCCAGACGCTCGCTCGCAACCATCCGCTGGGCGTGGGCTCGCGCCGCTACGCGCAGGCTTTCGTCCATCCGCAACGGCGGAACGCCAGCGAGTTCGCGGTTCTTGTTTGCCGATTCCAAGAGTTCGTTCTCAGCGGCGGAGTCCTCTCCAGAGCCAGAGGATGATCCGGCCGCCAAGTTCGAGTGGGGGTTGGGCTGTTGGTTGCCAACTTCGTTGCTAGTATCGACAGCTCGCGGAGTCGTTTGTGCCGCGCAGGGTCCAGCATTTACCGCCAACATCGCGCACGAAACAACCAGGGCCCGGAGCATAATTATTTGGGTCGGCGTTGCGGCGCGGGGATCGCCGGTAAAGTTCCGCTTTCCATCTTTCACGCTAGCTTCTAGAATTCAGCTCAGCCACTTACCATGGAGACCATACTGCTGGTTACCGTGCTCGTCGGAACCCTCGTCCTGCTTGGGTTCTCGGCTGTTTTGCTGCGCCGGGTTTCGGCGGCCGCGCAAGTGGATGTAAAAGCTGAAGTTGCAGGTCAGCTCGAAAGGTTCAATAGCACCCTTGGCCAGAAGATCAGTATCAGCACTGCCGACATGGCCACTCGCCTGGAGCAGACTAAAGGGGACCTTCGCCAGCAGGTCACAGACCGCATCCAGCAAGGGTTTTCAGAGATTCGTAGCTCGGTCGAGCAACAACTCGCCGCGGGAAGAGAAGAACAAAACCACAGCCTGAGCGAAGGCCGCAGCGAGATGACAACCTCTCTTCTGCTCACCACGCAGCAACTCAAGAGCGAATTTCAGAGCCTGAATCAGCAGACCGCGCAGAGCCTCGACTCGATTCGCGATCGCGTGGACTCGAAGTTGATGGCGATCACCGAGCAGGTTCAAGTGAAACTCGATCAAAATATTAAGGAAGGATTTGCCCAGTTCGAAAAAGTTCAGCAGCACTTGAAGAATGCGGAAGAACAACTCCGCGAAGTGGGCGCGCTCGGCCACTCGATTAACGATCTGAACAACCTGCTCAAGCTTCCGCATCTGCGCGGCCAGTTCGGCGAAGCGAGTTTGGAGCGGCTGCTGGCGGACTTCCTGCCCGCACACATGTTCGCGCTGCAATCGTCGCCCGGCGAGGGTGGAGGACGCGCCGACGCGGTCATCTATTTCCCTGACCGCACACTGCCGATCGACGCCAAGTTTCCCCGCGAGCAGGTGATCGCTTTGTTTGAGAGTAATGACAAAGCCGAGATTGAAGCGGCGCGCGTTGCGCTGGTGCGCGTGATGAAGGCGGAAGCCAAGCGCATTCAGCAGTACATCCAGCCGGAGAATGGCACGACTGACATCGCGCTCATGTATCTGCCAAGCGAAACCTTATATATGGAAGTCATCCGCAATCGCGAACTGGGCGACTGGATGAACGAGCAGCACGTCTTTCCCGTCTCGCCCAACACCTTGCTGATGACGCTGCACACGATTGCGCTCGTGCACAAGTGGTACGAAGTCGCCAGCCGTTTCGAGAAGAGCCGCGCCGAGCTTGCCAAGGCGCAGAAGTCGTTCGACTTTTTCCAGAACCAGTTTGAAAACGTGGGCAAGAATCTGAACAAAGCGCAAGAAGCGTTCGAAACGGCGCAGCGGCACCTGAAGAGTTATCGCGGAAAAGTGTCCGCGCTCAGCGGACAGGAGCAGCTGGAGTTGGAGACATCCGCCTCAATCGAGAAGCCGCTGCCGCTCATTGATAAAGCGAGCGCGTAATCTTTCAGTGCGAAGCGCCGGCCCCGTTACTTTCGTCTTGAAATGAGGGCTTTGTCCGTCTGTGCTCCGCAGAAACCGTGCTAAATAAAGCTTAGTCTTCGCGAGATGCGGAGGCCCTGCGGGAGCCAGTCCATGTTGAAATATGTTGTCGTCCTGATCTTGTCACTAACTTTCTTCGCCATACCTGCAAACTCGCGGTCGAGAACAGCTGCCGCGAATGCACTGCACACCAAACAGTAGACTTGACTCAAATTAAAACGCCATCCAGCATGCTGGATGGCGTCTTTCTTTGGGTAGCAACCTCACCTCGGTCCTTACTCCGAACTGATTCGCATCCCGTAAAACGACCGGTACACGAAGAAGACTGAAACCGCGAAGAAACAAAGCGCTAGGACATGGGTCAGCCCGGTGCCTTGGTCGCGGGTCAGCGAGACGGCCAGTTCAACCGCCAGCAATCCGAAGAGCGTGGTGAACTTGATGACCGGATTCATGGCCACCGAAGACGTGTCCTTGAAAGGATCGCCCACCGTATCGCCGATCACCGTGGCGTCGTGCAGTGGCGTTCCTTTCTGCTTGAGTTTCGTTTCGACGATCTTCTTGGCGTTGTCCCACGCAGCGCCGGCGTTGGCCATGAAGATTGCCTGGTAGAGACCGAAGATCGCAATCGAGATCAGGTACCCGATAAAGAAGAACGGCTCGACGAAGGCAAAGGTGAGGGTCCCGAAGAAGACGGCGAGGAAGATGTTAAACATGCCCTTCTGCGCGTACTTGGTACAGATCTCAACCACCTTCTTGCTGTCGGCGACCGATGCCTTCTCCGCGCTTTCGAGTTTGATATTGGCCTTGATGAACTCCACCGCGCGATAAGCGCCAGTAGTCACCGCCTGGGTCGATGCGCCGGTGAACCAGTAAATCATGGCGCCGCCGGTAATCAATCCCAGGAAGAACGGAGCATGCAGCAGTGAAAGCTTTTCCACATTCGTCGTCAGGCCATTAGTCAGCGCCATGATGATGGAGAAGATCATCGTCGTGGCGCCCACTACGGCGGTTCCAATCAGCACCGGTTTGGCGGTCGCCTTGAAGGTATTGCCCGCGCCGTCGTTCTCTTCGAGCAGGTCCTTTGAGCGGTCAAAATTTACGTCGATGTTGAAGTCCTTCTTGATCTCCGCCTTGACGTTAGGCACTTGCTCGATCATCGAAAGTTCATAGACGGACTGCGCGTTGTCGGTAACCGGGCCGTAGGAATCGACCGCGATCGTCACTGGGCCCATGCCGAGGAAGCCGAAGGCAACCAGGCCGAAGGCAAACACTGGCGCGGCAATCATGGTGGCCGCCACGGCCAAGCCCATCTGGCTGAAGAAGTAGGCCAGTGACATCAGAGTCACCATTGAGAGGCCCAGCCAATAAGCTGAAAAGTTTCCGGCGACAAATCCGGAGAGGATTCCGAGCGATGCGCCGCCTTCTTTTGCCGAGGTCACCACTTCGTTTACGTGGCGCGAGTCCACCGAAGTGAAGACTTTGACCAGTTCAGGAATCAGCGCTCCTGCCAGCGTTCCGCAGGAGATGATCGAAGCCAGCTTCCACCACTGCGACGGGTCGGAAACCATGTTCGGGACGCCCTCACCCAGCCTGGGGATGATGAAATAGGAAACAATGTACGTGGCAATGATCGAAACAATCGAAGTGAGCCAGACCAGCGAAGTAAGCGGCGTTTCAAAATTCATTTCGTCGGCATCGCCATACCGCGCCTTCGCGATGGCACCATTGATGAAATAGGCCAGCGCGCTCGACACGAGCATCATGATGCGCATCACGAAAATCCACACCAGCAACTGCACCTGAATCGTAGGTTCCTTCACGCCCAGCAAAATGAAGGTAATCAGCGCGACACCGGTCACGCCGTACGTCTCGAAACCATCGGCCGACGGTCCCACCGAGTCGCCGGCATTGTCGCCGGTGCAATCGGCAATCACGCCGGGGTTGCGGGCATCGTCCTCTTTAATCTTGAAGACGATCTTCATCAGATCGGACCCGATAT
>JBEKQC010000039.1:0-46391 GCA_049520095.1 Terriglobales bacterium
AAGACGATCTCCGTTCGAAAAATGTCGCTGCGCAAGAGAAAGATCGAAGCGGTCTACATTGAAGAGTCCGACGATACGGGCGAGAGCTCTGCCGTGTTCTTCGACGGCAGGAAGTTCCGCTACGTGCCCATGGGCGGAGACATGGAGTAGGAATCAGGTCTCAGGTCTCAGGTCTCAGGTCTCAGCCAAAATCAATCCTCTTCGGGTGTGTGGAGCGGACACTCCCTTCGACTTCGCTCAGGGCAGGCTCTGTCCGCTGCCTTTGACCTTGACTTTGATTTTTCCGGATTAACCCGCGCAGACGGGTGCCCCATCCTTGCGCGTTCTGTGCGCAAGGGTGGGATTCCACGGCAGCGTCTCCCACGGGATTCTCTCTGACTCAGAACCTTCACTCTGTCTTTCCCGAGAAAATCCTCGGGTTCCGCCTACGCTGCCTTCGAGCCCTCTGCCTTCAACCCGTCGAGCAATTGCGTAAGCCCCTTCAGATAGGAGTCGTGGTCCTTCATCCAGTTACTGAAATCGGGGATGTAGTATTCGCGAATCTCCTCGGCCAAGTCGATTCCTCCCTCCGCGTAGAAAGACCTTTGTAGTAAGCTTCCGTTTTAGATTGCCTCACCATCTGAAATACCGCGTTCTGGGAGAAGGGCTGGCGGTGTGCCGGCTTGCTTCCGATGCTGGCATTCCGGCCTGGACGACGGAAGGAGAGAGCAGATTGTTTTGCGTGGTGCGCACCTGCGATGAAATCTCCATCGTTTCTGCTGAAGATCGAATTCCGGATGGAGTACGCGCCGAGCGCGGATGGCTGGCGCTGAAGCTCGAAGGGCCGTTTCCGTTTTCAATGACGGGAGTGCTGGCGTCGTTCTTGCAACCGCTGGCGGAGGCGCAGATTCCGATCTTTGCGATTTCCACGTTTGATACGGATTACGTGCTGATCAAGCGCGATCGCTTCGTGGCTGCGGTTGCGGCGCTGGCCGCGGCGGGGCACGAACTGGTAGAGGATTAGCGTGGGTGACTCGCGGCTTGACTGAATTGCCATTCGACCCCGCCTTTCCGCCGAACAATGCGGTGTATTGTGCATCCGGCCAGTTGCTGTGGTGAAATAGAAATACATCAAAATGCCAACCCGATCAGCGGCATTGCGCCGCAAACTCAAAGTGGTCGAGCGGGACGCTCATGGATTGTGGCAAATCCTTAAGGCCCTGGTGTCTACCGACCATCCTTTGCTGGCGCATTTGATTCCTATACGGCGCTGCAATCTGGCTTGCACTTACTGCAACGAGTTCGACAATTTTTCTAAGCCGGTGCCTATCGACGAGATGTTGCGGCGCGTCGATCGGCTAAAGGATCTCGGGACTTCCGTGATCACCATCAGCGGCGGCGAGCCGATGCTGCATCCGCAGCTGGATGACATTATTCACCGCATGAGGAGCCGCCGGATTGTGTCGGGGCTGATCACCAACGGTTATCTGCTGACGGCGGATCGTATCCAGCGGCTGAACCGCGCGGGGCTGGAATGGCTGCAGATTTCGATTGATAACGTCAATCCCGACGAAGTTTCGAAGAAAAGCCTGAAGGTGCTCGACCGCAAGCTGCAACTGCTGGCCGAGCACGCGGAATTTCACGTGAATATCAATTCAGTGGTAGGCAGCGGAGTGAGCCATCCGCAGGACGCGCTCACGATCGGCAAGCGCGCGCTGGAACTGGGGTTCAGCTCAACCATTGGAATCATTCACGACGGCACGGGACAATTGCAGCCCCTGAACGACGAAGAACGGCGCGTGTATCACGAGATGAAGAACCTCGAGAAACGCAGCTTCACGCGAGTGAATGCGTTTCAGGACAACATCGCGCTGGGGCGTCCAAATCAGTGGCGCTGTCGCGCGGGAGCGCGTTACCTATATATCTGCGAGGACGGCTTGGTGCATTACTGCTCGCAGCAGCGCGGGTATCCGGCCATTCCGCTGGAGAAATATACGATTTCCGACATGCGCCGCGAATTCCATACGGAGAAGCCGTGCGCTCCGCATTGCACGGTATCGTGCGTGCACCAGGTGTCGGTCCTCGATGCATGGCGCGCGCCGCAATGGCCGGCTCGGGCGTCAGAGCCTGCTAGCGGGCTGGTGCATATCGAGTAGGGCAGTTCTCAATTCTCAGTAACGCCCGCAGAGTTGAATGGCAATTTCCCCAAGGGTTTAATGTTCCAAATAATGCAGTGGAACTGCTGCGGCCCAAATACTGAGAACTGCTCCTAGAACGTTGTGGCCACGGTGAAGCGGAACGTCTTTCTTGGCTCCAGCAGAGTGAATCTCGAGCCCAGGGTTGAGAGCGTCGTCTTGTAGGTATACAGGCCGGCGCCGGTGAGCACGCCGTTTACGTTTGGAAACATGGCGGCGGTGATGGGCACAGGCGGCGTGGCGCTGCCATCCAGGCGCAGCGCGTTGTAGGCATAGTAAATGCGGAAGGGCGCATTAACGACCGGAAGCATGGTTTGCAATTCGAGGCCGGTGGACATGCGCACAACCCAGTTGGTGCCGGGAACCGGGCTGAGATTTGGCGAGAATGTGTTCGAGCCAAGTGTGTGCCCGCCGGTGCAGGCGTAGGCCGTATTTAGTGCCGGACAGCCGAACAACGTGCTTAACAGCGTGTCGTACTGGAAGGTGTTGATCTGCAACTGGGACGTACGCAGAATCGGATCGGTGCCCATGTCGACAAAGGGCGCGATCGCGACTGGGCCGGCAATGGTGATCCGGTATTCAAGGTTGCCACTCAAACTGAGGTCGCCGCCCGGAGTCACCAGTTGCTGGTAGGGAACCGGGATATTCCAGCAGTTACTGGCGCAAGCTCCGGTGGAGGTTGTCGCCACTGGAAACCGGGGGTTGGCGGGAACGAATGTTCCATCGGGATTCCTGAGGGAGACGGTCTGGGCGCTGGGCAGGTAGGCGATGGGAGAGATGGTGCGGATGTCGAAGCCGCGGATGTCGTTCTCGCCGCCGAGGTAGGCTCGTTCAAATGGAGGCGCAACGACCCCTCCATAACCGGAAATAAACGAAGCCTGAAGGTTGTATCCGAGGGCATTGCGGCGCTTTTGCATGGGGAAAAACTGTTTGTACTGGACGACCGGCCGGATGGTGTGAACTGTGCCGCCGAGCCCAGCGAACTCTCCGCCAATGAACAGGCTTCTGCCCTTATGCGGAGCGTAAGACGAATCCAGGGTGTTCAAAGTGAAGCTCGGAGTGATCTTGCTGGTGATGATGCCATTGAGGGCGTTTGGCCCGGTGATACCGCGGAAGTTGAGGTTCTCGAACAACAACTTGGAAGCGTTGCTCACGGCAACCAGCGAAGACCGGTCGAAGGAGTAGCTGATGCCAACCCGCTTGAACGAACGGCGCCCGCGCAGCGGATGGCTTAAGCTCCCAGTCACTCCGGTACTGGACTGCGAGTAGTTCTGCAGGTTCTGCAGATAGGCCGAAGGCAGGTTCAGATTCTGTCCGGTTAAGATGGCATATTGTCGCGCCTGATCATAGTTGGTCTTCCGGGTGTATACGTTGAACCCGGCTTGAAAGGGCCGGTCAAATAAGTAAGGCTCGGTGAATCCGAACACCAGGTCGCGCTGGCGGCTGCCAAGGCTGGCCTGCACGGAGAGCGTTTCGCCCAATCCAAGAAAGTTGTTAGTGCTGTAATTGAGGCCAACAAAAGCACCGGCCAGACCGCTGACGCCGCCTTGTAATCCGATGCTGTTCTTACCTTTCTCTTTCACTTTTAATGTGAGATCGACGGTGCCCGCCTTTTCGTCGAGGTGACGTTCGGTGGTATTGGGATCGTCGGGCTTGAGCTGGTCGAAATAGCCGAGCTGGTTCAGGCGCAACAGGCTCAGCTCCCAGAAACGCGAATTGTAGATCTGGCCCTCTTCCAGCGCAATCTCGCGGCGGATGACTCGGTCGCGAGTTGTGGTGTTGCCCTGGAACTCGATGCGGCGCACGTAGAACTGCTTGCCCTCGTCCACGTCGATTTCCAGATTCACGATCTTCTTTTCGTCGTCGAACTTGGTATCGGGGACGGAAGTAAAGTTAATGTAACCGGCCTCGCCATAGGCTTTGCGCAGGTTCTCGAGCCCCTTGGCGACTTTTTCGCGGCTGAAAATGTCGCCATCCTTCATCGGGAAAAGGCTGCGCAGGGCGGCGACGTTCGAAATGGCTTTGTTGTGCTTGAAAGTGATGGTGCCGAGGCGGTAGCGATCGCCCTCCTCGATGGGCATGGTGATATCGACCGATTTCCCCAGCCCGGGCTGGATCCACGGAACGTGGAAGCCCGTGTGTCCGGTGTCGTGAATCTCGGTTTTCGGATCGTCGACCAGCACCTTGAAGTAGCCGCGGTTTTGGAACTCGGCGCGGACCCGTTCGGTATCTTCTTCAAGTTTGGTCGCGTCGTAGGTTTTGGCGAAGAGGTTTTCGAGGAAGATGGAGTGTGGGATGCCGATGGGCTTGAGGTTCTTCATGGCCGCACGCAAGGTGCGGTCATTGACGTGTTTGTTGCCCCGGAAGCGGATACGGCCAACTTTGACCTTGGGCCCCTCCTTGACTACGAAAGTAACGGCGACGGCATTGGGCGGAATGTCCCGCTTCTCGGTGCGGATAATAGCGAACTGGCGCCCGTGCTCGGAGAGCAATTCCTTTAAGACAACTTCAGCCTTCTTGATCTTGGTGGGATCGTACTGGCTCTCAACCGAGAGTCCGACCTTGCGCTCCTTGAACCGGTCGAGCACATCGCTGGTGGAAACCGCATTCAGGCCGGTGTAGTTGATCTCGCGGATGGTTGGCCGCTCCTTGAGGTAGATGTGAAGAATCCAGCCTTTGGCGCTCTGTTCGCGCTCAAAGCGGATGTCCTCAAAGTAGCCGGTGTTCCAAAGGGCGTTGAAGTCGCGTTCGATAGCGGCGGTGTCGTAGATGTCGCCCACCTTGCTGAAGATGCGGGCCCTGACCGTGTCGGCAGGGATGCGGCGGTTGCCGTGTATCTGAATGCCGACGATGAGGTCCTGCTGACCGACAACCGGGGCAACCAAGAGCAGAAGGGCCACCAAAACGAGAAGACGATTCCAGACAGAGCTCTCCTTCCAACCTCTTGTAGTGGAAGAAGATGGAGCCCCTGACGGGTGTGTCTGCGAGCCCATGTCGTGGCCGAGTCGCGGGGCCCGCACAGGGATGGCATGATGGCGGCGATGAATCGCAACTACCTCGAAAAACTAGAGTTAGGAAAACGGTAATTATACGGTAGAGAGTGAGAACCGTCCAAGGAAGGGACGCCCTTTTTACTCGCAATTAGCAAAAGGAGTCACGCCCCAAAAAGTTCTACCTCAACACAGACGGAATAAAACGTGGCCGCGTTGCCCATGTCGGTAAGTTTTTCTGAGGTTAGCACATTGATATTGCCGCCCGGCCTGAATCGCGCCCAATCGAGCCGGGCAGCCACCACTCCTGGAGGCACCGAGCCGTCAACTCGGGCTTGAAGGACAATCTCGCCGCGCGAGTTGAAAGCTCGAACGCGGTCGCCATTGCGGACGCCACGCGCCTTGGCATCGGTCGGATGCATCTCAAGATCCCCGATCCAAGGTTCCATCTTTCGGACGGATGGGAGGTTGGCGAATGACGAGTTGAGATGGTTGTCCGGCTTGCGGGCGAGCAGTTCGAGCGGGAAGCCCGCAGCTTTTGATCCAGATCCATGGCGCGATTCGCCGGGCGGAGTGAAGGCGACGACCGGATCGAGCCCCTGACGCTCCAGAGTTTCGCTGTAGAACTCGGCTTTACCGCTGGGTGTCGGGAAATTGCCTTGGGCGAAGGGGAGAAAAGGCGCGGCGGTGGCTGCCGAGCTGCGCTCGGCTGGACGGCCGATGGCAGCCGTCCCCACGTGGATCGTGGAGCTTTCAAAGTTCAGCCGGATGTGGTGCTCGCGCTCCAGCCGATCGCGTGTAATCCCTTGGAGCCGGGGATTCGGCGACTCGAGGGCGCGGTCGATCATGGAATCCACCGTTTCGTGGAAGCAGTCGTCCTCAAAACCCATGCGCTCGGCGAGCGCACGGAACATTTCGACATTCGACCGGCATTCGCCGGCCGGATCCATCGCCTGATTCGAAACCTGGAGGTAGTAGTGTCCGTAAGCAGCCTGCAGGTCTTTGTGTTCGAAAAATGTGGTAGCGGGGAGCACAATGTCGGCGTAGTCGGTTGTGTCGGTAAAGAACTGCTCGTGGACCACGGTGAAAAGGTCGGGGCGCTTCAATCCGCGAATCACTTCGTTGTGGTTTGGGCACACCGCTGCGGGATTCGAGTTGTACGCGAACAGCGCCTGAATGGGCGGTACCATCGTCGTCGAGTTCAGCACGCTGCCGAGTTGCACCATGTTGATGGTCCGGGCGGGGCGTCGCAGCGCCTTCTGCATCAACTCAGGCATCTCGAGCGCCTCCTTGTTCAACCCGAAAGACCCGCTGAGCGAGAGTTGCAGTCCGCCACCGATTTCTTTCCACGACCCGATCAAACAAGGCAGCATGGTGACCGCGCGCATCGACATGCCTCCGCGCTCGGAGCGCTGGATGCCGTAGTTGACTCGAATAACGGACGGGCGCTCGGTCGCGTACTCGCGGGCTAGCTTGCGAATATCGTCGGCGGAGATGCCGGTCCAGTGGGCAACTTTTTCCGGCGGATACTGTTCCGCGCGAGCCTTCAGGTCTTCGAACCCCACGCTGTAGCGCGAGACATAGTCGGCGTCGAAAAGATTTTCGTTAATGATGACGTGCATCAAGCCAAGAGCGAGAGCGGCATCAGTGCCGGGATTGATCGGCATGTACCAGTCGGCGCACTTCGCGGTGCGCGTGCGGTAGGGATCGATGACCACCAGCTTCGCGCCTTTGCGGCGAGCTTCTTCGATGAAGGGCCAGAGATGAACGTTGTTGCCGTGGATGTTCGAGCCCCAGGCGATGATGTAGCGCGAATGCGCAAACTGTTCCGGCTCGGTGCCGAGCTTGATGCCAATCACCGATTTCAGGCCTTCCTCGCCGGCGGTGGAGCAGATACTGCGTTCCAGTTGCGAAGCGCCCAGGCGGTGGAAGAAACGGCGGTCCATGGATGCGCCGTTAAGCGCGCCCAGCGTGCCTCCATAAGAATAGGGCAGGATGGATTCGGAGCCGTATTCGGCAACGATTCGGCGGAAGCGATGCGTAATTTCGTCGAGCGCTTCGTCCCAGGAGATGCGTTCAAAAACCTCACTAGTTGGCGCGGGCTGGCCGGGCGAGGACGCCCGGCGCTCCACAGTCTCGAACGATGGAGAGACAGGCGTCCCCGCCCGTCCTTCTCGCAGGGAAGCCGCCCCTTTCGCCTTCACGCGCCGCATGGGGTAAAGCACCCGCTCGGGCGAGTACACGCGGTCCAGATACTTGGCAACTTTGGCGCAGAGAAATCCGCGTGTGACGGGGTGCTCGGGATCGCCCTGAATTCTGGTGGCACGGCCGTCTTCGATGGTGATCAGGACGCCGCACGCGTCCGGGCAGTCGTGCGGGCAGGCGGCGTGAACGACGCGCTTCATCCCCAGATTATAAGGTCAATTCAGCGGAGCGGTGGAGAGGAGGATGCTCCGCCCGGCTAAACGGCGAGATACCGGTTCCTCGATCGTGTGATTTATCACGCGACATCCGGGAAAAAGGACACTCCTCCGGGTTGCCCGGCTGGGCTGCCGAGGATAGACCATCCGGGTGGTGTCCTTGATCAGGCTCCGTGCTATCGTCCGTTTATCGACAACCGGAAATTCCTCGCGGAGTTACTTCAATGCGAAATCTCCTTTCCTCATTGCTGGTGGTTCTTTGTCTGGGTTCGGCGCTGCCCGCGCAGACGGGCTGCAGCGGCATGGCTCTAGGCATCGGCGCCAGTCTGAACGGGTTTATCCCATTTCCCGCGGATAATCTCTGGAATCAGAACATCGCCACCGCGCCCGTCGATCCTAATTCGGATGCAATCATCAACTTCATCGGCGCGACCACACCCCTGCACCCCGATTTCGGTTCGGGCCTTTATGGGGGGCAAAGCATCGGAATTCCTTACATCGTGGTGAGTGGCTCGCCCCTGGTGAAGATTGACTTCACAGCCTATGGCGACGAGAGCGATCCCGGGCCGATGCCGGTTCCCGCGAACGCTCCGGTCGAGGGCTATCCCAAGCCCGGCGATGGCGACCGGCACGTACTGGTGCTCGATCGCGACAACTGCTGGCTCTATGAGCTGTACAATTCGCACCTGCTTAAGAACGGAAGCTGGGATGCCGGATCCGCCGCCATGTGGGATTTGCTGGACAATGAAAGTGAGCAAAGGCCATACACGTGGACTTCTGCCGACGCGGCTGGGCTGGCGATTTTCCCGGGACTGGCGCGCTACGACGAATTTGCGGAGGGCGCTATCCAGCACGCGCTGCGTTTCACGCTGAAGAACAGCCAGGCGGCGTTTACTCCTCCGGCGAGCCATTGGGCGGCAAACTCGACGAACCCTTTGGCGGCGCCGATGGGCATGCGCTTGCGTTTGAAGGCAAGCTACGACATTTCGGGATTTCCCGCGCAGTCGAAGGTGATTCTTGCCGCCCTGCAGCAATACGGAATGATCATGGCGGACAACGGCAGCTCGATGTTCATCACCGGAGCGCCGGACGATCGCTGGGACAACAACGACCTCGGAGCGCTGAAAACGGTGCCGGCCTCGGCGTTTGAAGTCTTGCTGATGAATCCGATCTATACGGCAGCCAACGTTCCGCAGAGACCGAGCCCGACGATCGGGAGCTTTGCGGCCAATCCGCAGACAGTTTCGGCAGGATCGCCAGTGACGTTGAGTTGGAGCGTCACCAACGGCGAATACAACATTGTGTCACCGCAGGTGGGAGTGATGCGCGGGACTTCAGCGACGGTGGTGCCGTCGAAGACGACGACCTACACGCTCTATTCGACGAACCAGAACGGCCGGACAACGGCCAAGGTCAAGGTGACGGTGAAATAAGAGATTGTGTGGAAGCGGGGCTTTGCGCTGGTTGGACGGGGCCGAGCCCCGTCACTACGCGAGACTACTTGAACTCCAGAACTTCCTTTTCCTTGGCTTTGCTCATCTCTTCCATCTTTTTGATTTCGTCGTCGGTGAGCTTCTGGATTTCGTCGAGCGCGCGCTTCTCGTCGTCCTCGGTAATTTTCTTGTCTTTCAGCGTCTTCTTAGTGGCGTCGTTGCCGTCGCGGCGGATGTTGCGGACCGCGGTGCGGTGCTCTTCGAGAATCCGGTGCAGGTGCTTGACCATGTCCTTGCGGCGCTCTTCGGTAAGCGCGGGCACGGGCACGCGCACAAGTTTGCCGTCGTTCATCGGATTCAGGCCGAGGTCGGCGCTGCGGATGGCCTTTTCAATCGCCCCAAGCTGCGAGGGATCGAACGGCTGCACCGTAATCATTTGCGGCTCGGGCGCGTGGATCTGGGCGATCTGGTTGAGCGGCATCTGCGACCCGTAGTAGTCGACCGAAACCGTGTCGAGCATGTGAACGTTCGCGCGCCCGGTGCGCGTGGCGGCCATTTCGCGGCGGAAGTCTTCCACCGCTTTATCCATCCGCGTCTTGAGTTGCGCGAAGACGTCCTTCAGGGCAGGATGAGCCATAGTTCGAGGCTCCTAGCATACATGAGAATCAAAACCTTAAATTATAAACCCAAGACTGACCTCTGACCTTGCTTTACGCGCTGACCAGCGACCCGATCTTCTCGCCAAGCACGACTCGTCGGATATTGCCACGCTGGTTCAGGTTGAAAACGATGATGGGCAGATTGTTGTCCTTGCACAAAGAAATGGCGGTCGAATCCATTACCTTGAGGCCCTGCTTCAGCACGTCCATGTAGGTTAGGTGCGAAAACTTCTTGGCGTCCGGCACCTTCATCGGATCGGCGTCGTAGATGCCATCCACTTTGGTGGCTTTGAGGATGGCATCGGCTTTGATTTCCATGGCGCGCAGCGAGGCGGCCGTGTCGGTCGAGAAATATGGATTGCCCGTGCCGCCGGCGAAGATGACGACGCGTCCTTTTTCAAGATGCCGGATGGCGCGGCGCCGGATGAAAGGCTCGGCCACCTGGTTCATCTCAATCGCCGTCTGCACCCGGGTGTAGACGTTCTGTTTTTCGAGAGCGTCTTGCAAGGCGAGCGCGTTGATGACCGTAGCCAGCATGCCCATGTGATCGGCGGAGACGCGATCCATGTTCCTGGCCTGGTCGGCAACGCCGCGAAAGAAATTGCCGCCGCCCACGACGATGGCCAACTGGATGCCGAGATTGCGTACATCCGCAAGTTCAGCCGCGATTTCATGAATGCGGAGGGTGTCGACGCCAAAGCCTTGCGTGGCGGCAAGAGCTTCACCGGAGATTTTCAGCAAGATGCGCTTGAAGATCGGTTCAGGCATGGCGGATCTCCTTCGCTTCGCACAGGATGTCTAGATATTACGACCAGCTACGATGACTAGCTACGCGGAGAAGCATAAACGAAAGGGGCGCCGCAGCGCCCCTGAATTATTCGGCTGCTACTTGGCAACCGGAGCCGACGCCGCGCCCCCCTCGTCCGGCTGGTTGTCGGGCTTGGTGCTGACGAAGGCGACAGTAGCCGTTGCGTCGCCAACCTTGAACCGGGCAAAGCGCCGCACGGCGATATTCTCGCCGAGCTTGCCGACCTTGGCGGCGATCAGTTGCGAGATGCTGATGGTCTGGTCTTTGATGAAGGGCTGCTCGAGCAGGCAAACCTCCTCGTAGAACTTCTCCATCTTGCCAGCCACGATTTTTTCGATCACGGGAGCGGGCTTGCCGGTGGCAGCGGCCTGGGCGCGATAAATGTCTTTCTCGCGTTCGAAGGCTTCCGGCGTGACGTCTTCTTTGCGGACGAACTTCGGATCGCTCGCCGCAATGTGCATGGCGATGTCGTGCACCAGCTCTTTGAAGTCTTCCGTGCGCGCCACGAAATCGCTTTCGCAGTTGACCTCGACCAGCACCCCAATCTTGCCGCCGGCATGAATGTAGTGCGCCACCGAGCCTTCGCTGGTAACGCGGGTCGCCTTCTTGGCAGCTACCGAGACTCCCTTTTTACGCAACAGAACGATCGCCTGTTCCAGATCCCCTTTCGCTTCGGTCAGGGCCTGTTTGCAATCCATCATCGGCGCTCCGGTCTTTTCGCGGAGCTCTTTTACTTGTGCAGCGGAAATATTTGCCATAGTAGTGCTCATGAGTGCCTCAGAATCCAGGTTTCAAAGTTTCAAGGTTTCAAGGTTTCAGAGTTTCAAGGAGGGTCGGTCGGGGGGCCAATCAAATCAGGGGACCAATCAAGGTTGCAACCCTGAAACTTTGCAACCTTGAAACCTTGAAACTTGCGTTTTGCTAGAACCGCCGCGTCTCAGCCTGGAGCTCGTCGACGTCCTCCGTGGCGGCTGTGGGACGCTTGCGCGTGCCCTTGCCAAGTACATCTTCCATGCGGATCTCCTCGCCTTCGACGCCCGTGCTTTCGGATCCCGCAGCGGTTCCCGTCCCATCGGGTGCGACTTCTTTGAACAGTTCTTCCGTGCTCGGGGTTTCGACCGCCGGTTCGGGCGCCGCCACCGCCTGAATGTCCGCCATCTGCTTGTCGTCCCGGGCATGAACGCCCTCGGCAATCGACTCCGAGATCTTCGAGGTAAACAGCCGGATCGCCCGCAGAGCGTCGTCGTTGCCGGGTATCACGTAATCCACTTCACTCGGGTCGCAGTTCGTATCGACCACGGCGACCACGGGAATGCCCAGCTTGCGCGATTCGCGCACCGCGATCTGCTCTTTATTCGAATCGATGACGAAGATCGCATCCGGCAAGCGCGTCATGTTCTTGATACCGGCGAGATTCGCCTCCAAGTGCTTGCGCTCGCGCTCGAGCTTGATCACTTCTTTCTTCGGAAGGAGATCGTAACGGCCATCGGTGGCCATTTCGTCGAGTTCCTTGAGCCGCTTCACGGATTTCTGCACCGTGACCCAGTTGGTCAGCAGGCCACCCAGCCAGCGCTGGTTCACGTAGAACATCGAACAGCGCTGCGCCTCTTCGGCAATTGCGTCCTGCGCCTGCCGTTTGGTGCCCACGAAGAGGATGATTCTGCCCTCGGCGGCCAGGTCCTGGACAAATTTCGACGCTTCCTTGAACATTTTCAGCGTCTTTTGCAGATCGATAATGTAGATACCATTGCGCTCACCAAAGATGTACTCCTTCATCTTGGGGTTCCACCGCTTCGTCTGATGCCCGAAGTGAACGCCTGCTTCGAGCAACTCCTTCATCGTAATGTTTGCCAATCAACCTCCTCAGTTGGTCTGCATCCGGACGCTAAAGGCCCCAGATTGCCATTCCCTTCCACCCCATCTCGGGGAGGTGGGGGGATGAATTGAACTCCCTAAAACCAGTCGTTCGTCGTTGGTCGCTAGTCGTTTGCCAACGACCATCGACTGACGACCATCGACTATCTCTTTGAGAACTGGAACCGTTTCCTTGCGCCTTTTTGTCCGTATTTCTTGCGCTCTTTGGCGCGCGGATCGCGAGTCACCATGCCTTCGGCCTTGAGCTTCTTGCGCAGTTCCGCGTTAAACTCCATCAGGGCGCGCGTAATGCCCAGACGCACCGCATCGGCTTGTCCCGCGACTCCGCCGCCGCACACATTCGCCAGCACATTGAAGTTGGCCATAGTCTCGGTCGAGACCAGCGGCGACTTCGCGCTGATGCGCTGCGAGGGTGTCACAAAATACTCTTCGAGCGCTTTGCCGTTGACCTTGAACTCGCCGCTGCCAGGACGAAGAAAGACGCGTGCGATCGCTGCCTTGCGGCGTCCGGTTCCGTAGTATTGAACTGTTTCTGCCATTTAAGCTTCGAGCCGCGAGCTTCCAGCTTCGAGCACCCGGGTGCGCGAAGATTGAAGCGTTTGGCTTATCAACCTTTCCAAGAAAATCTAAAATCCGTCTTAGCTTGCTCGCAGCCTGAGGCTGCAGCGCGCAACTTTCTTAGGCAAACACCTTCGCTTCCGGCTTCTGCGCTTCGTGCGGGTGCTTGTCACCGCGGTAAACCTTCAGCTTCGTGAACATCTGCTTACCCAGTTTGTTCTTGGGAAGCATCCGCGATATGGCGTCTTCAATCACCAGCTCGGGCTTGCGAACCATGCGCTTTTTCATTTCTTCCGAACGTAGGCCGCCGGGATACCCCGTATAGCGGTGATAGACCTTCTGATCCGCCTTCATGCCGGTGATCTTGATCTTCTCGGCATTAATAATGACTACGTGATCGCCGGTGTCGATAAACGGCGTGTACTTGGGACTCTCTTTGCCCATCAGAATGCGGGCCACGCGCGAGGCGAGACGGCCGAGCGGTAACCCGGTTGCATCCACCACAAACCACTTGCGCGCAATATCTCCCTCTTTAGGGAAATAGGTTGACATCGGAAATCTCCCAGAAACTGAAACTAAAGAACGTTATGAAGACCGCTGAGTGCCCAATTAATCCACGCAGAAGGCGCGCTAGGTATTCCCGGCGGGCAGCCGCAGGACTTCCAAAGAGTTATAGGATAGCCCAGCGCCGAAGCGATTGTCAACGACTTGTGCTCGCAAGTCCTGTGCCCTTAGTAGGGTACCTTGGTTTCGTGTCCTCGCCTCCGCGGATGCCGGAAGCACTCTACCGCGTGGTCATTGACCATGCCGGTGGCCTGCATGAAGGCGTAGCAGATAGTCGAGCCGACGAAGTTGAAGCCGCGTTTTTTCAGATCCTTGCTCATCGCGTCGGATTGAGGCGTGCGCGCCGGAACCTTCTTGCCTAACCGCCGGGCGTTCACCAGTGGTTTACCACCCACAAATTGCCAGATGTAACGATCGAACGAGCCAAACTCCTTTTGCACCGCCAGAAATGCCCTGGCGTTTCGTATTGCCGATGCCACCTTCAGCCGGTTGCGGACGATCCCCTCATCGCGCAGCAGCCGCTGCGTCTTTCTCCGGTCGTAGCGAGCGATTTTCTGCGGATCGAACCCGTCGAAGGCTACGCGATAATTCTCGCGTTTCCGCAAAATCGTGTCCCAGCTGAGCCCGGCTTGCGCGCCCTCCAGGATCAGGAACTCAAACAGAACGCGGTCGTCGTGTTGCGGGACTCCCCATTCTCGGTCGTGATAGCGAATCGCGAGCTCGTTGCTGGCCCACGTGCAGCGAACAGCATTGTTATTTTTATTAGGTACCGTCATCTTGAGCTTGACGCTTCACGCCGCTCGCTTGCCGGCGAGAGCGCCGTCAATCTGGCGCAATTCCTCAGCTGAGAATTTCAGGTTCTTCAGCGCAGCCACGTTGTCGTCCACCTGCGACACCTTGCTCGTGCCCACGAGCGCGCTGGTGACGCGCGGATCGCGCAGCACCCATGCCACCGCCATTTCCGCCAGCGTTTGCCCGCGCTGGGCGGCGATTTCATTCAGCTTGCGAACCTTGACGAGAGTAGTTTCGCCGACGTCTTTCTTCTTCAGAAAGAAATCGCGCGCGGCGCGCGAGTCGCTGGGTATTCCCTTCAGGTAGCGATCCGACAGCAGTCCCTGCGCCAGGGGACTGAAGACGATCGCTCCCACGCCTTCCTTCTCCAGCACGTCGAGCAAACCCTGCTCGGGATCGCGTACGAACATCGAATACTTCGGCTGATGAATCAGGCAGGGCGTTCCGAGGTCGCGCAGAATCCTTACCGCTTCGGCTGTCTGCTTGGCGTTATAAGCGGAAATGCCCGCGTAGAGCGCGCGGCCCGAGCGTACCGCTGTGTCGAGCGCCCCGAGCGATTCTTCCATTGGTGTATCGGGATCGGGCCGATGATGATAGAAAATGTCCACATACTCAAGCCCCATGCGCTTCAGGCTCTGATCCAGGCTAGCCAGCATATATTTGCGCGAGCCGCGATCTCCGTAGGGGCCGGGCCACATATCCCAACCCGCCTTCGTCGAAATAATCAGCTCGTCGCGGTGGGGAAGAAAGTCTTTTCTCAGGATCTGCCCGAAGGTCTCTTCTGCCGATCCATACGGAGGTCCGTAATTGTTGGCGAGATCGAAGTGGGTGATGCCAAGATCGAAGGCTCGGCGCAGCATGGCGCGTGAATTTTCGAAGTTATCCACGCCGCCGAAGTTGTGCCACAGTCCGAGCGAAACGGCGGGGAGTTGGATGCCGCTGCGCCCCGAGCGGCGATATTGCATGGAGTCATAGCGCTTTTCATGCGCAACGTACATGATCGTTCTCCTTGACGGAACTCATTCTATGAGGTCAGTCGTATTTTTCGTATCGAATCGACGTTCGATCCCAACCCAAACTCTTCAGCAACTCGCGGTTCGCCTTGACCATCTTGTCGAGACCACAGATATAGGCGTGCATGTCGGTGCGGTCCCGAACGATTTCGGAGAGATGTTCCTGCACGTATCCGCGCAGGCCTACCCACTCCTCGGCAGCGCGGCTCAACGTAGGCAGAAAATGAAAGTTGGCGTGGTCGGCGGCGAGACGCTCAAACTCCTCGCGATAATAAATGTCGTGCTCGCGGCGCGCACCGAACAGCAGCCAGAACCGGTGTCCCTGATGGCGGTCGTGCTCCGCCAGCAGCCAGTGCAGCATGGAACGGAAGGGCGCGACCCCAGTTCCCGTGGCAATGAACACGGTGTCGCGCAGCGGTGGACGCAGAATGAAATCACCGAACGGACCTTGAAACGCGATCTTCTCGCCTTCGTCGAGACTGCAGAGATAGTTCGACATGAATCCATCCTGCACGCGATTCAGGCAGAAGGCGAAGTGTCCGTTCTCGGAAGGCGGCGACGCGATGGAATAGGCGCGCGTCATCTCCTCGCCATCGGGCGTGTTGACCTTTACCGAGAGCCATTGCCCCGGAACAAAGCCGAAGCGGGGAACGCCGTCCACTTCGAGTTCGAGGTGCTTGGTGAACTCGGAGAGGGGGACCGAGCGAAGCACTCGGGCGTTGAAAGTCTTGAACTGAGCCATTCATCAATTAGATGATTGCGAATGGTTGCACGACGCTTCGGGCTAACGCGGGTTCCGGCGCCGTACTTGCTTGGCAGAGATGAGCGCCACCCGACAAGAAAATGTCTCAACCCTTGCGCTTGAAAATGAGGATTTCGCGGTCCGGCTGACGATGTTCGCGGGCTTCATCACCCCAGAAGTAATGCGATTCCGGATCACCTGGTTCTACCACTCCAGTTTCTTCGAAGCCGTTTGAAAGGTACTGCTTCATCCAGGGGACCAAGGCCGTAACCTGTGGCGATCCCACGCGCAGGTTCCATGAAAAGGGATTACTGACGAAGACCACGTACGCCGGCCGGCTGGCTTCGACTTCCAGCATCATTTGCTTCTGCATGACAGGCCAGTAAGGCTGGTCTTCCATCAGGCTGTAGGTGTAGATATAGCCGCTGGCGGAATGGCGATGGGCGTAGAAATAGATCTCTGGCTCCGAGCCAAACACCATAATGGTGTCGGTCGGCGAGGTATGCTGGCGCAAATACTCAGCGATCGGAGCCGCTTCCAGAAACGGATGGTCGGCATACAACAAGCGGCATGCTTGCAGCGGGGTCAGTTTGAAGTAGAAGTCTGCGTTACGATGAATCGCAAGCACCCATGCGGTGGCAAACACGATTACTGGAAGGACGCGAAGCCAACGAGCATTAAACTTCGCACTGAGCAACTGAACTGCGGAGGTAACCGCAATCGCGATCAAGATGGCAACCGCCGGCAGCATCAGAACGAAATAATGTTGTCTGAAGTAAAAACCGGGACAGACCGCGGCGCAAGAAAACACTAACAGCCCGAAGACAAACCCGGCATGCCGGCGGACGCTCGAGTTCCAAAATGGCGTGGAGATGCCCACCAGAGCAAGCATCCAGAGCCATAGCGTGAAATGCAGCATGTAGGAAAAGTTGTCGTGAAGGTGTCCCAACCCTTCGTGTAAGGGCTCAATCGTGGCGTATTGACGTGCGTAGGCAAAAGTCCAGAGCCAGAAATTCTGGAAGACGCCAGCCCGGTAAAGAAGTGCACACGTAATTGCGTACGGCAGCACCGCAGCCAGCGGAAAGGCGCCGATGTTTTTTGTCCACACCGCCCACTCGCGCTTATCGCGCCTATTCTTTGGCCAGCATTGAACGGCCAGGTAGAAAAACGCAAATGCGCCCAGCAAGATTCCGGGCTGCTTCATCAGGAAGGCGATGCCAAATGCTAGGCCGCTCCAGAAAACAGAAGCGGAGCGTCGGGTCTCTACGGCTCGCAAGAGCAGGATGAGCCCGAAAAGCGCCGCCAGCACGACGAAGTGAGTGGCGTGCGCGGCAAATCCAAGCACAGCCTGGTGCGTGGAGAGTAAAGCGTAACTGGCGCCCGCGATGGTTCCAGCCAGCGTCCCGAAGAGACTTGCCGTGAGTAGATAGAGCAGGATAATAGAGACTGTGTTGACGAGCAGAAGCCCAAGATGGATCCCGCGGCCCGTCTCGCCAAACACCGCGAGGATGCCGGCATAGGCCGCATAGGTCCCCGGCAACTTCATGTTGTAGGCCAGTTGGTAGGGAGGAATGCCCTGCAGGATGAGTTGGCCGGCGTAGGCGTACTCGCCCTCGTCGCGCTCCAAAGGCACGTCCAATAGACGCCAGCGGATCGCTCCAACGAAAACGATTACGGCAAGCAGGACGACAAAATGCCAGTGAAAGAGGTGTCGCCACGGCGGGTTGGCGTTTCTTTCTCCAGACGAATCTCGCGCGATCTCGTCTTCGGTCGCCCCCGGCTTGATGGGCAGCATGGTCGGACGTTAGCAACTCCACTCAGTGAGTGCAAGCCGGAAGATCGCCCATTTGATTACCCTCATGCTTCGTGCCGGTTTCGGCGATCTCGAAGACGTCTTGTCTCGGTCCCTGCTGGGGACATGAGCCACGGACAGGTGGCTAACAGCTGTTAACTTCCTACTCCACCGTCACCGATTTCGCCAGATTTCGCGGCTGATCGACGTCGCATCCTCGGCGCACGGCGATGTGATAGGCCAGCAGTTGCAGCGGAACGATCTCCAGAATCGCCGACAGTTCATCTGGCGCAGGCGGAACGAAGAGCACGTGATCGGCTTCCTCCGTGATCTCTTTGTCGCCTGTGGTCGCTAGCGCGATGACGATGCCGGAGCGCGCTTTTACTTCTTTCAGGTTCGACATCGTCTTCTCGTAACGCACCATTGACTGCGGGCTGTTCACGTCGCGCGTGGCGATGATGACCACTGGCAGATTTTCGTCAATCAGCGCATTCGGGCCGTGCTTCATCTCGCCCGCCGGATAGCCTTCAGCGTGAATGTAGGAAATTTCCTTGAGTTTGAGCGCGCCTTCGAGAGCGATGGGATAGTGGATGCCGCGTCCGAGGAAGAGGAAATCTTGCGCGCGCACATAAGTCTTCGCCAGCTCGTCGCAAGCTTCATCGTGGGTAAGAATCTGCTCCAGTTTGCCGGGGATGTGGGTCAGCTCTTGCACCGCCGCCTTTGCTTGTTCGGGTGTCATGGTGCCGCGCACCTGCGCCAGATACAACGCGAATAAATAAAGAGCAGTCAGTTGTCCGGTGAAAGCCTTGGTCGATGCCACGCCAATTTCCGGACCGGCGTGCGTATAGACCGTTCCCACGGCCTCACGGGTGATCATGGAGCCGACCACGTTGCAGATGGCCAGCGTCTTCGAGCCCTTGGCCTTGGCTTCACGCTGGGCCGCGATGGTATCCGCTGTTTCTCCAGACTGCGAAATCAGCAGCGTCATCGTGTCCGGCCCGAGGATCGGATCTCGATAACGCCATTCGCTGGCGTAATCGACCTCGACCGGAACACGGGCCAGGTTTTCGATCATGAACTTCCCGGCGAGTCCGGCATGCCAACTGGTGCCACAGGCGGCGATATTGATTTTCTTCAGCGCCTGAAACTCGGCTTCGCTAACCTGCATCTCGTCGAGGAAGATGGCGCCTGTATCCTGCGAGACGCGGCCGAGCGTGGTGTCGCGGACGGTGCGCGGCTGCTCATAAATTTCTTTGAGCATGAAGTGCTTGAAGCCGCCCTTCTCCGCCATGATCGGATCCCACATGATGCGCTGCGCCTTCCGCTCCAGTGGCTTGCCGTCGAAATCGGTGACCTTTACCCCGTCTTGCGTGATCACGGCCAGATCGCCATCGGCGAGAAAGAAAAGGTCGCGGGTGTGATCGAGCAGTGCGGGCACATCGGAGGCGACAAAGTATTCATCCTTGCCGAGGCCAATGACGACGGGCGGTCCATTGCGCGCTGCGATGATCTTGTTCGGTTCGTCGATCGCGATCACTACCAGCGCGAACACGCCAGTGAGTTCCTTGACCGCTTTGCGCACCGCTTCTTCCAAGGACGAAGACGGCCGATGGCCATTGCCAGTCGGCAGGTAATACTTCTCGATTAGGTGCGCGATGATTTCCGTATCGGTTTCGGTGGTGAACTTGTGCCCTTCGGCAATCAGCTTCTTCTTGAGCGAGAGATAGTTTTCGACAATGCCGTTGTGCACCACCACGATCTTGCCAGTGCAGTCGCGATGGGGATGGGCGTTTTCCTCCGTGGGGCGGCCATGCGTGGCCCAGCGAGTGTGTCCAATGCCGTAGGTGCCATCAAGCGGCTTGAGGCGGATCACTTCCTCCAGATTGCGCAGCTTGCCTTCCGCGCGGCGGATCTGCAGCCCCGCGCCGTTTCCGGCCACCGCGATTCCTGCCGAGTCGTAGCCGCGATATTCCAGCTTTCTGAGGCCTTCAATGATGACGGGGACGACCTGCTTCTTACCTACATATCCAACAATGCCGCACATTGGCGAATTGGCTCCTTAACGAATGCTTCGGTGGGGGACCGGTGATAGTTCGGGCCTTAGTCTTCAATGGAGAAACGAAACTCTTCGATAACCGGGTTCGTGAGAACTTCGCGCGCGATCCGCTCTACTTCCGCTTGCGCTTCATCCTTGGAGATGCCGCCGTTGAGAGTAATCTCGAAATACTTTCCTTGCCGTACATCGTGCAGACTCTTGTAGCCGATTTTCGTAAGGGCGCCGTGGATGGTCTTACCCTGCGGATCCAGAACGCTCTTCTTCAATGAGACGTAGACGTAGGCTTTCATCAACTCCTCGATTATACGTCAGGCGGCAGCGCGCAGGACCGCGGTTTTCGTTATAGGGAGTATGCAGTCGGGCCCCTCACTTTGGTGACGTCGAGTCGGTAACCTGTTCAAGACATTGATAGTTGACGGTCCAGCTCCGCAATGGACTCTTCCAGCATTCGGCGGTGACGAGGGTTACTGGCGGCCTGCAGCTGTTGGGTGAGGCGTCCGCGGGAAAGAAGCAGACCTTCGCGTTTCCGGTTGCGTTGCTGGTCGTCGGATGAGAGCGGTGCGCGACCGCTCTGCCGCTGCGCCGAGCGTTCCTCTTGCTGTTGTTCGACAGACTTACTCTCCCAGCCGCGTGCCATTTGAGCAATCTTACCTCGAAGTTTATGGTGCCAAGAAAAAGATCTTGCATACAACCCGGAGACGGAGTAAGAGTAGGCTTGCCGGGAAAGTCACAAATCCGGGCAAACAGTGTCGCAGAACCTGAGGGGGCTCCCCGGCCGGGGAGAATGAGATTGGTTCCTAATGTTAAGGAACCAACACCTGCGACGCAATGTTGAAATCGAGTCCCGCGGCTTGGCAAGCCGCGATGACCCCCAGTTCCTGCTCAAAACACGCTGGTCGGCATTTCGCACTCGGTAGGTGCGGGGAGGTGGCCGCATGTTAGAAAACGCAGTGGAACTCGATCGAATTCTTTCGCCCGAAAGCAGCCGCTCAACTCGGGCCGCGTATTTAGCGCCATTTAGCTGCTGATTTTAGGGTCGATTCTGGGGCTTCACCAAAGCGGCAAAGGAGATTTTTGGTGATGATCTCTGCAAACGCGGTGCTGACCGGTTCCTACGACTGTGGCGAGGTGGCACGCTCGATATTGATCGCCAGCACCGCGTCCTATGCCGCGCTCGATCTTGCGGGGCGCGTAACCGTTGTCGTTGCGGCGTCAACTGGTGAGGGGACCGACCTCAAAGTGAGCGCGAGGGACGGGCGGGTCATAGACGTGGCCGCTGATTTCGTACATCTTTCCGACGGGTCGAGCCTTGGCATCGGAAGAGCGTTCTTCACCACCAAGCCGCAGGGGATCGGAATAGGATGTCGATCAGCCGCTCCATTGTCGAGTCCCATGGAGGCCGTTTGTGGGCTGAGTCAGGCCCTAAAGGAGCAGATTTTCAATTTACTTTGCCCGCCCAATAATTAGGTTGGTGTTTAATGACTGAGCCGGTCTCGGCTGTGTTTGTAGTGGATGACGATCCATCGGTTCGTCACGCGATCAAGCGTCTCGTCGAGTCCATAGGATTGCAGGTTGAGCTGTTCGCATCCGGCCCGGAGTTTCTACAGGCCAAGCGTCCGGATGTACCCAGTTGCCTCGTCCTCGACACTAGGTTGCGAGGGGTAAGCGGCCTCGATTTCCAGCAACAGTTGCTCGAGGCTAACATTCCTGTTCCGATCATCTTTATCACTTCGCACGGCGACATCCCTATGACTGTGCGAGCCATGAAGGCGGGAGCCGTCGAATTTCTCTCTAAGCCGTTCCGCGATCAGGATCTGCTGGATGCGATTCAAATCGCCCTGGAGAGGGACCGGGGCCGACGCGAACGACAGGCGGAAATTGCAGTGTTGCAGGCGCGCTTCGAATCGCTGACCCCACGGGAGCGCGAAGTCGTCGCCATGGTCGTCGCGGGCATGCTCAACAAGCAGATTGCGGCTAAGATTGGAACCACTGAAAATACAGTAAAGGTTCATCGCAGTCGCGCGATGGAAAAGATGCGGGCACAATCTCTGGCCGACCTGGTGAGGATGGCTGAAAGACTCCAGTCTCCGCTCAAGAAAGTCTCATAAACTAAAGCACTATAGACATTCTTCTTTCTGTTAGCGCACCATTAATAGAACTGTCCGGGTCTAAGTTATATGATGATCCTAGTTTCTAAGCAACCCTCACACGCGGGTCGAGGGCCGCCGCGTTCCATTTGAGGAATCTTACCTCGGAGTTTCTGGATGATACGAAGAAAAGAACTTGCGCGTGACTCGTGGACGGAGTAAGAATAAATTTTCCGGGATGACACAAAACTCGGAAAGCAGTGTCGTAGAACTTGCTTCCCCACAGCGAGAATAAGATCGGTTCCCAAGCGAAGGAACCAACACCTGCGACGCGATGTTGAACTAGAGTCCCGCTGCTTGGCAAGCTGCGATGATCCCCAGTTCCTGCTCAAGACACACGGCACGACATATTGCACGCGGCATTTGCAGGAGGAGTCTGGATGTCAGAGAGCAGAGTGGCACTCGATGGAGTTGCTTCGTCTGAACGCAACCGATACCGGCTGCTACTCGAGGTCACCGATGTGGTAGCGCGAGCCGAGAGCCTGCCCGACGCATTCAGGGAACTCGCCCCCCCGGTGCTGGCCTTGATGGGAGGTGAATTGCTGAGTCTCTCCCTCCACGACGCGCGCCGCGATTGCATGCTGAATCACTATTGGAAAAAGAACCAGGAGAGTGGAGAGTTCGAGGCTTTCCCCGCGGACAAAGCCGTGACGGGCTGGGCATGGGAACATCAGCAGCCGATTGCCATTCCCGATACCGAGCGCGAGCAGCGCTTCCCAGGCTGCGTGCCGGTGTGGCTAAATCACGGCGTCCGGTCATATACCGTCCTTCCCCTGAGCACGCCTTCAAGCCATTTTGGAGCGCTTGGTCTGGGCAAGAACGTTCCCGAAGCTCTGAAAGGCGAGGACGTCGAATTCCTCTCGAGCGTTGCGCTGATGGGAGCGCTGGCACTGGAGAAGCAAAAAACCAACCGCGCCTTTGAGGAACAGCAGAGCCTGATCGCGATCAGCCGTGAGCTGAGTGTCAGTCTGGAGTTGGAGAAGTTGTTACCGATCATTCTTTCCAGCCTTCGGAGCATCGCGCGCTACGAACGGGCCGTTCTGACCTTGCTGGACGAGGAGGGCAAGAACGCGCACCGCTATGGAGACGCTCTGGAGTGGGAGCCCTTCCTTAACCACGGAAATACGGTTCCCCTCGAGCAATCGCTTTCGGCGCGGACCATCCAGACGCGAGAAGTCACATTTCTCACCGCAGACGATTTGCGGGACATGAACGACGCGCTGGCGAAAACCATGTATGAAGGCGGGATTCGGTCGGTTTGCAGTGTGCCTCTGATCGCGGGCAATCGGGTCTGGGGAACACTGAACCCAAGCAGCATGATCGAGAATGCTTTCGGATCGCCGGAGGTTGAATACCTGCAGCAGGTAGCCAACCAGATCGCGGCTGCGCTGCAGAATGCGCATGCTTATCGGGAGATCGCAGAACTCAAGGACCGCCTTGCCCAGGAAAAGCGCTATTTGGAGTATGAAATCCGGAGCGCGAACCAGACCGACGATATCGTTGGCACAAGCCCAGCTTTGAGACGTGTGCTGGATTATGCTGCCATCGTCGCCGACACCGATTCCACCGTCCTCATTACCGGCGAGACCGGGACCGGCAAAGAGCGCATCGCCCGCATGATTCACAGCATGAGCCGGCGCAAGGACCGCAACTTCATCAAAGTGAACTGCGCCGCCATTCCGACGGGACTGCTGGAAAGCGAGCTGTTCGGCCACGAAAAGGGAGCATTCACGGGAGCGGTAAGCCAGAAGTTCGGCCGGCTGGAATTAGCGGATAAGGGCACGTTGTTGCTCGACGAAATTGGAGAAATTCCTTTGGAGTTGCAGCCCAAGCTGCTGCGCGTTCTGCAGGACCAAGAGTTTGAGCGGCTGGGAGGCACGAAGACTATTCATGTGGACGTGCGCCTGATCGCTGCCACCAATCGCGACCTGGCTCGAGCGGTCGAAGAAAAAGAATTCCGCGGCGATCTGTTCTACCGCTTGCACGTGTTTCCCCTGCATCTTCCCGCCTTACGCGAACGGCGCGAGGACATCCCCAAGCTGATTCGCCATTTCGTCGAAAAGTGCTCGGTCCGGCTGCACAAGCGGATCGAGGTCATTCCCGACGATGCCGTCCATGCCATGATGAACTGGAAGTGGCCGGGAAACATCCGCGAGCTGGAGAATTTCATCGAACGCTCGGTGATCCTTTCGGAAGGCAACCGGTTGATTCCACCTCTGGCCGAGTTCCGCGAAGGAATTTCCCGGCAGCCAGCGGATTCCGACCTTACGCTGCGCGACAGAGAACGCGAACACATCATCGAAATTCTGCGTCAGACCCGGGGCGCCCTATCGGGTCCGTCGGGCGCGGCCGCTCGGCTCGGCCTCAAGCGCACCACCCTCCAGTACAAGATGCAGCGGCTGGGAATCTCACGCACCGATTATCTGCAATAGGCAATGATCGGTATGTGAGGCGCTGCCCAACTGTCGGCAGCGGGGCCAGTATTTTGGCATCTTCTTCGGCGTGTTATTTCCTTCAAGTCATCCCTAATCACTTAAGCACATGCACTTAGCCCATATCGAGCATGTGGCTACCGATGTGCACTGTATTTGCGTGGCGCTTTCCCGATCCCCCGCGAGAGATTCCGCCAGCCCGGTTTCTTTGACCAGCAGGTTTTTTGTTATGGGTATGCCACGGCGCTTCGCGATTCCGAAGGACTGTTTGAGTTGCACCCTGAGGCAGAACTGTGACTTCTGCAATCTGCCTCAGCCTCTGATGAATGTGTTCAACGGGATGGGACACCTGACCCTGTATCCTGGCAACGCCACTTTGTTGGCGGAAGGGCAAATCCCGCGTGGCGTCTACATCGCCTGTTCCGGCCGGGCCAAGCTCTCCGTCGAAGCCCGCGATGGCAAGACCATCATCCTGAAAATCGCCGGAGACCGCCAGGTGCTGGGGCTGAGCGCGGTAGTCTCCGGGGGTGCCTCGCCGATTACGGTCACCACCATCGAGCTTTGCCAGATCAAATTCGTCGAACGCGACAGCTTCCTGTACATGATCGAGCACAACAGTCATGCCGCGCTGGCGTGCGCCACCATGCTCGCCCACGAGGTCACGACCTCATTTGACGATGTGTACGATCTGTTGCTCGCCCGCAGTTCGACGGAGAAGCTCGCCCGCCTGTTGCTTTCGTGGGTCTCAGACGAGCCCCGCAACCGGGAACTCCGCGTACCCACGGAATTCACGCACGAAGAAATTGCGCAAATGATTGGATCGTCGCGAGAAACCGTAACCCGTCTATTGAGCGATATGAAACGTAAAGACTTAATTCGGCTTGAGGGTGCGATGCTGGTGATTCCCAACCGGATCGCCTTGCAAGCCATTGCGGCCTGAAAAGATCCCTCCCCCGGGCGGACGAAGCGGTCTTCGCGTCCGCCCGTTTTTTTGCACGAACTCAACCCACCACGGAGGCATCCTTCGGCACGCTCAGGGCAGGCCCCGCCACAGAGAACAATTTTGCAACTTGGTAACCGAGCAGTTTGAAAATTAAGAGCAAGGCGGGGACGGCAAGAGGGGCACGGGATCGGGTTCAAATTACCAAATTACACATTACGCAATTACCAATTGCCTTCTTGTTTTTACAGGTTGAACAGTTCCCGCAGACGGCGGGTCTGCGCGCGGCTCACCGGAATCTCCGTCTGTTTCTTGTCGTCCATGCGCAGTTGGTAGGAGCTTTTGAACCAGGGCACGACTTCGCGGATGTGATGGATGTTGACCAGAAACGACCGGTGTGCCCGCCAGAATGAATTGGGATCGAGATTGTCGAAAAGTTCTTCCAGCGTCCGGCAGTTCGATTGGCCCTCCATGCCGGCATGGCCGCTGGTGGCTACAGTGATCACGCCATCTTCGATGGTTGCGTAGCAGATATCCTTGGGGTCCGTCAGGAACAACCTTCCCGCGGCCTTAATCAGAATCTTCGCTGTCTGCGGCTTTTGCGATTCCAACATCCGCACCAGGGTCTCGAATTTTTCTTCCGGTCCGGCGCCCGCCTCAATCTTTGCCCGAGCTCGCTCGATGGACTGGGCCACGCGCTTCTTATCGAAAGGTTTCAGGATGTAATCGACCGCGTTCACCTCGAACGCCTTCACCGCGTATTGATCGAAGGCGGTCGCGAACACAATTTTGGGCAGCGGAATCTTGCGGTCGAGCAGCTTCTTGATGACGCCGAAACCATCCAGGCCCGGCATCTGAACGTCAAGAAACACCAGGTCGGGATTATGTTCACGAATCAGGCTGACGGCTTCCAACCCGTTCTTACCCTGTGCGACCACGTTGATGTCGCCCGCGTTCTTGAGCAGGTAGGCCAGTTCGTCGCGCGCCAGTTGTTCGTCGTCGACGATGACCGCGGAGAGAGGCATGGGATTCCGGGCCGAACTGGTGAGGCCGGTAGTTGCGATGGCGATCGCCATATCGTTAATGATGAGTATAGCTACCGCGGTGGGCAGGCCGCCAGTCGCGATTCCTTATAAAGAGTTTTCGATGGCCAGCGCCATACCCATTCCGCCGCTGACGCAAAGTGTGGCCAAGCCGCGGTGGGCTTTCCGCTGCAGCATTTCGTGGAGGAGCGTCACCGTGATGCGTGTCCCGGTACAGCCGATGGGATGGCCGAGTGCGATGGCGCCACCGTTGACGTTGAGTTTCTCGCGATCAAAATGCAACTCACGATCACAGGCCAGAACCTGGGCGGAGAAGGCTTCGTTGAGCTCGACCAGATCGAAGTCACTGAGCTTGAGACCGTGTTTCTGTTGTATTTTGCGAATAGCCGGCACCGGCCCAATTCCCATGAGGCGCGGATCGACGCCCGCGGAAGTTGCGGCGAGAATTCGCGCCAGCGGTTTGAGATTGTTCTGCTGCACGAAATTTTCACTCGCCAACAAAACTGCGGCCGCGCCATCGGTGATGCCGGACGAATTCCCGGCAGTAATGGTGCCGGTCTTGGAAAAAACAGGAGCGAGTTTGGCCAGCTTCTCCATGGTGGCGTCGAGGAACAAGTGTTCATCGCGTGAGAAAACAGTTGTTCCCTTTTTGCCCTCGATTGTGACCGAAGCAATTTCGGTGTCGAAGCGTCCACTGGATTGCGCGGCGGCTGCGCGCTGCTGCGACACGAGCGCGAACTGATCCTGTTCTTCGCGCGAAATCTTGTACTGCTCGGCAAGAATCTCAGCGGTCTCGCCCATTAGCATCTTCGCCATCGGGCAGAAGAATCCGTCACGATACATGCCATCGACGAGTTCCTGATGGCCAAGACGGTATCCCCAGCGAGCGCCCTCGAGATAATAAGGAAGCCGCGACATCGATTCGGTTCCGCCCGCCAGCACGCACTCGAGGTTGCCGGTAGCAATCTCCTGGAAGGCAAGCGCAATGGACTTGATGCCGGACGCGCACGCCTTGTTCACCGTGTAGGCCGGAACCTCCTGAGGAATGCCGCTGCGGATGGAAATCTGCCGCGCCGGATTTGGACCGCCTCCCGCCTGGCGGGCGTTACCGAAGATCGTCTCTTCGACCTGCTGCGGCTGCACCGCAGCGCGTTCGAGCGCTGCCTTTGCGGCCACCACGCCCATATCGGCGGCGGAGAGCGAGGCCAGCGAGCCTCCAAACTTGCCGATGGGCGTGCGCACCGCAGATAGGATATACACGTTGTTCAACGGAGCCTCCCAAACATTTGAGTCTAGCACTCAAGAATCGGCGCAGAAAAAGCGCGTTTAGGACGGAAGTTCATTACCCGCAAAGGACGCGAAGGTACACGAAGGTGTGCCGACCGTGGCTTCCTTTGTGCTACGTCGCGTCCTTGGTGGGTAATCAGACCTACCGTCAGCAGGGAACGTCGAAGGATATCGCCCACGCGGTAAACTAATCGCCGTGAATATTCTCTATGGAATCAATACGGTTACCGAGGCACTCAAGGTGCGCGGGCGCAACTTCGAATGGATCGGCGTCGCCAAGGAGCGGAAAGATATTCGCTTGAGGCGGGTGATCGACGAGTGCCGCAAGATCGGTGTTCCAGTTCGCGTCTTGTCGCGTGAAGAGCTCGACGAGATTGCCGGCAACGCCGCGCATCAGGGACTGGTAGCCGCGACCTCGGCAAAACAATATAGCGATCTCGATGACCTTGTGGCGTCGCGTCGCGGCGAACAGTCGCTGATCGTTGTGCTGGATGGAATTGAAGATCCGCACAATCTGGGAGCGATTCTGCGCACCGCCGATGCTGCGGGAGCGGACGGCGTGGTGATTCCCGAACGCCGGTCGGCTGCGGTTACAGCTGCGGTGGCGAAAGTTTCGGCAGGAGCGAGTGAACATCTTCCGGTGGCCAAGGTCACGAACATATCGCGCGCTTTGGAGGAGTTGAAAGAAAAAGACCTGTGGGTCGTTGGATTAGACGAGCGCGGTGAGCAGACTTACGATGCTATTGACTACAAGATGCATTGCGCCATCGTGCTCGGCGCCGAAGGCAAGGGACTGCACGATCTGGTGCGCAGACACTGCGATTTCCTGGTGTCGATTCCGATGCTGGGAAAAGTCCCGTCGCTGAACGTATCGGTGGCGGCGGGGGTGGTGCTGTATGAAGTCGTGCGGCAGAGACGGCTGGGCGCATCCAAGGAATCATGATCCTAGTAATTATGAGACTGGTAATCATGAGGCCGCTGGGTTGGCTTGGTCTGTTCTTTGGTCTGACGGCCAGCCTGACTGTTCCCGCAGCGGCACTTAATCGGGAAGCTTTCATTATCGCTAAGTACGACCTGGAAGTTCGCCTTGAACCCGAGCAGCAAAGGCTTGGCGCGCGCGGCAAGATCACGCTGCGCAACGATTCCGGTCAGCCTCAGAAGGTCGTTGCGCTACAGATCTCGTCTTCTCTCAATTGGCGCTCGATTCGAGTGGATGGCAAGAGCGTTCAATTTGTTTCGCAGCCATATATTTCTGACATTGATCACACGGGAGCTCTTTCAGAAGCCATCGTTACCCTGCCTGTCGAAATCAAGCCAAGGGATTCCGTGGAACTAGAAATTGGCTATGAGGGTGTAATTCCTCTGGATGCGACACGCCTCGTTCGAGTCGGAGTGCCGGAGGGAATCGCCAAACATTCGAGTTGGGACCAGATCAGTCCATCGTTCACGGCGGTGCGGGGAGCAGGCTATGTGGCGTGGTATCCGATTACGACGGAGGCGGCGGATTTCTCCGAGGGGAACAGCCTGTTTGAAGTTGCCGATCGATGGAAGGCGCGGGCAGCGGGAAGCGAATTCAAGGCTAGGATTTATTTTTCACAACCAAGTTCAGAAGCGCCGCCGATCCTGATATGCGACCATGGCGGTGGTTATTCCGCAGAGTTTGGGCGAAACCAGGCGGTCAGTGCAGATTGCATATGGAGTGCGCTGGGCGCAGTTACACCGACATTCGCGATGGCCGACTATCAGGACCAGTCAAAGCCTCCTTTCTATTTATTCAGTCTGCCGGGGCACGAGGCGGGTGCCTCCACATATTCCAACGCGCTCGAGCCGGCAATGAAGTTTGTAAGCGGATGGTTTGGCCAGCCAAGCGCCCCCGTTGCCATCGCTGATTTCGCCGATCCGAATTCCGCTCCGTTTGAGAGCGGCACGTTGTTGATGGCGTCGATGGCTGCGGAAGATTCGAAGCTCGCCGGCATCAACTTGATTCACGAACTGGTACATTCCGCATTGCCATCGTTGCGACCTTGGATATACGAAGGTCTGGCTCACTTTGGCGAGGCGATGTATCGCGAACAGCAGGGCGGACGCCAGGCCGCGCTAGATCTCCTTGGACTGCACCGGGCGGCGTTTCTCGATTCGGAAAAGGAAGTATCGGCCGTCCAGAAGAACCCTGGCCAACCGCTGGCCACCACGTTCGACGAAACGTACTATCGGAGCAAAGCTGCGTATGTGTGGTGGATGTTACGCGACATGGTGGGCGACGATGCGCTCAAGCAGGCCATTGGCAAATATCGGGCCGCGGACGGCAAAGACAAGGACAAGGACCCAAAGTATGTGGAGCAGTTAATCGAAGCCGCTGCCAAGCGCGACCTCGGCTGGTTTTTCAACGACTGGGTATATCAGGATCGCGGCCTTCCCGATTTGCGCGTGCAGTCGGTGCATCCGTGGAAGACGGAAAAGGGCGTGCAAATGATTACCGTGACTCTGGAAAACCTAGGCGACGCGGGAGCGGAGGTCCCATTCACGGTCTTATTTGAAGGGGGCGAGATCACGAAGCGGATTGAGGTACGCGCTAAGAGCACAGCTACTACGCGAGTGGAATTGCCAGGCGCGGCAAGCGAGATCGTGGTCAACGACGGCAGTGTTCCGGAGAGCGACCTGACGAATAATGTGTTTAAGATCGACGCGCAGCAGAAGTGAGCTGGAATTGCAGGGGTCAGAGGTCAGATTGCAGAGGTAAAATCCGGTTCACTTCTGCAGTCTGACATCTACAATCTGCAATCTTGGAGGAGACAGTTTGCCCTACATTCAATTTCTCGGCGCCGCCGGCACCGTGACTGGCTCGAAGCACCTGATCAACACCACTTACGATTCGAGCGGCAAGCAGGGATTTCAGGTTCTGATCGACTGCGGGCTTTTCCAGGGACGGAGAGAATGGCGCGAGCGCAACTGGCAGGACACTCCTGTTCCGGCGCGGGAAATTGACGCGGTTATTCTTACGCATGCGCATCTCGATCACTGCGGCTGGATTCCACGCTTGGTCAAAGAAGGCTTCCGCGGGCCGATCTATGCCACGCAGCCGACCATTGATCTGTGCTCAGTCGTGCTGCCCGATTCCGGACACCTGCAGGAAGAAGACGCCGCGTACTACAACAAAAGGAAAGTTTCGAAGCACGATCCGGCGCTCCCGTTGTATACGCTCAAAGAAGCCCAGGATTGCCAGCGATTCTTCAAGCCGGTCGCGGTCGAACAAACCACGCAATTGAATTCCGAACTTGCGTTCCGCTTCGTACATGCCGCGCACATTCTGGGCTCCTGCATGGCAGAAGTCACGCTGCAGAAGAACGGGTGGAGCCGCCGACTACTCTTCACCGGCGACATTGGCCGGGTGCGCGACGGCGAAATTGCACCCGGCAGGGTGGTGCACTCCGGGCCACAGGAAAACGAGACCGCCGACGTGCTGGTCATGGAGTCCACTTACGGAAACCGGCAGCATCCCGACACTGATCCCCGACCCGAACTCGCCCGCCTGATTCGTGAGACCGCGCAACGTGGCGGCAGTGTAATTGTTCCGGCGTTTGCCGTGGAGCGGACACAGAAATTCCTCTTCATCCTGAAAAGACTCATGGAGACGGGACAGATTCCGCGCTTGCCGGTGTATTGCGACAGCCCGATGGCGATCAAGGCCGTCGAAGTTTTCCTGAAGCACACCGAAGAATACACGCCGCGGGCTGCCGATCTGATCAAGAACTACGGCTCGCCAATCGATTGGCCAGGCTTCACGTTTGCGCTGACCCCTGAGCAGTCGAAGAAGATCAACGAGAGCCACTACCCCTCGATCATCGTTTCGTCAAGCGGAATGGTTACGGGCGGACGGATTCTGCATCACCTGGCGCAACGGCTGCCCGACCCGAAGAACCTGGTGATTTTTATTGGCTTCCAGGCGCCGGGCACGCGCGGGGCGACGATCAAGAACGGAGCGCCAGAGGTGAAGATTTTCGGTGAGTTCGTGCCCATCCGCGCGCAGGTTGTGGCGCTCGAACAGTTCAGCGATCATGCTGATCCGCCGGAATTGTTGGAGTGGTTGCGGACGTTCAAGAACAAACCGGGCGTGACCTATCTTGTCCACGGCGAGCCCGCTGCTGCGTCACAACTGCGCGACCGGATGAAAGCAGAGTTGGGATGGAATGTGCAAGTGGCCGAGTATATGGAGCGGGTGGAAGTGAAGTAGCGCTGCCGCGATTGGTTCACCACGGAGGCGAGGAGACACGGAGGAAATCGGGCGTTACCCCGATTTGCCTTATGGGGAAGGCAAGAACGGGTAGGGCACGGCTTCAGCCGTGCCGATCAGAGCCAATAAAAATGCGGGCTTTAGCCCCTGAGGGTGCACTCTACACGTCCATAAGAAAAGCCTTAGAACCTGCGCGGGGCGATTGCGATCACTTGGTATGGCCGCAAGCTACTCGATCGAAAACACCGCGTAGACGGTGGCGTCGCTCTTTACCTTCTGTGGGAACAAAGTGAGCTTCGGCGGCGCTGGCGGTGGTGGGGGCGGTGCCATCCTTTGTTCGGCGTCAACTTCGACAGTTTGCCATGTATTCGCCACGGGTGCGCGATTACTCGCATAGACCAGTTCTCCCAGTTTCGTCCCCAGCCCTTTTGCCATTTGATCGGCGATAGACCTCGCCTTAGCCAACGCGGCGCCACCTGCTTTGGCCTGCAGCGCTATCGGGTCGGCGACATCCCATTCCACGTTATCCAGTTCGTTCGCCCCAGCATTGACAGCGAGATCGACGACTGTCTGTGCCTTAGAAGCAGACACAGTTACGTGCCAGGATTGCTCTGCCGTGAACTGACGTTCCTTTTTCATGTCAGCAGTCCACTTTTCATCGATCTCCACGCGCGCTAGTCGCAGTTTCTCGGTTTCGATGTTTGCTTTGGGAACCTTCGCATCCAGCAATGCCTTCGTAATCCGCTCGGCCGCCCGGACGTTCTCCTGAAAAGTAGCGTCTTGCGTAAGTCCATAATTGTGATATCCGATCTCGAGCACCGCTACTTCGGCATTTGCCGTCGTGGACTCCTCGGCAGTTACAGCGATCGTCTTGTTTTGACGATTCACTTGAATATTCTGTGCGGACAGTGATCCGGTGATGGCGATGACGGCGAATGTGAAGAAGAAGCGTTTCAAGGAACCCTCCAAGAATGCGTCACGGACGTTTTACTATAGAGCGAGGAAGTGGGGAAGGGCAATTCTACTAGGTGCACTTGGAAAACTTAATCAGGGCGTCGAGTTTCTGTTCTGCTGCCCCGGAATCTATGGCCTTCGCCGCCAGCGGCACCGCATCGCGCAGATGGTTGGCCCGCCCGGCGGCAACGAGGGCTGCGGCGGCGTTGAGCAGCACCACGTCGCGGCGCGCCGATTTCTTTCCGGCCAATACTTCGCGGATCAGCGTGGCGTTGAGAGCGGCGTCTCCGCCACAAATGTCTTCTAACGTCGCTCTCTGCAAACCAAATTCTTCCGGTGTGACTTCGTAGCTGTGAACTTGTCCCTCGCGCACTTCGGCGATGCGGGTTGGCGCGGTGATGGTGATTTCGTCCAAGCCGTCGCTGCCGTGGACGACGAGTGCGCGATGCAAACCTAACATGCTGAGTGCCTCAGCAAGTTTTTCGACAAGATCGGACGAATAGACGCCCACAACCTGGCAGGTGGCGCGCGCGGGATTCGTCAGCGGTCCGAGCAGGTTGAAAACCGTGCGCAAATGCAACTCGCGGCGGGCAGTCTGCACGCGCTTCATCGCAGAGTGCATGGCGGGGGCGAAAAGAAACGCGATGCCCACCTGTTCCAGGCAGGCCGCGATCTGCGCAGTCGGCAGGTGGATGTTCACGCCCAACGCTTCCATCACGTCGGCGGAGCCGCACTTCGAGGTCACGCTGCGATTGCCATGCTTGGCGACACGTACGCCGGCTCCGGCGACCACGAAGGCCGTAGCCGTCGAAATGTTGAACGTGCCGCTGGTATCGCCGCCGGTGCCGCAGGTATCGACGAGCGCGTCGCGCCCCGTGCCGCTCGCATCGAGGACGGAGTTGGCGTGCAGTTCAAGTGGAACGGCGGCGGCGCGGATGGCCTCGGCAAATCCGACGATCTCTTCGACCGTTTCGCCCTTCATGTGCAACGCTACCAGCAACGCCGCAATTTGAGCGTCCGAGCACTGGCCGGTAAGGACTTCGGTCATCACCGCGTGCGCCTCTTCGCGGGAGAGCGACTGACGATGACTGACGACACGATGGAGGACTTCGAGGATCACAAGATCCAAGCTACAGCAGAGGCAGATACCTTTCAAACTGGATTTGCGCCGTCATGTTTTCGACCGCCAGTATTGCAAGGCGGGCGTGAGAAATCGCGTCGCCGGCGGGCGCGGTCGTCGAGGTTGTACGGGTACCACCGCACCCACACTGCTGAAATTTCTCCGCTGTGACTACTTAACGTGTGTCGGAGAAGCTTTCCTCAGGATCGCCAGCAACCGCTGCGCCGATGCCGGTGGCGCCACTTTTCCTTCCCGCACGATCTCCCTGGCGCTCAGTTCTTTTCCGTACAGGGCCTTGTTGGCTCCGTCGTCGGAACGCAGCGTCGAACCCTCCAGCGACACACCTGCAAAAAGTCCCTGGGCTCTGGAATACGACAGAATCTCGGCTTTCAGGACGATATCGGTGGCTGCGGCAGCGTCGCGTCCCACCGGACCGGCCGCAACCGATGCGTCCCCTCCTAGTTTCACCTTGCTCGACATCACCGAATTTGCGCCCGACTCATTCATCACCAGTAGCACGAAGTCGGTGGCCTGCCCGCCAATCTGGAACCCGACACTCCCGGCTTCGAGCGCGAACATCGCCGGTGCGCTCCACGAGCCAGAAAAATCACGCCCTTTGCGGCAAGTGATCAGTCCCCGCCCGTAGCTGCCGCCCACGCCGAACGCCAACTTTTTTACCGACGGATAAATCACGACGCAATACGACTTGTTGAGCAGGTCCTTAGGAATCCCATCCGGCATGCCGAGGATTTCCTTGAACACGGCCGCGGATTGGCTGATCCGCTCGTCTACCTTCTCTTCTTTTTTGTCTTCGGCCACAACCGGCAGCACGCAGGCCAGCATGAGGATTACCACGAACATTCTGTTCTTCATAAACGCTCCTTTTGCACAATGGTTCGAGAGATAGAACGCTAGTTCGTCCAGTAGTTCGGACAACTGTTGGACAATCGCTTCTGATAGTTCGACTGACCGCCTACTTCTTTTCCACCTGCGGGGGCGCCAAATCCTGCGGGAAACTTTTCAGCGCAACTTCGCTCGAGCGGGAAGTAGCCTTCTTCGCTTCATCGGTGCTGTTCTCGACGAGAGTCCCCTTCAGCAAGTAATACGCTTCGTCTCCCCGGTTCTTGCCCTCGCCGCGCTCGACCGTCCCCCGAAATTGAAACGACACGCCCTGCACGGTCTCGGTGGTAAAGGCGAGTTGATTGCCCTCGAGCTTACCCGACTTGAAGAAGTGATCCAGAAACCCGCCATCGCCTTCGGAGTCGGCGTAGCGCGAAACAAAGCCGATGACGCGTCCCTGGTCTTCGACGGTCAACTGTACAAACTCGCCGTCGCGCAAGAAATTGTACATACCAGAATAATCCGCACCGGGTGTCGCTGGGTTCTGCCGATCTTGACCCTGCCGATTCGGGTTAGTTTGCGCGCCAGCAGACATTAAAGCAAAAAGAACAAAACACGCAAGTCGCAGTGCGTGGAAACGGCTGGCGTGAAAACAGTTGATAGGGATCGGCATGATCACCTCGGAACAGCCAGTATAACGGTCGTGATCGGGGCGCGGGTAAAAGGCGACGCCCGCCCAGCAAGCCCCCGAGGTCAGCTATAATCTTGAAACAGACTAGCCGTCCGTGGCGAGCCAGCGAAAACGCCTCGGATCCCGCCTTCCGGGGGCACCGTCGTGGGAGTTGGCTAAAGGGTGACTTGGAGCGAGATGGAATCCCCGGAGAAAAAACTACTGAGACTTTTGGTGGAACGCGATCCTGCCAGCCCGGAGTTTATGAGCGAGTTTCGCGCAGCACTTCGCCCGGTACTCAGCCGGGCGGAGTTCCCCGGCGGCCACGAATTCGACATGTGGCGCGATGTTTTCGTCCAGCAAAAGCTGCCCTGGGGACGCTTCCTGCAATCCGCGTTGTTGCACACGGCGGCGGCTGCCCTCATCTGGACGATTTCGTTCGCGTGGATGCGACAGCAAAAAATTCTGGAACGTCCCGCGTTTGACCGGTCGTCTCTGGTAACTTATACGCCGGAAGAATATCTGCCCCCGCTCGACACTGGCGCATCCGAACCGCCCAAGGAGCAAATAGGAGACCCCGTCTACGCCAAGCAGCCGATCCTTTCGGTTCCGCCGGAAGCGGACAACCGCTCCCAAACGATCGTCGTGCCGCCCGACCTCAAACTCAACCGGGACGTTCCCTTGCCCAACATCATTG
This sequence comes from Terriglobales bacterium, assembly GCA_049520095.1. Classification (GTDB taxonomy): domain Bacteria; phylum Acidobacteriota; class Terriglobia; order Terriglobales; family Acidobacteriaceae; genus Acidiflorens. The sequence goes on from JBEKQC010000039.1 coordinate 36,238, forward strand.
CCACAGGCGCCATCGTGCCGGCGGTTCCGCTGGATGCGACTCGGGCCTCGCTGTCCCGAATCGTTGCGCCCGATGCCAAAATTACGGAAGCCCAGGTCATCGCACCCGCGCCAGACGTGCAGTTTGCACGCGACCGTGTGGTTCAAGCGGCGCTGAAATCGGACGTCATTGCGCCGCCTCCGGAGTTGACGCAATCCTCCAAGGGACGCGTCGGGCCCGTGAACATTGCCCCGACTGAAGTAGTGGCGCCAGCTCCACAGTTCACGCTGGCCGAACAACACTCTCTGACGGCGCGCGACAGCGGACGTCTGTCAGGTGGTGGCGTGCAACCCGTGAGCCCTCCTCCAAGCGTGGCGGCATCCGGCAATGCCAGCGCGGGCGGACGGTTGATCGCGTTGGGCATTCATCCCGTCGCGCCCACCGGTCCCGTGCCTGTTCCCGCGGGCAATCGGCGGGGATCTTTTGCCGCAACTCCAAAGGGAAAACCCGGCGCGTCGGGAACTCCAGATTTGGCGGGAGCGAAATCGGCGGCGAAGAGCGCGGGGACTCGTGGAGACGGCAGCGGTGGCTTCACCGCCCGAACCAACGGCTCTCTGCCCGCAGGCCTCCGCGTCGGCGCGGCGGATGCGGACGATCCTCTCGAGATGGCTAGCCTCTCGACGCCGGGATCTGGGCCGGGCGCGCATTCGAGCGCACGCACTGCATCTCCGGTTTCCGACGATAAAATCACCGACGTGGACCGCAAGGTTTTTGGGGGCAAACGCGTCTATGGGCGGACGCTGAATATGCCGAATCTGAATTCCTCGACCGGCAGCTGGGTGATAAAGTTTGCGGAACTCGACGGAGGGCGGAAAGAAGGGGAACTGCTGGAACCGGTGGCCACGGAAAAATCGGACCCGGGCTATCCTCTGGAACTGATTCGCGCCAACGTACACGGCATGGTCACGCTTTATGCGGTCATTCACTCGGATGGCAAGGTGGGCGACATTCGCGTCCTCAACAGCCCGGACGAACGTCTGGATTCCTATGCCGCGAGCGCCTTGGCCCGCTGGAAGTTTGTGCCCGCGGAAAGAGCGGGGAAGCCAGTGGCGCTCGAAGCTGTGGTGGAGATTCCGTTCAGGGTTCGGCGCAGTTTCTGAACGGCGCGGCCGGATGAAAACGCCCGTCCCTCGATCGTCTCCCCGGAATTCCAGTTCTTAATTTCTAACGCCGAGCCGACGCGGATTTCTCTCCCGGCAAAGCGGCGTACACGGCGGGATTGGCGCAGACTTCGTAATAGCAGCAGTCGGTCCAACGCAGGATGGATAGATCGCGCACATCGACCTGGGCGATCCGGTTCTTGCGGATGGCAATCTTGCGAAATACTCCGTTGGCTATGGGCACGGTGCCAACGAACAACTCGCACTGCTCGTCGATCCAGGGACTACTAAACCCAGACTCGCTTGCATTCGGTATCCACGGCGACAGCGAGATTTCCTGCTGCAGTTTGCGGAAGGCCGCTTCACTCAGGCAGATTCCACCCACGTTATAGTTAAGCCGCATCTCATCCGCTCCGGCGTCGGCGTTCGCATCATTTCCATTGCCGTTATTGCCGCCGCCTCCGATCTGCACCGAGTACACTTGGAAAACTCCGGTGTCGGGTGCGACCTTCTTGCGGACGCGCTTGCTGCAGGAGGAGAGACGGTCGCTCTCGTTAATAGCATCGGAAATCATGATGCGGTGCTCGCCATCGACCAGATAGAGCGGAGGCGAATCCTGGTATGCGATGCCCAGCCCGACTTCCATCTGCGGCAGACCGGAGCGTTCCAGAAGCTCGTTGTACTCGCGCAGCAAGCTTACAATCTCCCACGCCAAAACGCAGGTGCGGCCCACGCTGAGCATGGCTTCGCCTTCGCGCTCGAGCACCGCCACGATGATGGCATCGCCTTCGAGAAAGACTTTGGCGGCGCCGTATTTCGCCAGCAGCTTATTGATCGGATCATAGAAATTAAGGCTGAAATACGAGGCGGCGTTCATCCCTTGTTCCATCAGCGAGCGGGTAAGACGCGAAGAGTCGCGCACGTCGGCCTTGAGGATCACGTGGTGAACCACCCGATCCTCGGCCGGCTTCTGCTCCTCGGGAGGCAGGAACTCATAGAGCATGCCGTTGAGGGTGGAGAGTTTGCGCACTCGGTCGTCGCTCACCAGGTTGATACTGTCAAAACCGGAGCTCAGGGCTTCTAGACCGCGCAGATCCCGGTGATAGCAAAAAAGGTCGTGCAAAAGACGTGCGGCAAACCGGCTGCGCTCCGAGCCGCGGCAGGAGGCGACGCGTCCGATGGCGGCAAAGAGGCGGTCGGAATGAAGACGGCTTTCGGCAATTATTTTTTCGACGCGCTCCGATTCTTCGCGGAAAATCAACGCCCCTTTGATCTGCTGCGGGTTCACCCGCGGCGCATATTCGGCGAGCAGGGGAACGGCTTCATAGGAAGCAACCACGTGCGCGAGAACGCCTTCACGCTGCAGCATCCGGGTCCAGACCTCGAGGCGATCTTTTCGGTTTCGATCCTCTGGCGTCAAGTCTTCGCCGTTGCCGGCGCCCACCAGCGCGGCGGCGTTTTCAGGAACATTAAACGCCTGCTCCAGATGTTCATCGTCAACCGCTTCTCCGTACCCCAGCTCGCGCAGAAAATCCAATGCGAGCTGGCGGAGACTGGGGAAACGGTCGGGATCGCGGTCGAAGTTGCCGAACATGTAATAGTGCTCGGCGCAAAGATAATCGTCGCGTCCATCTTCGGTAAGAATCAGTGGATTCAGGAACAGACGATAGCAGTCGACGGGCAATTCGCCGAGCAACGAGCGGCGAGTGCGCGCCAGCGTCTCTTTTTCGATCACTCGTAGCAGACGAAACATCTCCTGCCCGGCGCGTCGGAGGATGATCTTCTTGCGCACCTGGAAAGAGGAGACAAGCTCCTGCATCTGCACCAATTTCGCTTGCCGTAAACCCTCTAGCGACTTCGACTTCGCCCGGCACTGTTCCAGAATCCTGGCAAACTGCGCTTGCAGTTCGGTGCGTATGAATTTGAGCACGGCGAGGCGGCCGAGCACGTCAACCGACGGATTTCCTTCCACCTTGGCGCGATTCAGGATCGCCAGATGAATCGAGATCAGCAAACTTTTCAGGTCGGCGGGGCCGGGCTTGCGCAGTTTGGTCGCGCCCTCGGGTGCGCCTATGAATTTGCTCTCGGTCGCGGCGGGAACCTCCATTTCAAAGAGCGACTCCACGTCGCCAAAACGGCAGATGTAACGCGCGAGATGGAAACTCAAATCGGCGGTGATGCGCGAGCTGAGAAGAACGTCGTAGCGGAGATTGTCGACGCCCAGTTGCAAATCGCTGAACGCCAGTGTCACACGGTGGTATCGAAGGTCGGGCCGGCTGAGCGGTTCAGTATTACGCAACCGAAAAATCGGAACTTTGGGCATTGACTCTGGTCTCGTACGCCGCTTGCAAATTGCTGAAAGTGCACAACTAAGCAGCAGGCTAGCACGTTGGCGGAAGGCTCCAAAGTTACGCAAGTGTACGCCCACGCGCTGGGGCACGCGAAGCTCGGCAGGACTCGCGAAGAGCCGTACGCGCGGATTGCTTAAGAGATCGATTTTCGACTTGTTCTTAAAGGCGCCCGGCTTTCAGCCGCGCTGCTAGTGCCGCAAAATCAACGACGGCTTCAGTCGCTGGGGGCGATTGTGGCGCGCAATACGCACCAGCGCCCACTCTTTGTTTGTCCCGCGACCGCGGGATCAGTTCTTGGAGCCTCAACCAGCACGGAAATCGGAGACGTCTTCTCCGGGCTGAAAGATCGGAGGAAGCGCAGTCTGCTGAGCGGCGGCGAGCTTGCGGTTGATGTCCTCCACTTCCTGTTTGACCCATCCGACGCTGCTGATTTCGATCTTGCCGTCCTGTCCGATCAGGAACAAAGTGGGAACGTTAGTCAGGCCGTAAGCATTCGAGACGGCGTAGCCATTCGGATCGTCGAGCAGCGTAGGAAAGGTAACGCCGTACTCTTTCAGAAAAGCGCTGGTGTCGCGCTGACCGTTTTGCGAGATGCCCACGATCGTGATTTTCTTGTCCGTGTTTTTCTTATCCCGGTGCGCTTTGTGAATGCGTTCGAGAAAGGGAAACGTGTATTGGCAGACCGGACAGGAAACCTTGAAGAACGCGGCGAGCACCGGCCCTTGTTTGAGAGCGGATTGCAATGAGAATTTTCCGCCCTCTTTTCCATCAACTCTCCCATCAACGGCGGCGGGCAAGGAAAACTCAGGCGCTTTGGTGCCGGCCGGCAATGCAGCCATATCTTTCGGACCTCCAAACAGTCGATCGAGCCACTTCATGGAGAGAAATGCCTCACAATCTTAGATGATGCCGCCCGCCTTCAGGATTTTCCGCGTCAGCCCGGTGATTGGAATCTGCGGGATGCGATCGATTGCGATCCATTTGCCCTTCGCGGCAAACGGAGCCTTTAGCCGCGGCATATTCCGTAACGGCATATTTCGTAACACATGAACAGTGTAGTCGGTGACGGTAATGGAATGGCGAAACGTGCGCCAGTGCGCCGCAGTTGGCAACGAGCGAGGAGGCTCAGACAATTGCGGCAGTTCCCACATGCTCGGCATGAGCGAGGCCTTTTTCGGGCGCTGCACCAACCGGACCTCGCCAGTGCCGCGACCATTGCCATTGCCATTACCGTTACCATTGCCATCGCGCCAATCAAGGGCGCACCAGATTTGTTTCTTGTTCTGGCGCGAGGCTGGCATTTCATCGATAGATGTGGTTCGCGGAACTTCTCCCTGCGTAGCACACCATTGCCGAATCGGGCAGGCCAGGCAGAGGGGTTCGCGCGGCACGCACACGGTGGCACCTAGTTCCATCATGGCCTGATTGAAATCACCGGGCCGAGAGTCAGCAAGGAGCGCTTGCGCATGTTGCCAGGTTTGCGTTGTCGTTAAATTGATGCCGATCAATCTTTGCAACACGCGCTCGACATTGCCATCGACCACCGCTACCGCCTCGACAAACGCGATGCTGGCGATGGCGGCAGCGGTGTAACGGCCGATGCCGGGCAGCCTCTGCAGGTCTTCGGCCGTCTGCGGAAATCGGCCGGCGTGCTTCTGCACGAGATCTTTAGCGCACTGATGCAACATGCGCGCGCGTCGATAGTAGCCCAGACCGCTCCACGCCGCGAGCACAGCGTCTTCAGAAGCCGCGGCCAGCGCCTGCACATTTGGAAAACGTTTGAGGAAAATCCGGTAGTGGTCAAGCACGGCGGCCACGCGCGTCTGCTGCAGCATGATTTCGCTGAGCCAGATGCGGTAGGGCTCGCGAGCTTCGCGCCACGGAAGATCTCGGCGATGCTGGTCGTACCAGAGGAGCATAGCGCGTCGGAAAGCCGCCAAGTCCTTGCCGCTTGCTAAAGCCGCGGCCAACCGCGTCTCTACGGCGATGGTGCTGGATGCGCGCATTATTGTTGGCTGACGCTGTGCGCGATGGCCACCCACCCAGCTTTTTGTTGCTGCCACACGGTCATCATGTGCTGCGGCGCCGAGGGGAGCGGTTGCGAGCCGCCGGTTCCATTCAGGCTGCCGTTCAGAGTGATGGTATAGGTGACCACGATGGTGTTTCCGTTCAACTCAGTTTTCATATCGCCGAGCGCATAGTCCTTTAACCGCCACAGGCGATATTGCGCAAGCGTGGCAGAGCGATCAAGCGTTTCCGTAGGAGTTACGCCTGAGTAATTCGAAGCGAGAGCGCGCTCCACTTCTACCCAGTTCGCAGCTTGCACATCTTTCCAGAACACACGCTCCAGTCCCTCGCCTCCTGTCGCCTCCGACAACGCGCGGGCTGGATGATCGCCATAAAAGGTGCAGGCCGGAGCGGACATCAGCGCGAAAGTCAGCATCAAAATCAGAGAAACCAGTGGAGATTCGACGGCTATCCTCGGACGCATGGCGTGATTGTATCGTGACCCGGTTCGTGTGGGGACGGGGCTTTGCCCACTTCCACACAAAGCCAATTGACCGCCGGGAGGGAGCCCGCGATAATAATGATGCCTGGTAACCGCGGTACACGCGCGAACATTAGCCCGCACCGGGAGGATGTATATGACAGAATTCGACCGCAAGGTGGAAGAGGCCTCGGCGCGCCTCAATCGCTCGGTAGCAAATATCGCCGACACTCTGGAAAAGGAGACAGCGGAACTGGTGACGTATCTGAACGACGAGGTTGTGCCAGCGGTGCGAACCCACTCCTCGAAGGCGCTGCGAACGGCGGCGGGCAAGCTCTCCAAGTTCGCGGAATATCTGGAAGCACAGCGCAAGAATTCTTGAACTACCTCCCTTCCAAGCACGTGCCTAGGCGGCGAGCGGCGGCATGTTCGTTGCCGTGCCTTCTGTTCCTTTTATGGCTGGGCACAGCGCTTCTGAGCGGCTGTGGACATAAATATACGCCAGCGCCGGTTCCGCCCGCACCAACGCTTCCGCCGGAAAAGCCAGCCGCAACTGCGCCGCCCGCAGAAGCGACGACCACAGATGAGAAGATCGAGGTTCCCGCCGGCGCGCAACCGATCTTTGAAGAAACCGGAATGGCAAGTTGGTACGGCGCTCCCTATCACAATCGGCGCGGATCGAACGGTGAGATTTACAACATGCACGCGATGACAGCGGCACATCTCACTCTGCCGCTGGGCTCGATCGTGCGCATCACGAATTTGAAAACTGATCATTCAGCGTTGGTGCGGATCACCGATCGCGGGCCGTTCGTCGAAGGGCGCATTGTCGATCTTTCGCTGGCCGCCGCCAAGGCCTTAGATGTGTACTTGCCCGGTACTGCCAAGGTTCGGCTGGAAGTACTGCAGGCGCCGGCACCTCTCGATAGCGGTGGACGCTGGGCAGTTCAGATCGGCTCCTTCATGGCGGAGAAAACGGCTGCCGAACTAGCGGAACACCTGCAGAGGCGGTACCAGACGGCCAAAGTCCTGAAGTTTGTGAGTCCCGCTGGTGGCTGGTGGGTGCGGGTGCGAGTGCTGGACGACGACCGCCAGCGTGCTGCGACACTGGCCCAGGAAACAGAGACGGCGGAGGGATCGGTATTCCTCGTGCGGCTCGACTAACTATTTCTTATAGGATGCGGTTACTTAGCGTAATATTGTTTGGCCAGAGAAATAGATAACTTATCTCCGTGTTGACTTGCCGGTGATTGTAACTCAGGACAAGAGGAGACTCACTTATGGCGGATTGTCTATTCTGCCGGATTATTCGCGGTGAAGTGCCATCCAGAAAAGTCTACGAAGACGAGCACACCTATGCCTTTGAAGATCTAAACCCACAAGGCCCCACCCACGTGCTGGTCATCCCCAAGAAACATATTGCCGGCTTGAAGGAAGCCAAGACAGACGACGCGGCCTTGGTGGGACGCTGTTATCTGGCGGCCGCTCACATCGCCCGCGAGCGGTCGATCGAAGATGGCTACCGCACGGTGCTGAATGTGGGTCCGCGCGCGGGCCAATCGGTTTTTCATCTGCACGTGCATTTGATCGGTGGGCGTACGCTGCAGTGGCCCCCGGGCTAAATTATTGTGGCGGAGCGACGGGCGTCTCGCCCGGCACTCCACCAGCAAGCAGCGAGCTATGGATCGTTAATTCGCCTTGCCCTTCTGACTCGCTCTCTCGACCCAACACCTCTGGCTTACAATCGTGGGATGGCAAACCTGACATTGGTGTACGGTCTGCGTCTGCTGCCTTCCGACGAAGTGGCGGAGGTTGGCGCGGCCACGATCAAACTGAAAAATGGACGGGAGGCGCACGTCACCATGCACATTCTCGAGGGCGGCAAAGATGAGATCGAAAAACAGCTCAAGACCAGTCTGGCGGCCTTTTTCGACTTCTATCCGGAGATATGACGGCAGGCGCGACGCGCTCTAACTCGACGGCAACTCAGGCAACTGGATGAGACTGATCTCTCTGGAACTCGAGAGCAAACTGCGCGAGAAAAGGCTCTGGCCGCAGAGCTGGATCAAGTGGGCGGCGCTCTACGTTGTGGCGCTCGAACTGCTTCTGTTCGCCGTGCAACTGCTGACGCGTCGTGTGAGTCCGGCAATATCGGGGAGCCTGGAGGGTTGGGTCGATTTTCTCAGTGTGCTGGCGCTTGTGCTGTTCGCGATTGCAGGGTTCCGCTGGTTGCGCGCGAAACTACTCTGGCGGCTGCGGAACCGGCTGATCGTTACCTATGTTTTTATCGGCGTGATTCCGGTTTTCCTGCTGGTAGTGATTTCGCTGATCACGCTCTACCTTCTCGCCGGGCAGTTTGCCAGCTTCGTCGTAACCTCCGACATCGCCACTCACCTGCGCAGCATGGAGGCAGCCAACCGAGCCATCGCCCATCACCTGGCGACACAAATCTCGGACGGTGGGAAGCTGGATGCAGTAATCCTAGGCCGGACAAGGCCGCGTCGTCCGGAGTGGTCGCGGCGGCAAGTGTGCGCCTGGTACCGGAACCAGCCGCAAGCCTACTGCTCGGGGCCGGAGGGCGCGACTGGCTTTGCTTCTCCCCCATTTATAATCGAAGACTTCCGCGATATTGTCAGCGACCATGGCAAACTTTATCTTCGGACAGCGACCGTGGTCACGGCTGAGCCGGAATCTTTACGCGTGATCTTGAGTGAGCCTCTCGACAAAGACTTTGTCGAGCAGATCGCAGGCGACCTCGGCCGGATTGGGGTTTATGGAACCGAGAGCCCGGCGGCGAACACATCGGCACAACAGACCGGCTCAAAACCCCTTCTGACATTCGATGATCCCAAGCAGCAGCGCGAGCAAGCCTTCTCATCTGGAACGATTCCGCCGGCGAGCGGCGCCTTCGATCATGAAGTGCGTTTCCCGATCCCGCTGCAGGTTGTGGATTGGGCCACGGGAGAACGCCGGCGCGCGGGAGCGCTTGCCGAGGTCGAGACGCGGCCCTCGGTGCTCTATGCCAGACTTTTTGCGGCGCTCGGAGATTACGCCAAGGGCGTGGAATATATTTTGTTTTCGATTCTGATTGTGTTTGCGGTCATCGTACTGCTGGCACTGTTCGTTGGAACAAAGCTAACGCGCAGCATCACCTCGGCGGTGGGGCAACTCTACGAGGCAACCACGCACGTCAATCGGGCCGACTTCAGCCACCGGATCGCGGTGCAGTCGAGCGACCAACTGGCAACCCTGGCAAATTCCTTCAACTCGATGACCACCTCGATCGAGAGACTGGTTCAGGAACAGAAAGAAAAGCAGCGCTTGGAAGGTGAATTAGCCATTGCGCAGGAGGTGCAAGCGCAACTATATCCCAAGTTGATCACGCAACTGGAGACGCTCGAAGTACACGGGTTCTGCCGTCCGGCGCGAACGGTGAGCGGGGACTACTACGACTTTCTCGCGCTGAATTCCGACAAGCTCATGCTGGCGGTCGGCGACATCAGCGGCAAAGGAATTTCGGCGGCGCTGCTGATGGCGACGATTCACTCGGCAGTGCGCGCCTACAGCATTGAGGACGTACCCGTACTTCGCGAACTAATGCCGCGCGAATCGGCCACGGTCGGTGCGACGGGTGGGGCGGGGCTGATGTTAGCTTCCGAATCGCGAGGAGCGGACGCTTCTCCAGCAACGCTGCTGACGCTGCTGAACCATCAGCTTTACGAAAGCACTCCGGCGGCAAAGTACGCGACTTTGTTTTTGGGAATCTATGACGGAGCAACACGCCGGTTCACGTATTCGAATGGCGGCCACTTGCAGCCGATCCTGATTTCCAAAGATGGGTCGTCTCAGTGGCTGAGCTGCGGCGGAACCGTGGTCGGCTTGTTCGACAACGTGAGTTTTCCGGAAGCGACCGTGCAGCTCCACCCCGGCGATTTGCTGTTGACTTACACGGATGGCGTGACCGAGCCGGAAAACGATTATGGCGAGTTCGGGGAGGAGCGGCTGATCCAACTGGTGCGCGAGAATCGCCATCTGCCACTCGAGCGCATCACCGAAATCGTGATGGCCGCCGTCGCCGACTGGATCGGCGACAACGAACAGCCCGACGATGTGACGCTGGTGTTGGCGCGGGCGAGGTAGTGGAGGGCCGTCGCGGTCGTTGCTCTATGCTTCGAA
>JBEKQC010000040.1:0-44719 GCA_049520095.1 Terriglobales bacterium
GGCTTCATCAGCCGTCAAAATGGCGAAGACGTTTTCGTGCATTTCTCCGCGATTCAAGCTGGCGGCTTCAAGAGCCTGCAAGAAGGGCAGACCGTGCAGTTCGACGTGACCAAAGGCCCCAAAGGCTGGCAAGCGGAGAACGTTACCGCTGTCTAGGTAGCGACAACGGATCGTCAGAAAACGATCTCTAAGTAAAACCGGTGCCCGGAATGCGCAAGCATCCCGGGCATTTTCACGTCTGCAATACCGTCCAGACGCCATAGCATTGGTCGTCCCATTTGCATCATTCACTTCTGTGAGTTACTAGGGTACAGTTCCGCTCCAGGCCGTTGCCAAATCGCCGTTGCCATTCGTACTGAAGACATCCATGGCTACGGGGTCACCGGTTCGAACGACCATCCCGCCCTGACCGTATGTTCCAGCGAAACCAGCCATCTCGATCTTCGTGTTGCTCCACGACTCGTAATTCATAGTGATGCTGTTGCCCGTGAATCCCGCGTAGAAACATGCGCCACAGTCCCCAACAAACGAGTGGTACGCATAATCCCCAAATCGCAGGAAACCGGTGTCGCTGTTTTTACATGGCAATGTGCATCCCAAGTCTTGAGCACTGCCAAACCCGGTTCCGTAAATCGTGATGTGGAGATTCTTTCCGGCGCCGCTGAAAACGACACTGTATATCTGGGGGGTTCCGGACTGGACCGGGGGGATGTTACCAGCCCAAACCGTTCCATCAGCCTGGTTTTGCGAATTCCAAACCCCGACCTCAATGGCGTCGCCCGGCTGGCCAACGGTGTATCCGCTGATTTGGATTTGGTTATCCACCCAGGAGTTGAAGTTGACGGTGTAAGCATCACCCAGGTATCCGGCTTCGCATGCACCCGGGTTTCTCTTATTACACGTGGGGTTTCCGATGCGGAAATACTGGCAATCCCCACTCCCGCTGCACAGGCCAGAACCAAAGTCATAGCCGCTCAGCGCGATACTATAATTTTGGCTGCTGCCAGAAATCACCGCCGGAGAAAACGCGGGAATAGATTGACCGAGACCAAAAACAGCTAGAAGCAACATCAAAGGGCCCATCAGACCAACGATTTTCATCGAGCTTTTCATGTGCATCTCCTTTTCTTGATTCATGATTGAGGCAATGCTCGGCGTCCTAAGCCGAGTCCTCCTTGCTTTCTACTGCCTCACTTATCAAGCGCAATTTTTTGCGATTGGGGCCATTGCCCCCAGTTGTGCAGCGCCTCCACTGAGGGAATGCGGTAACCGCTCACGGACCCGGACGGCAAAGTGATTGACTGCTATGGGCTTATTGAGAGCTGCGGTAGAATGGTTGCCGATTTTGGGAACGGTTTCGAGCGCGGCGGCGAACCCAACGGAGCCAGAGCCGAGCAATGTCATCGGGTTATCAATAGACCTGATTTAAGAGCCTGACTGGGGTTGGATTGAATGAAATTTGGGCCCGAGGATGTCACCGCCCTCCTTTCAGAGATGGAGAAAGGCAACCAAGAAGCAGCCTCCAAGCTGGTTCCTTTGGTGTATGACGAACTGCGAAGAATAGCAGAACGCTACATGCGTTTGGAGAGAGCGGATCACACCCTCCAAGCAACTGCATTGGTCCATGAGGCGTATCTTAAGCTTGTCAGGCAGCCTTCTAAGCACTTTCAAGGCCGAATGCATTTTTTCGCAATTGCAGCGAATACAATGCGACATATCCTAATCGACCACGCACGACGGCGAAACGCGCAAAAGCGAGCTGGGAACCATAAAGTCGCTCTGGAAGAAGTCTTCAACGTGTCCGCAGCGTTCGCCCTCAACCGAGCCGCAGACTCAGACCAATCCGAGGAATTATTAAAGCTTGACAGCGCGCTGAAGAAGTTAGCCACTTTGGACCCTCGTCAGGTCAAAATCGTCGAGTTGCGTTTCTTTGGTGGCCTGACTGTCGAGGAAACTGCCGACATTGTCGGCATTTCGCCGAGACAAGTGAAGCGAGAATGGAGCCACGCAAGAGCCTGGCTTCACGGAGAATTGGAATCAAGCCGTCATGGAGATCTCGCCTGAGAATTGGGAAGCCGTCAAAGCACTGTTCCAAGCAGCGCAGGAGCTTGCTCCCGAAGAGATTGCTGCGTTCTTGAACCGGAACTGTGCAGACCCTTCATTACGGGCCGAGGTTGAGAGACTTCTCACCGAAGACCGTAAGGCCGGGAATTTCCTCTCAGCCCCGGCTTTGTTGGGCTTCCGCCTGAACCCAGGCCTCGGTTCCGAACAGTTTCGGCCGGGGGAACTCCTTGCCGGTCGTTTCAAAGTTATCCGCTTCATCGCTGCGGGCGGAATGGGAGCAGTATATGAAGCTGAAGATATTGAGCTGAAGACGGACCGGGCCATCAAGGTCATTCGTCCGGAGATATTGAATCAATCGAATGCCGTAGCTCGCTTTCGCCGCGAAGTCCGGCTTGCTCAACAGGTCACTCATCCTAATGTGTGTCGTGTTTTTGATATCTTCCGGCACAAATCGGAAGGTAATGGCATCAACGACCTTTGGCTAGTCAGCATGGAGCTGCTGCAGGGCGGGACCCTCGCTGATCGATTAAGAGGGAAGGGGCGCATGAGCTTGAGCGAGGCTCTGCCGCTAATTAACCAGATGGCCTCTGCCCTCAGTGCGGCACACCGCGCCGGAATCGTCCATCGAGACTTCAAGCCCGGCAATGTCATGCTCGTTGCATCTGAAGATAACGCGAGTGTTCGTGCTGTTGTCACCGATTTTGGTTTGGCGGTGCGCTCGGTAAGCTCGGCCGAAACTACCTCTCTTGTCACAGGCAACGAACTCTTCGGATCGCCGGCCTACATGGCGCCAGAGCAGATCGAAGGTCGTATTGCCACTCCGGCTTCAGACATCTATGCGCTCGGTTTGGTTATGTACGAAATGGTTGCCGGAAGGCGGCCTTTCGAGGGCGATACACCAATCTCTATGGCAGTTAAGCGTCTGTCGCAGAACGCACGCTCTCCGCGTGATTTTCGACCAGAACTCTCCCCTCAATGGGAAACTACGATACTGCGGTGCTTAGAGCGACAACCAGCAAAGCGTTTTACAAGCACACAGGAGATTGCCGATGCGCTGTCGGGGCAAGATGTACCGATGCCCTTAGCACCAACGGTCGGTCCCACCGTCGAGCCGCCAAACAGTGTTGAATTTGATCGGTTCGAAACTCCGAAATCGCATCGTCTACCGCTCTGGGCAGGGGTGGCTGCCCTCGTGTTCGCGAGCATGATCGCTGCGTTTTGGCTTTATCGATCTCGGTCATCGCCTCCACAAACTGTCCAATTCCCTACGAAGAGTGATTTACATTCCGGAGACTTAGGGACATCCGTTCCGCAAAATGGTGACACAACTTATTGGCAAAGCATCAACCCAACTGATCCGGCGGAATTGCAGCAATACCTGCTAGAGTACCCAAACGGAGAATACGCTGATCTAGCAAGAACTCGCCTAAAGAAGCTTACGACGGAGAAGGGGCACCAGAACAACGGCTCAAACATTACCACGCAAACGGAAGGCCGGAATTTAAGAGGATGCAACGGCATGCCGGCAAGTAGATATCTGTCCCTGACGATCACGAGTTTGGATCTGAACACGGGCGTCGCGTACATCGGCGGAGTCGACCGCTTGCGCCCGACCGCGATGCCTTTCACTTGGAATTGGGGGGACGGCCGTATTACTCAGGGGTGGTTCCCTCAGTCTCATGTGTATGCTGACACCAAGTCCAACTACGTACTTCAGGTAACTTCACACGAGAACGACGGTTCAACTGAGTGTGCTTGGCTTCTCATCCCGCCTGACGAAATCCGATTTTCCGAGGCTACTCGCGAGATCAAGGTGCCGGGGTCGCAACCATGGACGGACACGGGCGTCGACCTTAGGGCCGGCGACACACTTTCTATCAGCGCCAGCGGCAACGTTCGCTTCTCCGCCGAAATTCCTTCGGTAGGCCCTGGTGGCGATCAACCCAAATGTGGGACCAATCCTCGGGCGGCATACATTGCGCCCGAACTTCGCTGCCACTCGCTGATCGGCAGGATCGGCCTGTCAGGAGCCATCTTCGAGGTTGGAGTTTCGAGACGCTTCCGGGCCTCAGCAACTGGCCGGTTGTACCTCGGTGTGAATGACAACTTCTTCCCAGATAACTCGGGGAATTGGACTGTCCATATCGCGCCAGGGTCCCGCAATACCCCGTCCTCTAACGCCGGACAACCGCTCTCTATTATTCCTGAACGGACGTTGGAAAGTGACCGCCTGTACCCATGGATTGCCTATTCTCCAGACGGCCGCCTCCTGGCCTCAATATGTGACCGGCCCGTTGACATCATTCATCCAAGACCATCCGTGATCGAAATACATTGACTTAAGACCCATCGAGCGCGAAGATTAGTTATCTGATTGAGGCAGTTTCAAGGTTCGTCCGCCAGCCAAGACGCCCCTCGAAGTTGCCCCAAATGACGCAAGAAAAGACCCCCTCTCGCGGCCTAGCTCTTGTCAAGCTGGACTTTTTGATCGGGACGAAATGGGGGTCCAACGTCGGGAGAAAGCAAAAGTGCCCATCCCGGAGCCCGAACCGGCGGCGGAACGTCCCTAAGTGAAAGAAGAATAAAGACTTTACCTCCAAGTCCTTATTCCTCAAAGACCTGGCGGTAGAACCCCGCTAAAGTCTTGATTCCAAAAAACCGGCCATGGGAGGGGTGGTACCCCCGTTACCCACCAGCAGACACCAAACCCAGAAAAATGCCTCTTCCCAAGCAACCACCAGGAAAATTTATTTTCGGGCGAACAGACGGAGAACGGAGAACTGCCTCTAGGATTTTTCCTGAACGCTGAAGGCTGAGAGCTGACAGCTGAGAGCTGCCTTTCTAGGTCGGAGATCTCCCCTTGAACAGCCAGACCAATTCAATGACCAGAATAATCACCACCATCATCTCCAGCACAAACGCGCGGCTCTGGTGGAATTGGTCGACCATGAAGCGGTAGAGTTCTTCGGCGGTGTGGACTTTCTGGTTAACCAGGTCTTTGTAGTCGGTGACGCCGATCTTCAACGCGGCCACTTTGTAGAGGCGCGCGGAGAACATGTCGCTCAGGAACTTGATGGCGTTATCGGAGCGCTCGGTCAGTTCGTCCACTTCGAGCAGGACGGTGTGCAGGCGACTGGCGCGTTTGGCGGTGCGCCAACGGGCGAGAATGCCCATCGAGCCCTGATCCATGAAATCGTAAACGCTTTGCAGTTCGCGCGTCAGCAGTTCGTCGTAGTGGCGGAATTCGAGAAGCTGCGAGTTGGCGTATTCGAGCAACTGAATAACGGTCTCCGCCCCGCCCGCCGAGTCGTAGAGGAACGCCCCGTTCCAGCTGATCACGGCCAGGTCGTTCGGATAGTAGGAAATCTTCGACTGCATGATCTCCTGCTGCTCGCCGTCGGAGAGCGGAACGTTTTCGCCGCGCACGATCTGGGCGATGCGTCCACCCTCGGCCGCCAGCAGTTCGGCCGCGGTCGGATTGCCGGCGAGGTCGCGCACGTGGAAGACGAAATAATCTTCATGCAGCCAGCTGTCGTAAAGCTTGACCAGCGCAGGCCGGGCGCGCTCGATTTTCTGTTTGACGATCTTCTGGGCGAAGCTGGTGAAATCGGTGTCCCAAACCCAGCGGCTGGCCAGGCGGACCAGCGTGTCCCAGTCGCCAGAAAACGGCAGCTCAAAGACAACGCTCAGGACTCCGTAATCATAATACTTGATCTGGACGTCAAGCCGTTCGCCGCTTTCAAGGATCAGCGGTTCGACCGGCTCGACCACTGGCGGGCGTTGGAAGCGGACGTATCCCGGCGCAGGATGCTTGAAGCTGGTCTCCTGGCGGCGAGCTCCGAAGATGTCGCGCAGGGCGTCGAGGTTGATCTCCTCGCAGACGTCGAACTGGATCAGCACCAGAACCGAACCTTGCAGTGTTTTGTTCTGGGCGTTGTTTTGAGCAACCGCGGCGACTGCGGACGGGGTCGGCGTTGGGGCGGGGACGAGGAGAGTGGGGTTTGCGGTTTCCATAGGGTCCTGCTGTTTAGTCTATTGTCCCAGAAAGAAGGCGGGATGGGCAGTGGGGATGTAAGCCTATATTTATCAATAGATTGTGTGGGGACGGACGTCTTAGCCGTCCCACACGAGCTTAGCGCTTTCTAGCCAGAGTCAGCAGCAACGCGGCTCCGGCAGCGATCCCCGCGACCGCCAATCCGGTCCGCTTCATGGATTTTTCGATCGCGGCCTGGTGTGGCCGCACCCAAGCGTCTTCGGGATAGTGTTGGGGCGCGGGGTCGAACATCGGGTAGCCCTCGGGGGTTTCGGCGGCTTCGCGAAGCGCCATCTGCAGCACTTCGGCGAGATGCAAGGCGTGGCGGTCGGTTTCCTGGGCGATCTGCTCGCGGCAACTAAAACCGTCGGCAACGATGAGCCAGTCGGTCGGAGCCTGGCGGACGGCGGGCAGAAGTTCAAGCTCACCGATGGCTTTTGATACCTCGTACTTTTCATTCTCAAAACCGAACGCTCCAGCCATGCCGCAGCATCCGGGAGCGGGAGCGGTAAAGTTGATGCCCATGCGTTGCAGCACGGCTTCCTCAGCCGTCATCTTCATGATGGCCTTGTGATGGCAATGGCCGTGGATAAGCACCCGGCGCGCGAGTTTGGGTAGCGGAAAAGCGTCATTATTTGCGCGCTGCTCGAGAAATTCGCTGAGCAGGAAGACCTGCTTCGAGAGGGCTTGCGCGCGCTCGTCTTTGGGGAAGAGGTTGGTAAGTTCATCGCGGAAGACGGAAGCGCAGCTCGGTTCGAGGACGACGATCGGGGTTGCAGATTCGATTTCGGGCAACAGCTCGTCCATGATCTGGAGGAGCAGGCTCTTGGCGCGATCAAGCATACCGACATCGTAGAGCGGGCGCCCGCAGCAGAGGTGAACGCGCGGAACGCTGACGTCGAAGCCGGCGGCTTCAAGCACTTCGACGGCGGCTTTGGCGGTCGCGGGGAGGAAGTGGTTGTTGAAAGTGTCAGCCCAGAGGAGAACGGAGTTATCGCGCCCACGGCTCGTGGAGCGACGGGCGCCCTCACCCGTCCAGCGGAGCGAATCTCCGCGCCGTTGCCACCACTGTTTAAACGTCTGCGGCGCAAACGCTGGAATGCGCCGCTGGGCGGGGATTCCGGCGGCTAGTTTCGCTAGGTCGCGCAGAACGGGAAGTTGAGTCGTTAGATTCACCAGGCCCGGCACGTGCGAAGCGGCTCTGAGCCACAGGTCAATCTTCGACAGCGCCCGCGCATTCAGCGGACGGCGATTGGTTTCGTAGTAATGCGACAAAAATTCCGCTTTATAAGTCGCGACATCGACGCCCACCGGGCAATCGCTCTTGCAACCTTTGCAGGCAAGGCAGAGATCGAGCGATTCCTTCACCGCTTCGCTCTGCCAGCCGTCTTTGATGAAGTCGCCTTTCGTCATCTCCCAGAGCAGATGGGCGCGGCCGCGGGTGGAGTGCTCTTCCTCGCGCGTAACCCGGTAGCTCGGGCACATGACTCCTCCGGAATCGTGGCGGCATTTGGCAACTCCGACACAGCGCAGGGTGGCGGCGGCCAAGCTTCCATGGTCGTCGGGAAATTTGAAATGTGTCTCCGGCTGCCAGGGATCGTAGCCCGCGCCGAGGCGGAGATTCTCGTCGAGGCGATAGGGCTCGATAAGCTTGCCCGGATTCATCTTCCAATCGGGATCCCAGAGCGACTTGAACTCGCGGAAAGCCTGCATGAGTTCGGGCCCAAACATTTTGGGAAGAAGTTCGCCGCGAGACTGCCCGTCTCCGTGTTCGCCAGAGATCGAGCCGCCGTAGCGAACCACGAGATCGGCGGCCTCCTCCATGAATTGGCGGAACTTGCGAATGCCTTCAGCCGATTCGAGATCGTAGTCCATGCGAGTGTGCACGCAGGCGTGGCCAAAGTGTCCGTAGAACGAGCCATCGTAGTGATGGTCTTGCATCAGCTTGCGCAGGTCGCGGAGGTAGGCGCCGAGTTTGTCGGGCCCGACGGCGGAATCTTCAAAGCCTTCCCAGCGCAGCGGTTCGCCGGGAACGTGCGCAGTCACGCCGAGGCTGGACTCGCGGACGTCCCAGATGCGCTTAGCCTGGTGTGGGTCGGTGAACAGGCGCAGGTTGGGCGGAGCCGCGGAGCGTCCAAGGGTCTCCATCAGATTGCGGGCCTGCGATTCGGCTTCAGCGGCGGTGTCGGCGCCGAATTCCACCATCAGCCATCCACAACCCTCGGGCAACATCGCGAGAGCATCGAGATTCACGCCCTTGTGCCGACTCGCGTTGACCATGATGTCGTCGAATCCTTCGAGGCCGATGGGGCGATGCTCCATGATCTGCGGGACGTGGTCGGCGCAAATGTAAACGTCCGGCCATCCAATCACAAGCAGCACCCGCGCCGGCGGACTCTCGACCAGGCGGCACGTAGCTTCGAGAATCGTGACGCAAGTGCCTTCGGAGCCGACGAGCGAGCGCGCCACGTGAAAGCCGCTTTCAGGAAGCAGGTGGTTAAGGTTGTATCCGGAAACGCGGCGCGGAATGTTGGGAAACTGGCGGCGAACCTGCTCGCCGTAGCGGTCGGCGATGGACTTGAGGCCAGTGTAAATTTCAGCGCGGCGCCCCCCTTCGCGCACGAAGCGCTCGAAGTCGTCGGCGCTGGTTGCTCCAACGTGCAGGCGCTGGCCGCCGTAGGTGAGGACTTCGAGCGCCTCGATGTTGTCATCCGTTTTGCCGGCCATGATCGAGTGCACGCCGCAGGAGTTGTTGCCGATCATGCCTCCAAGTGTGCAGCGGTCGTGGGTAGCGGGATCGGGAGCGAAGGTGAGGTGATGCTTCTCGGCTGCAGCGCGCAGAGTATCAAGGACGACTCCGGGCTCGACGCGGGCGATGCGGCGTGCAGGGTCGATTTCAAGGATTGATGCCATGTACTTCGAAAAGTCCATGACGATCGCGGCGTTGCAACATTGTCCAGCGAGGGATGTGCCTCCTCCGCGGGCGAGCAGCGGAGCGCGGTGGTCGCGGCACAGAGCAACGGTCGCAAGAACGTCTTCTTTGTCGCGGGGAACTACGACGCCGATCGGGACTTGACGATAATTGGAGCCGTCGGTGGCGTAGACAGCGCGGCTGCCGGAGTCGAAGCGAACTTCTCCGCGGAGGTGGCGGCGGAGAGCGGCTTCAAGCGAGGTGGTGTCG
The DNA here is from genome assembly GCA_049520095.1 of Terriglobales bacterium. GTDB lineage: Bacteria > Acidobacteriota > Terriglobia > Terriglobales > Acidobacteriaceae > Acidiflorens. Next base: position 9,279 of record JBEKQC010000040.1, read on the forward strand.
AGTTGCGCGGAATGGGCTGGAGGTGGAGCGATAGTTTGCGGCATAAGGCACAGACCATCTTGGAGGATGCGGGCGCTGCGCGCAAGGGGGTTGCGACTTGACGAGCGCTGACCCTGTGATCTCTGTAGTTGAAATAATCTTTACTCCAGAGGACACAGGGGTTTACTACCCCAAGAAACGCGATTACCGCCAGGATCGAGTCATGTAGTCGGCCAATGATAGCGATATCAGAATCGCCAGAAAGAAAAAGCCGGAGACGACGACGGCGCCAGTCAGCTTTTCGCTCGCACCTTTGACGTGCATGAAGAAAAGCACAACCAGCGTAGCTTTAATGGTAGCGATGAGGAGTGCAACCACCGGGTTGAACGGACCGAGGTTCACGAAGGCGACGGCGGCGGTGGTTACGGTCAGGACGAGCAGGGCGACGCCGATGCCTATGTAAAATCCTTGCGAATGAGTAGTGTGTTCTTCGTGTTCCGCCATGAATGAAGCTCTCAGTTGTCAGTTGTCAGTTCTCAGTTAAAGTCCGCCGTCACGAGTGCCTGCTAATCAGATACAAGAGCGGGAACAGATAAATCCAGATGATATCCACCAGGTGCCAGTATAAGCCGCCGTTTTCTATGGGCGTGAAGTAGGCGGGCGTGTAATGTCCTTTCCATGCCAGGATCGCCAGGCCGGTAAACAGGCCGCAGCCGATGATCATGTGCAGGGCATGCATGCCGGTCATCGCAAAATAGAGGGAGAAAAACAGCTCCGCTTCCTTTGGATTGACTGGGATTTGCTTGCCGTTGTCATCGAACTTGTCCGTGAAGTTAAACGTTGGACCGGGGACGTGATGCTTCTCGAATTTTTCCCTGTACTCGAAACCCTTGACGACGAGGAAGGTCAGGCCGAGCAGCACAGTAACGACGAGATAACCGACCAGCACCTTGCGTTTGCCCGCTTCCGCCGCCTTCACCGCCAACACAACCGTGACCGAGCTGACAATCAGGACCGCGGTGTTAACCGCTCCCATCCAGATATTGAGTTGCTGGCTCCCTGCGGCGAAGGCGTTGAAGTGCGCGAGACGATAGATGAGATAGGCGCAGAACATGCCGCCGAAGAACATGATTTCCGTCACCAGGAACAGCCACATGCCAAGCGAGGCAGCGTTCTTCTGCTGCTGAGCATCGGCGAAGTGGTGGAGCAACGCCGGATTGTGAGCTTCGTGTTCTACCGTAGTCGCTTGGCTATCGTGCAACGGGAGCCTCCAGTTCCACGTCTGGGATCTCATCGTAGTTATAAGCCTCCCACGTCACCACGGGAGTCTCGTCAAAATTGAAGGTCGGTGGCGGCGATGTTGTCTTCCATTCCAAACCAGCAGCGTTCCACGGATTGTCACTGGCGATCGGCCCGTACCGCAGGGACCACAGCAAGTAGATCATCGGCAGCAGATAGCCGACGGCGAGCACGCTGGCGCCGGCGGTCGAGAGCACATTCAGCACCTGGAACTCCGGCGGATACTGCCAGTAGCGGCGCGGCATGCCGACATAGCCAAGAATGAACTGCGGGAAGAACGTCAGGTTGAAGCCGACGAACACCAGCAGCGCAGAAAGTTTAGCCCAGCCTTCCGGATACATACGTCCGCTGATTTTCGGCCACCAGAAATGCATGCCGCCGAGAAAACCCATGAGTACACCGCCCACCATGACGTAGTGAAAGTGGGCCACGACAAAATAGGTATCGGTGACGTGGACGTCGATACCAAGCGTGGCCAGAAAAAGCCCAGTCAAGCCGCCGATGGTAAAAAGCCCGATGAAGCCGAAGGCGTAGAGCATGGGCGTGGCATAAGTAATTGAACCTTTGTAAAGAGTAGCGGTCCAGTTGAACACTTTGACGGCCGAGGGCACGCCGACGAAAAAGGTTAGAAACGAAAAGATCATGGCGGCGTAAAGCGAGATGCCGGCGACGAACATGTGATGCGCCCAAACCAGAAAGCCGATGACGGCGATGGCGATGCTCGACAGCGCGACGAACTTGTACCCGAAGACGCGCTTGCGCGAAAAGCAGGTGATCAGCTCGCTGATAACCCCCATCGAAGGCAGAATCATGATGTACACCGCCGGGTGGGAGTAGAACCAGAACAGATGCTGGAACAGGAGCGGGTCGCCGCCGAGCCTGGGATCGAAGATGCCGAGATGGAAGAGGCGCTCGACGGCCACCAGCACGATGGTGATGGCGACGACCGGCGTGCCGAGAATCATGATCAGGCTAGTGGCATAGTTGGCCCAGATAAAAAGGGGCAGGCGGTCCCAGGTGAGGCCCGGCGCGCGCATGCGGTGAACGGTGACGATGAAATTGAGTCCGGTGAAAATAGACGAGAAACCCGCAATGAAGACCGCGAGCCCAGCTTCAATGACGTTGGTGTTACTGCCGACCGTGCTGTATGGCGTATAGAACGTCCAGCCGGTATCGACGCCCCCGTTCAGCATGCAGTGCAGGAAGAGCGTGCCGGCAATCACGTAGAGATACCAGCTCAGCAGGTTGATGCGCGGAAACGCGAGATCCTTGGCGCCGACCATGAGCGGCACCAGGAAGTTCCCGAGCACCGCGGGCACGACCGGGATCAGAAAGAAAAATACCATGATCATGCCGTGCATGGTGAACACCTTGTTGTAGGTGTCGGCCTGCATCAGGTCGCCCTCTGGAGTAAGCAGTTCAAGCCGGATGAGCATGGCAAAGAAGCCGCCGAGAAAGAAGAACGCCGTCACCGAAAGCAGGTAAAGCATCGCGATCCGCTTGTGGTCCGTGGTCAACAGCCAGGACTTGAGGCTGTGCCCGTTGTTGAGGTAGTTCAATTTCGGAGCCTGATTTGCCGGAATTACTGTACTCGCCATAACTATTGCACCTGCACATTCTGGGGTTGCCCCGGGGAAGTGGCGGGCTGGTTCTGCAGCACGGCGGTCCCCGAGGGTGGCTGGGCTAACGACTTTACGTAGGCCACCAGCGCGTTCAACTGCTCTTCGCTGACGATGCCCTGAAAGGTCGGCATCACCGGTTTGAAACCATTCACGATCTTGGCGGTTGGATTGAGGATGGACTCCCGAACATAGTTCTCGTCGGCAATCACCGTGCGGCCGTCTTCGAGCAGCACCGGTTTGTTGTAGATGCCTTGCAGATTGGGGCCGCGTCCCTGCACGTCGAAACGATGGCAGGTGGCACATCCGAGCGCAGCAAACAATTGCTTGCCGGTTTCCTGCAACGGAGCGGAAGCCCCGCCTGCCATCCATTGCGCGTAGTCCTGTGGCTCCATGACGACGATGTCTCCGCCCATTCCGGAGTGCATGGTCCCGCAGTATTCGGCGCAGAACAAATGATAGCGCCCGGGCACGGTGGCCTTGAACCAAAGCGTGGTGTAGCGGCCGGGAAGCACGTCCTGCTTGATGCGGAATGCTGGGATGAAGAAGCTGTGAATCACGTCCTGTGAGGTCATGATCAGCTTGACGTTTTGGCCGGTGGGGACGTGCAGTTCGTTAATCTCACGCTGCCCCTCCATGTGCTCGATCTTCCACATCCATTGTTTAGCTACGACATATACTTCGGTCGCGTTGGCAGGAGGAGTGCGCTCCTGGAAGTAGAGGACGGCGCCCCAGATGAAGAAGGTCAGCATCACAAAGAACGGAATGATCGACCAGCTCAGTTCGAGGATGGTGGAGCCTTCAATCTGGTGGGCTTCGCGGCCGGGCCGACGACGATACTTGATCGCCAGCACTGTGACCGCGAGAAAGATGGCCGCGGTCATAACCCCAGAGACCAGCAGCAGGTAGATGTAGAGCGCATCCACCTGGCCTGCCATGGTCGAGGCCTGATCGGGCCACAAAGGAAGAAATTTCGACATAATTATGAACTCGGTTACCTAACTCGCCCCAATTCGCCGTGGGCCGCGCTGCCATCCGAACGTTGATCGGAACCATGATCAGAACCATGATCGGAACGACGGTCGGCGCGGAACATGACGAACATGAATGTTCCCAGGATGAGCATCGTAAGCAGCGCGGCCAGCTTCAGGATGTTGCTGATGACGGCGCCGTATTTTCCGGTCCTGGGATCATAGTGATAGCAGTAGAGCAGCACCTGGTCGCCAATGTTGCCAATTCTGTTTTGCGAAGCCTGCACCAGTCCAAGGCGCAGGTCCTTCGGAGAAAACTCCACGCCATAAAAGTATCCCGAAACGTGGTGGTCGGGCGTGAGCATGACGATTGCGGCGGCGTGAGCGTACTGCTCGGTTTTCGGATCGAACTGAAATTGGAAGCCGACCGCTTTGGTGAGCGCTTCGATCTGGTCAGCTTTGCCGGTAAGGAAGTGCCAGCCTTGATCGGAGTTCGCGCGGCCATAGCGCTTCATGATGTCCCGTTTTTTTGCTGCCGCCATTTCCGTGGTTTCGCGCGGGTCGAAGCTGACGGTGACGACATCGAAATCCTTGCCTAGATCGAAGGTCAGCACCTTCATCGAGCCGACCAACCCTTGCAGCAGTTCGCTACACAACATGGGGCATTGGTAGTAACCAAGATTGAGGATGACAGGGCGTCCGTGGCCGAAATAGTCGCCGAGTTTGACCGGGTTGCCGTGTTCGTCTCTGAATTCGAGATTGGCGGGAACCTCTGCGTTGAGATGTTGCTCGATGCCGACGAATTCAAGCCCAGGGGGACGCTGATTGGCCGGCGGGGTCATTATCCCCCCACCCATAATAGGACCGCGCGGAACCTGCGCAAACAACGGAGCGGCCGCGAGCATGAGCAGAAGGCTTGCGGCGATAATCGAATTGGCAAAACTGCTTTTACTGCACACTGCTGTTTCCTTTTCTGGCCAAGTGCCCGCAGCGGCTAAAGCCGCCGTATTTTTTCACTTCCGGCGCGGCTGAAGCCGCGCCCTTCCAAAGCAAAGTCTCTATTGCTTCGGCACCGATTTCTGCGCGGGCACCTTACCCGCGTCCGTCTTCGCGTCCGCGGTACCCTGCGGATACACTGGCAATCCGCGCTGGACAATCAACTCCATGGCGTGCTCAATCGGAATATGCGCCACGCCCGCATCTTTGTCGACCCAGCCGTAGCTATTGAGTTGATCCTCCTGCTTAATCAAGTCTTTGCGCAAATCGACGCCCTCGATGACTTCGAGCATGGGCGCTCCGTTGTCCTTGAACGTTTTATCCATGTCCGCCTGCGTGACCACGCGCGACATCGCACCTTTGGACGTAACTAACGGGCTGGCCGTCGCCATCTGCGATCGCTCGTAATTATCCAGGAACGAGTACATGCCGACGATGATGAAATAAATGACGACGCCAATGACCGCGAGGCCGATCATGAAGGCGAAGACACCGCGCGTGCCCAGGTCTTCGCGTTCGAACTCGGTCTCGTGGCCAGAGTGGCCGTCGTTCGAATGACCACCTTTCATCGTTTCGTCACTCATGTTTCGTTACCCATATCTCGTTAGTCATGCGACCGCTCCAGAAGTCTCAGCGTCTGCGGCGCGTTGACCGGCAGCAGCGGGCGCGATCTCAGGTTGTAGAAGAAGTAAGCCATCCAAAGGCCGCCGATCCCGGCGATTATTGTGAAGTGCAGCCAGCTGAGGTGAAACGTGGGATGCGACGCCGGCTCGACATGCCAATAGATATCGACCATGCGCATCAGTAAAATCCAGGAGGCGAGCCGCACCAAGGTGTGCGCTTTGCGTTTCAACTGGCGTGAGAGCAGAAGCGCGAAAGGCACCGCAAACTGGAACACCACGAGAAACAGGCCGACCTCTCCCCATCCGCCATTCATGCGGCGCACGTACCATGGAATCTCTTCGGGCAGGTTGCCGGCCCAGATAATGAGCCACTGCGAAAAATTGAAGTACGCCCAAACCATCACGAAGGTGAGCATGAACTTGCCGTGGTCGTGGACTTCGGTATCGGTAAGGTACTCGGACATCGGCTTGCGTTTGCCGAGGATGCTCTCGATCAACACGCAGAAGCAGAAAGCGGACAGCGCTTCACCGGCGACGAAGATCAGGCCGTAGATGGTCGAGATCCAGCGCGCTTGCAGCGACATCACCCAGTCGATCACGGCGAAGGAGATCGTGAGCGAGTAGATGACGAGTCCAATCGAACTCATCGCACGGAAGCGCAGCGTGCTTTGGCCAGCAATCGTGTCTTGCTCGGTCGACCAGCGATTCAGGAAGTAGGCCATTCCGAACCAGATCGCAAAGTAAAGAATGTAACGCATCAGAATGCCGTTGAAATTGAGATAGCTGTGCGCAATTTCCAAGATCTTGGGATCGGTCTTTGGGTCGGCCAGCACATCGGGCCGGGCCCAGAAATAAAGCTTTGGAAGATTCAGCAGAATCGGAATAAAGAGCACGAACATAAGCGGGAGCGTCATCATCCCCGACTCGAGTATGCGGCGAACCACTATGCTCCAGGCGCCGCCGACCAGGTGATGCAGCATCAGTATGGCCATGCAACCGAGCGAGAGGCCGAGCCAGAACATGAAGCCGGTGAGGTAGGCGGAATAAAAACTGTCGGGAGCAAGGAAAGCCCCGGCCACGGAAACAATGGCCGCGATCGCGCCAATGACGAGCGACCGCTGCTGGATGGTCTGGGCCACGGGCGGCGCCATCAAGTCCGACTTCTTCATGGTGGCCGTGCTCATTTGGGCTCCCCTTCTGCAGCGGCGGTGGGCGGCGCAAGTTGGGGCAGTGTGGCTCCATTGCCAATGTCGCGGAACTGCGGCGGGGCTGACGGAATCTTCTGTCCGGCCGGAACGTCGGCCGCTGTCGCATCCTGGCTCAGCTGCAGCGCACGGATGTAAGCCGCGATGCACCAGCGATCACGTGGCGCGACTTGCGTGCCATATTCCGGCATAACGCCGTAGCCGCTGGTCATGACGTCGAAGAAGTGGCCGATCGGCGCTTTGCGCAAACGCTCGATGTGATACGACGGCGGACGCTTAAATCCGCGCGTGGGGATGAAACCACCACCGTCGCCAACGCGTCCGTGACAGGGTGTGCAGTTGATGTTGAAGCGCTCGCGTCCCCGGTCAAGGACTTCGGCGGTTACCGGGAACGGCATATAGTCGCCGGGATTATTGCCGATTTTTCCAGTGTAGAAGTAACTATCCTCCCGCAGATCGCCGCGTGCCACCGTGCCCTCGACTGGCATCCGGGCGGAACGATCGTCGGCAAAAAAATCGCTCTTCGCCATCGGCCGGTAGTAGGGCTGTATGTGCATATCGATGCGGCATCCAGCGGTCGCGGCGATCAACGCCAGCAGCGCGGGCAAAACTTTTTCGAGGTTGCGAATGCCACCCATGGCTAGCTTGGCACCTCCGCGACCATGCGTGGAGCCAGGCCGCTAAGAAACGAGCGCGTGCGGGCGGCGTCATATTTCGGGTCGCTCGATTCCACCACCAGGAAGAATTTATTCTCCGAGGCCTTGTTGAACTCGGGCACGTTGAACACCGGGTGATAAGGCATGGGCAGGCCGTTCAGGGCAATCATGCCGATAGCGGAAGAAAGTCCGCCGAATAGAATCGTCAATTCAAAAGTCACGATGATGAACGACGGCCAGGAGTGATATGGACGACCGGCGACATTGACCGGATAGGTAATCACCGCCACCCAATACTGCAGCGCGTATGCCGATATCCCGCCGATCAGTCCGCCGATGAGGACAACGAGGGGCACGCGGTTCTTGTGAAAGCCGATGGCTTCGGCAAGGCCCTCGATGGGAAACGGGCTATAGGCGTCGATCTTCTGGTAGCCCGCTTCGTGTGTCTTGTGAGCGGCGGCTACCAGTTCCTGCGCAGAGTCGAATTCGGCCATCAATCCGTAAATGGGAAAATCGGTCGTTGACGTTGTCACTGTTTCACCTCCGCCGCTTCGTGCACCTGCGCTTCTGGCAACAAGGTGCGCAATTCGAAGATGGAGATCATGGGCAGGATGCGTACGAACAGCCACATGGCAGTCAGGAACAAGCCGATGGTGCCGGCGAACGTCATCCAATCCCACTTGGTTGGGTAGTATTGGCCCCACGAAGAAGTCAGGAAGTCGCGGCTCAAACTGACCACTACGATAATAAAGCGCTCCAGCCACATCCCAACGAGCACAATGAACGAGATGAGCCAGAGCCAGCCGGTGGAGACGCGAAACTTCTTCAGCCAGAGAACCTGCGGGATAAAAATGTTGCAGGCGAGCAAAGCCATATACACCCACCGATATGGGCCGTGGAGCCGGTTCCAGAGCAGGAACGAATCGAGCTGGTTCCCGCTGTACCAACCCATGAATGCCTCCATGCCATAGCCGTAGGCGACGATGAGGCCGGTGGCCAGCATCACCTTGGCCGAGGTTTCCAGATGCCGCATGGTGATGAAGTCCTGCAGTCCGTAGATGGCGCGGATTGGAATCGCAAGACAAAGCACCATGGCGAAACCGGAATAGATAGCGCCCGCAACAAAGTACGGCGGAAAGATCGTGGTGTGCCAGCCGGGAACGATGCCGACGGCGAAATCGAAGCTCACAACCGTGTGCACGGAAAGAACCAAAGGTGTCGCGAGTCCGGCGAGAAGTAAGTAGGCCGTCTCATAACGGTGCCAGTGGCGGGCGGAGCCGCGCCATCCCATGGCAAGCAGTCCGTAAATGCGCTGGACCCAGACACCCTCAGCGCGATCGCGCAAGGTGGCGAAGTCGGGAATCAATCCCACAAACCAGAAGACCAGCGAAATCGTGAAGTAGGTCGAAACCGCGAATACGTCCCATATGAGCGGACTGCGGAAGTTCGGCCAGTAGTTCATGGTGTTCGGATACGGAAAGAGCCAGTACGCCAGCCACGGGCGTCCGGTGTGAGCGAGCGGGAAGATGCCGGCACAGGCCACGGCGAAAAGCGTCATGGCTTCGGCGAAGCGGTTGATCGAGTTGCGCCAGGTCTGCCGCAGCAGACACAGAATCGCCGAAATCAGCGTGCCCGCGTGGCCAATACCGATCCACCACACGAAGTTGACGATGGCAAATCCCCAACCAATGGGGATGTTGATGCCCCAGATCCCTGTCCCTTTAATGAACAGATACCCCAGCGCCAGCATCAGCATGTTCATCATCCCGAACACGATCAGGAAGCCGAGGATCCATCCCAGTGAAATGGGGCGGCTCAGTACGATGTTGCTGATCTTCTCGGTGATGGTGGAGAAGGTGTGGCCCGGCGCGATCACCGGCACTCGCCTGTCTGCCACGGGTATTTGCGTGTTCGTAGCCATGCCTTACTTGTGCTCCACTATGCTTTTGACTCTTCCAACTCGGGATTTGGATTGCGGACTTCCGCTAGATACGTTGTGCGCGGCCGCGTATTCAATTCACCCAGCAGGGAGTAGTTCCTCGCCTGCGCTTTCCACTTATTGACCTGGCTGTTCGGATCGTTGAGGTTGCCGAAGACGATGGCATTCGCCGGGCAGGACTGTTGGCAAGCTGTCTGCAGATCGCCATCCTTAATCGTCGTATCGGCGCGCTCGGCGTCAATGCGATGCTCACTGATGCGCTGCACACAGTAAGTGCATTTTTCCATGACGCCGCGGCTGCGGATGGTCACGTCCGGATTGCGCATGAGCTTGAACTGCGGCGTCTCCCAGTCCTGGAAAAGCAGGAAATTAAACCGCCGTACTTTATAGGGGCAGTTATTCGAGCAATAGCGCGTGCCCACGCAGCGGTTATAGACCATGTCGTTCAGGCCCTCACTGCTGTGAATGGTCGCCTGCACCGGACAGACCAGTTCGCAAGGCGCGTCCTCGCACTGCATGCAGGGCAAGGGCTGAAAGAAGGCCTTGGGATTTTCGCGCGGCCCGTTGTAGTAAGCGTCCACGCGCAGCCAATGCATGTGGCGGCCTTTGAGCGTCTGCTCTTTGCCGACCACGGCAATGTTGTTTTCCGACTGGCAGGCGACAATGCAGTTATTGCATCCAACGCAGGAATTCAGGTCGATTGCCATGCCCCAGGAGTAAGTCTCCTTCGAATAATCAAAGGGCTTGTAGAGCGTGAGGTCGGCTGGCGGCTCGCCTTCTTTCGCGAAGTTCGGATCTTTCTTGTACTCCTCGAGGCTGCGCTCCTGCACCAGCGGACGATTGCCGCCGTCGGGAGTTTCCATCGTCTGATAGCCCTGCGTGCTGGCTAGGTTGTAAGTCTCGCCCGCGGCGGTGAGCTTCGCGCCGTTGGCAAACCACGGAACTTGGCTGGTGCGCAGCGGGTAAACGTCTAAGCCAGTTCCGGTGCCAACGCGGCCAGCGCGGGTGCGCCCGTACCCGAGGAAAACAGTGATGGAGTTATCGGGATGGCCAGCTTGAATCCAGACCGCCCCTTTGACTTTCTTTCCGTTGAATTCGAGCTCGGCAACATCCTTGAAATTCAGCTTTAGCCGCTCGGCCATCGCAGGACCGATCATGATGGGGTTATCCCAGGTCAGCTTGGTGAGCGGCTTTGGAAGTTCCTGCAACCAGCCGTTATTTGAGAAGCGTCCGTCGTAGATGGAGGGATCGCGGCGGAAGTTGAGCTGGTAGCCCGAGCCGGAAGCAGCTTGCGCCGCCGGAAAGCTGGTCGTTTTCAGAGCAACATTCTTGGGCGCATAGGTTGAGCCCGAAACAAATCCGTCATGCAACGATTTGCGCCAGAAAGCATCGAAGTCCGCGCCGGTGTGCTGCTTCTGCCAGTACTGCTGCACCAGATCGTGCCCAGTGATGCCGGATTGTCCGGCGAGGATAGTGACGATTTCGTGCGCGGTCTTGCCGCCGTAAAGCGGCTCGATCAGCGGCTGAACGATACTGACCGTGCCATCGTAGGCGCGGGCATCACTCCAGGACTCGAGATAGTGCGCTTCGGGAACATGCCACTGGCAAAGCTCGGCTGTCTCGTTGCGATGGCTTCCTAGAAATACTTTCAGACTGACGGCGTTCGATTTCAGTGCCGAAGCGAATTCGAGTTCGGCGGGCGCGTCATAGGCCGGGTTGCCTCCAAGAATCAGCAGCAGATCGACTTTGCCCGCGCGCATGTCTTCAACGAGCGAGTGCAGCGATTCGTTTCGGTTTACCGGATTGGCATCCACCGGTTCGGTATAGAAAACCGTCTTGCCGACGTTGCCCAGCTCCTGATTAATTGCGTGTGCAAGCGCGTGAACCGCGGGCGGCTGGTGATCACCTGCAATCACAATGCTTGAACCTCTGTGCGCTGAAAGGTCCCAGAGGATCGCCGGTAGAGCCTTGCCGAACTCCGCATTAGAAGGGCTTATATATCCGAGGACAGCAACCTGTTCAGCGCCGACTCCTTTTGCAGGAATATGCTTCTCGAGCGCACGTGCGAAACTTTCAATCTCCGAAGCTCGCATGGGAATGCGATGGTCCGCCTTCATCCCCGTCGACGACGGCGTGCTCTCGACCACGTACAGCCGATTCATGTTCCCATCGGGATTACGCCGCGCTGCAAAATCGCGTGTGTAGCGCGACGAGCCAGGAAATCCTGCATAAAGAAAATCAGCGTCGAGCGAAACGATGACATCAGCCTTCGACAAGTCGTAGCGCGTCTCGACCACTTCACCGAACGCCAGCTTAGCGCCTTCGTAAACGTTGTCGCGGTTGATCGGTTCGTAGACGTGCCACTTCGCCTGCGGATTCACGTCGAGGTAATCGCGAATCTGCGCGGCCAGCGTGGGCGAGGAGACAGTCTGCGTCAGAATCCGGACGCCGCCGCCCGCTATGCTCTTCTGCACACTCATCGGGCCGCGAACCGCCTCCATGAAGGCACTCCACGAACGGACGTCGCCCATGTACGTGATGTTCTGCGCCCGGTCGGGATCGTAGAGGTCGAGAATCGAAGCCTGCGCGTATATATCAGTGCCGCCGAGACTCGCCGGGTGCTGCGGATTGCCCTCAACTTTCGTCGGACGGAACAAGTGGCTTTCGACCAGAATCGGCGAGGCGTAACCGCCGAGCGTGAACGCCGTCGCGTAGAACTTGGGGCGGCCGGGAATGACGTTCTCCGGCTGCCTCACATAGGGCACGATCTCGGTATTCGGCATCCGCGTGCAACCGGTCAAACCGGCAAGAGCCAGCGACGCGCCCATGGTCTTAAGGAATCCGCGCCGCGAGAAATCGTCGAGCCACTCGGATGCGCCCTTGGGGAACTCGCGGTGAAGCATCTCCTGAAACTCTTCGCTGCCCGCCAGCTCTTCCAGGCTGCGCCAGTATTCGGGGCCAGTCGTCTCCTCGATCTGCTCCCTGACCGCCGTCAGGTCGAGCTGCCTACGCTTGCTGGGGCAGATATCGTTTCCGACGGGGGTTCCAACTCTGGTTCCGACCGGTTCGGTTTTTTGCTCGTCCATGCTCATCGTCGATCGTTAGCTCTTCAAGTTCTAGATTTTCGCCCGCCGCTACCGATGGCAGGTGTTGCAACTAGTAATGTCTTTTACCGGCCGCACCTTGTATGCCTCTTTCAGGGCAGTGCCAAGCGCGGTCTGGTCGGTGTACACCTTACCAGCAAAAACGACATCATTCTTGCCCATCGGGTCGTTGACAGGAGGCTCATAGCGCATGTTGAAGACCTGTTCGCGCGGGCGCAGGTATTTTTCGGCGTTGCGGTGGCAGTCGAGGCAGAACTCCATCTGCAACGACGCATACTGGTACGTTAGCGGCATCTGATCGATCGGGCCGTGGCACGTATTGCAGCCCACACCCTTATTAATGTGAATGCTGTGATTGAAATATACGAAGTCCGGCAACTGGTTGACGCGCGTCCATTCGAGCGAGCGGCCGGTGCGGAAACTTTCGCGGACCGGCTCCAGATAAGCCGCGTTGGTCCATATCTGCTGATGGCAGTTGATGCAGGTCTTGGTGGGCGGAATGCCGGCAAAGCTTGATTGCTCGACCGAGGTGTGACAGTAGCGGCAGTCGATTCCCAGCCCGGTGACGTGGTGCTGGTGGCTGAAGGGTACGGGCTGCGACTTCCGGACGCCGGCATTAGTGATGTACGGAGTACGCTCCAACTCCAACACCACCCAGAATAGCCCGGCCACCGCCAAAACCGTGAGCACCATTGAGGCCCGGGCGATGGCATTGCTGCTGCGTGGAAAGATCTGCATTGAATGTGAAGTCTTTAATATTGCGGGTTTGGCTTTAGCCCATCCCGGTTGATCGCATTCGTATGATTTACGTCACGTGATGTTGTGACGCACGTTACTGAAACAAGTGAGTATAACAGTTGACTGGCGAAATGGAATAGGTCGCGCAGCTTTTCTTTGTGCCATTTCGGGATTTCAATTCGGGAAATTAATTCCTGAGAGTACCTGAAAGCATTTCTTGTTTGTTGGCGAACGCGTTTTTGAGAAAAACAGCCCGGCAACGCAATTTCAGCGCAGATTCATGACCAGCAGTTTCGGCTCTGTCATTTCCTGAATAGCGTCGCGCAAGCCCTCGCGGCCCAGTCCGGAATCTTTGATGCCGCCATACGGCATGTGGTCGATGCGAAATGTGGGAACGTCGCCAGCAATCAGGCCGCCAACTTCAAGTTCGTCGTAGGCTTGAAAAATAAGTTTGGCGTCGCGCGTGAAAAGCCCAGCCTGCAGACCATAGGTGGAACTATTGATCTGCTTCAGCGCGGAAGCAAAATCGTTGTAGGGCTCGACGGTCACGACCGGCGCAAAAATTTCCTGGCAATTCACCTTCATGTTGGGCTTGGTACCGGTAAGCACGGTGGGCTCGAACAGCGAGCCTTTGCGGTTGCCGCCGCAGAGTAGGCGCGCTCCACCGCGAACCGCCTCCTGCACCCAGTCGGCAGCGCGGATGGCGTCGCTCTCGCGGATGAGCGGGCCCAGGTCGCTCGACTCGTCGAGCGGATCGCCGACTTTCAGTTTCCTGACCGCCGCCAGCAACAACTCGGTAAATTTTCCATAAACGGAGTGCTCGACCAGAATGCGCTGCACGGAAATGCAGGACTGTCCGGCGTACGCAAAGCCCCCTGTAACGCAGCGATCGGCGGCATAAGCGAGATCCGTATCGCTGTGGACGATGACGCCCGAATTCCCTCCCAGTTCGAGGACAACTTTTTTCTTTCCCGCATTGTTCTTGATGGCCCAGCCAACGGCGGCACTGCCGGTGAAGCTGATGAGCTTGATGCGCTCATCGGTGACCAGCAGCCCGGAATCTTCGTTGGAGAGCAGAACCGCGTTGAATCCGCCATCCGGCCATCCCGCTTGCTGGATAACTTCAGCCAGAAGCAGCGAGGTAAGCGGCGTCTCAGGCGCGGGCTTGACGACCATCGAACATCCGGCAGCAATGGCCGGAGCGACTTTGTGCGCCACCAGGTTCAAAGGAAAATTGAAGGGCGTGATCCCGGCGACGGGGCCAAGGGGGAATCGTTTGACGATGCCCCAACGTCCGGCGGTCGACTGCTGCCAATCCAGCGGCAAGTACTCGCCATAAGCGCGAACCGTCTCTTCAGCCGCGATGTTGAACGTAAAGACAGCGCGGTCAACTTCCATGCGAGCGCTCTTGATCGGCTTACCCGCTTCCAATGCAATCGTGTGAGAAAATTCCTCTTTGCGATCGCGAATGCCGGTTGCAATCCGGTGCAAGACGCGTTGGCGTTCGAAGGCGGGCAACCGCCGTGTGGTTCCGAATGCCTTGACAGCCGCGGCAATAGCACCTTCTGCATGTTCGCGACGTCCCTGGTGGACATGGGCGATAAGCACGCCGTCGTAAGGCGCGTGTACGTCGACGATGTCACCCTCTTCCAGCCACTTCCCGTCCAGAAAAAACCCATGGGTTGCAACCGGAGTTACCGTCATCTCGGCCATGGCTTACCTCTTTCGCGCGCGCTCGTGATTCGCGGTCTCTCGCGATTCGAGTCTAATGATTCGAGTCCTGACCCCTGCCTGAAGATTCGAGTCTTGCTTCGCCTCTTGTTTCAAGTCCTGTTTCAAGTCTAATGATTATAGAGCTTCGCGAGAGTCCAATATCAACACCCCCGTGAGAACGCCGTTCCTTGAATGTCATCTGCCGGTTTCAGGTTTGAAGCGTTCGTCGACTTCCACCTGGTACCCGGCGACCAGGCGGTTGGTTTCGTTCGCCATTCCAACCACGGACATCAACTCTTTGAACTGGGCGTCGGTCATGCCTTTATTTTTCGCTGAAGCCGTATGCGAAGCGATGCAGTATTGGCACTGGTTCGTGACCGAAACCGCAACGTAGATCATTTCTTTGGTGAGCGGATCGAGCGCCCCGGGAGCCATGATCTGCTTGATGTCTTCCCAAGTTCGCTTGAGCATGACCGGGTCGTGCGCAATTGCCTTCCAGAAATTGTTGATCCAGTCGGTCTTGCGCGTGGCCATGATGTCGTCGTAGATAGCGCGCACTTCAGGGCTGGCATCGTTGTATTCGATCAATCCAAACAGTGACATAAAGTTTGCTCCGGTGATTGTAAGTCCCCTATGGTCCTCTGTGCCCCCTTGTGGTAGAGATCCTTTCCGGCCACCGCGGACACAGGAGGAGGAAATCACTACCTGTTCACGACACCCAGTCCAAAACCTTGTAGTACGTCCCCGCGATGGGCAGAAACCACGGGTTGCCGTTGTAAAGCCCCAGCGGCGCGCCCGGAAACGCAATCTCCGCAAAAGGATTGTCTGTCTTCCCCTCCGCGATCCATTCCGCCATCTTCTGCCCTTGATACGTAGCCATGGCGACGCCGTGTCCCGCATATCCGACGGCGAAATAGATGCCATCAAGCTGCCCGGCATGCGGCATGATGTCAAAGCAAAAATCGAGGGTGCCGCCCCAGACGTATTCGACTTTGGCATCGCGCAGTTGCGGATAGACGTCGATCATTCCCAGACGCAGAATTTCCGCGCTCTTGCGGATGGTCTGATCGGTCTCCGGAAAAAACGCCGCGCGACCACCGAACAACATGCGATTGTCCGGCGTGAGGCGGTAATAGTAAAGATAGTTCTTGGAATCGTAGATCTGGCGGTTGCGCGGGCTCAGTTCGCGGGCCAGCCCTTCAGAGAGCACCTGGGTTGTAATAATGAACGACCCGATGGGAATGATTTTCTTCCGCAGTGCGGGCGTTGCCGCACCCGTGTAACCGCTGGTTCCAACCAGCACGTTGCGTGCCCAAATCGAGCCCCGAGAGCTGTTGAGCCTGAACCCAGGCGCACCGCCATGCGCTTCGCGCTGGATGTTCTGCAGCCGTGTGCGTTCGCAGATCCGAACACCGGAACGCATGGCCGCAGCGCCGAGTCCAGCAACGTAGCGCGCGGGATTGAGTCCGGCTGAGATTTCGTCGACCATACCACCGTAATAAATTTCGGAGCCGATTTCGCTGCGTAGCTGGTCTCGGGGGACGACGCGCAACAGGTGTTTGAATTCGCGCGCAATCACTTCGACCTGGCGGGCGTAGTCGTCGAAATGAGCTTGTTTGCAGGCGACTTCGAGGTGTCCGGTGCGAACGAAATCGCAGTCGATATTTTCCGCTTTCACAATGCACTCGACTGCGTCGACGGTCTCAAGCGACGCGGCGTACATGCGACGCGTCAGCTCACGCCCATACATCGAAATAAGCTTGTTGACGCCAAGCTTGAGTCCGGTGAGCACCATACCGCCGTTGCGCGAGCTCGCCCCCCAGCCGATGGTCTCCGATTCGAGCACAACGACTTTCGCACCGCGTTTAGCCAGCGAGAGCGCAGCCGACAGTCCAGTAAATCCGGCGCCGATGACGGCAACATCAGCACTCTCCGGCAATGGCTCCGCCGGTGAGGTAGTCATCTGCACGGTGGTGAGCCAGTAGTTGAATTCCTCGGGCATGCTGATCGCTCAGAATCTTAACCACAGGGGACCGAGAGGTACACAGGCGAATCCTCGGTGTGCCCGTGTGGTCAGCTTCTTTTCGCGGCCATAATAGATGACCGCGTCGCCCACACACTGGTACATCGAAAAGCTATAGCACTGCCGTCTCATGAATCATCCGCCCCTCCGCAAACCGCGAGAAGCTCAGCAGAGACGCGTCCGTCAAATCGGTCTTCCCGGTCAAAATCAAATCGCTAAGAATTTTCCCGGTGGCGGGCGAGTGCATCACACCATGTCCGCTGAAGCCGTTGGCGAAAAAGAAGCCTGGTATCTCGGGAGATTCGCCGAGAATCGGGTGATGGTCTGGTGTCATCTCATAAAGTCCAGCCCAGGCCCTCTTGGGATTGACCTCGATATTTTCGAAGACGGGCACACGATCCGCGGCGCGGGTCAGTATCTTCTCGATGAAGCCGGCGTCGAAATCAGTTTTGTAGCCAGGCGTTTCTTCCGGATCGTTCCACGCAAACAGGAATCCGCGGCTCTCGGGGCGAAAATGAAAGCCGTTGGACATGTCGATGATCATGGGCGCGGTGTGCGGAAATTGATCAAACGGTTCCGTCGGAACCAGCATGCGACGCAAGGGTTCGACGGGAAGATCGATGCCAACCATCCCCGCGATTGAAGCAGCCCATGCCCCGGCGCAGTTAACCACCGTGCGCGTGGAAACGGTGTCGCGTGTGGTCGTGACTTCGAAGCCCCCGCCCTGCCCACCGACTTTGCGAGTGATGCTAGTGACGCCCGCGTTCTTCCAAAGCGTGGCGCCGTGATCGCTTGCCCAGGTCATAAAGCCGATCATGGCGCTGTAGGGATCGACAAAGCCATCGGTGGAGCAGAAGCTGCCGCCAACAATGTCATCGCCGCGGAGTTGCGGAAACAGGCCGCGAATTTCGTCGCCGGCGACGAGGCGCACGTTCTTCAATCCCATGGCAATCTGCTTTTCGTAGTTGGCCCTCAGGTAGGCCAGGTGCTTTTCGTTGGTCGCGCAGAATAGATAGCCCTGAGGCCGGTAGTCGCACGGGTAGCCAAGGCGTTCTTCGAAGCTCGCATAGAACGGGATCGAGTAAAGCGACATCTGGATGTTGACCGGCGTCGAAAACTGCGCCCGCACGCCGCCCATGCTCTTGCCCGTGGAGCCCTTGCCCTGCGCCGTCTCGCGCTCAATCACAAGAACCTTCTTGCAGCCCGCCGCAACCAGGTGGTAGGCGATGCTGGAACCGACAATCCCTCCGCCGATGAGAACGACGTCTGCGCTGTGCATGGTAGCGGAGCAATTGTAAATGCTCGCGGGGAGACAGCCTTGTGTCGGAACGGGGCTCTGCCCCGCCGCCACACCAGTTCTATCTCAACGCCGCCGGTTTCAATGCCGGCCCAGTCTTCTTCTCCCGCATCTGCTCGGCCAGCTCCCTGATCTCGGTCAAATCGCGCTGCATCTCGCTCCATCCATACCAGAGCGCATAATCCGGACTGGCGTGAAACGTTCCCTGGAACGTGCGCATGCGGTGCTCCAAGTACATCACGAAGAGCTTTTGCTCGATCACCGTGGGCGCGTCGTGGAACGTCAGCAGGTTCGGAAACGGATAGGTATAGTTCTTCGGCTGCGGAAGTACCTTGTCCTTGTATAGATCGGCAACGATTCTGATCGCTTCGGCCATCAGGTGGTCGGCGTTCTTAATCATGTCATCGCCCGCCTCGAGTTGCTGCCTGGCAAAATTGCCGGAGTGGCATTGGTTGCAAGTCTTCAGCATCTTGTCGCGCTCGCCCTGCCAGTCCTCCTGAGTCAAGCGCGCAAGGTCAGCGGCTTGCACCGTCGCCACCAGCGCGGTCGGCTTGCCGTCAGGATCGAGCACGCCGAGAGCCTGAAGAATCGTGGCCCGATCCGCGGCCCACTGTTTGTCTTCCGGCAACGGCAGGCGAACCGCGAGAAATCCCCAAGCCGTGCGCACGCCGTGATCGCCATTCTGCATGTGACAGGTCTGGCAGGTTGGCGCCGCCGCGCCAGGAGGCAGAATCCCGCGCTGCTTCAAATCCGTCCGCACGCCGTGCTTCGACGACGAATACATCTCCCACTGGGGATGATCGAATCCCATGTGGCAGGTCTCGCAGGCCTGTGGCGACTTGGCCTCTTCAACCGAGAACGTATGGCGCGTGTGGCAGGAATCACACGAGGCAACGCCGAACTCGCTGCCGTGCTCCCGCAGCTTGGCGATCTCCTCCACCGGCTTTTCGCCGATCTTGTGACAACCGCCGCAACCTTTTTGGCCCTCAATCATCGCCATCGGCTGCCAGTGAATGGTCGGCATGGCGAGCATGGCTGCCCACGCTTTCGAGTGCTTGCCGTGCTTGTATTGCTCGACCTGCGTCGCGTGGCACTGGGCGCAGGTATCAGGCGTGGGAATCTTCACCTTCGACACGTCGGTCGCCGATTGGTGTTGATCGCCGTGGCAGACAACGCAGGTCACTTCCATCTGGCTGTGCTTGCTCAGCTTCCAGTCGGAAACGATGTTGGGGGTTTGCTTGCCGTGGCACTCAATGCAGGACGCAGCGGGGTTCGCGGATTGGGCAAATAGTAGAGAACTGATCACCACACATAAAGCTGATAGGAGAAGGAAACGGCGCATAGACCCTCCGGATAGGTAACCGCAGAGACTAGTATCGGACCAACCATGAAAGCGATGACTTTTGTCACAGCTCAGGAAGTTGCCAGGGCAAGGGCAATCCTACCCAACACCACGACGGCGAACCAGCCAAACACCACGGCGAACGCCGTGCCGCGTTTGACCTTGCTGATGCAAGCGATGCCGATGGCGGTCAGGACTAATGTCCAGATAGTGAAGACATCAAACGGTGACAACAGCGCCCGCAGCACGGGAGAGCCGTCTGGGCCAACAAAATATCCGGCATTGGTAGCCACCGGGTTCTCAATGTTAAACCCATCGCTGCTGACTCCTGCCAGAAGCGACAGCATCGCCAGCAGCGGCATCAGCAGCATCGGCAGCCGGGTATAGACAATCAAAGCAAACATGGTCTTGTATTTCAACTCAGCGCCCGCGCCAAAATTGAGCGTGGCCAATAGAACTGCGGCGAAGATCGCATACAACGAGAGCGCAATGACGGGAACAGCGTAGGAGATTATCTTGGTAACCGTGACCTGCTGCTGCATGACCTTTTGGCGTTGATCGGCCGGCAAGCGCTCAATGCGATCGGCCTGCTTGGGTTGCAACTGGATCTGATTCTCCACCACCTTGCGAAAGCCAACCTTCTGATCTACGACATAGATAAAAGTCCAGGAAACGACCGCAATGATCAGGAACGGCGCCCACCAACTAGCGTTCCTGCGGAGATCGGTGAAAGCCTTGCTGGGCGCAAAGAATGTGTAGGCTAGGCGTTGCCCTTCAGACAGCGGCGCTGGTTCCTGAGATAGCTGCGGTGGCTGCTGCGGGTGCAGGGGCGCGGAAGGATTGGTCGCCATATCTTCTCCAGACAGGAGGAGATTGTAGTTTTCTTTCCTCGGAAGGACAACAGGAAGCTATGGAATATTACGAGGCAGCCAACTCCGGCGTCGCCGCCAGCAATCTGCGAGTGTAATCGTGCTGCGGTTGAGCAGTGATCTGCTCCGCGCTTCCGATCTCGACGATTTTGCCACGATACATCACCGCAATGCGGGTCGAGAGGTAGCGCACCACCGGCATGGAGTGCGAGATGAACAGATAAGTGAGGCCGAAATCGCGCTGGAGTTGCTGCAGAAGATTCACGATCTGCGCTCCGACGCTGACGTCGAGAGCCGAAACCGGCTCATCGGCGACAATAAATTTCGGCCGCAGAGCCAGAGCGCGGGCAATTCCGATGCGCTGCCGCTGTCCTCCCGAAAACTCGTGCGGGTAGCGGGGCATGGCGGATTCATCCATCCCCACGGCACGCAAGAGTTCCCGAACGCGCTGGCGACGGGCAGCGCGGCCGAGGCTTTCGTCGATGATTCTCGGATGGAGAATCAGCGGCTCGGCGATCACGTCCTCCACGCGGTAGCGCGGGTCGAGCGAACCGAACGGGTCCTGGAAGATGATCTGCATGTCGCGGCGAAGACGGCGTACTTCGGAGCCCCTGGCCCTCAGCAGATCGATGCCATCGAACTGGATCATGCCCGAAGTAGGCTCGATGAGACGGAGGATGAGGCGTCCAAGCGTGCTCTTGCCAGAGCCGGACTCGCCCACCAAGCCCAGCGTCTCGCCTTCGCGAATGTCGAGTGACACATCGTCCACGGCGCGTACTTCGCCCGAGCGGCGGCTGCCGAAGGCAGATTCAGTGAGAGCGAAAACCTTGGTAAGCTTGCGAACCTCTACAAGAGCCACGGATCACCTTCTCCCAACAATCTGCTGCCGAGCGTACATCCTTAAGCACATTCCACATTCCAGAATTTGGAACAAGGCCTTATTTTTTCATCCCGCGATCATCGGCACAGCCGCCAGCGCCGCAACCATGCCAATCGTCCGCGCCCGGCTGAAATGCTCGTGCAGAAAAACACGAGCCAGCAGAACGGTGATGGCGGGGTAGAGCGAGCTGAGCACGACCGCGTCGTCCAGGCGCCCGATTTGAGATGCGCGGATGAAGACGGCGCTGCCCGTGATGTCGAGAATTCCGGCAACTACGGCAATGCCCAGCACCGGCGTGGGTACCGCGCGGAGGTGTCTTCCGAACAGAACGATACTGCCCGTGACCAACAAGGCCCCGGATCGCGAACAGGCGGCGATCCATAAAGGAGACGAATTGCCAGCCTGGTGTACGCACAGGTAGAACCCAGCGAAGCCGATTCCGGCCAGAACAGCCATGCCCAGGCCTTCGGGACGGCCGGCATCGTCTTCGGTCCGTGAGATGAGCCAGACGCCGATTCCGGCGAGAATGAAACCGAGCACATGCCGATAGCCGGGAAAGCCCTCCGCAAAGGCGGTGACGAGTGTGGGAATCGCCGCGCCCAAAACGGCCGCTACCGGCGCAACCAGACCCATCTTTCCGCCGGCCAATGAACGGTAGAACAAGGCCAGAGCCATTCCGCCGACCGCCCCAGAAATCAACGACCAGACTACGCTTGTGTTGGCTAGAAATGGCTCGCGCGCGATCAGCGCGAGCGCGCCGATCACGACCAACCCGCTGATGTGCACGATAGCTGTGAATAGAAACGCGTTCACCCGCCGCGCACCCACACCACCCAAAAAATCACTCGCGCCCCAGACACCGACTGCGGTCAGGCTATAAGCGGCAGGGATATATTGAGCTGTGACGGGCATGGGAATTTGAGATTAGCACGCAAGCAGCAAGCACCGCGTAGGGACAGCCGAGCAGAGTTCGGCAGAGGCTCCTGAATCATCGGGCCGTGGCAGGTTCGTATCAGAGCATCGCTTCACCGGCGCCGAACGTCCTCGAAATCAGAAACCCCTGAGCTACGCCATCACCGCCTCCGGTTGCGCCTTTCCAGCCAGCAACTGCCGCAGCACGTACTGCAGGATGCCTCCATTGGCATAGTAGAGAGCTTCCTGGGGAGTATCGATGCGAACGATCGCTTGAAATTCGGCAGCCTGAAATTCCGTCGTCTTCCCGCCCTTCACCCGCACCGTGATCTTGCGGCCAGAAGAAAATTTCTCAACCACATCGCGAATGCCCGCGATCTCGAAGACCTCGTCGCCGGTCAACTTCAGCTTCTCGGCATTTTCTCCGGGCAGAAACTGCAGGGGGAGAATGCCCATGCCGACCAGGTTGGATCGGTGAATACGTTCGTAGCTTTCCGCAATCACGGCGCGGACGCCGAGCAACCGCGGTCCCTTGGCCGCCCAGTCGCGCGAAGATCCCGAGCCATATTCCTTCCCCGCAAGAATCACGAGCGGCATTTTTTCGGTATGGTACTTTTCGGACGCGTCGAAGATCGACATTTCCGCGCCATCGGGCAAGTGGCGCGTGAATCCGCCCTCGGTGTTGACCATCTTATTGCGCAGGCGGACATTGGCGAACGTGCCGCGCACCATGACTTCGTGATTGCCGCGGCGCGATCCGTAGGAATTGAAATCCGCCGGTTGGACGCCATGCGCAATCAAATACTTTCCGGCAGGTCCGTCTTTTTTAATGGATCCCGCGGGTGAAATGTGGTCAGTGGTCACGCTATCACCGAGCACCGCGAGTACACGCGCGCCTTTGATGTCCTCAACCGCGGACGGCTTAAGCATCATGTCATCGAAATATGGCGCCTGACGAATGTAGGTTGAATCTTTCTCCCAGGCATAAGTCTCGCCCTTGGGAACGGGCAGCCCGCGCCAGCGCTCGTCTCCCGCGTACACCTCGCCATAGCTCTTGCGGAACATCTCCGAGGTAATCGCGCTTGCCATCGCCTGTTCAACTTCCTGCTGTGAAGGCCAGATGTCGGCGAGGTACACGGGCTTGCCGTCTTTGCCTTTTCCGACGGGATCCTTGCGCAGATCAACGTCGATGCGTCCCGCGAGCGCGAACGCCACCACCAGCGGCGGCGACATCAGGTAGTTGGCGCGGACTTCGGAATTGATCCGGCCCTCAAAGTTGCGATTGCCGGAGAGCACCGAAGCGACGACCAGATTCTTGTCGTCGATTTCCTTCGAAACTTCCACCGGCAATGGGCCGGAGTTTCCGATGCAGGTGGTGCAGCCGTAGCCGACAATGTGGAACCTCAGCTTCTCCAGATACGGCATCAGGCCAGCCTTTTCCAGATAGTCGAGGACAACTTTCGATCCGGGGGCAAGCGAAGTTTTCACGGTCACAGGGACTTCGAGGCCGCGCTCCACGGCCTTCTTCGCCAGCAGCCCGGCCGCCAACATCACGGACGGGTTCGACGTGTTCGTGCAACTCGTGATCGCGGCAATCACCACGCTGCCGTGGTGCAGGTGCCCGTTGACGGGAACTTTCGGCTCGCCTTTCGTAGCTTTGATTAAGCTGGGCAAAGCTTTCTCGAACGACTCCCCCGCTTTCGACAGGACGACTCGATCCTGCGGCCGCTTCGGTCCAGCAAGACTCGATTCGACGGTGGCGAGATCAAGACTCAGCAGCTCGGAGTACTCGGCTTCGGGTGTTTTCGCATCGTGAAAAAGTCCCTGCTCGCGCGCGTACGCTTCGACCAGTGCGATCTGCTCCTCACTGCGGCCCGTGAGTTTCAGGTAGCGCACGCTTTCTTTGTCGATCGGAAAGATGCCGCAGGTGGCGCCATATTCGGGAGCCATGTTGGCGATGGTGGCGCGATCGGCGAGCGGCAGGTCTTGCAGGCCGGGGCCAAAGTACTCGACAAACTTGCCGACCACGCCGTGCTTGCGCAGCAACTCGGTGATCGTAAGAACGAGATCGGTTGCCGTGGCGCCTTCGCGCAGGCGTCCGGTGAGTTTCACGCCGACGACGAGGGGGATCAGCATGGAGACAGGTTGACCCAGCATGGCCGCCTCGGCCTCAATGCCGCCCACTCCCCAGCCCAACACACCAAGTCCATTGATCATGGTGGTGTGCGAGTCGGTGCCGACGAGCGTATCGGGATACGCTGTGCGCTTGCCGCCTTCGGCTTCTTGATGCACAAAGACCACGCGCGCCAGGTATTCGAGGTTCACCTGGTGGACGATACCGGTGTCCGGCGGCACGATGGCGAGATTGCGAAAGCCGGTCTGTCCCCAGCGCAGAAACGCATAGCGTTCTTTGTTCCGCTGGAATTCAAGCAGCGCGTTCACGTCGAACGCACTGGGCGAACCGAATTCGTCGACCTGCACCGAATGGTCGATGACTAACTCCGCAGGCTGCAGCGGATTGATGAGCTTGGGATCTCCACCTAGGCGCTTCATGGCGTCGCGCATGGCGGCAAGATCGACCACTGCAGGGACACCGGTGAAATCCTGCAACAAAACGCGGCTGGGCGTGAAAGCGATTTCCTTTTCCGGCTTCGAATTCTTGTTCCACGCCGCGAGCGCGCGAATTTCACCCTGCGTCACGTTGCGCCCGTCTTCAGTGCGCAGCAGGTTCTCGAGCAGAATGCGCAACGAAAACGGCAAATGCCGAGTGGAAATGCCCTGTTTGTCGAGAGCGTCGAGCCGGTAGAGTTCGTATTCTTTCTTGCCGACTTTGAAAGTTGCGCGGGCGCCAAAACTATTCGATGACATGATTGCCTTCCTTTATAAGCTCCAGGACACACCGGGAGCGCCATGCAGACTCGGAACCCTAATATTGTAATTGGTTTCGAAGGCTCGCGTAGGGACAGCCGCCCCCGGACCCACAGCCGTGCGCAGCTCGGCCTCCAGCAGCAAGACGCGGAACACCACCCGAATTGAGATAAAGTATAAGCCGGCAAGGATGCAGACCTTGGGCCATGTCGCGCTGGTAGTCCGCGATTACGACGAAGCGCTGGCCTTCTTCACTCGCACGCTCAACTTCAGAGTAGTCGAAGATACTCGTCTGAGCGAAGACAAGCGCTGGGTACTGATCGCCCCACCGGGCTCTCAGGGCACAACCTTGCTTCTAGCCCGGGCAGCGACGCCCGCACAAGCGAGTCGCATCGGCAACCAAACCGGTGGACGAGTTTTTCTCTTTCTGCATACCGACGATTTCTGGCGTGACTACGATGAAATGATCGCGCGCAAAGTAAAGTTTACCCGGCCGCCGCGCGAGGAACCCTACGGAATAGTCGCAGTCTTCGAGGACCTGTACGGCAATCAATGGGACCTGTTGCAACTGAAGGACAGCAACCCGCGCTGATAAAACGACCCGCTCTACCGCACACTCGTCCAAATCTGATAGACCACCACGCCGACCATGAACACCAAGTAAATCCGCAGCGCCCAAAAAAGCAGCATCTCGGTCCGCGTGAGCCGCCGCCGCGGACAATGATGGTGCTCCTTGGTGGAAACGATCTGGTCGGGCTCCAACGCCGTCATCACCGAGGTGAACTCCTCGCGGCTCACTTCAGCGCTTACTTCGGCACCAGCTGCGGCGTTGAATTCCTTTACCATTCTATTTGCCTCCCACCAGCGCCAGCGCATTTGGCGCAATCACACTCACTCCAAACAAGAGACCGGCGCCGATCAACACGATCACAACCCCGAGCGCCAGCACATTCGCCCACAGTGGACTCACCAGCGCGCCCATGATCTCCCGGTCGTTGACCAGCATATAAAGGAAGAGCAGCGCTGGAGGCATGGCCAGCACTGCGATCACGTTCACCAGCAGCACGATGTACACGAGCGGAATTCCCGGGATCAAGACCAGCCCCGCAGCAGCCGCAGCCTCGACCAGCAGAACGAGATAGAAGGCCCTCCCCTGCTTGAAAGGCAGATTCAAACTGTGCGGACGGCGCGCGACCTCTCCGAACGCGTACGCGGATGAAGTCGAAATCGTAATTGCCGCAACCATCCCCGCCTCGAAGATACCCAGCGCGAAAAGCGCCGCACCCCAGTGTCCTACAAACGGCTGCAGTGCCTGAGCGAATTCGGCGGCTTCGAAGTTCGCCGCCGACATATGGTGCATGAACAGCGGAGCCGTCGCCAGCATCGTCGCCAGCGCGGCGACTGTCGCTAAAGCCGCTCCCAGCACTGTGTCCACGCGCCCGAAGCGGATGTCCCGCGTGGTGAGCCCTTTATCCGCAATCGCGCTTTGCTGAAAGAACAGCATCCACGGTGTGACGGTCGCTCCGATGTCGGCCAGCAAGACTAGAACCGTCTCCTGCGTGAGCCCGCCGGGCAGCGGTCTCCCGGTTACTAGCGCGCGCCCCACCGTCCCCCAGTGCGGATGCGTCATCAGCGCCACCGGCACAAACATTAGATTGAACATTGCAGCGCCCAGAATGATCCGCTCCCACGTCCAGTACCGGTGTGTCATGAGCGCAACAGAGAGGACCAACAGCGCCCCGAGGACGGCAACCGCCGGCCGCACTCCGAAAAATCCCAGCCCGGCGCGGATGGCAATGAACTCCGTGACCAACGTCAGAAAGTTGCCCACCATCAGGTCGATCATCGAGAACCAGCCCCAGAACGGACCAAAGCGATCGAAGATCAACTCAGCGTGTCCACGATGAGTGGCCGCGCCCAGCCGCACAGTCATCTCCTGTACTACGCAAGCCATGAGGAATGTGAGTGCGATGAATGGTACGAAGAAACCAATCCCGAACCGCGCCCCGGTCGCGGCATAAGACACCATACTAGGGCCGTCGTTCTCCCCAAGCATCACCAGGATCCCGGGGCCAATGAGCAACCAGAACAACCGCAATCGCGGCCGGAATCCGTGCTGCGCCCGCATCTCTGAAACCCGCTCGCGATCGTGCGCTCGATCGATGTCCTCATGGGTGATGACGACGTCGCTGCCAGGCTTTCGCTGATCGTTCAGGGCGTCCTCGTTCAGGGCGTTGGATCGGGGTATGGTTAATCCTCGCGGCTCCGATGCTGTCTTTGTTTCTTTCATTCAATTGATGTGGTTCGAACGGAGCCGAGCGATGCCGCTCGCTGGCCAATTAGCGCAAGTATACCTTAGGACATAAACTACGGTTAATTACTTTTATGAATGCCAATCTTCGGGAAAACGCGAGCTTCGTCCCCGAGGGATCGCTTTAGCGATGCTGGAAACCCCTCTAAGATGGCGCCCCTTGGGGGCCGCCGCGGCGAATGGACCGCCCCTCAGCCTTTGGACACGTCTTTCCCATCCGCCGACGTTACCCACACTTTCTCTGCGGCGGATACGCCCAAGGAAACCCGCCCAGCCCCCGTGGCCAGGGTCAGCGTGTTGTCGTAATTGCGGTGCGCGACATGAACCTTGGCCCCAGGCCGAATGCCGCGCTGTTCTAGAAACTCAAGCAGGCGCCGATCGCGTTCATAGATGCCGCTCACCCGAAAATTCTGCCCTGGTTCGGCCTGAGCCAGCAGCAGCAGTCCGCGACGGCGACGACTGGCAGGACTCTCCAGTTCAGTAAGGTTGCCGTGCGGACACGCGACCCCGCGTCCAAGTTTGGCCAGCAGTCTGGCCTCGAAATCCGGCGAGACCGCGTGTTCCAAACGCTCCGCCTCGTCGTGTACCTTAAACCATTCCATTTCGAAGATTTCGGCGAGCATGCGCTCGATCAGGTGGTGGCGAACCGTCAGCTTGCGAGCGATCTTCTTTCCGGTGGCAGTCAGCCGAACGCGTCCATCGGTATTCACCCGCACTAAGCCGTCTTTCTTCAGTCGGCGCACCGCCATCGTTACCGCTGGAGGCGAAACTTTGAGCCAGTGCGCGAGCGTCGCCGAGATAACGCTTTCCCCTTCACTCTCGGCCTCGAGAATCGCCTTAAGGTAGTCTTCTTTGGAAACTGTGATCACGTGAACCCTATTATACGAAGCATTAAGCACAGTTAACCGAGGTTTTTTCTGGACTGCTTTCCAGCCGCCAGGCCCCACCCAGTTTGACATCATCTTCTCCCGCCCCTACCCTTGAATGTCTCGACTATGAAGATCCTCGTCATCGGCAGCGGCGGACGCGAGCACGCCTTGATTTGGAAGCTCCGGCAGTCGCTGCGGGTCACGAAAATCTATTGCGCGCCGGGGAACGGAGGGATCGCGGATGAGGCGGAGTGCGTTCCGGTCGATTTAAAAAGCCTCGACTCCATGATCGCGCTCGCGAACCAGATTCAGCCCGAGCTCACGATCGTCGGGCCGGAATTGCCGCTGATGCTAGGCGTGGTGGACGAATTCACGCGAAGAGGCTGGCGTACATTCGGTCCGACCCGAGCCGCTGCCCAGCTTGAAACCAGCAAGAGCTTTGCCAAAGAATTCTTGCAACGCCACCGCATTCCCACCGCGCATTATGCGATCTGCGATTCGGCGCAACAGGTGCACGATGCGCTACCGCACTTCCATACTCCTATCGTCGTGAAGGCCGACGGACTGGCTGCCGGCAAGGGCGTCGTTATCGCCAAGACCAAAGACGAAGCCTCGACCGTAGCCAATGAAATGCTCAGCGGCAGGATGCTCGGAGACGCCGGTTTGCGGGTGGTGCTGGAAGAGTTTCTGCAGGGCGATGAACTCTCATTTCTGGTCGTGAGCGACGGCGAGCGCGTGGCGCCGCTGGTCGCCGCGCAAGATCACAAGCGCGTCGGCGATGGCGACACCGGCCCGAACACCGGTGGCATGGGCGCCTACACCACACGCACCATCGTCGATGACCAGATGCGCGACTGGCTCGTCGCCCACATCGCGCGCCCGGTCGTCGCCGGCATGAAGGCCGAAGGAGCGGAGTATAAAGGCGTTCTCTATTGTGGCTTAATGATGACCGCGCGCGGCCCCATGGTGCTGGAATTCAACTGCCGCTTCGGCGATCCGGAAACCCAGCCCATTTTGATGCGCCTCGAAAGCGACTTGGTCGAGGCGATGGAGGCGTCGATCGACGGCCGCACCAGCGACGGCGATTTCAAGTGGTCGAACGATGCGGCGGTATGCGTGGCGATGGCTTCGGGCGGCTATCCGGGAGCCTACGAGGCGGGCAAGAAAATCACCGGTCTGGAGGATGCGGCGAAGCTGGAGGGTGTGAAAGTCTTTCATGCCGGAACGTCGAAACGTGATGGAGCTTTCTATACCTCCGGCGGACGCGTGCTGGGGGTAACCGCGCGGGCTGCGGACTTGGAAACGGCCGTGCAGCGCGCCTATGAAGCGTGCGCGAAGATCGGCTTCGAGGGCGCGCACTATCGCAAGGATATCGCGGCGCGGGCGCTGAAGAAATAGTCGAAATGCAATTGAGAGTGTGAGGCCATACCGTGCAGTTGTACTTCCCATTGCTTATTCAGATTCCGGCCATCGCGGGAGCACTTTACGTAATTCTGACGATAATTTGGCTGTTAAGCCGAGCACCGCTCAGCAGCTTTCGCAAGATCGCACTCGCGTTTATGCTTACCGGCGCAATCATACCCCTTGTGGTTTTACTACTGGCTTTGGCTGTAAGAGATATTTCGGGAGTCGCAATCGTGCTGTGTCCATCGTCGATCTTGGTTATGGGATTAGAAGGGCCAACGCCACAGCCATGGAGCACCATAGTTTTTGTGTATGGATTCATAATTCTATGCAATGTGGGGCTGTATGGCACTGTGGGGCTGATTGTCGGGTGGGCCTATGCTCGTTTCCGTCGTAGCATCGTAGGAGGATAAGATTGCAAAACAAGCCACTCGTTTCAATCGTGATGGGCAGTGACTCCGACCTGGAGATCATGCGCGAAGCCGGAAAGGCGCTCGAGGAATTTGGCATCCCTTACGAGATGGATGTAACCTCAGCCCATCGCTCGCCCGATCGCACCGCAGAGTATGCTCGCAAAGCCGTCGGACGCGGCATTCGCGTGATCATCGCGGGCGCAGGCGGAGCCGCGCACCTGGCGGGCGTGATCGCAGCGCATACGACCTTGCCCGTCATCGGTGTCCCCATCCCTTCCACGTCCCTGCAAGGCATGGATTCCCTGCTGGCAACCGTGCAAATGCCCGCCGGTATTCCGGTGGCAACCGTCGCCATCGGCAAGCCCGGGGCGACTAATGCTGGAATCCTGGCCGCGCAGATACTTGGGCTCGCGGACGCTGCGATCGCGAAGAAACTAGCAGAACACAAAGAGAAGCTTGCGCGCGGGGTGGAAGAGAAATCAAAGAAGCTGAAAGCGACGGTGGAAGATTAAGCCAAACGGCAAACGAATACCGCTCATAGCTTCAAATTTCTCAGGTACTCCCGAAAGTCCCCGCCCAGATCCTCGCGTTTCAGCGCAAACTCGACTGTAGCTTTGAGAAAGCCGAGTTTATCCCCGGTATCGTGACGGCGTCCTTCGTAAACGTAGGCGTACATCTTTTCGCGCTGCAGCAGGCCGCGCAACCCGTCCGTGAGTTGCAACTCGCCGCCCGCCCCCGGCTTGATGTCAGAGAGCGTTTCGAAAACGGTGGGCGTCAGAATGTAGCGCCCGATCACCGCCAGATTTGAGGGCGCATCCGCGAGCTTGGGCTTTTCCACAAGATCGAGAACTTCGTAGAGTTTTCCGCCGGAACCCGCGACCTCCTTCGCCTTCAATACTCCATATGAAGAAATTGCCGGCCCGTCGACAATTTGCGTCGCGATCACCGAACAATTCGTCTCATCGAACACATTCATCAACTGTTTAAGCACCGGCACTTTTGCATCAATGACGTCGTCAGCCAGCAGCGTGGCAAAAGGTTCGTCGCCAATCAATTCGCGAGCGGTGAGTACCGCGTGTCCCAGACCCAACGCTTCCTTCTGACGCACATAAGCCACGTAGATCATGTCCGAAATCTGGCGCACGATCTTGAGCAAGTCGTACTTGCCTTTTTCTTCGAGCATCTTCTCCAGTTCGTAGCTGACGTCGAAATGATCTTCGATCGCGCTCTTGCCGCGCCCAGTGATCATGATGATCTGGTCGCATCCCGCCGCCACTGCCTCTTCCACGCCATACTGAATGATGGGCTTATCGACCAGCGGCAGCATCTCTTTCGGCTGAGCTTTCGTGGCTGGGAGAAAGCGCGTGCCCAATCCGGCGGCGGGGAAGATCGCTTTGCGGACTCTTCGGACCTTGCGGCGGTCGCTATTCGTTCGTCGTTCGTCCATCGGATCCTTTTCGAGCGATTGTACAGCTCGCGTTTATACCTGGCGCATTGCCTCTTCGCGTGCTTCCAGCTCCTCCAGCAAATCGCGCAACGTCTGCAATATTCCCTCCGCGCTGCTGATCTTTATCGAGAACTTCAGTGCACCGTCCGGAGTAAATTGCGTTCCCCGCTGCGACGCCACAAACCGCGCTAGCTTCCCCGGATCAATCGCAGCCGTCTGGCTGAACTTGATGTTCACGAATTCGCGCTTGCGCTCAATGGCGGTTGCGCCGACCCGCATCGCCTGCAGTTTGAGCGCCGCGTACTCGAGCAAGTTGCGAACCGCCCTGGGCGTCTCGCCGTAGCGATCGATCAGCTCTGCGCGCACGTCGTGCAACTGCGATTCGGTCTCAACTCCAGCGACTCGCTTGTACATCCGCAGGCGCTGGTTCTCCTCTTTTATATAGTCGGAAGGAATGCGGATGTTCAGGCCAAGATTAAGCTGGATCTCCGTGACCTCAACGCCTGCCTCACCCTTCATCTCGCGGACGGCGCGTTCCAGCATCTGCGTATAAAGTTCGAATCCCACCGCTTCGATGTGGCCGCTTTGCTCCCCGCCCAGAAGATTACCCGCGCCCCGCAGTTCGAGATCAAGGGCAGCAATCTTAAAACCTGCCCCGAGATCTGAGAATTCCTTCAGCGCGGCCAGACGGCGTCGCGCGACCGGCGTCAACTCGATCTCGGCAGGCAAGAGCAGGTACGCATAGGCGCGCCGGTTCGAGCGGCCCACGCGTCCTCGAAGTTGATAAAGCTCCGACAAGCCCAGCCGGTCGGCACGATTGATCAGGATCGTATTGCAGAGCGGGATGTCGAGGCCGTTCTCGATAATCGTGGTTGAGACCAGGATGTCGGCTTCGTGATGCATGAATTTCAGCATCACTTTTTCCAACTCCCCTTCGCCCATCTGCCCGTGGCCCACGGAAATGCGGGCCGTCGGAGCCATGGCTTGAATCTTGGCCGCAATCTCCCAGATCGTGTCGATGCGATTGTGGACGAAATAAACCTGGCCGCCGCGATCAAGTTCCTGCTCGATCGCCGACTGAATAAGCCTTTCGTCCCAGTTCGCAACCACCGTCTGAATGGCCATGCGATCTTTGGGCGGCGTTTCGATCACGCTCATGTCGCGTAGCCCCACCAGCGACATATGCAGCGTGCGCGGAATCGGCGTTGCTGACATTGTCAGCACGTCGACTTCCGTACGCATCTGCTTGATGCGTTCCTTGTGGCGAACGCCGAAGCGCTGCTCTTCGTCCACCACCAGCAGGCCGAGGTCGGCGAACTTCACATCCTTGGAGAGCAGGCGGTGGGTGCCGATCAGGATATCCACTTTGCCAGCTTCCACTCGCTGCAAAATTTGCTTGATCTGCTTCGCCGTCCGGAAGCGGCTGATCATCTCTACCGTCAGCGGAAACGGCGCGAATCGTTGCTTGAAAGTTTCGTGGTGCTGGAATGCAAGCACAGTGGTCGGCGCGAGCACGGCGACTTGCTTGTTGTCGCTGAGAGCCTTGAAGGCAGCGCGCATCGCAACTTCCGTTTTGCCATAACCGACGTCGCCGCACAACAGGCGATCCATCGGGAGCTGCGACTCCATGTCGCGCTTCACATCGGCGATGGCCTGCGCCTGGTCTTCAGTTTCGTTGTATTCGAACGAATCTTCGAATTCCTTCATCCACTCGGTATCGGCCGGAAAGATGTGGCCGCGCGCGGACTGGCGCTGCGCATAGAGTTTCAGCAACTCATCTGTCATGTCTTTCATCGCCTTGCGCACGCGCGCTTTGGTCTTGCCCCAGGCGGCACTGCCAAGGTGATTCAGGACAGGCTTGGCACCCTCCGACGAACGATATTTCTGGACCAGATCCAGCCGTGTAAGTGGAACATAGAGCCGCGCGGCTTCAGCGTACTCGAGCAGCATGAATTCCGCAGCGCCCTCGCCCTGATTGATTTCCTTCAGACCCTGATACTGCCCGATGCCGTGCTCTACGTGAACGACGTAGTCGCCGACCTGCAAATCGCGGAAATCGGAGAGGAAGGCCGAGACTTTCGATTTCTGCCGTTGCGGGCGCGCCGCGACCAGGTCCGATTCGTCGAACAGATCGCGTGCCCCAAAAATCGCGAGATGTGCTTCCGGTAAAACAAAACCGTCGGGCAGATAAGCCCTTAACAGCGTGGTGGTGAGAACGTCTCCGGCAAAATAGGAAGTTTCGTCGGCATAGCTTTCTCCGCTTCGCGTCCGGCTTCCCAGACGATATGAAGCGTTGTATTCGGTGAACATGTCGGCGAGCCGCTCGACTTCTCCAGTGTTGGGGACAGCAAGAATCACTTGCATGCCGCCGCCGACCAGTTTCTGAACCTGCTCGATCATCGCAGGAACCGCGCCGTGGAAGCGCGTGGCGGGCTGTGAAAGAAAAGCGGCTTCCGGTCTTTTTTCTGGAGACTCGCCAGCCTCACGCGCCACCGCCAGATATTCGAAATCGGCGCCGGGAAGCGCCGCGATCTTTTCCCGCCAGATTTCCGGCGTCAGATAAAGATCGGCTGGACGAACCAGGCTTCCAACGCCGCTCCGCTCGTGCGCTTCTTCAATGCGGGCCCAGACCTTGTCGAGTTCCTGCGAAAGCGCTTCGGGCTCGTCAAGAATCACTAGCGCCTCCGGAAGCAGTCCGAAAATGCTGCGGTCAGCGCCCGCCACCGGAGCATAGAACTCCCACCCTGGAAAGACGCCAGCACCGGAGTCGCGCGCTGCTTGCTCGACAATCTCAGGCGATCCCGTAACGCGTTTGCCCGACAGTCGCGCGTTGATGGAACCAAGCAATTCTTCCGTAACTGGCGTTTCTGTCAACGGTAGAAGCAACGCTTCATCGACTGGATTTGAAGACCGCTGACTCGCCGGATCGAACTTACGCATGGACTCGATTTCATCCCCGAAAAATTCGACGCGCACCGGCCGGTCCGCTTCGGGAGAATACACGTCCAGAATGCCGCCGCGAGCCGCGTACTGGCCCGGCATCTCCACCACGTCGGTCGAACTGTAGCCAACCGTATTCAGGTGCTCGAGCAGCTTTTCCAGGTCGAAAATCTCACCCCGTCGCAGAACCCGCGCCAAGTCGGCATAGTACTCAGGGGAACGAAGAAGGATAGTGGTCGCGGTCACCGGCGAAATTACGATAGCAGCGTGCCCCGTCGCGATCTTCCACAACGCAGTAGCACGTTCTTCCTGAATTTCGGGATGCGGCGACAGATTCTGGAAGGGCAGCACATCGCGGGCCGGGAGGCTGACGACGGAGTCTGGATCCGCCGCTCCAGTCAGTTCGCAGAACGTGCGCAACACAGGCAGCAGTTCTTCGGCGGCGCGGTTGTCGGCCACCACCAGCACAAACGGACGCTCGACCGTGCGCCGCAATAAGACAACGATGAGCGCCTTGGCCGCTGCGGACAGTCCGGTGACACTCATCCGCCCCGCGCTCTCCCGCAGGTGGGAGGCGGCGCGCGTGAAGGCAGGTAATTGTTCCACCTCCGCGAAAATTTCGCGGACAAACGGCAAAAGCATTTCCCTTTGATTCTACCAAGCCGGACCGAATGGGGCCGTGGCGGAAGCTACAGCCGGCATGGGAGGCACGCACACTATATTATTTCTTGTCGCTATCAGGTTTTGGGGGCGGAGCCGGCTGCTGTTTGGCCAGGGACTCATCAACGCGCTTCTTGAAATCGCCCTCGTCGTTATGAATAAGCCCGCTGTAGGCGGTCTGGACCTGCATCTCACAAGTGTCCCCCTTCGCGTTCAGCACGACGGAGTTGATGCGCTTCCCGCCGGCCGACCCACCAATGACGAACGAGGCCGTCATTTCTGTGTTGTCGATGCCCAGTATCCCGTACTTCCCCGAGTTGCGGAGGGTATCCTTCACTGCAGGCCACAACGTGGTGCATGACAC
>JBEKQC010000041.1:0-43035 GCA_049520095.1 Terriglobales bacterium
ACGCGCACTTCTACCAGCACCATGGATTCGATTGGCACGAGATCCAAATCGCTGCCGAAGACGATTTGGAAGGCGATCGCACTCGCGGAGCTTCCACCATTACGCAGCAACTCGTAAAAAACTTATTCTTCGGAACCGGCCGTTCTATCCTCCGCAAGGGCGCAGAAGTCACACTCGTACCGGTGGCCGAAATCGTCCTCGGCAAACAGCGCATTCTGGAGATATACCTCAACGTGGTCGAATGGGGCCCTGGTATTTTCGGTGCAGAGTCGGCGTGTCGTTACTACGACGAAACTGCAGCCCGGAATATCGGCGGGCAACAGGCGGCACGGCTCGCTGCAATTCTGCCGGCTCCCCTGAAGCGACGACCCGAGCGCATGAATAACTACAGTGCGATTATCCTTAAGCGGATGGGCCAAATGGGTTGGTGATCGTGGCTAACATTTTACCGATGCGGCAGCTTTTATTACTCCCGCGCCTCGGTTCTGGTCGGATGGTCGGCAACTCGACATCAACAACGACGGAACGCTGCAGACGCCCCTCGGAGCAATCAAGAGGATGGGCAACTGACAAAGCTGCTACGCGCAGCGTGCTTGCGAGGGCGGCACATGAGCTCCAAGCTAGCATGCCGAATCATGCCGCTGCACAGGTGTGCCGGCGCGCTTACCGAGTGAGTGGTCGGCAACTCTTCCTTTACCGGATTATGCAATAGTTGCTCGTCATCCGGCCCCAATGGAAGCACAAGGCGGTGCAGACGTGCCTATTTGCTATGGGGAGATCAGTGCAATCCCTGACTCAGTCCGACCCATGCATCTCTTCGGTCACACCTTCGATCATGATTACTACTTCGAACTGCAAAATAAATGGGAAAAAATGTGGTCGGCATGAGCCGTTTCGCGGCTGTCTTGCGCGATGAGTAGATGAAACCCGGATTGGACGGTCTCAAAGCCAAGAGCGTCCTCTCCGATTAGTCCGGGTCCACTAAGAACCGCCGATTATCGGTAAATACATATTCAAGGAGAAAAAGCTATGCAACCCAAGTCAGTCGAAGAGCTTACACAAATGATGGCAAGGCTGGAAGCCAGCTATCGCGCCCTGTTACTTGCGACGAGTGCAGCCGGAGTGGTTCAAATCGAGCGCATTCTGGAACTCGCCGATTTGATATTGAATTCGCCGGCGAATGGCGATTATCTCTCCGCTCCGCTGATGCACCGAAGCACCTTGCCAAAACGGACCGCGTGTTTTGAATAGTGTTTCATCCTAGTAAGCATGTTTAAGAGGAGGAAGCGATGAGACGAGTAATGTTTCCCTACTTGGTGTTTTGTTACACCACGATGATCTATGGTTTGCCAGCGATTACGCTGACAGCTCTGTACCAGGTTATGAGCGGGACGTGGTTGAAAGTTGGGGTGATTGCTGTCGCGCCGGTCGCGTATGCGGCCATCCTGGCAACAATCGCCGGGCTATTCAGCCTTCCCCATCAAAAATATATCGTTGCCGGAACATTTCGCCGCGACCTGAACGAGCCACTTTATTTCCATCGCCGGATGTACGGCCTGTGCTGGACTTCTGTGTACTACTTCAAGGTCGTCTATTACATTTGCCTCACGATCCCGAGATTAAAAGCTCTGACATTTCGCTTGTTTGGTTATCGCGGAAATCTCGATTTCACAATATATCCGGACACTTGGGTGCGAGATCTACCGTTGCTCAGATTCGAGGAAGGCGCCTACCTCGCCAACCGTGCAACGCTTGGTAGCAACATCGTGATGACCAATGGCACGATCCGCGTTGGCAGCATCACAGTGGGAAAGAATTCCTGTATTGGCTACCTAGCTCTCGTCGGGCCTGGAACATGCGTCGGCGGCAATGTCGAGGTCGGGTTAGCCACGGCGGTTGGCATCAATGCCGTGATCGCCGACGGAGCCAGAATTGGCCCCAGTTCGGCAATTTCACACGGGGCGATGATAGGAGAAGAGTGCTATCTGGGTGAGCTCAGCTATGTGGGCGCCTGTTCCAGGCTTGCGGCCAATATCAAGTTGGCAGCTAATAGTCAGGTTCCCGCTCGCAAACACGTGTGCGATCAGGCTGCCGCAAACCGGTTCGCCACTCGTAGAGCTAATATCCCGGAAGCGCTCCCGCGAGCATAAGTGCCTTCACGTCCATGACCGATCCACGGGGAAGAGTTCGAATGAGAAGCCTACTGAAGCGTTGCATACTCCGCCTTGGCTTCCTTCATGATGGGGATGTTGGGGTCGGCGTCTTTCCAGAGGATGAGGAAATCTTTGTAGGCGGCGAGCGCCCTGACGCGGGCGGCATTGGCATCTGCTCCCTGCGAAGTTCGCGACTGTAAGGCGTTCGCACGAGCTACGCCCAGATGCGCCAGGGCTCCCGTCCAGCAGTTCCAGACGATGCCGCTGTGGTCGAGAATCTTCTGAAACTCGGCTGCGGCAGCGCTGCCTAGGCCGGCTGCCAAGTACGCCTCTCCGCGTACATAGACCGGATAGAGACAGGAGAGATTCGCGACGAACGCAATTTGCCCCAACTCGATGGAGTAAGAAGCTTGCAGGGTATTAAGCGCGGCAGCCGGGTTCTTTCTTTCCAGCGCCAATTGCCCCTGGATCGCGGGCAGCCAGAGCGACTGCATCTGGGTATCCAGCGGGAAGCGTTCCGCTAAGCCTTGGGCCAAAGATTCGGCTCGCGCCGTATCGCCCGCTATGGCAAACGCGAGCGCCGCTTCGCTCTCCACTCCCTGACTCGTGGGAGCAAGCTTCAAAGCCGCCGCGGCTATCTGCCGTCCTTTCGCGGCATTGCCATAAGCCGCCTCCCGCTGAGCGGCAATCGCGTTCCATATTGCGCCGTTTTCTTTGCTGTCAGCTCGAATGGCGGAGTCCACGGCCCGCCATGTCAGTTCCCGCGCCTTGGCAAGGTGGCCCCCGTACGCCTCGGAGTCGGATGCGAGACCAAGTCCAAAGTTTTCATACTCAGGGTTGCCCGCAAACCAATCTTGCTGTTCCGCCGCAGCCGCGGAGTCTGTCGCGAGAAAGGCAAGAGCATAGAGAGCAGCGTGAATTGCGAAATTATCCCGTTTTTTTGCCTGCGCCTCTTGGATGACCTGCCGTGTTTCGTCAAACTTTTGCAAAGCGAGGACATCATTGGCGAGATTAGAGTAGACAGGGACGTTACCCGGCGTAAGGCGCAGCTCTTGGCGAGTGATCTCCGCAGCTTTCTCATACTGCCCCTCTGAGGCGAACACTATGCCCAAATTGCCGTGCGTTGCATCCTGCCGCGGGTAGCTCTCAATCTGTTCCTGATACGTCTGGCCTGCTTTATCCAGTTCCCCAGTGACAACTCGGTAGTAATAGGCTGTGATCATCAGCTTTTCCCACTCGCTGGCATGTTCCCGCAACTGGAACGCCTTGGTGAAATACTCGCTGGCCCGCCCTAGCTCGCCCAGATTGCTGTACTCCACGCCCACTCCCGCGTAGCCCAAGGCAAAATTTGGATCGAGTTCGATAGCACGTTGATCGTAAGGCAGGACCGCGGCGGGGCCTTCCTCGGCTTGGGCCTTGAGACCAAGGCTATACGCTTTCAGGGCCTCGAGCGAAGACGTGGTGGCCTGTGCGAGCGGGACATCAAACTTGTGCACCGTTGCCAGAGATTCGCCTAGTTCGCCGCGCAGCTTGGAAGCGGCTTGTCCCAGCGTGTTCAGCACTTTCTCCTTGGATGCTGCTGTCGCCTGCTCCTCGGCTAGGGTTTCTCCATTCTGGCAATTGACCGCCTCCAACCCCACCACATATTCGCTGCCCATACTGCCAATGGATCCGGCGATATACGCCTTGCTGCCCGCCCGCTGGCAAACCTCGCGTGTGACCTCGGGCGTGAGTTTCGTTCCGATGGGACGGGTCATCCGTTGCAGGGTCTTCGCGACCTGGCGGTCGGAGAGCACATTCAAGAAAGGCGATTGGCGCAAGGAAACATTCAGCGCCGTTTTCAGTGTGTCATCGAATATCGCGTCTCCGGTACTGTTGGCAAAATCGGCGAGAACCATGGTGTCCTTCTCGGTGAGTTTGGGCGTTCGCTGCCAGTGCTTAGTGGCTAGAACCCCTGCGGCGAGTGAGACGATTACCAGTGCCGCCGCAGCGGATCCAGTCTTGTGCCGCCGAATGAATTTCCCGGCTCGGTAACGAGTGCTATCGCGATGTGCGGTGACCGGCAGACCTTCGAGATGTCGGCGGAGATCCTCAGACAGTTGTTCGGCCGATGCATAGCGGCGCTGCGGCTCTTTGCGCAATGCCTTCATGACGATCATGTCCAGATCGCCGCTCAGTTCTCGCCGCAGTCTCTCGGGGACGGTCGCCCGAAGCTGCGCAATCGTTGCACTGGACTGCGATTCCGTCTCCTCTCCTTTGTTCTCGAACTCGTCGAACTTAAGGGTACGCGTGCTCGGTTTCTCCGGTTCCTGGTCGCATACTGCCTTGAAGATTTCATCAGAAGTGTCGGTCTTCAATCGGTAAGGCCGCCGCGACGTGAGCAGTTCGTACAGAATCACACCCAAGGAGTAAACGTCGCTGGCGGTGGTGACGGCTTCGCCACGCACCTGCTCAGGGCTCGCATACCAAGGGGTCAGAATGCGAAACTCAATGCGCGTGGCGTCCATAGGATGGCTGGAGAACTCCGGCTTGAGCAGCTTCGCAATGCCGAAATCCAAAAGCTTGGGCACACCCTCCGGTGTGACCAGAATATTGCTCGGCTTCAAATCCCGGTGCACCACCAGATTCTGATGAACGTAGTGGACCGCCGAACAAATATCGCGGAACAGCCGAATGCGCTCGGAAATGGCCAGCTTGTGTGTGTCGCTGTAGGTATTGATGGGCGTGCCCTCAACATAATCCATGACAAAATAGGGCAACCCATCGTCGGTGGTGCCGCCATCCAGCAGCTTTGCGATGTTGGGGTGATCGAGCGCCGCCAGTATTTGCCGCTCGTGGCGGAAGCGCCTGAGAACTTCCTGCGTGTTAACGCCAGTTTGCACCAGCTTGATGGCTACACGCTTGTTGAAGGCCTCGTCGGCTCGCGCGGCCAGATAAACGTCTCCCATGCCGCCCGATCCGATGCGATGAAGCAGGCGATAAGGGCCAATTCTCTGGCCCTCCCATTTGGCAGCGCGGAGGGCGCTTTCGGACGCGTCTGACGACTCTATTGATTGGCTTGGGTCCGAGTCGTGTGCCGACAACAACGCCTGAAGTTCGACAAACAGAGGGCCGTCACCGCCGCAAGCCTTGCGCAAGAACGCTTCGCGTTCCCCCGCCTGAAGTGCCAGAGCGGACGCAAAGAGTTCTTTCATCTGCTCCCACTTCTCAGCATTCACGACGCCTCTCTGTTCTTTCCAATCTCCAGGACTAGCCATGCCCGGGCCATGCTCCAATCACGCTTGACCGTAGCTGGGGAGATTCCCAGTAATTCCGCAGTGTCCTCGATGCTCAAGCCGGCAAAAACCTTCAGCTCTACGATTTGAGCCTGCCGGGGATCGATTCGCGCCAGACGGGTGAGACTTTCATCGAGCGTCAGCAGATCGTCCGGCCGCTCTTTCGACATGGTAATTACGCCTTCCAACGGAACTTTGGCCACACCGCTGCCCCGCTTCTCCGCCAAATGGCTGCGCGCATGGTCCACGAGAATACGGCGCATCAGTTGAGCCGTGATGGCGAAAAAATGACCCTTATCTTTCCAGTGAACATTTTTCTGCTCGACTAGCTTCAGGTAGGCTTCGTTGACAAGTGCGGTGGGTTGCAGGGTGTGGTCGCTGCGTTCTCGTCGCAAATAGGAACCGGCCAAGCGGCGAAGCTCGGCATAAACCAGAGGCATGAGTGCCTCCCGAGCGTCGAGATCACCTCGGCTCCACTGGGCGAGCAGTTCGGTGATTTGACTGGATGACTGTGTCACGGGACTCCGGTCTATCGTTTCCCCATCGCTATCGGGGTGAACGATAGCAACGAGCAGGCCCGAAGTCAACGACTTGCGAGCATTGCCCTGGGTAACACAGACCTCACTTTTCACCAGAATTCAAGACCACAGTCGACCGACATGTCGGGTGAACCCTTTTGGGCAGAGATTACGCGTATTGAGATGAGGGGGCGAACACAGATGCTCTCAAAATTCAAAATTGAAAGGATGAAGACAATGAACTCCCAGTGCACAATTTCTCATTACAAGCCCATGCGCCAGTTGATGGCGCTCGTATTTTCTTTGCTGCTGATTACGGCAGCGTACGCGCAGGCGCCCGCGCCCGTGTACGTCGATCTGGACGCGGTACAACTGGATCAGCTCGTGGCCCCGATTGCTCTCGATCCGGACTCGCTGGTCGCTCAAATATTGACCGGCGCCACGTTTCCGGACCAGATTGCCGCGGCCGATACCTGGCTCAATCAGAACATGAACCTGCCCCCGGATCAGCGTGCCGCCGGGGCAAACGCCATGGATTGGGATCCGGCCGTTAAAGGCCTAATAGAGTTTCCCGCCGTTCTCGACAACCTCGCGAAAAACAGCGCCTGGGCGTCGCAGCTCGGCAACGCCTATTACAACCAGCCCGGAGACGTCATGAATGCTGTCCAGGCTATGCGGTTGCAGGCGCAGCAGTCGAACGTGCTGGTGACGACCACGCAACAGCGGGTGGTAGTAGAAGCCGGCGTGATCAGTATTGTGCCGGTGAATCCGGCTGTGGTTTTCGTTCCCTATTACAATCCCTGGCGAGTCTGGGGGACGTTGTTCGTCGCCTACCCGGGCTTTGTTGTGCTGCCCCCTCCACCCGGCATCGTGTGGGGAGTTGGACTTGCCTTCGACCCAGGAATCTCGATTGGGGTCTTTGCTAACTTCGGCTGGGGTTTCGGCGCGTGGGCGCCGGCGTGGGACGGCGGGACCGTGCTTTTTAATCACAACACTTACATTTCGAACAGCACGACGGTCTTCAACCACGGCAATTTTGGTGCTCATGACAGGGGCGCGTTCGA
The DNA here is from genome assembly GCA_049520095.1 of Terriglobales bacterium. Classification (GTDB taxonomy): domain Bacteria; phylum Acidobacteriota; class Terriglobia; order Terriglobales; family Acidobacteriaceae; genus Acidiflorens. Next base: position 7,011 of record JBEKQC010000041.1, read on the forward strand.
TCATGGTGGTCGCGGCGTCCCAGGAGGCTTTCATGCCGCCGCTCATCCCGGTGCCGCTCGGTCGTCCGCTGGTCGTCAGGCGGCCGGTGGTAGCAAGACATCCCCCGGTCGTACGGCGTCCAATGGCCGCACCGCGTCCAATAATCGTTCCGCGTCCACTGGTCGTTCCGCATCTGCCGGCCGTTCGGCGTCTGCTGGCCGTTCGGCGTCTGCTGGTCATTCGGCGTCTGCTGGTCAATCGGCGTCCGCTGGTCGTTCAGCATCTGCTGGCCATTCGGCATCCGCTGGCCGTTCAGCATCCGCCGGCCGTTCGGCATCCGCTAGCCGTTCAGCATCCGCTGGTCGTTCAGCATCCGCGGGTCGTTCAGCATCCACGAGTCGCTCGGCATCCGCTGGTCGTTCGGCGTCCGCTGGCCGTTCAGCATCCGCTGGCCGTTCGGCATCCGCTAGCCGTTCGGCATCCGCTGGCCGTTCGGCATCCGCTGGCCGTTCGGCATCCGCTGGCCGTTCGGCATCCGCTGGCCGTTCAGCGTCCGCTGGCCGTTCAGCATCCGCTGGCCGTTCGGCATCCGCTGGCCGTTCGGCATCCGCAGGTCGTTCAGCCTCAGCTGGCCGCTCCGGTGGTGGTCGCGCTGGCAGGCGGGGATGAAACACGGCATCAACTGTCGCGAGTCGGCACAGAGTTTCCCTTTGAAAGGTGTGACGACTCGCGATCCTTTTGGAGCGCGCTTCATAGCCGAGGCCAACTAGCCCCGGTTTTTGTGCTGCCGTTATGTCGGCCGCGACGGCATCACGCCCCCGCCGGACGCTTTTGCACGCCCTTGGCAACACAGACCTCCCTTTCGCCGGAATTCAGAGCGACTAACGACAGGCATGTCGGGTGAGCTCCTTCGGACAGCGATTCCGCGTATTGAGATGAGGGGCGAACACAGCTTTGAAATGGGGTGCAGCTATGAGCAGAAAAACAATCATGGTATTTGTGCTTGCAACGGGAATCGTTGCGGCGGCTCTGGTCTTCGACGGCGTTTCATACCGCCACGCCGGGAACAACAGTCAAGCAATGTTGCAAAATCGCGGGACGACGACACGGCCTGCAGACGGGTCGGAGAACTCCTCAAACGCAGAGCCTGCCGCCGCATCGCCAGCGACGGAATCCGGACAATCCGCAGAACCGGACGCCACTTCCCAAGCGCAAACCAACGGGACCCCTACCGCCGCTGCGGCACTGCCCATTGTTGTTCCTGCTGGAACCACGCTGACGGTTCGCCTCGGCGAACAGCTCGGCTCTCGGATCAGCGCGATAGGCCAAAGCTTTTCGGCCACGCTGGATCGCGATGTGGTCGTCGACGGTCAGACCGTGATTCCCGCAGGCGCGAGTGTCACCGGCAAGGTCGTGTTCGCCAGACACGTTGGGGTGCTGGCGGGCGAAGCCAGTCTGCAACTCAAACTAACCTCGATAAATACCAACAACGCGGATCTGGACGTCGTGACTTCCGTCCGAAGTTTCGGCCACGAGATCAAAGGTAAGAACAAGGTGGGCAGATTCGTGAAGGGCTTGCTTAAGCGCGGAACCGTTGGATGCCAACTCACAGTAAGTTACCAAATGTGCTCGGATTTGATCGTCAGGGCCGGGGGCGGAGAAAGAGAGGTTCTCCTCGCTAATCAGTCTGCTTACAGTTTCACTTTGCGGCGCCCACTGCAAATCCAGTAGTCGTTCTGTGCGGTGCGCGCGGTACCGTTAGACCACCATTCTTTGGGGATGGTCGTGGATTAACAACCTCCAAGAAATAATGGCACTCACGATTCGAATCCTCCCTCTCCACTAGATGTTTACATCCAGCAGCAATAAGCATTTGCGCTGGATCGACTCCTCAGAGCTAGACTTAAAGTCAGGACCTATAGTTGAACTGAGGCTGCTGGGGAAAGCCATGAAATACCGAATCACAACCGAGGGAGTTCTGGAGACCGGGCTTTCCGGCTTCGACCTGCTGAATTTTCCCATGCTGAACAAGGGAACCGCGTTCACGGAAAATGAGCGCATTGACTTCGCCTTGCATGGACTGCTTCCGCCCCATGTTGGCAATCTTGAAGATCAGGCGGCGCGCCGTCTCAAGGCGCTACGCGACTTTGCAACCAATTTCGAGCGCTATGCCTACCTGCGGGACCTGCAGGACACGAACGAAACCCTGTTTTACGCCGTGCTGATGCGCAACATAGAAGAGATGATGCCGCTGGTGTACACGCCGACGGTCGGTGAAGGATGCGAACGTTTCAGCGAGATCTGGCGCAAGCCTCGCGGAATATTTCTCAGTTATCCGAACCGGCATAGAATTCGCGAGATCCTCGGGCATCACCGCTATGACGCAATCCGGGCGATCGTGGTCAGCGATGGCGAGCGCATTCTCGGGCTCGGCGACCAGGGTGCAGGAGGCATGGGAATCCCCATCGGCAAGCTCGCGCTCTATACCGCCTGTGCTGGCATTCACCCGCAAGTGTGCTTGCCGGTACTGCTCGATGTTGGTACCGATAATGCGGAGCGTCTCGAGGATCCCCTTTATATCGGGTGGCGTCACCAGCGGGTACGTGGTGCCGAATACGATGATTTCGTCGAAGCCTTCGTCAGCGCCGTGATCGAACGCCGCCCTCATGTGTTGTTGCAGTGGGAGGATTTTGCCGGCATCAACGCGGGCCGATTGCTCGAGCGCTATCGCGACCGGCTCTGCACCTTCAACGACGATATTCAAGGGACGGCGGCCGTGGCCGCAGGGACTTTACTGGCCGCCATCAACGTTACCGCTACGTCTTTCATCGAGCAGCGCATCGCACTCTTCGGAGCAGGATCAGCGGGCATTGGCATCGCCGCGCTTCTGCTCACTGCGATGAAGGACGCCGGCTTGAGCGAAGCAGAAGCCCGCCGCCGTTTCTATGCGGTCGATAAAGAGGGATTGCTGGTGGAAGGCACGCCGGGAATGCGTCCCGCACAGGAGCCCTTTGCGCAACCTCGTTCTGCAATCGCCACTTGGAAACTGGAAGACGATGATCACATTAGCCTGCTCGATGTGGTGAAGAATGCCAAACCAACTACGCTCATCGGGGTCTCAGGACAAGCGGGCGCCTTCACCGAAGAGGTGATTCGCACGATGGCTGCCTCAGTTGAAAGGCCGGTGATTTTCCCGCTGTCAAATCCTACGTCGCGTTCCGAAGCTACGCCGGAGGACTTACTGAAATGGACGGAAGGGCGCGCGCTTATCGGCACCGGCAGCCCGTTCGCTGCGGTGAACTGGAATGGTCGCCAAGTGCCGATCGATCAGACGAACAACTCGTATATCTTCCCGGGAATGGGTTTGGGTATGCTGTCGGTAGACGCGCGGCGCGTCACCGACACGATGTTCATGGCTGCCGCCAAATGTCTCGCCGAACTTTCTCCCGCACGGCGCAGTAAGTCGGGACGATTGTTGCCGCCGGTGTCGGAACTTCGCGCGGTGTCATTCGCCGTGGCTAAGGCGGTCGCGCTTCAGGCTATCAATGATGGCGGTGTGGGTCGGCTTGACGAGCAAGCCTTGGAGGCCCGCATCCGCGCCAATGTCTGGGAGCCGGTCTATCTTCCTTACCGGTTCGACCCCAGCCCGTAACTCCTAGGTTCCCCATCGGAACCGAGTATCACGGCGCCGGTTAGCAGCGAATCTCGGGATTGCGCCTGGATCACGTGCAAGCCGGAAGTTGTCGGTTCGTCCGTCGGATTAATCCCGGAGCACCCTTTTTTCTGTCCTTATGAGGTTGGCCTCGGAGAGGCGCGGCGCTCGTTTGATGGTGTCCTGAGGAATTGACTCGCTTCGGTCTGCCCCCTAACATTGTGCACTCATGCTTGGCCAGACCCAAGTCCATCCTGGGCTTGCCCGATTTGAAACACGCCAAGGCCGCGGCTGTGGAAGGTTAGCCGACTATCCATCAAGCCAGCAAATCTCTTTCTCACCGAGCGTGGACAGGTGAAGATTCTGGACTTCGGCCCAGCGAAGATGAGCCTTGGCGAGATCGTGCACCGAGCCTCGGTCGAGCAGCTAAGTTGAGCACTGCCCAGGGTGAGCTGGGGAGCAGCGCGCTCCCCAGCTGCAGGTTTACAGCGAGCGCAGGAAGTTCAGGAGATCCTGAACCTGCGACGGGCTGAGCATTTTGAAGTTGCGGATCACGCCGTCGGCCTCCGAGCCACAGTTGAACTGGTTGGACGGGCGACCGTACTGGCCCGCGCAGCCGTCACGGCTACTATGGTCTTGAATGGCCTGCAACAGGTCGGAAGTGCGTCCGTCATGCAGGAAAAACAGCCTCTGGCCGACGCCCCATAACGGAGCGGTGCGGAACTGATCCGGCCCCGCCGCGCCTTGATTAATACCGTCCGCCAGTCCCGGCCCCATGTGGTGGAGCGCGAAATCCGAGAACGGATTGTAAGTCACTCCACCCATACCGGTATTGGGAGACGCCGCTGTCGTCAGCGATTGAGAATGGCACAGAACACAACCAACGCTGGCAAAAAGCTTAGAACCATTCGATGTCGATGGAGTCGAGGGTATCGGTATAGCCGGAGCCGACAGCCGTATAGCATCGACAAACGCATCAACGTCAGAACCACCGGCTTGGGAATGCGAATCTTCCGGCGTGGGATTGAAGACGCACCCTGGGATCGCATTTCTCTCGTTCGGCATTACATCGTTGCTGATGCCCATTTCCACGTTATAGGCTTCTCCGGCAAAAATAGTCAGAGACTTGTTCTGGGCCTTCCAGCCAAACTTCATGATGGTTCCGTCGTTCCCGCTGAGGTTAAACGTTCCTTTGATTCCCAGAGATTGCCTTTGGGCGGCCGTGCTGGCCAGATTTTGTTTCAAAACAGAGTCGGGCGTGTTCTCGACCAACCCCAGTCCAAACAGCGGCGTCGGAATTCGAAAGATCACATTGTTCGCAGCCAACTGACCAGCGAAGTCAGGTTGTTGCAGATTGCACCCTGGTGCATCGGTTCTCCCCGCGATGGAAAACAGATTATGCACTCCACCGTCACGTGTTCCGTCAGGATTCCGAATGAATCTGGCTTCTCTTACCGGACCACTTGGCGTAATAAATGGTGGGATCGTATTCGTAGCTCCCATCTCCGCTGCCGCCGCTATTTGCGGATTGGGCTGGGGCACCTGAGGACTTGATGGGCTCGGACTCGAGCCCAGGGTGGCCGGCTGGGAATGGCATGAGCCGCAACTCGTGCTATTGAATCCCGGCCCCAGTCCTCCGTTGCCTTGCGGAACGTCAATGACTGGTTCGTCTTCAATGAACTGAGAGATGCCGTTAGCAAACGCAGCCTGCTCGGTCGGATTCAGGGTTGGATAAAAATTGCCTGCTCCAGCAGGACCGGGCCGCGGGCCTGGGTCCTTTTGAGCCCACGCTCCGCTGGCGGTAATCCCCAGGATAACAAGCACAACAAGCAAAGCTGCGCTACTTGCATTCCATTTCTTCATTTTGAACACTCCTTGGCTGGCCAGACACACTACGGCTCATGCCGTTTTGTTGAGAGACGATGGCGCCGTGCTTGATACCACGCGGTCGAGCGCAGGCTCGGCCCGCGATCGCTGACGTCGTCCTGCTCGTGCGAGGACAGTTGCGCCTTGGGAGGGGGAGGCCCGAGGCTGGAAGCATCCGCTAACCAAGCGGAGGTTTAGAAAGCGTTAAGTGGCAATGTAGTTTTGAAACCCCGAGCGGTCAATGTGCCCTTAGTGCATCGCGAACCTTGCGGCAGGACACTTGGGCGCATCGCTCGGAAACACTCAAGGCGATGTCCTGATTCTGACGCTGGCATCGGCCAAAAACATCAACGCCGGCAAGAGCAGATCTCTGTGAAACGAGCAGTTGACAGAATTCGGTCCGGATTGCGCGAGGGGCCGGACACATGCAGCCGTTTCGTCAAGAACCCCATCCAATAAGGCAGGGCGCTGCCTTTCGTAGTAAATTAAACACCGATGCCTGCCGAGAAAATCATGATCGTGGACGACGAGCGCTTGGTGCGCTGGTCGCTCCGCCAGAAGTGCGAAGAGTGGGGATATCACGTAATCGAAGCCGATTCCGGGGAACCTGGGCTCAAATTGGCGCAGCGGGAATCGCCCGATCTCGTACTGCTCGATGTGCGCATGCCCGACCTCAGCGGCATCGAAGTGCTCGATCAACTCAAGAAAAATGGCGACGCCCGCGCCGTCATTATGATCACAGCCGATCCGCAGCTCGACGATGTAAAAGCAGCACTCAAGCTCGGAGCCTACGATTTCGTAGGCAAGCCCATCGATTTCGACGAGTTGCACGTCACTATCAAGAACGCGCTCGAGGCCACCAGCCTGCGCACCGAAGTCCAGGCCTTGCGAGGTGAGGTGCGCCGCACGTCCGGTTATGACAGCGTGGTGGGCGTCTCACCCAAGATGACCGAACTCATGAACTTCGTCCGCAAGGTTGCGGCCAGCGAGGCCACTACCATCCTGATTCAAGGCGAGAGCGGCACCGGCAAGGACCTCATCGCCAAAGCCATCCACTACGAAAGTTCGCGTCAGGAGAAACCGTTTGTCGCGATCAACTGCTCCGCCATCCCCGAAACGCTGATGGAAGCCGAGCTCTTCGGCCACGAGAAGGGCGCGTTCACCGATGCCAAGCAGATGAAGAAAGGTCTGTTCGAGGCGGCCGATGGCGGCACGCTGTTTCTCGATGAAATCGGCGAACTCTCTCCCCTGTTGCAAGCGAAACTCTTGCGCGTGCTGGAAGACCAGGTCATCCGCCGCGTGGGCGGTATCCGCGATATGCAGGTGGATGTTCGCGTGATCGCCGCCTCCAACCGCGATCTCGAAAAAGCCGTGCGCGATGGGCAATTTCGTCAGGATCTCTATTATCGTTTGGCCATTATCGCGATCTTCATCCCGCCATTGCGGGACCGCAAGGAAGACATCCTTCCTTTGGTTGATTTTTTCATCGAGCGCTACAACCGCAGATTCAAAAAGTCGATTCGTGGCATCACCGACGAGACTCGCCGCCTTATTTTCAGTCATAACTGGCCGGGCAACGTTCGCGAGCTGAAGAACACCATCGAGCGCGGCATGATCCTCGAAGACGAACCGTTCCTGCGCCCCGTGTATCTGCCCTTTTCCGTGGGCGAATCGGGTGGCCGCACCGTCTTCGAACGAACCTCACCCGCCGACGGTGGACAGACGTTGCCCAACGGCCGCAGTCTTCCGCGGCTCTACATCCCGGAAGGCGGCACATCTCTGGAAGAGGTTGAGCATGCCATGGTCGAGTTAGCCATGCGCCAAGCCAACGGCAACCAGACCCACGCCGCCAAGCTGCTCGACATCAGCCGCGACGCTCTGCGCTACAAGCTAAAGAAATTTGGTTTGATTCGCGGCGATGAAGAAGGCTCCCAGACTAGCGTCGCTGAGGAGCAGTAGTCGCTTTTTCCTTTTTTCACGTGCCTCTGTTAGGCTGTCGCCGTTCCCAGGAGACACATGTGATTGGACCCTACCGCCTGAACCTTCTCGTTATTGCTTTGCTCCTTTCGTCGTCAAGCGCCTTCGTTCACGCCGCCCAGCAATCTTCTGCGCCAGCCCAGAAGCGAATCGCGATTCGTGCCGGACGACTGATTGACTGCAAGAGCGACGCTCCCATTTCGAATGCCCTCATCCTCATCGAGGGCGACAAGATTCTCAGCGTCACTCCGGGTGGTTCCCCGCCCGCAGGCGTCGAACTGATCGATCTTTCCAAGGCCACCGTCCTTCCCGGCTTCGTCGATGCTCACACCCACGTCCTGCTGCAGGGAGATATCACCTCGGAAGATTACGACAAGCAACTCCTCAAGCAGTCCATTCCGTACCGCGCTATCTTAGCGGCACGCAATGCGCAGATCGCTCTCTCCCACGGATTCACCGTGCTGCGCGATCTCGAAACCGAAGGCGCGATGTATGCCGATGTCGATGTGAAGCAGGCCATCGCCAACGGAGAAATCCCCGGCCCACACATGCAAGTCGCCACCCGGGCCATGACTCCCACCGGCATGTACGGTTTGCTGGGATATTCCTGGGAAATCCGTGTACCGAAGGGCGTGCAATACGTGGATGGTGTGGACGAGGCCCGCAAAGCTGTCCGCGAGCAGGCCATGTTTGGCGCGGACTGGATCAAGTATTACTCCGACCATGGTTACTTCTATGGACCCGATGGCGTGCTGCACAGCCACGTCAATTTCACCGACGAAGAAGCCAAGGCCATTGTCGATGAAGCGCACCGCATCGGAAAGAAAGTGGCCGCGCACGCCATCGGGAACGATGGCATTTCCGCCGCCCTCCGAGCGGGCGTCGACACCATCGAGCATGGCGACGGACTCAGCGAGCCGCAGATGGAGGAAATGGCGCACCGCGGCATCTACTGGGTCCCCACCATAATAGTTGGTGCCTATGTCGCACCCGGACGCCAGGGCAACTGGCCGAAGATGGTGGAGACTGAAAAGGCGGCGTTTCAATTAGCGCTGAAAAAAGGAGTGAAGATCGTCCTTGGTACCGACGCCGGCGGCTTCGACTGGAGAGATCTGAACGAAGCGAAGGAATTCGAATACTACGTTAACTATGGCATGACGCCGCAGCAAGCGATCCGCACCGCCACCACTACCGCCGCTGAACTCCTCGGCTGGTCCGACAAAATGGGAACCATCGAAGCAGGGAAGTGGGCCGATTTGGTGGCAGTCTCTGGCGACCCGCTCAAAGACATTACCGAACTTCAGCGCGTCAAATTCGTGATGAAGTCCGGCACTGTTTTCAAGAACGACTTCCGGTGATTGTGCGTTATCGACCTGGCAATCTTAACAGGGCATCTGCGGTAAACGAAGCCAGATCGCTAAAAAGCTTTTCCAAAGTTTCTTCCCTCTCAACCTCGGGCAAGCTTAGTTGTCGTTCTACCCGCGCTTCCATCTCGCGCAGCTGCGCCTCCGGTGCTTTCCCGGCAAGATGCTGGAACAGCAACCGGTGCGCATTTTTCCGCTGCATGACCTCCAGTCCATCCAGCATCTGGCGATGCGATGTGCCTTCCCAGATGGCGAGGATCATCGCCTCGCGTAGCCAGCGCTCCACGCGATACTCCTGCAGTGTTCCGACGCCGCCATACACCTCCATTGCCCATTTGGCGGTCTGCACAGCGAACTCCGCTGTCCAATACTTGGCCAGGTGAGCGACTAAACGGAACAGATGATAGTTCTCCGAGTACGGCGGCTTCTCCTGCCACACCTTGTCGAGCAGACGCACAGCTTCCCAAGCCAGCCCGGAAGCCGCGCGCAGCCCCTGCAGACGATCCCCGAACTGCCGCCGAAGTAAAGGATGCTCGATGATCGGTTTACCGAAGGCCGTGCGCTTTTCAGCGAAAGAATAGGCATCGGCGATGGCCCGCTGTGCGAGCGCTACGCTGCCCACGCTGTTGGCCACGCGCGAGAGGTTGAGCACTTCGAGAATCAAATAGATTCCATGCTCCGCCTGCCCCAGCAGCCAGCCCTCGCTCTGACGAAGTTCGATCTCACCGGTTGGAACCGAGCGAGTGGCGATCTTGTCCTTGAGGCGGCGTATTCGATAATTCAGGTGCTCGTCGTCAGCGCGACGCGGTACGAGGTACAAGCTCAGGCCGCGCACGTTCTGCGGCGCGCCCTCCTGCCGAGCCGCGACCACCGCCAGTTCGGCTCCGGCATTACTGGCGAAGTATTTGTCGCCGTTTAGCCGCCACTTACTCCCATCCCGTTGCGCTACCGTCTCCACCGCCGCGCCCAGGTCGGAGCCGCCCTTGATCTCCGTCATCCAGGTGGCTCCCTGCCAGACACTGTCATCCCGTTGCAACATCTTGGGCAAGAACCGGGCCTTCAATTCTGCGTCCCCATATTTGGAGAGCGGGCAAACCGTCGAGAGAGAGACCGTGTACGGACACGCCAGGCCCGGGTCATAGAAACCAGTAGCGTAGAGAAGAAGGTAAGCGGGTAGCAGCGACTTCGGCTCAAAGACTCGCCAAAGCACGCCGGCCCGGTAGCCATGTTTCAGCATGCGCCAGTATTCGGGTGGATAAAGGATTTCATCCACCCGAGCGCCCCACTGATCGAACATGCGTAACCACGGCGTGCCGGCGCGGTCCACCGCTTCTGAGATCCCCTGCCCTTCGCCTTCGAACCACGCCTCGTACTCTCGCAGCCAGTCTTGATCGGCAAGGAGCCCGGCCTGCTGCAGAAACTGCACTGGAGAGCGCAAGACGTCAGAATGCAAGACATCAGCGCGCAAGGTGTCGGAACTCAAAACATCTCTGTGCAAAACATCGAAGCTCATAGTCAGAGTTCTCTCACTCTGCCGCGAATTTTGCAAGGTCCTGCGAAGGCTCGTGCGGCATATTAGGACTTCCTCACCTCCTGGAAAGACGACGACTCAGACATCTCCCAAAATCAGGCGGCGAAAAAGCGTCACGGCCAGACCAAACACTTCAACCTGGTTACCGCCTTCCGAATCTAAATAGAAGCTGGCTTTTATTGCATTCCGGCGTAATCATGATCTGCGCCGTAACGCCATAAATCGTAACGCCATAAGAATGTGCCCAAGGACGGTGTTGCTATGCGTTTCCCAGCTTGCGGTTCGAAAGGTAAATTCCGCATCTCGCTCGTTAGTCTTGCTGCGTGCTTTTGCTCCCTGTGGTTTGCGGCGTCGAGCTTTGGCCAGCAAGTGGCGACGCAAAATCCGGTCGTCACCGGCGGCGAAGCGGCGAAAACTGACGTCGAAAAAACAGACAAAGCAAAGGCGATGGGAACCCGGCCCGCCGAGCCGCCAGTGGTGCTGCAGCAACTTAATTCCGCGATCGAGCAGCTTACCGCCAGGATTTCCCCGGCGGTGGTTCAAATCTTGGTCACCGGCTACGGAGCTCTGGAAGAGAACAGTCGCGGTCAAACGGCGCTCATCACCCGCGAGCATGCGATCGGTTCCGGAGTGATCGTGGACCCGGACGGCTACATCATGACCAATGCCCACGTGGTGGAGGGGGCGCAACGCATCCACGTGGCTCTGCCCATGGCTTCGGTGGATTATCCTGACCAGATTGCGCCCGCGGGCAAGCAGCGGATCGTTGAGGCACGGCTCGTCGGCCTCCACAAGGACACCGATCTTGCCCTAATAAAGATCGATCAGACTGGCTTACCCACACTTTCGCTAGGCAGCCGCAGGCCGGTCCACCAGGGGCAATTAGTGTTTGCGATGGGCAGTCCCGAAGGACTGGAAAACTCTGTGACCATGGGTGTAGTGAGTTCCGTGGCGAGGCAGGCAGATCCAAGTCGTCCGATGGTTTACATTCAGACCGATGCTCCCATCAACCCGGGCAACAGCGGCGGCCCGTTGGTCGACAGCGACGGCTACGTAGTCGGGATTAACACTTTCATTCTCTCCGCGGCGGGTGGCAGCGAGGGGCTGGGGTTTGCCATCCCGGCGCGAATCGTGCAATTCGTTTACGAAAGCCTGCGCAAGTATGGGCACGTGCATCGCATCGAGGTCAAGGCGGGCGCGCAAACCATCACTGAAAACCTAGCCAAAGGATTGGGGCTCGCGCAAAATTGGGGAGTCGTGATCGATGATGTGACCCCTGGAGGTCCTGCCGAGGCTGGTGGCCTGAAGATCGGGGATATTGTGATACGAGCCGATGGCCGTCTCATCGGTACGCTGCCCGCCTTCACCGCCGCTCTCTATCTGCATCCTCTGGATGAATCGCTGAAGCTCGAAGTTCTCCGGGGAACCGAGCGAAAAATACTTTACATTGCCGCGCTTGAAATGAAAGATCCCATGGACGCTCTGCCTGATCTAGCCACGTCGCGCGAGAACCTGGTTTCCCGGTTGGGGATACTGGCCCTTGACTTGAACGATAAGTTGCGTTCCATGATGGGTACTTTGCGCAACCCTTCCGGTGTCGTCGTGGTGGGGCGAGTAGCGAATTTCATGAGTTCTACAACTGGCCTGCAGACGGGAGACGTGATCCACAGCGTGAACCAAACATCGATCGACTCGCTGCACTCTCTCCGGGCGGCTCTATCGCAAATCAAGCCGCATGATCCGGTCGTACTGCAAGTGGAGCGCGACGGAGGATTGCAGTGGCTCGCGTTTGAGATGGAATAGCTTCGGCAACAGATGATGGCGGCATTTGCCGAGGAGACACGGGCGTCTTCGCCCGCGATGACAATTCCTAAAAGGTGTATTGGGCCCTAGAAGCCGGTCGTCTGATATTGCAGGACTGCCAGGGCCAGCCGGCAGTCATAGCCCGCTTGCGCGTTGGTGATTTGCGCTTGCGTTTGCTGCAGTTGCGCCTGACTTAGTTCGACAATCGAACCCAGTCCCAACTTGTATCGTGCCTGCGCAAGATTCAGTGCGAGGTTGGCTTGCTCCAACAGTTGCTGCGTGACTGCCAATCGTTCGTAAGAATTGGTGGCGTTGAGCCAGCTGGTGCGCACGTCGCGCGAGATCCGATCGCGAAGATCGCGCAAGCGCTCCGCGGCGGCTTGTGCTCTGAGCGCCGCCTCACGGGCTCGGGCCGAATATAGAAAGCCATTGAATACCGGGATCTCGACGTTCACGCCCACCGCCCCATACCAGTTGGGGGAAATAATGGGATTCCGCACGGGTGTATCTCCCACCGCGCCCATCGCCTGAATATCCGGGAAGAACAAGTCCCGTTCGGCGCTGTGGAACTTCTTCGCCGACTCCACCTGGAATTCAAGCGACAGGATTTCGGGCCGCAGCGCCAAAGCGGTAGCAATCAGATCGTCGATATTGGCCGTCGGAGGGGCGATCGCGCCTGTATCCTCGGCGAGCTGGAAGTTCTGCAGGCCGGCAAAGCCGAGCACCGCGGAAAGCGACGCCAGCGCGGCATTCAGGTTGTTCTGCGCGTCCAGAAGCAGCAGTTTGGCTTGCGCCAAGTTGACATTCGCAAAGCTGAAATCGAGTTCCGATTTCAACTTGTTCTTGTAGAGAGCCCCGACCTGATCCGCAACCGTCTGGCGATCAGCCACCGTCTGTTGTGCTACCGTCAATACTGCTTGCGTCTGCAGCGCGTTGTAGAACGCTTGATCCACGGCCATCAGGATTTGTTCCTTAGTCGCCACGGCATTTTGGTTCTCTGCCTTGGCTGTTAGATTCGCGCTGGAGATCAGGTTCGTCATACGTCCAAAGTCGGTGATAAGTTGAGTGACCATGGTACCGGCAGCAGCGCGCGGATAGACGGTCGGATTGTTGAGCGCTCCGGCGGTGATCCGCGAGCCGGGTTCTGAATCCACCCCAGTGAGATCGACGACTGCGGTCGGCCATAGTGCCGACCGGACTTCTCGGGTCACTTGTTGTGACGCAAGCGCCGTCAGTCGGGCAACCGAAATTTGAGGATTATTCTTTAAGGCCAGCATCTGGGCATCCTTCAGAGGGAGTAACGTTGGCGCCCCCAGCACGCCTTGCGGAGCACTGCTCTGCGGTCCCGTTGTCGTTGAACTGGAAGTGACGGGTGGGGCCGGCGCTTGCGGCATCGGAGCTGAAGGCAAACTTGATTGTGTTCCCGAACTGAGCCCTCCCTGCGCGGCGCTGCCCACCGGCAAGACCAGAGCGAGACAGATGGGCAATGCTTTGTTTATTCGCCGCAAAATAATCATGCCTATCATTCCGTCGTCTCCAAGGTTGGGTTCGTGGCCGGCTTTGCGCCGCGCTTGCCGTAGACCAGCAAATAAGCCGCGGGCACGATAAAAATCGTCAGTAGAACCGACGAAGTAAGGCCACCGATAATGGCGCGAGCCATGGGGGTGTATTGCTCGCCTCCAGTCCCCAATTTCAGGGCCATGGGAATCATGCCAATGATAGTGGCCAGCGAAGTCATCAAGATCGGCCGTAGGCGCACGCGGCATGCGGTTATGACCGCGTCAGCCGGTGACAACCCCTGCTTCTCCAGATTGTGCGCGAAATCAACGATCAGAATGCTGTTGGAGTCCGCGATGCCGACCAGCATCAGTACTCCCATCAGCGACATTACGTTCAATGTGGTGTGAGTGAGCGGCAGGATGATCAGCACCCCGACGAATCCCATGGGTATGGCAAGCATGATCAGGAAAGGATCGATGAACGATTTGAACTGCGCGGTAAGAATCAGGAAGAGCAAAACAAACGAAATCAGAAAGCCCAGCGCAAAGCTCTTGAAGGAAGCTTCCATGCCTTGCACCATGCCGCGCAGATTTACCCGGACATTGCTGGGAATGCTGGTTTTGGCAAGAATGTCGCGCACCGCGCTAGTGACGCGTCCCAGATCTTCAGCACTGGGGGTAACGTAGATATCGATGGCACGCTGAATCTGATAGTGGTCCACTTCGGTCGGCGTCAGGACCTGTTTCACGCTCACAACATTGTTGAGCACCGTGGTCGGCCGGCCCTGTCCACCGCAAGACCACGAAGAGCGGCCCGTGCCGGGCTGGGGCGGCGCAGTGGGGCCGCAGTTCATTTCGCCTCCGCTGGAAGGATCGCGCAGAGGAATCTGACCCAGATCGAGCATGTTCTGAATGGCGCCGTTGCCATGCTCGAAGAACTGCACGGTGAGGTAGTAGTCGTTCCCGCTCTTGCGATCGACCCAATAGTTGGGCGCGATCATATAGTTGGAATTGAGCGCGGTGATGACGTTATCCACCACGTCTTTTTGCGTCAGGCCTAACTCGCCCGCGTGAACGCGGTCCACATCGAGCCGCAAGGCGGGGTAGTTCATGTCTTGCGGAATGTAGATTTGGCCAACGCCATGCACCTGCCGAAAACGCGTAGCCAAGTTCTGCGCGATGCCGTAGATCTCGTGTAGATCGGGGCTGCTGACCTGCACGTCAATCGGCGCCGGCATCCCCATATTGAGAATGGCATCCACCATGGAGCCACTGCTAAAGAACGTACGGATATCTGGAAACTGGGCCGCCATGGCCTTCTGCACCCGGTCCATATATTCGAAACTGCTGAGCCGGTGCGGCTCGTTCAACGCTACTTGGACGGTCGCGGTATAGGGGCCAGAGTTGGTGGTATAGAGCGAGGAAAAGTCCGGGACTACTCCGATGTTGGAAACAATGCGCTTGAAATCCTTCGGTTCTACCTGATGCCGGATCAGGTCCTCCACCTTCGCGATGTATTGATCCGTCACCTCAATGCGCGTGCCGGTTGGTACTTTGAGGTTGATGGTGAATTGCCCGGCATCCGTATTCGGAAAAAACGCCAGCCCGAGCAGCGGATAAATCGCCAGGCTTACCAGGAACACCCCGCTCAGCAGCGCCACTGTCAGCCCGGGCCGCTGCAGGGCTCGTCGAACCCAATGTTCGTAATAATCGAGGAGCTTGTTAAACATCCGGTTGAAGCGGGCATTGAAGCGCTCCATCCAGGAGTGATCCGCTGCCTCGGTGGGTTCGACCTCATACTCATTTTCCTTAGCGGGCTGCGGAACGTGCGTCACAGCCTTCAGGAAACGCGAGCAGAACAACGGAATCACTGTCATCGCCACCACGAACGAAGCCAGCAGCGACAAACAGAAAGCCAGCGCCAGCGCCGAAAAGAGAAACTTGGCAACGCCATACAAAAAAACGACGGGGAAGAAGTCGACCACATCCACCAGGGTTGCCGCTAAGACGGCCAGGGCCACTTCCGAGCCGCCGACCTCGGCCGCGATCATAGGTGCGGCTCCCATTTCCAGATGGCGGTAAATGTTCTCGAGCGAAATGACGGAATTGTCGATCACCCGCGAGAAAGCTAGCGCCATGCCGCCCAGGATCATGGTGTTCACCGTCCCGCCCATCAGAGCCAGCACCACAAACGCGGCCAGCGCCGATATAGGGATGGAGAGGAGCACAGCCGATGTGGCGCGGAAGCTTCCCAGAAAGAGGAGGATCATCAAGCTGGTAAGAATCAACCCCAGAAAGCCCTCGTGCAGTACGGTGCGGATGGCTTCTTTCACATACACCGACTGATCGAAGACAATGCTGGTCATCATCTGCTTCGGGATGTCATAGAGATGCTTGATCAGCTGGCGGACACCATCGACCACTGCGATGGTGTTGGTATCACCGCCTTGCTTCATGATGGGAATGTAGACGGATTTCTGGCCGTCAATTCGTACGATGTTGGTTTGAATCCCGTGAGCGTCCTCCGCTTTGCCTACGTCATTTATCGTGACCCAGGAGTTTCCTTTGACCTTGAGCGGAACCTTGCCCAGCTGATCCATGTTGTCAACCAGGCTGTTGGAGTAAACGAAGTAATCGTACGGCCCCATCTTCACGTCACCCGCAGGCAGGATCAGATTGGAATCGTTGACCGCGCCCACTACGTCCATCAGACTCAATTGACGGGAACTAAGTTTGTAGGGATCGACGTAGACCATAACTTGACGGTAGGTTCCACCGAATACGCCGGGGATTTCGGCGCCCGGCACGGTCGCGATCTGGTTGCGAATCTCGAACTGGGCGTAATCGTGAAGTTGAGTTTCGTTGAGTCCTTCGCCTTTTACGGTGACCAGCGCAACCGGCAAGCTGGAGGCATCGAACTTGAGAACCACCGGAGGCAAGGTTCCCGGCGGCAAACGCTTCAGGTCGGCGAGAGCTAAGTTGGAGAGTTCGGTTACGTCGGCGTCGGCGCTGGTTCCAGGTTGGAAATACACTCGGATGATGCTGACGCCTAACATGGATCGCGATTCCATGTGGTCCACTCCTGCAGCCAGCGTAAAGAAGCGCTCCAGCGGATCGGTGATGTCGGTTTCGATGTCTTCCGGTGGCATGCCCGAGTAAAACGTAGCCACGACGACTTCGGGCAGGTTAATCGGCGGGAATAAATCGACCGGCATTCGCGACAGACTGGTCACACCGATGACCAGCAGTACCAGGCAGATCACGA
Organism: Terriglobales bacterium; assembly: GCA_049520095.1. Taxonomy (GTDB): domain Bacteria; phylum Acidobacteriota; class Terriglobia; order Terriglobales; family Acidobacteriaceae; genus Acidiflorens. The sequence continues at coordinate 23,948 of JBEKQC010000041.1, forward strand.
TGATGAAGTACGGATTACGAATTGAGAATCCGGGCATAAAATTTGTCCTGTTGCATTCGCAGCTCGCTCAGGCATCCCAGTCAGGCATGCACGGCACCGCTTACTGCGCGCTTTGCTCGTGGTACTCCATCACGGCGACCGCCTGCGGATGAACCTTTTGGCCGGCCTTCAGACCGCTGCGATCGCTCACCACGACCTGCTCTCCTTCGTTCAGTCCGGAGACGAGTTCGGCATCGCCCGCCGTCTGCAATCCGATTTGGACGCTGCGCTCCTCCAGTTCTCCATTCTGGTTCACCACAAAGACGGTGGTTTTTTCGCCTTCGTGATTCAACGCCTGAACCGGCACCGTCGGAACATCGTCTTTTCGATCGAGCGAAAGCTCGGCCTCCGCATACAGACCCGGCAGCAGGACTCGCTCTGGATTCTGAACGTCGACTTCGGTGTGCATGGTGCGAGTGTCTTCGCGCACATCCACCGAGAAGCGCGCCACCTTGCCAGGGAAAGTGCGGTTGAGAGAAGGCACGCGGACATCCACCTGATCGCCGACTTTAATGTAGCGAACGTAGGATTCTGGAACCGGAATCACGAGCCGGAAAAGATCGTCCTGCGACAGCCGGACAATGGGCATCGCTTGCGTGCTCGAACCCGTGCCCGCCTGCACCAGTGTGCCGAGGTTCGCGTAGCGCTCCGTCACTACTCCCGTAAATGGAGCCGTGATCTTCGAATAGTCAAACAAGCTCTGATCGTGGACAAGTTTTGCCTTGGCCACGGACAGTTGGCTCTGGGTCGCCTCCAGAGACGCCTGGCCAGCATCTACCTGAGCTGACGCCGCCAGATCTTTCCCCTGAGCGTCATCCACTTCTTGCTGGGCCACGATTCCGGGTTGGCTCTGAAAGACTCCATTCAGACGCGTATATTCCAGGTGAAGCGCATTGTACTGTGCCTGATCCCGGGCCAACTCGTGCTGTGCCCGGCTCACTTGATTCATCGCATTCTTGATTCCCGCCTCATCCTCTTGAAGCTGCGCCTCCAGCTCGGGAATCTCGAGAATCGCCATGACCTGGCCAGCCTTCACGCGGGTTCCGTAGTCGACAAGCAGCTTTTTGACGAACCCGGATTCCTTGGCGTACACATCGATCTCCTGGAAGGGTACTAACTCCGAGGACAACGTGACTTGTCGCCCCAGTGACTTGCGCACGACTTTGGTTACGCCCACTGTAATCGCTGGCGCCTGAGCACGACTTCCGCTCCCTGAGCAAGCGATGAATTCGAACGCCAGAGACACGACGCTGGCCAGCAGAATAAGCTTTGAAAATCTCATGAGCGCAAATCTCTTGGTTGTCATTGATGCGTCGCTTTCATAATCTCGCGCAGCTTAGACACTGAGAACGCGCTGGATCGGCAATAGTCGATTACGGTCTGTTCCACCCGCTGCAACCTGCTCGCGACCTCTGGAATCTTAGTTGCAAATTCCCTGGGAACCGTGAGCACTCCATGCCGGTCACCGTGCAGCAAATCTCCGGGATGGACTTCCATGCCTCCCACGCTCACGCTGGCCCCTAAATCAAAGATGTGGGCGTAGGCGTGAGAAACTGCCACACTTCCGGCAAACAATTGAACACCCATGGCCCGCACCGCGGGCAATTCACGCACCGCGCCGTTAGTTACGTACCCGATGCACTTCAGACCTTTGAGGATGGCGGCCTGCATGTCACCCACGAACGCCCCGCGCCCGGGCGGCTCGTCCATATCCTCCAACACCAGGATGCGGGGCGCGGGAATCTCGAGGATGCTGTTCCAGAAGTCCGTGCGATCATGAAAGCTGCCGCCGACAATTGGCGGTTGCCCGCAGCGAAGACGAGCCGTGGCTGCGTACCCAACCATGGGCGGAGCGTCTGCATCTGTGAACACGCAGCGAATGGTGCCATCGGCAAATCCCGTGTTCCGAAGCCTGGCGTCAAATGTCTCGATCGCATTCGAGACCATGCAAGTGTCAAACCGGCGAAGAGCATCAAGATCTTCTTCGGTCAGCAGAGGCTTAATGGCCATGCACGTTTCCTTTCGCGAAGCGAGTTAACTTTCCCTCGGGATCACGCCGGACAATGCGAAGTGTAAACTCACCGGTGCCCGGGAACTTTCGCGTACAGGAAGTGCTTTCCGGGGCTGACTTTAACGGACTGCCCGGCTCGAATACACGAGCTTTGAGTTCAAAAGGCAGTGATTAGTTGCAAAAGATGCGGAGTCGGTGGTCAGGAGGCAGGAGGAGGCCGGTTATAAAGCCAGCTTTCGGAGCTAAGGTTGGTCGATGGAACCACCACCGAAACCGCAAAGACAGAAGACCGTGGTGGCTGAAAAAGAGTGGAACTTGAAAGTGGAGCAGTCCACTGGAGTGCACTACCAAGAAGGCGCTGTCTCTGGACATCCGGAGACTGGGATTTTACGGTGGTTGACTTCTGGACTTCCGGTCCCAGCACTGTGTAACGAGTCGCAAGGCTTATTGTGAGGGAGCAAATGGCGAGAACGACAACTGCGGTCCTCCAGGAAAACCGCAACTTCACTCGGGCGCGAAAATGTTCCAGCATCACCACTTCAAATCCATGTGGTTGAAATCCATGTGCGGGTCGAATACCGATGGATTATACATGAGGCGGCAGGATAGACAGATTACGCAAGTCATGAATATCTATTCATTTTGACGCTTGCAGATCGGCTTAGGTTGCACTTTCGAACTCGCGCAAGCCCTTCCGTGTGCTGGAGATCTTTACGAAGATCTAATGACGGCACGCGCCGCGTCGGGCGTTTGCAGGTGGAACAGCCGCTGCAACGCAGTGGTCATCCGTTCCTGCTCCACTTTTTCTGGAAGCTCTTTGAGTTCACGGGCCAGGGAACCCGCGATCCTCTGGGTCATCCGCGACATGACTCCATTTAACATCTCATCCTGGTCCTTGGAGAAAGGTCCGTTTTCCTCGCGAAAGGCATCTAGTTCTTTCCGGCAAATCTCATCCAGCCGCTGGCGCAGTGCCACGATGGTCGGCACCGTTCGCTCCGCCATCAGCTTGCGACGGAAGCCTTGCGCCTCGGCGTACAGAATTTTCTGCGCAGCGGCGGCGGCAGCGTCGCGCTCGCCGGCATTGTGGTCGGGCACGTTTTCCAGGTCGTCAAGGTCATAGAGGAAAACGTCCTTGACGTTGCGCACCTCGGGGTCGACGTTGCGGGGTATCGCGAGATCCACGATCACCAGGGATTGACCGACAGACGATTGACCCAGGAGCGATTGACCCTTGCGCTTGGCAACGATGTTCTCAACTTCCTCGCGGCTGAGAATCGTGTGCGGGCAGGAAGTCGAGATGATAATAATGTCGGCCTCCGCCATGTGCTGGCAGCGTTCCTCAAACGGAATCGCAATTCCACCGACTTTTGCTGCCAGTTCAGCCGCGTTCTCGAACGTGCGGGTGCTGACGGCCACGCGGACGGAGCTGCCGCCTTGGTTGAGCAACCCACGGGCCGAGAGTTCACACATCTCGCCCGCGCCGATCAGGAGTATTTTCTTATTTTCCAGCGCGCCGAAAATCTGGCGCGCCAGTTCCACAGCGGTAGAAGGAATCGAAACCGTCGGCTTACCAATCGCCGTCTCCCTGCGCACGCGCTCCGAGACGGTCAGCGCCTTCTGCAACACTGCATCGAGAAACCGGCCGGTCGCCCCCACCTTCTGCGCCTGCTGCCAAGCCTCTTTCACTTGGGGGACGATCTGGGGCGCGCCGACCACCATGGAGTCGAGGCAGGATGTGACCCGAAAGATATGCAGAAGCGCCGCTTCATCCAGCAAGCGGTAAAAGTGCTTCCACTCGCACAGCTTGAGTCCATACTCCGCGCCCAGCAGCCGCATCACTGAGTTGGCAGCCAGGGTGACATCGTTGGCCCACAGCAAAAACTCAGTGCGGTTACAGGTGGAGAGTACGATGATTTCTTCGATGCCTTCCGCTCTTGATAAGTGCGCGAGCGCTTCGCAGCGCCGGTTCTCGCTAATCCAGAAACGCTCACGCACGGCCACCGGAGCTGTACGGTAGTTCAGTCCAACAACCATGAGACTGGGTTCCATCTCTTCAGCTCCTACAAACCACTCCGCCCTGAGAAAAGCACCCCGGATGCCAAAGGAGAATCCGCGTCCGGACAGCCATCCATCTTTATTTTCATTGGGTTAGCACAGCTCTGGTCGGCAGGGAAGTGGGATTAATAGGGCTGGATTGCGGGATATCACGCTGAATGGGTGTCTTTTGGCCCCCTAAAGACAACCTGGCGCCGAGGGCAACCAGCCACTTCCGCCGCACGTCGGTGGCCACACCGTCGGCAGCTTTTCGCGGCCGGCGGCGAGTAGTCCGGCAATGTCATTACCGAAACATCTCCTGCGGCGACAACCTAAACTTCAGAGACGCTGTGTTGAAAAAGTTTTATCAACCCTTCACGTTGGTTTTATTTCCCATTCACATGCCGCTGCTATTCAGTGTTCCAGGACATATTTCATCGCCTGATAACCCCTTCTGGCGGTGGCGTGGTAGCACCGACGAAAGTAGCATGAGCACCCAGCTTTTGATCCTGACAATTACTAAGAGAGGAACAAAATATGAATACCAGAGAATGGGTGAAGTCTAGTTTGGCTTCCCTGTTAGCGGCTGCATTGATGATGCAGCCAGTCCTCACGCTGGCAGAAGACCCAAAAAGCGACGAGGTTGCCGGCCAGAAGAAGGTTGTCGAAATCGCACCGAGATCAAGCGCTGCAGTCGCGCGTTTCACGCACAGCCCGGAGACCGAGCCAAGCCTTACCCACGCTCAGAAACTCGCTCTGCTCCAGCAGAACATCAAATACGTCTTCGTTCTTTTCCAGGAGAACCGGTCCTTTGACTTCCACTTCGGCACCTACCCTGGGGCCCGGGGCTTGTTCTCTCAGCCCGCCGGCAGTACGCCTGGCTTTGTCCAGCCGATAGTCTTGACGAACGGCACGGTCGGCACCATCTCCCCATTCCTGATGCCGCAGTCGATCGTCAACATTAATGGCCAAACCGTGCAGCTCTATCCAGAGGACACGGACTCAGTAAATCACGGCCACACTGCCATCGATGCCAAGCTGGATCTGAACCCAAGTAACGTCGCGCAAAATGATCGCTATGCTTTCACCGAAGAAGGCCTGTCCGGAACACTGAGCTGCACTTCAGAGACATCTTGCACTTACACTGGAGCGGCGCCGACCGAGCAGCAGGTGCAAAAGGGCGAGCTGGTCGTCAGCCATATCGACTGCAATACCATTCCATTTCTGTGGAACTATGCAGACCGCTTCACGATTTTCGATAACTTCTTCGACACCGTGATCGGACCATCCACGCCAAACGCCCTCGCCATGTTCGCTGGCCAGGACGGATTGACGCAGTGGGTCAAGTATCCGCAGTTGGGCATCAACGTCAATTCGACCAACCAGGCGCTCCCTGTGGTCGGCGATGCGCAACCCTTCTGGGGATCCGCTCTGGACCCCACGCCTGCAGGTCATCGGCAGCCTACTGAAAGTGGCGGCGCTCCAAGCACCAACCCGGCGTCCAACCTGACGTTTGCCAGTTTGGGCCTCTCTTTCATGGGGAACCAGATTGAAAGCATTACGTCTGCGGACTTGAACCCCGCGTTCGATCTTCTAGACGTGCAACACGACATCCAAAAGATAGCCAGCAGTGTGAACGGACCGGTGAATTGGGCCTGGTACGAGGAAGGCTATGATCACGAGCCGACCGATCCTCCCGGCGTAACCACCAATATCGACTACATCGCCCATCACGATGCCGTGCAATACTTCGGCTATGAGGCCAACAACCCCAACGAAACCGCGGCGCACATGAAGGGCCTCGGTGACTTCTTCACCGCCCTTAACTCGACGGCTCTGCCCGGCACCGGAACCGGCGGAGTCTATTACGTCCGCGGCGGATACGGCAACCTCGATGGTCTCATTCCTCGCGACCCCAGCCCGGCGGTCCAAGCCGCTTATCAGGGTAACGACGATCATCCAGGCTACTCCGACGCGCAGATCAGCGAAGCCCTTCTCGGGGACACGATCAACGCGATCGCCAACAGCCCGTATTGGTCGCAGAGCGCCATCATCATTACCTACGATGAGACCGATGGCCTCTACGATCACACGCAGCCGGTGATCCGTACCTGGGATCCCAACGGCGCCGCTCTTGATCAGGGTCCACGTATTCCCGCGATCGTGATCTCGCCTTACGGCGTGGTGCACGCAATCTCCCATGAAACCACCGAGCACAGCTCGATCATCAAATTCATTGACGAGCTCTTCAACCTCACTCCACTTGCCGATCTTCCGGACGAAGCCTCGGCTCGCGCTAAGGGTGAAAAGACATACGGCCAGAAGTACCTTGGACCCGCCGATGGCAACACTCCTGGCGTTGGCGACATGTTTACCGCGTTTGACAATGGCCGCTTAGCAGGGTCAACGCCACCATTGGCAGCCTCGTACGCGATCATTCCGCAGTCTGAATTCAGCCTGCCCCACTACGGTGGCCAAGGTTGTCGTGTGCTGGGAATCGTTCCGACCGACATAGTCAAAGGTGGAGTCATCGATCCGGCCCCACAGGACGTCAATCCCCGTCCCAGCACTAACCCGGGTGAACCATACCTGGGCGGCTGGCCGACGAACTAGCGAATGTTCTTAACTACCTACTCCGGCGACCGGATTTTTTCCGGCCGCCGGATTTTCGTATGCACGGCAGTTGATGTTTGAAAGGAACGCGACCCAGATGAGCAGAGTTTCCGCACCGTTAGTTCTCGTTGCATGGCTGATAATCGGAACGACCACGACCGTCCACGCCGGGGGCACACTCGATCGAATCAAAGCCACCGGTTCACTCCCCTGCGGAATCAACATCGAAGAACCCGAATATTCCACTCAAGACGCGCATGGGAATCACGTCGTTTTCGACGCGGACATCTGTAAGGCAGTGGCCGTCGCCGTGCTCGGGCCCAGCGCCAAGTTCACCATCAAGTCGTTCCGCGATGAGCAGGACGCACTGAAAGCCCTCAAGTCCGGCGAGATCGCGCTTCTCGCTACCGGAACTCCCAACTACATTAATACCGCCAGCGCGACCTTTGGTTTCGCGCGCCCCATCTTCTACGACTACCAGGCCTTTTTCGTGAATAAAACGATGGGAATCGCTTCCCCGAAGGATCTTGCCGGGAAGAAGGTCTGTTTTCTCGGTGGCACCGAGATCGAGACCCAGCTCACAAGTTACATGCAGCGTGAGAAGATTAAATTTCTGCCCTTTCCCTTTCAGGAAGAGGGCGAGATGGAAGCGGCATTGGTCACCCGCAACTGCGCCGCCCTCACTGCCGACGTCTCGCAACTGGGCTACGAGCGACTCGGCTTCAAGAGCGTGGCCAAGAATTTTGAAATCCTCCCAGATGTCATCGCCAAAGATCCGTTGGCGCCGGCCTACACTCTCGACGACCCGCAATGGGCGACCATTGTGAACTGGACGGTCGAAGCTTTGATCCAATCCGAAGAGAGCGGCGTGACGCAGGCGAATCTCAGTGAGATGAAGAAAAGCGACGATGAAGTGATCCGGCGTCTGCTCGGCGTCCATCGCGGCTACGGTCAATTCGTCGGACTCGACGATGCTTGGGCCGCCCGAGTCATCGAAGGCGTGGGCAATTATGGCGAAATGTACGAGCGCGACCTTGGCTCAGGATCGGTGATGAAGTTGCCCCGCGGCGCAAACAAGCTCTGGACCGAAGGCGGACTCATGTACGCGCTCCCCATCCGCTAAGGTTCTGGTCGGAGATGGATGGCTGTCCCGGAGGAGCGGTCGCGCTGTGAAGCAACTGCTTTTTCTCTGCTTCTCGGATGACCGGCTTCTTCGGCGGCAGGACGCGTAGCGTCTAGCGCGCCACTTCCGCCGGCGAGTCCTTTTCTTTTCTCAAGCCCTTGGCCTTCGGTTCGTAAACGCAGAATGGCTCTTCATCGAGATAGTTGCCGGTGGCGGCATAAGCGCGAGCGCGGCAGCCCATGCAAATGTTGCGGAACTCGCAGCAGCCGCACTTGCCCTCAAGGTTGTTAACATCGCGCAGTCGATTGAAAACTGTCGAGTTTTCCCAGATTTCAGCGAACGGTTGCTTCCGCAGATCCCCTGCCAGGGCTGGCAGGTATCCGCAGGGATAGACCTCGCCTTGATGAGAAATGAAACACACCGCGGTTCCGGCCAAGCACCCCTTGGTCATGGCGTTCATGTCCGAAGGATGCGCTCCCGGATGCCCCACCGGTTGTCCATGTCCGTGAGGCTTGAGTTCGATGCCGGTTGATCCGGGCATCGCCATCTCGGTTGGGCCGATTGCAGGTGCATGCTGCGTCGCTTCAACCATTGGCGGAGCCGCGTGAGCGGCCGCTGCGGCGGCCTCGGAGCGGTGCTCCGCAGCGCGCCGTTGGCGAACCACGCGGAAGTAGTGTGGCGCACAGGTCGCCTTCATCTCGATACCACCTTCAAGCGAGCGATCGTAAAACCAATTCAGCATCCGCTCGTACTCCTCCGGTGGAACCATCTGCTCTGTAGCGATATCCACGCCGCAACCCACCGGCACCAACAGGAATGTGTGCAGCGCGTCGGCGCCGAGCGACTTCGCCAGTTCGAGCACGTCCGGAAGCTGATGCGCATTGTGTCGAGCGATAGTCGTGTTGATCTGCACCGACATGCCGAGATTTTTCAGATTACGGAACCCGGCAATGGCGGCATCGAATGCACCCGGAATGCCGCGGAAAGTATCGTGGGTAAGCCCATCGGCGCCATCGAGGCTGATGGCCACGCGCTGCACGCCGCTATCGACGATCATGCGCGCGACATGCTTGGTGACCAGCGTGCCATTGGTGGCCAGCGCAACCCGAAGACCCTTGTCCGTGCCATAACGCGCGAGCTGAAAAATATCGGAACGGAAGAGCGGTTCGCCGCCACTCAGCACCAGTATGGGAGTAGACACCGCGGCAATCTGATCGATGATGTCGCGCGCCGCTTCGGTGGAGAGATCGGATGGAGCGCTCAGTTCCGTCGCGGTGGCCCGGCAATGGATGCAGCGGAGGTTGCACCCTTTCGTCAATTCCCAGAAAATCAATCGCGGCTTGTTCTTGCTCACTGGATTTGGATTGGCATGATGCCCGTTGCCGTTTGCCGATGCCATATGAATTTTCCCTCCCACTTTTACCGGGGTTTTGTCGCCCCACCCACGGCGCAACAATAACGGAGAACCTAACGCCCAGCGGTGACAGTCATCACCGGAAATTGTGATCTCGGTCACCAGACGTAAGTCTCTTGGAATGTAGGGCATTGGGGGCGCGATCGAGGTTTCCCCGCAAGGTAGAGCAGGCCGGGAATTTCGCCCGCGCTCGTGGAAGCCACGGGCGAAACTCGCAGCTTAGTTGCGGCTTGCTATTTCGCGCAGCGCGCCCGTATTGCGAATCACCAGGGTCGAGCCCTTCGCTTGCAGGATCTGACGCTTCTTCAACTCGGCAAAGAGCCGGGTAACCGTCTCGCGCGAGGTTCCGATCATCTGCGCGATTTCTTCGTGGGTGAGTCTGAGCTTCAACCGGGGCTCCGCTTTGGTAGCTTCTCCGTTTTTTAGACTCCATTCCAGAAGCAGCTTAGCCAGTTTCTCGGCGGCGGAGTGTGACAGTCCCAGCGCGCCCGCTTCCTTGCAGGCATTGTGATACTTCTCGCTTAACTGCTCGGCCACTTTGAAGCAGGCCTCCACATCATCCTTCAGGAAGCGAAGGAAGTCATCGCGCTTCACGAAATTGACTTGGCAGGGATCGATCGTCTCCGCCGTCACTTCGTAAGGTTTGCCGGAGATCGTGGCGCTCAGCCCCAGCACCTCTCCGGGTTCGGCCAGCTTCACAATGATCGTTCGACCGCTAGGGGAGTTAATAGAGAGCTTCACCGAGCCTTTGCAAAGCACAAAGATGCCGCGTGGCAACTGCCCCTCCACAAACAGCACAGCGCCTTGGGGATACGCGGTCGCGTACTTGATGCTTTCAAAAGCCTGTAGCGCGTTAGCAGGCAGATCGCAGAAAATACGATCGGTACGCAGCTTGCATGTAATGCAACTTTCCACAATCTCCATTCCGTAGGGCGAGAGCATGAACCAGCCTCCTGAAACAACCTCGGGTCCGACTCGCTCTCGTGGGTCGCATCTGGCGCAGTCCACGAGCCAAATTGAGCAGGCTCCGTCTGAGGTCAGTTTCCGTCCGGATGGAACGCTTGGCTGTGCTGCCAGACACACGCTAATGTGATGCTCCTCACATGCGGCTGTTTAGGACAGGCTCACCGCAGACTGTGACCGACATCACAGCCTGATTAGGGGCGAAGGAGTCATAGTTCGAAGTTAAATCGTCTTGAAGATCTCAAATATCAGAGCTGCCCAGAAATCAGCCAGGAGCATATATGCCAGTTACCAAGCAACAAGCGCTCGACTACCACTTTGGTACACGCCCGGGAAAGATTGAAGTCACCCCCACCAAACCTTGCCGCACGCAACACGATCTGAGCCTCGCCTACACTCCCGGTGTAGCGATTCCGTGCCTGGAGATCGAGAAGAACCCCCACGATGCCTTCAAGTACACGGGCCGCGGTAACCTGGTCGCGGTCGTCACCAATGGAACCGCCGTTCTCGGTCTCGGCGACATCGGCGCCCTCGCCGGCAAGCCCGTCATGGAGGGCAAGGCCGTCCTCTTCAAACGCTTTGCTGACGTGAATGTCTTTGATCTCGAGGTGAACAGCCACGATCCCGACGACGTCATCAAAGTATGCCAACTGCTGGAGCCGACCTTCGGCGGTATCAACCTCGAAGATATCAAGGCCCCGGAGTGTTTCTACATTGAAGAGACCTTGAAGAAGACGATGAAGATTCCGGTCTTTCACGATGACCAACACGGCACCGCCATTATCTCCGGAGCTGCGTTATTGAACGCTCTGGAGGTAGTAGGCAAGGACATCGGCAAAATAACCCTCGTCATCAACGGTGCTGGCGCCTCGGCCGTAGCCACTGCTGAGCATTACATTCGCCTGGGCATGAAGCGGGAGAACATCACTCTCTGCGACACCAAGGGAGTGGTTTACAAAGGCCGCACAGCCGGCATGAATCCCTACAAGGAGCGCTTCGCGCATGACTCCAAGCTGCGTACGCTGGCGGAGGCCATGGTGGGCACCGATATGTTCCTCGGACTTTCCGTGGGCGGTGTCGTCACGCAGGACATGGTGCGCTCGATGGCGGCCCGTCCGATTGTCATCGCCATGGCGAATCCCGATCCGGAAATTACCTACGATGACGCCAAAGCCTGCCGCCCCGACGTCATCATGTGCACCGGCCGCTCGGATTATCCCAACATGGTGAATAACGTTTTGGGCTTCCCCTTTATCTTCCGTGGGGCCCTCGATGTACACGCGACCGCAATCAACGATGAGATGAAGCTGGCCGCGACGCGAGCCTTGGCTGCACTCGCTAAGGAAGACGTACCCGACTCGGTCTGCCGCGCTTATGGAGTGGAGCGCATGAAGTTCGGTCCCGATTACCTGATTCCCAAGCCCTTCGACCCGCGCGTGCTGATCTGGGAGGCTTCCGCCGTGGCCGAAGCTGCCATGAGCAGCGGAGTAGCCCAGGAGCCGGTCAACATCGAAGAGTACCGCGAGCAACTCGAGCGTCGCCTCGGGAAAGCCCACGAGCTCTCGCGCATGATGATTCTCAAGGCCCAGTCCAAACCCAAGCACGTCGTTCTTCCCGAAGGAGACAACGAGAAAATCCTGCGCGCCTGCCACTCGATATTGGAAGAGAAGATAGCCAACCCCATCCTGCTCGGCAACGTCGCCACTATTCATGCCAAAACCGTCGCGCTGGGTTTGGATCTGAAAGACGCGCAGATCGTGGATCCGGCGACATCGCCTCTCCGCGAACGCTACATCCAGGAACTGTTCCGCCTGCGCCAGCGTCGTGGCGTGACCCTGAACGAAGCGCGCACGCTGATCGACGACCGCAACATTTTCGCGTCGATGATGGTGCACATGGGAGATGCCGATGCTCTGGTCGCCGGCGTGACCCAGCATTTTCCCGAGACCATTCGCCCCGCGCTGCAGATTGTCCGCGTGCGCGAAGGCCTGCACAAAGTCGCTGGTTGTTATCCCATGGTTACGCGCAAAGGAGAGCTCTACTTCCTGGCCGATACCAGCGTCAACGTCGATCCCTCGGCGGAGGACTTGGTGGAAATCGCCTTGTGTGCCGCTCAGGAGGCTCGGCGCTTTAACGTCGTGCCACGAGTTGCCATGCTTTCCTTCTCCAGCTTTGGCAGCGCCAAGCACCCGTCCTCTGACAAGGTCCGGAAGGCAGTAGAGTTGCTGCACAAAGCCGACCCAACCCTGATCGTCGATGGAGAGATCATGGCCGATGCCGCAGTCTCTCCCGAGATGCTGGAGCAAACCTACCCCTTCAGTTCGCTGAAGGGCGGCGCCAACGTGCTGATCTTCCCCGACCTCGCCTCCGCCAACATTGGCTACAAGCTGCTGAAGACGATCGGCGGCTGCGAAACGCTCGGCCCCATCCTCATGGGGATGAGCCGGCCCGTGCATTTGCTGGCCCGCGGCGCCGAAGTGGAGGAAATCGTCAACGTCGTCGCCGTCGCGGTGGTGGATGCACGCGAGACTGAACTGGCCACAGCGGCCCCGGAAACCAAGGAAGCGGTCGTGCCGGCGGACTGAGCGCGATCCGAAGTTTCGCGCGTGTGGGCTAGCCCCGGCGCGGCCTGCGCGCGCGAATTTCCAAGTACTGCTAACCCATTCGCGATGGAGCGTTGCGACGGACCTAGGGAATTTCTATCCGGCTCGGATACAAACCTAAGAGTAAGCGCTTGACGTCATAGTCTTGCGCTGAACCCGGGTCTTCAAAGGGCTCTCCGACCGACAAACAACGGGGCACAAGCCAAGGCTTGTGCCCCAATCAGCTCTGCAACCGGCTCAAAGATGCTCAGCCGACGACTTACTTTGCTTGCAGCGATTCGATGTACTTCGTAAGGTTGGTCACGCGTTGCTGTACTTCAGCCTCGTGTCCACCACTCAAATTAAAGAACAACGACCCCCAAATCGGCATCTCTTTGGAACCGTGCGCGGGGAAGGCAGATTCTCCGCGGATGGACGCTTCGACTTTCAGCGAGGGATATTTCCCGCCGTTGTTCTTGCTCAGCAGGGCGAGGTCGGTGGGAGCAACCTTCAGCGCGCTGGCCGCAGGACCTCCGCCTTTGCCGTCGGTTCCGTGGCAAACGGCACAGTAGGCCGTGTACATGTCCTTGCCCGATACTGGTGACGTGGACTGCATCGGGACATGCTTTATGGTTTTCTCTGGTTGGCCCTGGGGTTGACCCTGCGCGGCGACCATATATACGCACACGATCAGGGCGACAAACATCAAAATCAGTTTCTTTATGGACATTGATCTTCTCCTCTTAAACAAAGCTCATTTCCGCGAAACTCCATACCAGTTTCACGGATACAGTAGGCTGAAGTCTGGGCCAGGAACGGCTGGCGATTCGAAACCAGCGCTTCGCGCTTAGTTTCTCCTCTGTGCCCCCTTTGGTTCAACTTTTCTTTCTTAGCGCAACACTATTGTCCCGGGACTTTCCATGCCTGGCCGTTCCGCACCAGAGCCAGCGTGGATCTGGTTGGGCTGCCATTATAGAAGTCGACTTCATATTTGGTGATCAGCGTTTGGCGTTCCCACATATTAAAGCTTTTTACCAGCGGGCCGCCCGCGTCAAACACGTCGCCCAATTGGTTGGGCACCCATTTCCAGTTGTAGTCGACGGTCGCACTGTTAACCCCGATCATGTTTACGGCAGCGATGCTCACGAATTGCCGTTGCGCCAGCGGAGCTTGATAGGAGAATGTGCCATCGCTTTCTTTCGATTTCTTGAACCCCGGCAGACCCGTCAGCAGGCGCTCTCCTCCGGGTGTAAGCGAGACCAGTACGGCGCCGTGCGGCGCTTTGGCCAATTTGATAATCCCGGCTTTTTCCAATAATCGATAATTGGGATCCTCAGGCTTGTCCCCGGCGCTGGGTTTCACCAGACCAGTGCGGAAGTGGATAATGGCCGGACCGGGTCCCTGGATTGTCGCGGTCACTAATCCGCTTGCCTCCTCCGCAGTGAGAGGCGTTTTCGCCCGGACTTGTAGTAGCACGTAGGCCGCTAGGCCCACGATCGCCGCTAGCAGGCACATCATGAGTAGCAGCGGCAGGAACGACGAGCGTCGTTCCATTTCAACTTCGGCTTCAAACATGGCAGCCCCCTTCTTGAACAGCCGCGAATTCGTTAACCGATTCTTATTTTCGGCCCCGGCTTTCCCGATTGCTGTGATCAAAGGCACAATCGATTGTTTGCCGCTACACGCCTGTCGCCACACGCCTGTCGCGTTACGCCTGCCGCATCAGGTTTTCCGCTGCCGGTGTGCGCGTCCTCACGTACATCCGTGATGTCTGTCACATCGGACCGCCCGCCCCACACGGCATAATCACGTTCAGATTTTGTGGTGCTTTCTACCACCCTGAGTGTGGAGATCTCATGGCAAAAGGACGTATTTCGATCGTCGTCGAGCGCTGCAAGGCTTGCGGCTTCTGCGTGGAGTTTTGTCCTACTCACGTGCTCGCGCTCTCATCTGCTTTCAATTCCAAGGGTTACCATCCCCCGCACGTCGTGCATCCGGAAAAGTGCAGTGGCTGTGACCTGTGCGGCATGTACTGCCCCGACTTCGCTATTTGTGCCACCAAGGTTGATTCCCCCGGTCTGCCTAAGAACAAGGTCGACCCCGCTAAGAGAGGTGAAAAATGAAGGCTGACCCTCGCGGTGTGCTCACCGGCATACACTTTATGGACGGCGACCACGCCTGTTGTGAAGGCGCGCTGGCCGCCGGCAGCCGGTTCGCGTCCGGATATCCGATCACTCCCTCCACCGAAGTCGTGGAGCGTTTTGCCTCTCGTGTGCCGACCGTGGGCGGAACGTTTATCCAGATGGAAGACGAGCTCGCGGCTTCCATCACCTTGCAAGGCGCGGTCTGGGCTGGTGCCAAAGCGTTTACCGTGACCTCCGGGCCGGGCTTTTCTCTGATGATGGAACACATCGGCTATGCGGCTATGACCGAAACGCCGTGCGTTTTTGTGGATGTGCAGCGCGGCGGCCCATCCACCGGCCTACCCACGCTCCCCGCGCAAGCCGACATGATGCAGGCACGTTGGGGCTCCCATGGCGACTACGAGGTCATTGCTCTCTGCCCCAATTCTCCGCAGGAATGTTTCGACCTCACCATCAAAGCCTTTAATCTGGCCGAAGAATTCCGCGTCCCCGTGATGTTCATGATGGACGAGGTTGTCGGCCACATGACCGAGAAGGTTGTGATTCCTCCCGCCGACCAGATCGAAGTCGTGCCGCGCAAACATACTCACAAGTCGGTCGAAGAGTATCTGCCTTATGGCACCAACGGCGATCAGGTTCCGGAAATGGCACATGCTGGCGATGGCTACAACTTTCACGTCACCGGCCTGACCCATGACGAGCGCGGCTATCCCAATATGACTCTGCCCATCCAGGACAAGCTAGTTCGCCGCCTCCAAAGCAAGATTCTTGACGCCGCGGATCGCATTGCCATGTTTGAGGAAGAGCAACTCGACGGCGCCGAGGTAGTGGTTGTCTCCTACGGAATCACTTCCCGAGTGGCGCAACGCGCCATTGAGGCGGCTCGCAAACAGGGTCTGCGCGTTGGCAAGTTGCGCCTGATCACCGCCTGGCCCTTCCCCGAGAAAAAAATCCGCGAACTCGCAGAAAAAAAGAGCACTAAAGCATTCGTTGTCCCCGAACTCAATCTCGGCCAGATGGTGCGAGAGGTGCAGCGTGCCGCTGCCGGCCAGGCGAAGACATTCGCCGTGTCGCATGCGGGCGGCGGTGTTCACAACCCAGAAGACATCCTCAAAGTAATTGTGGAGGCAAGCCGATGTCAGACAGCTTGAGCAACGACGTTAACGACGATCTGGTCAACGACGATCTGGTCAACCTTGAGATCGAGTCGGTCGTCAACCCCGTCGAACGATTCTTACGCAGCGATCGCATCCCTCACATCTGGTGCCCGGGATGCGGCATCGGCACCACCGTGAACTCCTTCGCCCGCGCCCTCATCGACTCGAAAATCGATTTGGGATCGCTAGCCCTGGTCTCGGGCATTGGTTGTACTGGGCGCGTTGCGGGTTACGTCAAGATGGATTCTTTCCATACCACGCACGGCCGCGCCATTCCGTTCGCCACCGGATTGAAGCTCGCTAACCCGAAGCTCAACGTCGTCGTCTATTCCGGCGATGGCGATCTATCGGCCATTGGCGGCAATCATCTGATCCACGCCGCGCGCCGTAACATCGATCTCAAGGTCATCTGCGTGAACAATCTGATCTACGCCATGACCGGCGGCCAGACTGCTCCCACTACTCCCGATCACTCGACTACTTCCACGAATCCCTATGGTGTGTTCGAGCCGTCATTCAATCTGCCGCACCTGGTCGAAGCCGCGGGAGCGGTTTACGTCGCGCGCTGGACTACCTTTCACGTCCGGCAACTGTCGCGCTCCATCAGCGAAGCGTTTCAGAAGAAAGGCTTCTCCTTTATTGAAGTGATCTCGCCCTGTCCCACGCTTTATCAGCGTCGCAACAAGCTGGGCGACGGTCTCGATGCCATGAAGTACTACAAAGAGAAGAGCAAAGTCCGGCACGGTGCGCCGACCAACGAAGTTGGCCTGACCATGACCGGAGAGATCATCGTGGGCAAGTTCGTCGATCGCGACCGCCCCGATTACCTAACCATGATGAAATCGCAATACACCGAGTCGCTCGGCGAGAGATACGTGGAACAACCGGAGATGGTATGCAGCTAACGGAAATTCGCATCGCGGGTTTTGGCGGCCAGGGAGTCATCCTCTCGGCCATCGTTTTGGGCAAGGCCGCGTCGATTTATCAAGGCGCGTTTGCCACCATGACACAGAACTTCGGCCCGGAAGCCCGGGGCGGCGCCTGCAGCGCGCAGCTCGTCCTTTCCGATTCGCCCATCTTGTACCCCTACGTCACCCGGCCCGACATCATGGTCGTCATGTCGCAGGAAGCCTATGCGCGCTTCGGCTCCGAGCTGAAAGACGGCGGCATCCTGATTGTCGAGCAGGATCTGGTACGGGTTTCCGATCTCAGCAAGGAAGTCCAGGTCTACAGCATCCCCGCCACGCGCATCGCCGAAGAACTCGGCAAACGCATGGTGCTGAATTCGGTGATGGTCGGATTCTTCACCGCCGTCACCCACGTGCTGGAGCCCGATGCCGTGCGCAAGGCAGTCGCAGCTTCCGTTCCGCCAAGCTCCCGAGAGCTGAACCTCAAGGCCTTTGACAAAGGGTTGGAGTACGGCGCCGTAGCCCTAACCGCCACCGCCAGCCCTGCCGACGCCGAGCTGCAGCCACAGTACTCGCCGGAGTAGAGCCGATTAGCCAGTTTCATAAATAGGTTTTGCGATCTGCATCCGCCCGCAACGGCTGAAACATCTCCGTGCTCGAAGCCCCGAGTTTTCACCGTTGCATTCTTCAACTTTCGCTATTGCAATATTCATCAGGATTCATTACTGCGCCACCCACACGCAAGCCACTGATTGTAAAAGGTCATCCCGATCCTCCACCTTCAGATACTGAAAACACAGGCTTTGGCCTGTTGCGATTCACATCAATTCGTTGTTGCTGATTTCAGCGCCAGAGCTCGCACCGCGAAACTGCCCGTCATCTATCCGATTCATTTCACAGGAGATCGCCACCCGCGATGACCTTTCTAACAATTCGCCTCATCGTGGCATCACGATTGCCTTTAAGAAAAGTGCTGAGTGGCTCGCTAGACGGCCCTCCGACGAGGTGACTTATGACAGTCCTACTGGTTCTCTTCACATTCGCAGCTTTCTTACTAATCGACCATTTCCGCACCCGCCACGCTGTGCAACCGGTGTTGCAGGTAGCTCCGGCAAAGCACGAGACCGCCGCGCCACGTTTGCAGCCCGCCTTAGTCGGCGGCTTCGCGGTCCCGGAAAATCTGCGCTACCACCCCGGCCACACCTGGGCATTGAGCGAGAGCCCCACCCTGGTGCGCGTCGGCATGGATGACTTCGCCTCCAAGCTGACCGGCAAGGTGGAGAAAATCACGCTGCCGCAACGCGGCCAGTGGATTCGCCAGGGCCAGAAGATGTGCACACTTTATCGCGACGACGTCGCCGTGGATATGGTCTCGCCGATCGAAGGCACCGTGTCTGACATCAACCCGGCGCTCGTGAAAGATCCCAAGCTGGCGCTCAACGATCCCTACGGAGAAGGCTGGCTGGTAACCGTGCAAGCGCCCGATGCCAAGACAAGCTTCCGTAACCTGCTCGGTGGCCCGCTCGCCCGCTGGTGGACGGAAGAGTCGGCAAGCCGCCTGCAGCGCCGCATGCCGCTGGCCTTCGCCGGAGCGCTGGCCGGTTCACTGGCCCAGGACGGTGGAGTAGCCATCAACGATCTCTCCACCGGGATCCCCGACCAGGAGTGGCTACCGCTGGCGAAAGAGTTCTTCCTGTCCTAAGAGGTCACGGCTTACGAGAACGAGCCACCTCGATAAGACCGCTGACACCGGCCGCCCGGGTTTCCGGGCGGCCGGCGGCGTTTTGGGATACACGGCCGTGAAGATTGTGTGAGTTAAAATACACCTATGGAAATTCGCCTTCGTCCCGAGCTTGAGGAGTTGTTCAAACAAGACGTCCAGCGCGGTCCTTACGAGACCGTCGACGAGTTTGTGGAGCAAGCCGTTTCTATGCTCCATGAACAGGAAGTTTGGTTAGCCGCGAATCGTGCCGAGATTCAATCCAAGATAGGCGAAGGCTACGCTGCCGCCCAGCGCGGACAGTTGCTCGATCCAGACGAGGTACGTTCCGAACTTGCCGAACTTAAACGAAACCGATCGGGCAAACAGCGGCGTTGATG
>JBEKQC010000042.1:0-40432 GCA_049520095.1 Terriglobales bacterium
CAGCCTGGGGGTCTGCTACCTGGAAAACCAGGCCCGCGTTTGACACGGCCCCACGGTCTCCAGTTTGGGGCCCACCTTCGGACGCGGCGCAATGACCAATGGTTGGATCGACATCAAGAACAGCGACATGATGTTGATCATGGGGGGCAATCCCGCCGAGAATCACCCCTGCGGCTTCAAGTGGGCGATAGAAGCCAAAATCCACCGTAACGCGAAAACGATAGTTGTTGACCCGCGCCTGACGCGCACCGCCGCGAACGCCGACATGTACGTGCAGATCCGCGCCGGCGCCGACATTGCCTTCCTCGGCGGCGTCATCAACTATGCCATCGCCAACAACCGCATCGCCAAAGACTATCTCGTCAATTACACCAACGCCGCATTCATTATCAAAGACGGTTTTAACCTGCCCGAGGACGGTCTCTTTTCTGGATTCGATCCCGAGAAAAAGATCTACGACAAAAAAACCTGGAATTACGAAGAAGGCGGAGACCTGGCTGGCAAACCGGTCGTGGGCACGCCGCCGGAAAAGACACCTCCTCCTCTGCTACCGGGCGCAACGCCGCCCGCGCCGGCGCTCCCGGCGAAGGTCGCGTTTGATCTCTCGCTGCAGCATCCGCGCTGTGTGTATCAACTGTTGAAGAAGCAATACGAGCGCTACACGCCCGAAATGGTGGAGCGGATCACCGGCATTCCACAGGAGCAATTCCTCAAGGCCGCCGACCTGTTCACCTCCATCCGCAAAGATGGCGACATGAAAAAAGTCGCCACCATTATTTATGCAGTCGGATGGACGCAGCACAGCTTCGGCACGCAGATCATCCGCACCGCCGCCGTCCTGCAACTCCTGCTGGGCAACGTCGGCCGCGCCGGCGGCGGAGTCAATGCGCTCCGCGGCCACTCCAACATTCAGGGCGCCACCGACATGGCCGGGATCTTCGACATCCTCCCCGGCTACTTGAAGATGCCGAATCCCACTGACGTCGATCTGGCCGCCTTTCTGAAGCGCACCACGCCAACCCAGTCCAAGCCCGATCCGTGGGATTCGTTTAATTACTGGTCGAACACACCAAAATTTGCCGTCTCGTTTCTGAAGGCGATGTACGGACCAGCCGCCACCAAGGAAAACGACTTTGCCTTCAATTATCTGCCGAAAATCGACCGCAACTATTCCTGGGTGAATATCTGGAACGACATGTACGAGGGCAAGGTAAAAGGCATCTTCGCCTTCGGCATGAACGGCGTCATGATCGGCCCCGATTCGAACAAGAATATCGATGCGCTGAAAAAGGCTGACTGGCTGGTCGTCTGCGAGATCTATCCCGACGAGACCAGTGAATTCTGGAGGGCTCCGGGAATTACGGCCGAGGACCAGAAGAAGATCAACACGACAGTATATCGTCTGCCGGGCGCAGGCTTCGCGGAAAAAGACGGCACCTTCGTGAACTCCGCCCGCTGGCTGCAATGGAAGAACGTAGCCGTGCCGCCGCCCGGGCAGGCGCGGCTAGACCAGGAAATCCTAGCGACCATCTTTTTGAAAGTTCGCGAGCTCTACAAGAAAGACGGCGGCAAGTTCCCCGATCCCGTTCTGAACGCGACGTTCGCGTACACCAACCCGTACAATCCGTCACTCGCCGAAGTAGCGAAAGAAATCAACGGCAAAGCGCTCGCCGACATCACCGACCCGAAGACCAACACGACCATCAAGGCCGGTCAGCAACTCCCCGGCTTTGCCTGGCTTAAAGACGACGGCACGACGCTCTCCGGGAACTGGCTCTATTGCGGATCATGGACCGAAGCCGGCGCCATGATGCAGCGCCGCGGAACCGACGATCCCTCCGGCCTCGGTATTTATCCCAATTGGGGATGGTCGTGGCCGGCGAATCGCCGCGTTCTCTATAACCGCGCCTCCTGCGATCTGGACGGCAAGCCCTGGGATCCTTCGCGCCGCCAGGTTTGGTGGGACGAGGCCAAGCAAAGCTGGGTGGGCGTCGACGTTCCCGATTTCAAAGCGGATTCCGCACCCAAAGATCACATGGGCCCCTTCATCATGAATCCCGATGGCATCGGACGTTTGTTCGTGCCGCTGGGCGGCATGCAAGACGGTCCTTTCCCCGAGTTCTATGAGCCGATCGAAAGCCCGCTTGCCAATTTGTTGCATCCGAAACAATCCAACAATCCGGTCGTGAAACGATATAAGACCGACATGGACAAGTATGGGACGGTGGATCAGGGATACAACGTTATCTGCACCACCTATCGTTTGACCGAGCACTATCACTACTGGACAAAAAATAATCCCATGAACGTGCAGCTCGTGCCGGAACCGTTCATCGAAGTCCCGGCCGAACTGGCCGACCGCATGGGCATTCGCGGCGGCGAAAGGGTAAAAGTCACCAGCGCGCGCGCTCACTACATCGCGAAGGCCATGGTCACGCGCCGCATCCGGCCCATGAAGATCGATGGCAAAGAAACGTTCCAGATCGGCATTCCCATTCACTGGGGCTTCCGCGGCATAGCGGAGGATGAAGACAAGACGGCGAAGACGCTCGCGAATCAATTGACGCCGACCGTGATCGATCCGAACGCGTTCACGCCTGAATTTAAAGGCTTCTTAGTGAAGATCGAAAAGGTTTAGCCGGTGGAGCGTCGGGCTCCACAAGCGATTTAATTCAACACCGAGGACGGGGGATGGCAGACCGCAAGGCATTACAAGCCGAAATGATCTCGGGCCATACCACTCCCTCGCCCGGCAACGGCATGCAGCGCGACCTCGAAGTCTGCAAACTGGTCGACACCACCACCTGCATCGGCTGCAAAGCGTGCGAAGTAGCGTGCGCCGAGTGGAACGACTTGCCGTTCACTCCGACCACCTTCGACAACACTTACCAGACGATGCCCGAGACCAGCTACCATTTCTGGAACCTCATCAAGTTCAATGAGCACCAGAATCCCGATGGCACCATCCAATGGCTCATGCGCAAGGATCAGTGCATGCATTGCGCTGACCCCGGATGCCTGCACGCCTGCCCCGCCGACGGCGCCATCGTGAAATATGCCAACGGCATCGTCGACTTCAATCAGGAAAATTGCATTGGCTGCGAATTCTGCGTTTCCGGGTGCCCTTTCAATATTCCGCGCTTCAATCCCGCGACCAAGCGCGTCTACAAATGCACGTTATGCTCCGACCGCGTCGGCGAGGGACTCGAACCCGCCTGCATCAAGGCGTGTCCGACGGGTTGCCTAAAGTTCGGCACCAAGGACGACATGAAGTTCATCGCCGAGGAGCGCGCGAAACAACTGCGCGACAATTTCGGGTGGCAGAATGCCGGTGTCTACGATCCGCAATCGGTCGGCGGAACCCACGTGATCTACGTTCTCCACGACGCCACCGATCCCGAGCGCTACGGCAACCTGCCGAAAGATCCGCAGATTCCGTGGAGCTACACGGTCTGGAAGTGGCTGTTCAAGCCTGTGCTCGGAACTTTCGCCTTGTTTGGCCTGCTCGGCGTTCTCTTGCATCACGTAACCCACGGCCCGCGCCTGCCCCAACCGGAACCTCCTAAAAAGGAGGAAGTCAATGGCTAGCGCCGTTGAGCGTTTCGACGACAAAGCTCGCGAGAGTTTCGAAGCGGCGGGCAAGACCACCGTCTATCACGGAGAATTGCTGCGCCATCCCGTCTACACGCGCGTCCTCCACTGGTCGGTCGCGCTCT
This sequence comes from Terriglobales bacterium, assembly GCA_049520095.1. Classification (GTDB taxonomy): domain Bacteria; phylum Acidobacteriota; class Terriglobia; order Terriglobales; family Acidobacteriaceae; genus Acidiflorens. Next base: position 3,717 of record JBEKQC010000042.1, read on the forward strand.
TTTTCTTTCTCGCGCTGTTCACCGGCTTCAGCATCTATCTTCCGTGGCTTTTCCGCTGGTTCACTCCCTTTTTCGGAGGCGGACAACTCAGCCGCATCATGCATCCGTATTTCGGCGTGGCCTTCGTCTTTTTCTTTGCCTTACAAGCCCTGAACTGGCTGCAACCCATGATTTGGACCGGAGCTGATTCGCGCTGGATGCGCAACATAAAACAGATAGCCAGTGGCGAAGAAAAAATGGATCCACCTGACACCGGTTTTTTCAACGCCGGACAGAAAATTCAATTCTGGGAGATCGTCGGCGGCTGCATCGTCTACCTCATCACCGGCATCATCCTGTGGGCAGGCGCCAAGACCTTCGGAAGAATTCCGGTCGCCATCAGCTACGTGCTGCACGACATCTCCGCCCTCATCATGCTCGGCGGAATCTTCATCCACATCTACCTGAGCACGATCGGTGAGCCCGGCACCTTCCAGGCAATGATCCGCGGCGCGGTAAGTGAAGCCTGGGCCTGGACCTTCCATCCCGCCTGGTACAAGCAGGTCACCGGACGCGACCCGCAGCAAGCCTGCGAAGAAGCCCGCCGTCAAATGAATGCCGGCAACAAACTCTAGCAGGCCGCCTAGCGCTTTGTGCGCACAGCAGAAACCTCCGTGTTCGCCCGGCTGAAAGCGAACTGCAGCTTCCATTCCCGCGCGCCAGATTCACCCGCTTGTGCCGGAGAGAACTTCCAACCCCGGGCAGCCTCCAGTGCGAGGCGCGAAAAGTACTTGCTCGGCCCGGCGGATTCGAGCTCCGCCTTCTCCACATTGCCCGCGGCATCCACTTCGACCTTCACTCGAACCTTGACTCTGCCTTGAATTGTGCGGCGTGCGCTGGGCGAAACCTGCGGCATCACCCGCAGCACAACACCGCTCTGATCGGCAGTCGCAGACGCCTTTTTATCACCGCCCGGCCCCGGCGTCGCCCCCTTAACCTCTACCTTTCCCGGCGTCGCAAGGCTCGGCTTCGACTGCGGCTGTGTCGGTGCCTGCGCCGACTGAGAGTTTTCGGCCGGCTGCTGATCTTGCGTCGATCGAATCCCCGCTGGAGCGCTCGACGGTTTCGGTCTTGCAATCAAGAAAAAGCCAACTGCAACGGCTGCCGTCAATCCCAGCACGTAAGGCCATTTTGCCGATACCTTCCGCTCACCCGAGATCGCTCGCACAGCCGCCGCCTTCCCCGCCTGAACCGACGTCTGGACTGGCCGCGCCGCTTCCACTAGCTCTGATCCCACCCGATCCGATTCCAGACGAGCACTGATCTCCGCAACCGTCCATCGCTTCGCCGGATCGACTTGCAAGCAGTGCGCTGCGATTTCGCGGAATGGCTTCGGGAGCCCCGGCGGCACTTCCGGCGCACTCGACGGTGCGCGATCCCAAGCCGGCAAGCGCTGCGTCAGCGCCTCAACCAGTGTCATCCCTAACTGCCAAACGTCGGCAGCTGTCGAAACCGCTCCAATCGCCGCTTCTGGCGGATCATAGGCACTCGTCTTCCTGGCGCCCTGGCTCCTGTCACCCGCCGCAACCAGAGCGTCGCTCGATAGCTTCACCTGGTCCCCAATGGCCAGAATATTTGACGGCTGGATGTGACCATGCACAAACCCCTTTGCGTGCACATATTGCAAAGCCCGCAGAATCGGCGGAAGCATGACTCGCGCTTCCTCTGCCGTCAGCGCCCGCTCCGGAAGAATCTGTGAAAGATTTTCCTCCGCATGCTCCTCCACGACATAAAGCAGCGCCGTGCCATCCAGTTCACAGCGTCCCGCCTCGAAAATGCGAATCAGATTCAGATGGCTTAGTTCGCGGGCCACCCTCCATCGCAGGAGTTGTTTCTCCGCGTCCACCGCGTCGGCGGGAATCAACTTGATGACCGCTTTCTCGGATTCGCCCGCACCGCTTTGCATAACGGTAAGGTACACAGCACCGTGATCGGAACCACCCAGATAGTTTTGTAACGGAAGTCTCCCATTGACGGTGCGCCCCTCCCATTGTTCAAACCTTTCGCTCATATGGTCTCGCTCCTACCCGGAGCCTCGATAGCCCGCTATTGTATGCGACCGAGCACGAAACCGGTCACAGGGGCGACGCGGAAGTTCCACGTGATAGTCGTGTGCACTCCACCGCAAACATCCTTCGCCGCGCTTTACAATACACGCATGGCTACCATCCCCGCCGAAATCAGCGGCCAGCGTTACATTAGCCTCGCCACCTTCCGAAAAAGTGGCGTCGCCGTGTACACTCCCATCTGGTTTGCCGAGGACGGCAACAAACTCTACTTCATGACGAATAGTAAATTGGGAAAGTGCAAGCGCATCCGCAACAACCCGCAAGTCAAGATCGCGCCCTGCACCATCCGCGGGAAAATTACCGGCCCGGAATTCCCAGCAACCGTTCGCGTAATGCGACCGGAAGAGTTCGCTCGCGTCCGCCGGTTGATCAACGCAAAATACTGGCTTGCCCGTCTCCCGCTCCTCTGGCGCAACACCGACACCTATATTGAGATCACGCCCGCATCTGCATGAATAAGCCGGTATGAATCCAACTTCGGCACCGGGCGCTCTGCGCGCTGCGGCGAGTTGTGTCCTTATTCGGGAATCGGGGCAGTCCAGTGCGGCGCCTGACGTTTACGCTGCCTGCTCCACCCTGTTACCATCGAAGGTTGCTTCAAGCCCTGCTTATTTCTTCTTAGGCAAGCAAATCTTCTTCCGGAGGCACCATGGCCGTAAAAGTTGGCATTAATGGATTTGGACGCATCGGACGCAACGTTCTTCGCACTGCGCTCGGTGACAAGAATCTCGACTTCGTCGCCGTTAACGATCTCACCGATCCGAAGACGCTGGCCCACCTGCTCAAGTACGACTCGATCCTCGGCAACCTGCCTAACCAAATCACCGCCGGCACCGACAGTATTTCGATCGACGGCAAAGTCATAAAGGTTTTTAAAGAAAAGGATCCCGCCGCCCTGCCCTGGGACTCCGTCGGAGCTCAGGTCGTCATCGAGTCCACCGGACGCTTCACCGACGCCAGCGAAGCAAAAAAACATCTGCGCGGCTCGGTGAAAAAAGTCATCATCTCTGCACCCGCGAAGAACGAAGACCTCACCGTCGTGCTCGGCGTGAATGAAGAGAAGTACGATCCCGCCAAGCACCACATCGTGTCGAACGCTTCCTGCACCACGAATTGCCTGGCCCCGGTCGCCAAGGTCGTGAACGACAACTTCAAGATTGTCAGCGGCACCATGACTACTATTCACTCTTACACGAACGATCAGGTGATCCTCGACTTCCCGCACAAGGATTTGCGGCGAGCGCGCGCGGCGGCGATCAACATGATCCCAACCTCGACCGGCGCCGCCAAAGCGCTCAAGCTCGTCATCCCCGATCTGGCCGGCAAGATCGACGGCTTCGCCATGCGCGTACCCACGCCCAACGTCTCGGTCGTCGACCTCGTCGTCTGGGTAGAGAAGAAGACCACCAAAGAAGAGGTCAACGCGGCCCTGAAAAAAGCCTCTGAATCGGGCTCGCTGAAGGGCTACCTCGGCTTTGAGGAAAACGAACTGGTCTCGTCCGATTTCAAAGGCGACTCCCGCTCCTCGATCGTCGACGCGCACATGACCCTGGTGGTCGGCGGCAACTGCGTCAAGGTGATCTCGTGGTATGACAACGAGTGGGGTTACTCCTGCCGTGTCCGCGATCTGATCAACCTGATGGCTGCCAAAGGTCTGTAGCCCGCTGTGCGTCGTTCGCTATTCGCTGTTCTCCCCTGCGGAGACTAGGTGCTGACACTAGGCGGATCTGCGAACAGCCAACGACGAACAGCGAATAGCCGATAATAGGTGCTCCCATGTCTAAGCTTTCTATTCGCGACCTTCCTCTCAACGATCACCGCATCTTCATGCGTGTAGACTTCAACGTCCCGCTCGACGACGGCCGCGTCATGGACGACACACGCATCCGCGAAACTCTGCCCAGCATCGAGTACGCTCTGCGTCACGGCGCCCGCCTCATCCTGGCGTCTCACCTGGGCCGTCCCAAAGGCAAGCCCAATCTAAAGATGAGCCTCAAGCCCGTCGCCGAGCGTCTGCGCATGTTGCTGGACAAAGAACTGTCACGCGGAGAAAATGTCGGCTTCTGCCCCGAGTGCGTTGGAGAGGAAGCCGAAGAGATGGCGCTCAAGCTCGAGAAAGGCCAGGCGCTGCTGCTAGAGAACCTCCGCTTCCATGGCGAGGAAGAAAAAAACGAAGAGAATTTTTCCAAACAACTCGCCAAGCTCGCCGAATTCTACGTCAATGACGCCTTCGGCACGGCCCATCGTGCGCATGCCTCCACGGTTGGCATCACCCGGTTTGTGCAGAAATCGGCAGCCGGCTTGCTCATGGAAAAGGAGCTGCAATATCTCGGTCGCGTCCTGCAGAACCCCGAGCGCCCCTTCGTTGCCATCCTCGGCGGCGCCAAGGTCAGCGACAAGATCGGAGTCATCCAGAGCCTGCTCAGCAAGGTTGACGTCCTCATCATCGGCGGTGGCATGGCCTACACCTTCCTCAAGGCGCAAGGCGAATCCGTCGGCAAGAGTTTGGTTGAAGAAGACAAGATCGAGCTCGCACGCGACCTTCTGAAGCAGGCGAGAGCTCATAAGGTCAAGTTCCTGTTGCCGACCGACCACGTCATCGCCGACCGCGTCGAAGCCAGTGCCTTGGTGAAATTCGTCGGCCAGGGTGAGCCCATCCCCGCCAACATGATGGCGCTCGATATCGGCCCGCAAACGATCGAGGCCTTTTCCGAAGAGGTGGCTCGCGCCCGCACCATTGTCTGGAACGGCCCCATGGGCGTTTTCGAATTGCAGCCATTTGCGAGAGGCACTTTCAAGATCGCTCAGGCTGTGGCCGAGAATGCCGGCGCCACTACGATCGTAGGCGGCGGAGATTCCGTAGCCGCCGTCAAAGCCGCCGGAGTAGCCGACAAGATCACCCATATTTCAACTGGCGGTGGCGCTTCGCTGGAGTTCCTGGAAGGAAAAAAGCTTCCCGGAGTGGAAGCTCTGACGGATAAGAGATAGGTCCCAGGTGTTAGGTGTTAGGTCTCAGGCGATCGGAGGTTTGGATCTGGGCGTCGCTTGAAACGATCCCCTGATACAAAGCGTAAGCCCGGCGCTCCGAGTTGCTGCTCACCGGCTAGAGCTAAAAGCTAAGACCTGCGTCCTGAGACCTGAAACCTAACACCTGAGACCTCTTCAGTGTCCGCTATGTCCGACTTCGCAGCCCGACTGACGTTCGCTGACGCCAAGACGCTCGAACTCCACGGCCCCGCCGACATCACCAAGGAGGAGACCGACGCCATCGTCAACGCCGCCAACTCGTCTCTGCTCGGCGGAGGAGGCGTCGATGGAGCCATTCACCGCGCCGGCGGCCCCTCGATACTCCAGGAGTGCAAACGCATTGTGGCCAAAATAGGCAGCCTCCCCGCCGGCAAAGCCGTCATCACCACCGGCGGACGGTTGCGCGCCCAATATGTAATTCACACCGTCGGCCCAGTGTATGGAGAAGGCCGGCACAGCGAGGCTGAAACGCTCGCCAGTTGTTATCGTGAGTCCATCCGAATCGCCGATGATCATGGAATGAGATCGCTGGCTTTCCCTTCGATATCGACCGGAGCCTTCGGCTATCCTGTTCACGAGGCTGCTGAAATAGCAATGCGCGCCATTGTCGACGCTTTGCCGCATTGCACTGATGTAAAGCACGTCCGTTTCGTGCTCTTCGACATTGCCACCTGCAAGGTCTATGTCGAGGCCGCCGAAAAATTATCCCAGCAACTGCACCCGATTTCCGCTATCTTCGAGAAAGGTCCTTCATGAGAAAAAAACTCATCGCCGCCAACTGGAAGATGTACAAAACGCCCGACCAGGCCCGCGACTTCTTCCGCGATTTCCTGCCCCTGGTTCACGGCCCCGATTGCAACCAAGGCCGCGATGAAATCGTCGTCTGCCCCACTTACCTCGCGCTCGATGCCGCCGTCACTGCGGCCAAGGGATCGAATGTCGCCATCGGCGCGCAAGATCTCTACTGGGAAAAAGAAGGCGCATTCACCGGAGAAGTCAACGCCGCCATGCTGCTCGCCGTCGGCGTCACCCACGTCATCATCGGACACTCCGAGCGCCGCCAGTACTTCGGCGAGACCGACGACACCGTCAATCTCAAGCTCAAGTCCGCCCTCGAAGCCGGACTCATCCCCATCGTTTGCGTGGGAGAAGTTCTCGAAGAACGCGAAGCCGGGCTCACCGACGACGTCCTGCGCCGCCAATGTCTCCGCGCCTTCAATAAAGTCTCGGCCAAAAAAGCCGTCAGCCTGGTGGTCGCGTACGAACCGGTGTGGGCCATCGGCACCGGAAAAACCGCCACCCCGCAGCTGGCCGCCGACGCCCACGCCATCATTCGAGCCGAAGCCGCCGAATCCTTCGGCCAGGAATTCGCCAACAAACTCCGCATCCTCTATGGCGGCTCCGTCAAACCAGAGAACGCCCATGCCCTGATGTCGGAAGAGGAAATCGACGGCGCCCTGGTAGGCGGAGCTTCGCTTGATCCCAAGTCGTTCGCGGCGATCGTGAAGTATTAGACCTGCCGGGGAAAATTCGAAAAGCGGAATTTTTGGAGCCGACGGATCGCTGTTGCGCTCCCGCTACGCTTCGCGCCCTTCCGCTGGCGGGTAATCGGGAACCGGAATAAAATGCTCCGAACATGACATCTGTGCCGGTCTTCCACAGCAAAACGATGAAATCGCTTGTCTTCCTAGTGCTCGGGCTCTTTGCTTTCGCCGCCGATCAATCTACCCAGGTAAAGGGCGGCAACGGAATCATCCTTCCACCTGCGCCGCCAACCGAAGCCAAGCCGGTAATCGAGAACATTCACGGAACCACGCTCACTGATCCCTATCGCTGGCTGGAAGACGCAAAGAGCCCGGAGACCCGCGCGTGGATCGATCGGCAGATGAAATACACGGAGCAGTACCTGTCGCAAGTGAAGATCCGGCCGGAGATCGTCGATGAACTCGGGAAGCTCGAACGCGTGCAGAGCTACAGCATCCCTTTCGAGCGCGGTGGGAGTTATTTTTTCAAGAAGCGGCTCGCCGATGAGAACCAGGGATCGATCTATATGCGGCGCGGATTGCGCGGTCAGGATGAACGGCTGGTCGACGCGACGAAACTGAGCAATGACCAGAACACGTCCGTGCAGATCAATGATATTTCCAAGGACGGCACGCTGCTGGTTTACGGGATTCGCTCCGGAGGCGCCGATGAAGAGTCGGTACACATTCTCGAGATCAATAAGAACGATGTCGCGAGAAACCACGAACTCCCCGACTCTCTGCCCTCCGCGCGTTATTCCGGCATCCAGCTCAGCCCCGATAAACAAGGTCTTTATTACGCACGCTTCGATCCCGCGGGAACGATCGTCTTCTATCATAAGCTCGGATCACTCGCCACCAGCGATGAACTCATCTTCGGTAAAAGCTTCGAGGGGGAGACACTCGGCCCCATGCAACTCATCGGCGCCGAAATCACTGAGAACGAGCGCTACCTGATGATCACCGTGGTGCACGGCGTTCCGCCCAAGCGCGTCGATGTTTATATGAAAGACTTGCGCCAGCCGGACTCAGCGATTCGCCCGGTCATCCATGGAATCGACGATCGGTTCACACCTGTGAACTACGGCGACGATCTCTACGTGCTCACCGACTACCAGGCGCCGAACTATCGCGTAGTCAAGGTGCAGATCGCCAATCCGCAACCGCAGTACTGGACCAGCATCGTACCCGAAGGCAAAGACGTCATTTCCGGGATTTCGGTCGTCGGCGGGAAACTCTTTGCCACCGGAGTTCATGACGTGCTAACGGAAACACGCATCTTCACGCTTGAGGGAAAGGAGACCGGACGCATCGCATACCCGACTCTCGGCGCGGCAACTGGCCTTTACGGCCGCGAAGATGGCAGCGAAGGATTCTACAGCTTCGAGTCGTTCATCATCCCGCCAACCATCTATCGCTATGACATTAACAGCGGAAGAACGGAAATTTTTGCCAAGCCCACCGTACCCTTCGCCTCCGATCAGTACGAAGTGAAGCAAGTTTTCTACCAATCGAAGGACGGTACGCGCGTGCCCATGTTCATCTCGTCGAGGAAAGGCCTGAAGCGCGATGGCAACACGCCAACATTGATGTCGGCCTATGGCGGATTCCTGGTGGACCTGACCCCGGCATGGAACCCCGAATATGCCTGGTGGATGGAGCAGGGCGGCTTCTACGCCCAGCCCAATCTACGCGGCGGCGGTGAATACGGCGAGAAGTGGCACCGAGCTGGAATGTTCGAGCACAAACAGAATGTCTTCGACGACTTCTTCGCCGCCGCGAAGTATTTGGTCGACGAGAGATACACCTCACCCCAGCGGCTGGCCATTCGCGGACGCTCCAACGGCGGCCTGTTGATGGGCGCCGCCATGACCCAGCACCCGGAGATGTTCGGCGCCATCTGGTGCGGATATCCGCTGCTCGACATGATCCGCTTCCACAACTTCCTCGTCGGCAAGTGGTGGACTGCGGAATATGGATCAGCAGATAACGCAGACCAATTCCCTTATCTGCTGAAGTATTCGCCCTATCAGAATGTGAAACCAGGCATGAAATTACCCGCCATCATGTTCAACACTGGCGATAGCGATACCCGCGTCGATCCTTTGCACGCGCGCAAAATGACCGCCCTCGTCCAGGCCGATAATGCCAGCGACCGGCCCATCCTGTTGCATTATCAAACGGTAAGCGGCCATAGCTCCGGTGTCTCTGTCACCCAGGCAATCAATGACACCGCCGATGAGTTGTCATTCTTGTGGAATGAGGTGAGTGGAGCGCCCCGGCCTTAGAGTTTTGGTCAATTCTAAAGACTTCCACTCGACCTCGGTAATTTGACCTAACATTCGCGCAACCCCGCGGCAAGCGCTAGAATCTGATTAAGTAGAAGGCGCCGTCCTGGCACTCAGGCTCCGCGCTTTAGGTTGCACTCCCATAGTGAGGGAGGTAAGGATTATGGGCCCATCGAGTCTTCTCAAGTCCCTGATAGCTTTCCCGGTTTTCATTGGTCTCGCTCTCACCCCTAACCTGGCCTTCGCTCAGCACGGAGGCGGCGGCCATGGTGGTGGAGGCGGAGGCTCTCATGGCGGTGGCGGAGGTGGAGGTTTCCATAGCGGTGGAGGCTCCTATCGCGGCGGCGGGGAAGCTCGTGAAGGCGGCTCCTATGGCGAGCGATCTTATGGTGGAGGAAGCTACGGCCGAGGCGGCGGATCTGAGGCTGGCCGCAACCTAGGCTCATCCGCAACCCGGTCGTCAGATCGTAGCTCGTCGAGTCGCAGTTCGTCGAATCTTCGTCCCGCCATCAACGATGGCCAGTGGCACTCGTTCGGCAACGCCGCCAGCGCATCACGCAATTCCGCAGGTTCCAAGAACTCCACCCTCATGGCTCGAAACGCCGGAATTGCAGATGGTGGTTGGCACTCTTTTGGCGCATCCAATCGGGGCGCATTAAGAACTGAGGCCGGCTTCGTAGGCGGAGCTCGCGGAGTTCCAGCCTTCAATCACGGAGGCTTTGGCTTTAGAGGCGGTTGGGGCGGTGGCTGGGGTTGCTGCCGACTAGGCTTCGGCTGGGGCTGGGGAGGTTGGGGCTTTGGTTTCGGGTGGCCGTACTGGGGCTTCGCATGGAACCCGTGGTGGTACGGCCCGTATGGATACTATGATCCGTACTGGTATTCCCCGTGGCCAGCTTATAACTACTACCCAGATGACAGCTACAACTGGTCCACCAATCCGCCCCCTTACCGGCCGTCGGATGACAACGATCAGTCAGCAAGCTACTCGAATGCAGCCGTCGCATCGGATCTCGCGGTCTTCAACACCTCGGAGCCAACGACAGGACCATAGAATCGATATAGATCGGAAGACTTTGTCCTTGACCCAAATATGGGAACCTTGACACCATAGATTCATTCCAACTAGATCTTTGGCGCGAGGTGTCCCATGAAATTTGGTGTCATTATTTTCCCCGGATCGAACTGCGATCACGATGCCTTCTGGACCGCCGAGCACGTGGCGAAACAGAAGGCAACGTTTCTCTGGCACGAATCGCACGAACTCGAAAACTGCGATGTGGTCATTGTGCCGGGAGGATTCGCTTACGGCGACTATCTGCGCACGGGCGCCATCGCCAAATTCTCGCCGGTGATGGAATCCGTCCGCAAGTTCGCCGCCGGGGGTGGCCTGGTGCTCGGCATCTGCAACGGCTTCCAAATTTTGTGTGAGTCGGGATTGCTGCCCGGAGCGCTGATGCGCAACATAGGCCTGAAGTACGTCTGCAAGCCGGTGCAGGTGAGAGTCGAAAACAACGAGACCCCATTCACGAACGCCTGCCGCAAGGGCGAAGTGCTGACCATCCCCATTGGCCACATGGAAGGCAACTATTTTTCCGATGAAGCGACACTCGCGGAACTGAAGCGCGACAGCCGCATCGTGTTCCGCTACTCGAACCTGCAAGGCGAAATTACGCCCGCAGCAAATCCCAACGGCTCGCTCGAAAATATTGCCGGCATCTGCAGCCCCGGACGGAATGTTCTGGGCATGATGCCCCATCCCGAGCGCGCCGCCGAACCTGAACTCGGCTGCACCGACGGCTTCAAAATTTTCGAGTCACTGGTAGGAGCGATGGAATTGAAGTAGGGTTTCGAGGGTTCAGAAGTGCGGCGGCCAGGTATGAGTATGGCTCTGACAAAGTAGTGCTTTATGCTAACCGACAACCAGCCGACTTCCGGCGAGGGTAAGACGAATCTGGTCGCTCTTTTGAATGAAAAGCTTGCCCGAGCCAGCGTACTCGTGGATGCCGGCGACTGTGACAATGCGATCGCCGTGTTGCGAGAGGCGATCGAGTTTGACTCTTCGCGGGATCTCCTGTGGTTCAAACTGGGCGAAGCCTATCGCAGAGCGCAAAAATATCAGGAAGCGAGAGCAGCCTACAGCGAAGCGATTGCAATCAAACCAATCGGGCCCTATTACAACAACCTTGGCGAAACGCATCACAAGCTTGGCAATTCGTCTGAAGCGATAAGCGCCTACCGCAACGCCGCGCGCGTCGATCCCGCCAATGCGTCTACGTACTACTTTAACGTCGGCGCCGTCCACACCAATACCGGAAATCTGGAGGATGCGAACGAAGCCTATGACGAGGCAATATGGGCAAATCCTAAGCACGCCTCAGCCCACTATTTTAAGGGTGTTAATCTTCTGGGTGAGGCTCGAACCGTCTGCGGTGAAGTTACGGTGCCGGATGGAGCAATCGAAGCTTTTCACACTTATCTTGATCTACAGCCGGACGGAAAATTCGCGGCCACGGCCTTGCAGTTCATTGCTTTTCTAGGAAATCGTATTGTAACGATTTATACGCGCGATTGGTCTCCCACTCCTCTGAATTCTGTCAATCGACGTGTAAGGAAGTCGGCGGGAGCAGTCTCCGAACGCAAGGACCAAGGACTCTTCCTTAGAAGAATTTATCCGTCTTACCCCGCATTGGCAAAAAGTGCGAGGGTGCAGGGCCCCGCGGTTCTCAACGCGATCATTGGAGAGGACGGGACCGTCGTTTTCGTGGGTGTCGTGTCAGGCAACCCATTGCTTCTTGAGTCTTCAATCGATGCCGTCCGGCAATGGAAATACAAACCGTTCGTTATCGACGATCAAGCCGTAGAAGTCGCAACGGAAGTGCGGATTATTTTTTCGTTGTCCGAAAATACTTCGGGTAAACTCGCTCCGCAGGACCGCTTGTCGCGCTGGTAGGAGCGATGGAATTGAAATAGAGTTTCACGGTTCCGGCGCGAAAATTCTGCGCTGATTTTATGAAACACACCCCACTGTCTCCCTCCGCTAAACCTGCACGCATACGTGTGCGTATTGGCCTGATGGCGTTACTGCTGCTCGGGTTGGTGGTTGAAGCCGCTTCCCAATCGAGCGGTGTGCCAGGTGCGGAGTGGAAGCAGTTAGCAGCACCGGAGCAGGCTGGCTGGTCAGCCAAGAAGCTGGCGGAAATACACGAATATGTTGAGGAGATTGGCTCGACATCGGCGATGATCGTGCAACATGGCGTGGTAGTTGCCGCATGGGGAGATGTCGCGCGTAGGTCGAACCTGCACTCCTGCCGTAAGAGTTTGTTGAATTCGCTGATCGGTATTGCTGTGGCCGAAGGTAAGATCAACCTCGACGACACGCTGCAGAAGCTCGACATTGACGACAACAAACCATCGCTAACGGCAGTGGAGAAGCAAGCAACGGTGCGCGATCTACTCGAAGCGCGCTCAGGGATCTATCATCCGACCGACTATGAAACCAAGGGTATGATTGAAAAGAAGCCGCCGCGCGGTTCTCATGCCCCGGGCACGTTTTGGTACTACAACAACTGGGACTTCAACACCCTCGGCTACATCTATGAGAAGGCAACGGGCACGAAGATCTTCGAAGCATTCTATCGGCTGATCGCTCAACCTATCGGAATGCAGGATTTCAGGCCCAGCGACGGGCATTACATCACCAGCGCGGATTCACGCTTCCCCGCATATCCGTTCGAGATGAGCGCTCGAGACTTTGCGCGTTTCGCCCTGCTTTACCTTCATGCGGGCAAATGGAACAACACCCAGGTGGTTCCAGAAGATTGGGTAAAGGCCAGCACGCGACCATATTCCGATTCCGAGTCAGGCGGTTATGGGTACCTGTGGTGGACGGGCGACGCGGTGAGCGGGACACCGCAAAGAATACCTTTTCCGAAGGGGAGTTTCTGGGCTGAGGGACATCTTGGGCAGTATGCCGTGGTTGTGCCGTCACTCGATCTGATCATCGTCAACCGGCTGGATGGGAACATGACCAAGCGCAAGATCGACAAGCGACAGATGTCCCGGATGGTGCAAATGGTGGTAGCCGCTGCGCCGGCAGAATAAAGGTGTCAGTACGCCCAGCGGAGGAGCGTGACTCCACTGGTGAATCCCGCGCCCACCGACGCGAGCAGCACTAGACTTCCCTTCTTCAATTTGCTTTGCTGGCGCGCGGTTTCCATCGCCAGCGGAATTGTTCCAGCGGTGGTGTTTCCGTAATCTTCTATGTTAATGACCACGGCTTCGGGACGCATGCTCAGCCTATCGGCAGTGGCGGTGATGATGCGCTTGTTCGCCTGATGCGGGATGAAAGCGTCGATCTCGCTGCCCTTGATGTTGTTGCGCTTGAGAATCTCTTCGCAGAGCAAAGCCATCTTGCGCACCGCATATTTGAAGACCGCTCCTCCATCCTGATGAACGAAGTGCATCTTTTTGTCGACGGTTTCGTGAGTTGAAGGATTCAGGCTTCCGCCGCCCGGCATGTACAGCGAGCACCCGCCCGACCCATCCACTTCGTGGATAAAGTCAATGAGTCCGACGGATGCGTCTTCCGTGGGTTCAAGCAGCACCGCACCGGCTCCATCGCCAAAAATAACGCAGGTTGCGCGATCGGTGTAATCGATGATTGACGACATCACATCCGCGCCGATCACGAGCACTTTCTTATGCGATCCGGTCGCAACGAACTGCGCTCCGGTTTGTAGCGCGTAAACAAATGCCGAACAAGCGGCCGAGATATCGAATCCCCAGACATCTTTCGCGCCGAGCTTGTGCTGCACCAGACAAGCGGTCGAGGGAAAGAACATATCGGGCGTAACCGTTCCCACGATAATTGCGTCGAGATCCGAAGCCTCGATACCGCGCTCGGCAAGCGCTTTTTTCGCCGCCTCAACCGCAAGATCGCTGGTCGCTACCCCCTTGTCCACGAGATGACGTTCGCGGATTCCGACGCGCTCCATGATCCACTGGTCATTGGTGTCGACGAGTTTTTCGAGATCGGCGTTGGTGAGTAGGCGGGGCGGAACGTAGGTACCGAGAGCGCTGATCTTAACGCGCTGAAGCTGGCTCAATGAAAGGCTCCTAGAGGGATGAATAGTGAATCAAATATTTTGAACGATGAGGACAAGAACGGCAAGGTCTCAGGTCCCAGGTGTCAGGTCCCAGGAGACCGTTGGTTGATCTTGTCTTTCCTGAGACCTAAACCTGAGACCTGCCTTATTTCATGCGCGCCGCCAGCTCGCCGAACAACGGCAATTCGAAACGCTCGCCCTGCCATGCCTTGAGCGTCAGCACGATCCACAAGAACAACATGGCCAGCGAAGCCAAGATTCCAAACAGCAGAAAAACCATGGCGGCAGCAACATTCGAAAGAAAGAGCGCGATGATGGTCAAAACGAAAAACACTCCCCAGAGCAAAATGCTTTGCCAGGCATGAAAGCGGACAAAACGGTTTTTGCGAAATGCCGCCAGAAACAAGATCACTACGGCAGGAATGAAGGTGAGATAAGCGACCGCCGCGGCTGCCCGTTCCGCGGGAGGAATCGGCGTCATCGACCATCCGCATCCCGGACAGAATGCTGCGTTCGCCGGCATCACGGTTCCGCAATGCGGACACTTCACGGAAGCTTGCGCCGGATTCGCTGAGCCATCCGCGGAACTGTTCCCCGAACTATGTGCTGGCACATTTTCTGAACTAGACAATTCGGCGTCCGTTCCTCTTCTTCGAATTGCGGCAGTCTTCGCAAACGCCGTAGATCTGAAAAGTGTGGCGGGTGGTTACGTAACGGTGTTTGTGTCCGATCTCCTGTTCGATTTCTCCGACTTTCTCCGAGAAAAATTCGACCGACGCGCCGCACTCGGTACAGACCATGTGGTGATGACTGCGGCGGTTGTACTGGTGCTCGTAACGCGCGATGCCGTCGTGAAAAGCGACTTCACTGGCGAGGCCGCAACCTGCCAGGAGCTTCAGCGTCCGATAGACGGTGGTGAAACCGATACGCGGATCAGTTTTCTTGACCAACCGATGCAATTCGTCGATCGAGAGATGCTCACGAGTTTCAAGGAAGGTCCGCAGGATTGCGCTGCGCTGTTCGGTCTGCTTGAGGCCGACACGTTTGAGATGCTTCAGGAAAATTCCTTCGGCTTCGCGGATGTTCTCCCGCGAGATAGATGGCTGATCGTCGATTCTTTTCTGCAGCATTTTGGCCGGCGCGGAAACCAAGATAATGCACGCTAAGGGATCGCAAACATGATACGGGGCGAGCATGGGTTACGCCAACCGACTTCCCTCGCTGTCGCCTGTCAGGAAATCTCTTCGAGCACGTGATTTATTCTTTCTTCCTTGCCTGTTTACTCCTAAAGGAGTTGACCCGTGCTTACACCCCCTACCCCCCTATACTTTTCTGATCTATTAGAATCATATGGTTAGCGGCAACATATTCAAGAATAAGGACTTATACGTAAAGTATCCAGGAATTGGGAGTTAGCTCCAAAAACGGCGCTGAAAATGGGTTTGGGGCAGCTTCGAGGGCCGTCTCGGTTGACGCACTCACCTCTGGCTACCCCAATCAGATTGCTGATTCTCGCTCATGCGCGGGTTGGGTGTCTGTGATGATGCTCACTGGCTGAGTGTGATGAAAAAGATCAAAGGCCCCGCCCACGGGGAGCTTGGACGGCCCACCAGTCCGTTTTCATTTTGTGCACGAATTGTGCGCGTTTCTGGACACTCAGGTCCGGAAACGCCTAAACTGAGCGCGTGCCCGACGTCAATGTCGACAAAGTTCTAGAGGCTGTTTCTCGCGTTTTGCATCCACGTGTCGTTACTGCCCTAGCCGCCTTGGTCCCTGGCTTTTTCTTTGAAGCGTGCGTACTGATGGCGAATCCTCAGATCGCCGAGCTATTGACTCGGCGCGCAAGTGTTCTTTCTCGCTATACCCCTGTATTCCTTTCTTTGCTGTTCGCCTTTGTGTTGGGAAGCGCCTTTATGCTTTGGGTGACACTTCTACAGAGCACAGTGCGCACAATCTTCCGAATCTGGACGTGGATTGTCCCGTGGGATAGGTTGCTCGACCGATGGCTCGTGCACGTGAATCAGCACCACATCACGCAAATTGCAGGACAACCACCACAACCAGGACAACCGCAGAGGCCATTTCTAGGATCGCGCCACTTTCGCTTCGTGCAATGGCTAGGTATGAGGAGGGCGATGCGGCGTGCAT
The DNA here is from genome assembly GCA_049520095.1 of Terriglobales bacterium. Lineage (GTDB taxonomy): Bacteria > Acidobacteriota > Terriglobia > Terriglobales > Acidobacteriaceae > Acidiflorens. The sequence continues at coordinate 19,916 of JBEKQC010000042.1, forward strand.
TGCACGATGAAACAGTGAATGCGTGGACGGCGACGGCTTCAACACTCCTGAAGCGATACGGACTCGACTATCGTGAAAGGTATGATCCTTGGACAGAGGTTCTGGGTCATCTCACGATCCAGGACTTACGCGGTTATACTTTGGGTACAACTTTGCACGCCACTGGCTGGGCAGGTCTCGCCGCGGTCTACTTTGCTCATGCCCTAAATGCGACGCCGTTCAAAGTCTTGTGTGTTCTGTTTATCTTCGGCGGGATGGTACAAGCACTGCGTTTGGCGGAGGACTCCGCACACTCGATATGGTCTTGGGTTATCGGACTGGCAAACACTTGGAAAGAACTGAAGGAAGCACCACCACCCGCTGAAAACAAGCCAAGAGCGTAAAGACCGAAGGTCGTCCACCGGAGCCACAGCCTAGCCCCGCCCCCATGTTCTTCCTCAGCTCAGTTCACGGTCGCGGTCGCCATCTCGTTCGTACTGTGCTCTCGTGTCGCTGGTCCACGATACGAATCTTATCTAGCCGACGGCTTGCGGTTGTCACAGGCACGGCACACCCCTACAATCTTTGAGTAATGTCTTCTACCGCTTCTCTGCCCGACACTTCAGGCTCTGAGGTTCGGCAGCGCAATCCTGCGCTGCGCATCCTGTACTACGCCGTTTGCACGCTGCTGGTAGCGCTCATCGCCGCTGTCTGGTGGTTATACGGGATCGCGCGCTCGCCTCTGCCCCAACTCGATGGCAGCGTCACGGTGCCGGGAATTTCGTCGAAGATACGCGTTGTGCGCGATGAGCAGGGCGTGCCGACGATCGAAGCGGCTACGCTCGAAGACTTATTTTTTGCCCAGGGATACGTCACCGCGCAGGACCGGCTCTGGCAGATGGACATGATGCGGCGCGCCGCTGCCGGAGAACTTTCAGAGGTGATCGGCGCGGACACAGTCCAGATGGACCGCCAAGAGCGGATTCTGGGGCTGCGGCTTGCGGCCGAGGCTTCCGAGAAGAATATCTCCGCGCGCGACCGGGCTTATTTTGACGCTTATGCTCGGGGAATAAACGCGTTTATCGATTCACATCGCGACCGGCTCTCGCTCGAATTCCGCTTGCTGAAATACACGCCGCGGCCGTGGACGGTGACCGATTCCCTGCTGGTGGGCGCACTCCTGGTGCAGGATTTGAATCACTACCGCAATCCGCCGACGCTGACGCGAGAGAAAATTCTGGCGAAGCTGGGGCCGGAACTTACGGCAGACCTCTATGTGAATTCATCCTGGCGAGACCGTCCGCCTACCGAAGTGCGGCACATTGAAGGCGAACCGGCGGCCCACAGCAGCAACGAAGATGACGATGACGAAGAAGAGGTCGATCCGTCGGGCGGGACCGGACGCATCACGTCGGCGCGGCCTACGGGATCTGGCTCAGCACTATTCCAGGCTCGAGTCGGTACCCTTCCCGAAGAAACTGATTCGTTCCGCCCCGGCTCGAACGACTGGGTCGTTTCCAGTCAGCATACGGTTTCGGGGAAGCCATTGCTCTCGAACGATATGCACCTCGATCACCAGATGCCGAACCTGTGGTTTGCGGCGCATCTTCGCATGAACGGCGGAAGAATGAACAGCGGAACGACTAGCGGCGGCTTCGACGTCGCGGGCGTGACGCTGCCGGGGATTCCGTTCGTGATCGTCGGCCACAACCAGCGCATCGGCTGGGGATTCACCAACGTTGGGCCGACGGTGGAAGACGATTTCATCGAAGAGTTCAATGCGCAGGGGCAGTACAAAACTCCGGCGGGATGGGCTGAACCGCAGCACCGGCAAGAGACGATTCACGTCAAAGGCGAGCCGGACGTGACCCTCGACGTGGCGACCACCCGGCATGGGCCGATTATCACGGAACTGCTTCCGGGCGAGACGCGCAAGATTGCCTTGCGCTGGTCATTGCAGGACGGCATGGGACTGACGTTCTTCGACGTAGACTCGGCGCAGAACTGGGAGGAATTTCGGAAGGCCTTCTCGACTTTTGGCGCGCCCGGACAGAACGTGATGTACGCCGACGTGGATGGTCACATTGGTTATCAGGCGATGGGACGCGTGCCGATCCGGGCGGCGGGCGATGGCAGCCTGCCGGTGACCGGGGGCGATGACGCGCACGAGTGGAAGGGCTGGATTCCTTTCGACGACATGCCGCATGTGTACGATCCGCCGGAGGGAATTCTGGCGACTGCCAACGGGCGCATCACCCCCGATGGCTACAAATATTCGATCAGCACGAATTGGGATGCGCCGTGGCGAACCGATCGCATTTATCGGGTGCTCGAATCGGGAAAAAAGTTTGCGCCCGCGGATATGCTGGCGCTGCAGATGGATGTGTCGTCCGCTTACGACCGGTTCTGCGCAGACAAATTCGTCTATGCGATTGATCACGCCACGAACGCCTCGGGCCGGACCAAACAGGCAGCCGACATTCTGCGCGACTGGGATGGGCGTATGTCGGCGGATTCAGCGGCCCCGACGATTGGGACGGAAGCGCGTCGGGAACTGGCGCGTTTGCTGCTGGAACCGAAGCTGGGCGCGGCGGCGGAGAGTTCAAATTCAAGACCCGGTTCGGGCGCGGAATCAGCGCTCAGTTGGAAGAGTTATCAGTGGGCGATGTCATCCGTCTGGTTGGAGAATGTGCTCACCAAGCAGCCGGGGCGCTGGCTGCCGCCGGGATACTCCGACTATGGGAGCCTGCTGACGGCTGCGGTAGAGAACGCGGTGAAAAAGGCAGGAGTTCCTGCGGACCTTAGTCAATGGAAGTGGGGAGCAAATTATCCGGTTGAAATCGATCATCTGGTGCTCAGCCAACTTCCGCTGATTGGGCGCTTTACGGGGCCAGGGTTGCATCCGCAGAGCGGCGGTGGGCAAACGGTGAAGCAGGTGGGACGCGGCTTCGGGCCCTCCGAACGGTTGACCTGGAACTTCGCCAACTTTGACGAAAGCACGCTCAACCTGGTGACGGGAGAGAGCGGAATCTTTCTCAGTCCTTATTACATGGACCAGTGGGCGGCGTGGTACGGAGGCTCGACATTCGTGTTTCCCTTCTCGCAAACCGCAGTCGAGCAACACCGGGCGCACGAGATGACGCTGGTGCCGAGGTAGGGACGCCAGTCGTAGTCGTTAGTCGTTCGCCATTCGCCACTCGCGGTTCGCCTGGTGCCGCCATGGTAAAGAGCAACGTCCGATCTCTTTGTTACTCGCGAAGGTGTGGTGGCTTGTCCGACGTGCGAATCGTTCGTGTGTAGAGCACTTGTTCTGACCTAAAACTCAGAAGCAGGGCGAATAGCGAGGACGAACAGCGCCTCTAGAAATCCACGGTCTTGACGTCGAAGAAATTACCGACGAGGCCATTGATCTCGCCGGGGTTATTCGGATCGTTCGGGTTGTACTCCAAGGCATCGATCGTGGCGTCGTAGATATTGAGCGATCCGCCCTGGACCACATAAACAACTTCTTGCGGCATTCCGTCACCGCGCTTAGCGACGGGCTGGAGGCCGGTGACGTTTCCGTTCGCGGGAGGGATTACGACGGCACCGGGCTGAACACTACCCACGGCGCTCGTCAGCGTGTTGTAAATGGAAAGGCAACCACGGACCTCGGCCCCAGTCGGGGGCGGGACAGGCGGAACGATCTCGGTGCAAGTGCGCGCGCCGATGAAGAGCTGTCCGTTGGCGCCGAGAGCGATGCGATTGTGATATCCGTCGGTGATGATAATGGGGGCGGTATTGGTGACGCTCATGCTGTTAAGGTCGAAGATAGTAAGCAGTCCGCACGTGGTGGCCTGCGTGGTCTCTCCGGTGCAGGGCGAGGCGGGTAGCGGAGTTCCGGCGAGATACATGGTCGAATTGTTGACCAAAGCGACAGTGGCGGCCGGAACATTAACAGCCGCACCGGCGATGTTCGTAGTCAGATCGAGCGTTTGCACGCTGGCCTGCGTTCCGCCGCATTCGGCACCGCAGTTCACCACGTATGCGGTGGTGTCGTCGCTGCTGAAAAAGGCTGCAACCGGACGGCTGAAACCGACGACGTAAGTCGTCACCACCGCATTGGGTAGCCCGATTTGCGACGGCGTGATCACGGCCACCGCATCGGAATTATCGCTGAAGCCAAGAACCCGGTTACCGCTGTTGTTGATCGAGAGATAGTGAACCGAGGGAACGTTGGCTTGTCCTGCTACCGAGCCATTGCTTAGCGAGATGACCTCCACCAACCCGGGAGGCTGCCCCACCACTGGGGCCGTCGGCACGGCAACGTATGCGGTGGAGCTGTCCGGGGAAACAACGAAACTCTCGGTCATTCCGGGTAAAGTCACGTGACCGGCGGCGGTTTCGCCGGCGTTGCTGATGATGGCGAACTGGTTGTCGGAGAATTGCGTACCTATACCGCTGAAGACCAGCGTTTGGGCTCGGTTGGGCGTGACCACCATCATTCCCGGAGTGTTGCCCGCGGAAATCGCCGATCCGGTCCCACGCTCGTCATTTAGCGCGTTGATGATGAATATTCCCGCGGCCGCAGTGCCGGCGCTGACGTTATTGGTGATGAAGGCACGGTATTTGAGGCCGCTGGTTTGCGGGCTAGTGGACGCGCCGCCGCCACAACTCAGCCACGCCAAACTCGCAGGTAGCAGGAATAACAGAGGAATCAGGACTCTTTTCAAACCTGGGACTCCAACCTCACGCTGGATAATCACTTGGATGCAAGTAGTGGATTATAGCAAAGGAAGAAAGTTGCGTTTGGACGGTGGCTGAGAAACCAGCCGGCTGAGGCGACGGTTCTCGACCACAGAGACAATCCAAAATGTTGGGTAGCTTGGGTAAACGATTCTCCTCTGGCGCGGCTCCTATCAGACGGACAGGGATGTGATTTCGTACACGTAGGAGTCTCGTCCGGCAGCGTCTGGTCTTGAGCCGACACGAACGCCTCCTAGTTTCTCGATCGCCTTCTGGGAACGTACGTTCTGGGGGCCGATGAGAAAGACCACGCTTTTCACGAATCGAAAAGCGTGCTGCAACATGAGCTGTTTCATCTCTCTGTTGTACTTGCCGCCCCAGTGCGATCGCGCCAAGAACGTCCACCCGATTTCTACTTCGCTCGCCGGTGCGTTGTAGCCGTGGAATCGGGACGATCCAATGATTCTGCCATCTTTACAATCGATAACCGTCAATGCGCCGCGCGAGGCTAGCGATTCACGAAAGAAGGCGTTGAATACGTCGGGCGTATAGCGATCCCGAGCCGGATGCTGTTCCCAAATGAGCGGGTCCGATGCGACCGCGAACAGTTCGTCCGCGTCATCCGGGCGAAGCGGCCTCAGTTCAACGAGCGCGCCTTTCATCGTCGGTTGAAAATCAAAGCGCTGAAAATCAAAGGCCATCTTCTCAAACTCGCGATCACAAACCGACCGTAAATCGGCTGGGTTCTCCCATGGCCGGGAAAGCATCGCAGGACCGCAGGAGTGCCACTATATTAGTCAATACTCAATAAGTAGCAACTCCATATCGGCAGCGGCAGATGCGGAGACCTGGTTCCTCTTGTATCCTCAAAGAGATGGCGCAGAACTTTATTGAACGTCTGAAGCAATCGCCGGTGCTCTGCGACGGAGCTATGGGAACGCTTCTCTATGCCAAGGGCATCTTCATCAACCGTTGCTATGACGAGCTGAACCTGTCGCAGCCGGAGCTGATCCGCGGCGTCCACCACGATTATCTGCAGGCCGGCGCTGAGATTATCGAGACCAATACGTTCGGCGGGAACAGCTTTCGCCTGGCGCGGCACAGCATGGCGGACCGCGTGCGCGATATCAACATGGCAGGTGCACACGTGGCTCGGGAAGCGGCCAAGAGTTTCGATGTTTGGGTCGCCGGATCGATTGGCCCGCTGGGCGTTCGCATTGAACCTCTGGGCAAGACTTCGTTTGAAGAGGCCCGGACGGCGTTTCGCGAACAAATCGCAGCCCTGGTCGAGGGCGGCGTCGATTTGCTGATGCTGGAAACCTTCGGCTATGTCGAAGAGTTGCACCAGGCGGTGCTGGCCTGCCGGGACGTGCATGCGAAGATTCCCATCGTCGCGCAGGTGACGATTGACGAAGACGGCAACTGCCTTGATGGCTCCGACCCTGAGGCCTTTGCCGCCCGGCTGACGGAATGGAAGGTCGACGTACTCGGCATCAACTGCAGCGTGGGCCCGGTCGCGATGCTGGACGCCATCGAGCGGGTTCGAGCCGCGACTCCCCTGCCCCTGGCCGCGCAGCCGAATGCCGGCATGCCACGGTCGGTTGAAGGAAGGAATATCTATCTTTGCTCGCCGGAATACATGGCGAGCTACACCCGAAAATTCGTGGCGGCCGGTGTGCAGCTGATTGGCGGATGCTGCGGAACTACTCCGGATCATATCCGCGCCATGAAATCTGCGTTACGGGTACGCGAAGCGCGGGGCAAGACCGCGGTTACGGAGGCAATTCATTCCAGCGCGACGCCTTTAGTCGCGGCCAGTATTCCCATGGCGGACCGCTCGCGCCTCGGCGCCAGGATTGCGGCCGGCGAATTTGTCACCATGGTCGAGATCGTGCCGCCCAAAGGAATCGACATCAGGAAAGAGGTCGAGGGCGCGAGGTTCGTCAAGTCCGTCGGCGTGGACGCGGTGAACATCCCAGACAGTCCGCGGGCCTCGGCGCGCATGAGCAACCAGGCATTGTCGTTGCTGATGCAGCAGGCGGTCGGGATTGAGGCCATCCTGCACTACACCTGTCGCGATAGAAACGTACTTGGCATTCAGTCCGACCTGCTGGGGGCGGCAGCGACCGGAATCCGCAACCTGATCTGCATTACCGGGGATCCTCCGAAAATGGGGAACTATCCCGATGCGACGGCGGTGTTTGACGTGGATTCGATCGGGCTGGTGAACATCGTCCACAACCTGAACCGGGGATTAGACCTGGGCGGGAACCCGATCGGCGCCGGGACCAGCTTCGTCATTGGGGTAGGTGCAAATCCGGGGTTGCCCAACCTGGACGAAGAGATCAAGCGCTTCGAATACAAGGTGCAAGCGGGTGCGGAGTACGTGGTGACCCAGCCCGTGTTCGACCTCACTCTGCTGGAGAACTTCCTGAAGCGGATCGAACACTGCCGAATTCCCGTCATTGCCGGAATCTGGCCCCTGGTTAGCGCCCGGAACGCTGAGTTCATGAAGAACGAGCTCCGGGTCTCCGTACCTGATGAAATTCTCAACCGGATGACCAGGGCCGCCAGTCCGGAAGCGGCTCGCGAGGAAGGCGTGGCTATTGCTCGTGAAATGCTGGGGGCGCTCCGTGATCGAGTGCAAGGTGCGCAGATCAGCGCTCCCCAAGGCCGATATACCTCCGCGGTGGACGTTCTGGAGGCGCTGGGCTCGAAGCCGCGGACGTCAGTTTAATTTTGGGAACACCCCGCCCAGGAAATTACAAAATTAAACAATTTCCACTGGACATTTCGCACCGAAAACGGCATTACAATAGAGCGTAGGAGCAATCCGATTGGTAAAGTTTGAAGAATGCCTCGAGCGTCTCGAGAAGATCGTTCAGGAACTGGAAAAAGGAGAAGTTCCTCTGGAGAAGTCGCTGACGCTGTTTGAAGAAGGCATGCAACTTTCCGCCACCTGCCGGAAACAACTGGAGGACGCGGAAGGAAAAGTAGAGATTCTGTTAAAACAGAACGGAAAGCTGCAAACTGAACCGTTCGAGCCCCCGGCCGAGAAGGCGTTGCGCAAGTAACGCTGTCGCACTCGGTTCGGATTTAATAACGACAACGCCTGTGGTAGCAGTTTGCTGTCGCAGCCAAGGCCACCGCGGGGTCGCGGTGAAGTCAGGGGGTAGCATGGAACCACTCAGTGTAGTCCTTTATCAGAACAACCCCAGAACTGCTCAAGCTCTGGCGGTTAGCCTTTCCCAACACTTTGATTCTGTGTATTTGGCCCGCAGCTACGACGAAGTTCGTCCCGCGGTAGCCCAACATTGCGCAGAAGCTCTGGTGCTGGATCTGGAGACTTCGGGACCGGACGAAGTCGAGCGTTTGCATCGTGAGTTCCCGGGCCTTTGTATCGTCGGCACGCACCGGCTGGCGGACGACAAACTGTGGGCGGAAGCAATGAGTCTGGGCGCGGCTGACATATGTGAGCCGCGCAATGATGACGTCGTGCGCTCGGTGTTACAACATCTCACGCACCGTGCCGCAGCCTGATCCTCTGTTGTAGAGGCGGCAAGCCCCGTCTCTACAGATTTTTCTGACGGAAAATTGGCTTGAGAAGGGACGCCACGAGCGTCCCTTTTTATTTCAGCTTTCATCTCAACTATGCCCGCTTGTTATACTGCGGTGCCATGCTGAAACAAGTTCTGGAGCGGGGACGAGAAACCGCTGACGGCGCACTCGAACTACTCTTGCCATCGGCTGCTCAGCATCCGACTTCCATCCACCAGGCCATGCGGCACAGCGTGTTTGCGGGCGGGAAGCGCCTGCGGCCCATTCTCTGCATGGAAGCCGCGCGCATGATCGAAGCGGCAGCGGTCGCTAGGTCGAATGCCGCTGGTCCGATTATTGGCTCGCTGCCCCCCGGCATTGAGCTCGTCGGAGCGGCGCTCGAAATGCTCCACACCTATTCCCTGATCCACGACGATCTGCCCGCGCTCGATAACGACGACCTGCGGCGCGGTCGTCCCACCTGCCACAAGGCTTTCGGCGAAGCCATCGCCATCCTCGCCGGCGACGGCCTGCAGACACAGGCTTATGAGGTGCTGGCCCAGATCGCTTGCCCAGCCGAGGCGCGCGTCGCTATCATCCGAGAAATCGCTCACGCGACTGGCACCATCGACGGCATGATCGGCGGCCAAGTTGTTGACCTCGAAGCTGAACACAAGAAGCCCGACCTCGCCACCCTCGAATACATCCACCGTTCAAAGACTGCGGCGCTCATCACCGCCAGTGTGGTCAGCGGAGGCCTGTACGCGGGAGCGAGCGTTGCGGATATCGGTCGCCTGAGAACCTATGGGCAGTCGATCGGTCTGGCGTTCCAGATCGTCGACGATGTCCTCGACCTGACCCAGACTTCCGAGCAACTGGGAAAAACCGCAGGCAAGGACAAGGCGGCCGAGAAGGCAACGTATCCGGCGCTATTCGGAATCGAGGAATCGATCCGCAAGGCCGACGCACTCGTCGAGCAGGCTTGCGCGGAACTTAACGAATACGGCTCAGCCGCTGCTACTCTGATAGACCTAGCGCACTACCTCGTCGAGCGCAAGAAGTAGTCGTGAAGCCCCTAAGCTCGGGGCGCTTCCCTGCACTAGCGGCCCTTGCATCTCCCGCCCAACGGCGTTACAGTTTCTGTGCTCTCGCGGTTCTCCCACCTCCTTATCCTTCACCCCAATTTGCGCGTAATTGCTGTAGTGTGTGTGCAACTAAAGGCGGTGCTTGGACTCGCACCACTATATGTGGTGTTTTATTACTTGACCCGTCCCGGTATTCGCCGTTAAAGTTGGTCAAAAGCGTGGGTGACGTTCCTGCTTGATGGGGGCGGCATCAAATGATGCGACCAGCGGGGAACCTCGGCAGTTAACAGCTTGGTCCCCGCAATTTGCGGCGCACTCCAGCCAGCGCAAACCGAATCCGCGGACCACATTGTCCGCCCACGAAGGAGTAACTTTTGCTCAAACTCAAGAAGCTGCAAATCCTGGGATTCAAGTCGTTCTGCGATCGCACCGAACTGAAATTCCATGGCGAAGGCATCGCCGCCATCATCGGGCCGAACGGCTGCGGAAAGTCGAACATCGCCGACGCGATCTCCTGGGTGCTCGGTGAGCAGTCGGCCAAAACGCTGCGGGGCTCGCGCATGGAGGACGTGATCTTCGCCGGCACGCGCGACCGCAACCCCACCGGCATGGCGGAAGTGTCGCTTACGTTGATCGATCCGGAAATTTATGCCGGGCCGGATACCAACGCGCCTACCGAGATCGAGATTCAAGACGACCTTCCTGCGCTGCAAGAAAACTGGGACGAAGCCCAGATTCGCGCCCAGGCCGCCGCGGAAACAGAACGCGCCGTAGAAGAGGCGCAACCTGGGAGAACTGAAGAAGTCGAGGGCGAGGCCGTGGCCGCGACCGGGGCGGATGCTCCAGCCGCCGGGGTACAGGCGAGCGACGCCTCGGTAGTAGTACTCGGCCCACAGGTAGTCCTGAAAATCCGCCGCCGGAAATTCAATCAGCAGCAACACCACGCCGGAGAAATTTCAGTGACGCGCCGCTTGTTCCGCAGCGGCGACAGCGAATACCTGCTGAATGGGAAACTCTGCCGCTTGCGTGATATCGAGGAATTGTTCATGGGAACGGGCCTGGGCCCGGAATCGTATGCGCTCATCGAACAAGGACGCATCGGCCAGATTCTAAGCAGCCGTCCAACCGATCGTCGCGCCATCATTGAAGAAGCGGCCGGGATCACGAAATTCAAGACGAAGAAACGCCTCGCCGAGGCGCGTCTCGAAGACGCCAAACAGAATCTGAACCGCGTGAACGATATTTTCGAAGAAGTCACGCGGCAGATGAACTCACTCAAGCGCCAAGCCAGCAAAGCCGAGCGCTATGCCAAGCTGCGCGACGAGATGCGCGCCAAGCTGCGGGTTGTGCTCGCCAGTAAGTTCACCCAGATGGACCAGGAAAGCGTGACCCTCGATACCCAGATCCATCAACTGGGTGACGAGATTCGGCAGCAGACAGAGAGCGTGCAGCAGTCGGAAGCGGAGCACTCCGAGCGCACGCAGCGCGGATACGCAATCGAAACCGAGACGCGACAAAATCGGGAGCGGCTCAACCAGATCGCGATTGAAGGGGATCGCGGCAAGGCGCGCACCCGAACCAACGAAGAGCGCTGCGCGGAGTTGATCGTTCGTACCGCATCCGCGGAAGCGGAGCTGGCGCAGGCTCAAAACCGGCTCACAGCGCTCGAGGAAGAACGAGACGGCCACCAGCAATTGCTCGACTCCGCGGCTGCGGATCTCGCAGCAGCCCAGCAGGAGCTTGCGCTCAGCCAACAGGAAACAGCCTGCGCCTCCACCAACCTGGCGATGCTCGAACAGGAGCAGGAATCTCATCGCGCAGCCATTCTGGAGGCAGTCGGCGGCGCTTCCAATCTGCGCAATCAGCTGACGCAGTCCCAGGAGCGACTGGCGGGGATCGGCCGCGAGGAGCAGCGTCTACGGGCCGAGATCGCAACCGCCTCGTCGCAATCGGAAACCTTCGGCGGACAGCGCGGTCAGATTGCTCTGGAATTCGAAAGCGTTTCGCAGCGGGCCAACGGCCTGACTGCTGAGATCGTGAGCTTGCGTGAGACCCTCGAGACGAAACGCTCTGCCGAAAATGAAACCAAGAAGTACCTCGACTCGATCCGCTCTGAATACGCCACCGCGCTCGGTAAAAAGGGCTCGCTCGAAGCGGTCATCGCCGAGCACGGTTACTCCACCGAGTCGGTGCGGCGACTCTTTCAATCGGGCGCAATGCAGGGAGGAAACACTCCCGCCGGCGTGCTCGCCGATTTCCTCGAAGTCGAACCCCGCTATGAGCGCGTGGTCGAGGACTTCCTGCGCGACGAACTGAACTTCGTCGTCGTCAAATCGTGGGACGCCGCCGACGAAGGCCTGCGCCTGCTGCGCTCCGACGTAAACGGGCGCGCGACATTCCTCGTGCATCCGGAGGACTCGCAAGCGAAGTTCTCGTTTGTCGCCGATGAGAGCCATCGCTACTCTCCGCTCAACGACACGGTCCTCCCGCTGAAGAACTCGATTCGCGTGTTGAACGGATTCGGCAAGTCACTCGAAGTGATTCTGCCGAAGCTGGGAAATGGCTACATCGTGCCCGATCCCGCAGCGGCGCGCGAGCTGGCGCTCTCCAGTCCCGACGCGTTCTTCCTCGCGCAGACAGGCGAATGCTTTCACAACGTAACCGTTACCGGCGGCAAGCAGCGCAGCGAGGGACCACTTTCGATGAAGCGCGAGTTGCGCGATGTGCTGCGTCTGCTCGAAGAGTTGGAGCGGGCTCTGCGCGAGAAGGAAATGCTGGCGCTCACCTTAGGGCGCGAAATCAAGGAGCACACTTCCCTGCTCGACCGTCTGGAAGACGAAAAGCGCGAAGCTGAGAAGCAGGCAATGACCTCCGGGCATTTGCTGCAGCAATTGGAAAACGAAATGTCGCGGGTGCGCGAACGGATTGTGATCAGCGAGCGTGAACTGCAACGGCTCGCAGCGGAACGGCAGGAACAGGAAAGCTTGATAGGATCGAAGCAAGCGGAGCTGGCCACAATCGAGCAAGCGCGCGCCCAATTCGAAACGCAGCTTGCCGCCGGGCAAGACCGCCTCGCCACTCTTCGTAGCCAACGGGACTCTGCCGCGGAGACTACCTCGCAGCGCGCAGCGCGCGTGGCCACTCTCGAAGAGCGCCACCGTTCGGCCACTACCCTGCTTCAGCGCATCGAGACACTTGTCGCCGAGATGCGGGAGCGGGCCGGGGCTTTGCGAGCTCAAATGGAATCGGCGAGCGTGGAAATCGCGCACCGGCAGGAGGAGAACGCACAACTGGCCGATCAACTTGTGCAGTTCGAAGCCGAGCGCAACGCTGGGGAGGCACGCGAAGGCTTGCTGCAACTCGAGTCTGAGCAAGTGCGGGCGCGACTAACCGAAATTGACGAGCTTCTTCGCAGCACGCGGCAGCAGCTCGATCTGGCTCGTGACCGCCGGGGCGAACTATCGGCCACTGCCGCCAAGCTGCAATCCGACCTGCAACATCTGGCTGACACCTGCCTGAACGAACTAGGCATGGAGCGTTCGGTTCTGATGACGGACACCACGATTCCGCTGGTTACTGCTGAGGAACTTGAGGCCGAAGATCAAGCCCACCGTGAAATGCGTGCCCGCCTCGACGCCATGGGCCCGGTCAACATGATGGCCGTCGAAGAGTACAAGGAAACGGCGGAGCGCCACCAGTTCCTCGCTACACAAAGAAAAGATCTGCTCGATGCCATCGCCGACACAGCAGCCACGATTCGCGAGATCGATCAAGTCTCGCGGCAGAAATTTGAAGAAGCATTCAACCGAATCAATGAAAACTTCCAAGCCACGTTCCGCAAGCTGTTCGGAGGTGGACACGGCTTCATGCGCCTGACCGATCTCGAAAACAGCGCGGAGAGCGGCATTGACGTGGTCGCGTCGCCTCCCGGGAAGAAATTGCAAAACGTGCTTCTGCTCTCCGGCGGCGAAAAGGCGCTCACCGCGCTTGCGCTGCTAGTGGGAATCTTCCAATACACACCGAGTCCATTCTGCATTCTCGACGAAGTCGACGCCCCACTCGACGAAGCCAACATCGCGCGCTTCACCGATCTGGTGCGCGAGATGAGCGTGCAGACCCAGTTCATCCTGATCACTCACAGCAAGCGCACCATGAGCATCGCGCCAGTGCTCTATGGCGTGACTATGCAGGAACCGGGCGTCTCGAAGCTGGTGTCGGTGCGGTTTGGGGCGGCGTAACAGATGACCCTCTCAAAAAAAGAAACTCGCGAATTGAGCGATCTGGAACGGTGGCAAATTGAGGAAATCAAGAAGGGTCTAGACGAGGCTGACCGGGGTGAGTTTGCCAGCGATGAGGAAGTTGAGCAGGTGCTGAAACGCTGGACGCGCGGGCGTCCCACGGGCGATTGCTGATTCAGGACGCATGTAGAGGGCAATGGGGCAGTCTTGATTCCGCAACTAGTTCTTGTGGGCGGTGACGGCGGCTAATTCCCCATGCAGGGCACCCGTCTTGAAGAAGTTGAGCAAGGCGAACTGACCAATCATTAGGCGTGTAACAGCAAGGAACAATCGTCCCTGACGGTGTTCTATCCGGATGACGCGGCCAAGACCGTGCAGCCGAAAAAGTTCTGCCTGTTGTAATTCGCCGAGCGGGATGTCGAATCCTCCCGGACCATCTATGTGCAGGCCAGAATCGTCTAGCTGTGCGTAACCCTTCATCACCCTAGTTTTGAGGGTGAGTTCGTCGCCGCGATGGAAAAACACTTGGTATTTCACTGCCGTGTGCCTCGTTCTCCGACTGCTCTCAGAATAAAGCCTCTTGTCAATTTGGAAAACTTGCATTGACAGATCGACAGCTTTCTTGCTTACTTCGCGGCGAAACTGCTGTCCTTTTTTTCCAGAGCCTTCCTCAGCTTTTCCACATCCCGACCCCTCGAAAACCGGCGCTGGACAGGGCTTCTAGCTTACACTTCAACTGTCAACACTTTTCCGGGGAGCCGCGTCCGGCGCAACCTGGCGGGTGTGACGGAAAGCGTTGACAAATCTTCCGCGACAGCTAGAATACGCGAAGTTTTTTTACCCGGTGAATTTGCGCATGAGCCCCGAAATTTTAGATACCGTTCTACTGCGAACGGACTACTCCGAATTGGAGTTGCACGCCAGCGGCAAGGTCCGCGACGTCTATAACCTCGACCATGACCACTTGCTGTTCGTGGCCACCGACCGCATCTCAGCTTTCGACTACGTTCTGGCGACCGGTATCCCGCACAAGGGTCGGGTTCTGACGCAGATCTCGCTGTTCTGGTTCGACTTCCTCAAGGACATCGTCCCCAACCATTTCGTCACGGCCGACGTGAATCGCTACCCCGCGGCAATTCGCAAGCACGCCGACGAACTACGCGGGCGCTCCATGATGGTGATGCGTGCCGAGATGTTTCCCGTCGAGTGCGTGGCGCGCGGCTACCTTTCCGGCTCCGGATGGAAGGAGTACAAAGCGACGGGTACGGTCTGCGGCGTCAAGCTTCCACCGGGATTGAAAGAGTCCGACCAGTTGCCGGAACCCCTGTTTACGCCCGCAACCAAGGCCACTACCGGACACGACATCAACATTTCATTTGAAGAAATGTGCAAGCTGGTCGATCCCGAGTTGAGCCGCCAACTCCGCGACATCACGTTGCGAATCTACAAGAAGGCCGCGGATTATGCGCGGCAGCGCGGCATCATCATCGCCGATACCAAGTTTGAATTTGGACAAACCGCCCAGGGCATCACGCTGGCGGATGAAGTGCTCACACCGGATTCCTCGCGTTTCTGGCCGGCCGACACCTATCAACCGGGCAAGGCGCAGGATTCCTACGATAAGCAGTATGTACGGGATTACCTCGAAGAAATTCGCTGGGACAAGCAACCGCCCGCGCCGGCCCTTCCCCATGAAGTTGCGCTGCGGACAAGCGAAAAGTACCTCGGGGCGTATCGTCAGTTGACGGGACGCGAGTTGGAGGTTTAGCCCGCGGGCGCTGGTGTCATTGCATTCGATCACTGAACTTCGGATCACTGATTTTCGGATCATGAACCATGAGCATCGCGGACTGGATCATCATCGCATTTCTGGTGTTTTCCGTGATCGGGGCAGCCATCGAAGGCTTTTTCCACGAGGCCTTCAAGCTGGCGGGCCTGGTCGTGGGATACCTGTTGGCCGCCTGGCAGTATCAGCGCCTGGCGGACTGGTTCGCGCCTCATTTGAAATCGCCGTGGGTAGGCGAGATCGCTGCTTTCCTTATTATTTTTTTCGTGGTCCTGATCGTCGCCGGCATTGCCGGACGGATCGCGCGCTCGGTAATGAAGAAAGCCGGTCTGAGCGCGATTGACCGGTTTCTGGGGGCAGTTCTCGGTTTGTTGAAGGGCGTCCTGGTGGTGGCGGTTGTGCTCACCGCCGTGGCCGCGTTTGCACCCGCCGCGAGGTGGCTGGCGGAATCGGAGTTGGCTCCGTATTTCCTGGTGGGCGGAAGGGCAGCGATCTGGGTCGCACCGTCGGAATTGCGCCACCGCTTCTACCAGGGCGTGGATTACATGCGGCAGGTGCATGCGGAAGCGGACAAGATACGTCCACAATCCGCCGGGCCGTCGAAATAGCTTTGTCATTGAAGCATTTTAGGTTGCGAAGGTGCGGAAACGAGGCGGCAGGTGAAAGATCAACTGGAAGCACTCATTCTTCAGATGTACAAAAGCAACATCCTCTATTCGGAAGCGGTTCGTGAGTTCAAGAAGCGTTTCATCATAACCGTGCTCGAGGAAAACCGGGGCAATCAGTGCAAGGCCGCGCGACAATTGGGCATGCACCGGAACACGCTCAGCCGCACCATGCAGGAACTCAAGATTGATGTTCGTCCGTTGCGGGCCGGCGCCAAGCGTCCGCCGCGCAGCGCGCGTCCCATCCAACTGGAGAGAAAACAGGCTCGCTAGCTCGCGGCAAGAAATAAGGAGGGCGGTCCCGATCGGGACCGCCCTGGTTTTTGCCATTGCTGAAAGGATTAGTGCGGGGCTGGTTTCTTGTGAGCCGCTGGCTTCGGTTTCGCTGCCACCAGCAACGCCCCATCGTTCATGGTCATGACGAAGGGCTTCGCCACGTAGGAAACCGGCGTTCCCTGGAACTGGAAGTCCGTATCTTCCTTCGGCATATCCTTCGCGGGGATCGCTGCCGACATGGTCAGATCAATGTCTGCACGCTTGCCATCGATATCGTCCGAACTGCCAGCCAGCGTCAGCTTGGTGGCGGTTTTGCTCGAGGAGTCGATCGTGATGATGTGGGCGACCATCTGCAACGGCTTCCCTTTCAGTACGCTCCAAACCTTTTCGACGTCTTCGGGCGTGCCCTCGGAAAGAACCATTTGCCATTCCGCGAAACTCATCTCCTCAATTTTTTTGCTCTTGACCAGGGCAGCCGCTTGCTCGGCGGGAGTTGGCGGCACGTACTTCTTGATCGTGAAATCGGCCGGTGGCAGTTGCGTGGTGGCGGTCAACGCCAGCAGATCGCTCCACCCTTCCTCACTGCCATGGTACTTGACATATTTGCTCTTGCCGAACTTCGCGATCTGATCCTTGCCCGCGCCCTGCGCCAGATTGGAAGCGCGCGCGATGAAGAAAAGTCCCTCCACGTCGTTTTCAGCCGGCCCTGCCGCCAGGTCCGCGAGCGCCAAATCATACACTTCGAGCAGGTTGGTCGGATCGGCCTGCACGGCGGCTCGGAGAAACGGCTGGGCCTTCGCGTAATCGGTGCCGGCGGTAGCGGAATCCTTGGCTTGGTTCGCGCTTACGGCCGCCTGGTAGGAGCTGATGCCCTCCGCGCCGTTGAAAATCAATTTAGTCTGCGT
The DNA here is from genome assembly GCA_049520095.1 of Terriglobales bacterium. Classification (GTDB taxonomy): domain Bacteria; phylum Acidobacteriota; class Terriglobia; order Terriglobales; family Acidobacteriaceae; genus Acidiflorens. Next base: position 37,112 of record JBEKQC010000042.1, read on the forward strand.
TTTCAGCTTTTCCCATTCCTCAGCCGTCGTGCCCTCCGGCTTGGTCAGAGCTGTTTGCAGACACTGCAAACCCTTATCGCCGCTTTGGCCGGCATCGGCAAAATTCGCCGTCGAGTTCTGCCCAGCGATCGCCAGCGACTGCTTGGTGAAGACCGTCACCGCTAACGCCCGGAGGTTGCACGGGTTCACGAGCAGCACCTTCTGCGCCGTTTCCAGCATCTTGGTCCGATTGAGCGTCTGCTGGTCGGGCGTCTTCGCCTGACTGAGCAACTGCTGGTAGGCGGTCATCAACTGCTCCAGCGCGTCTTCCTTCATCACGCTGTTCGGATACTGCGTCACGAACGCTTCCAGGCCACTGACCTTGGCCGCGGTGTCGGTTTGCTGCACCGCGCCCACGTAGGCGTTGTATTCGGCCGGGTCTTTGATCTCTTTTTTCTGCGGCGCGGGCGCCGATGTGGTTTGAGCGACGGCGGTAACTGCGGCTACCAGCAACATCGCGAGAACAATCTTCTTCATTCCTGTGGCTCCTTAACTCTTCGGGGAAGCTGGAGTTGACATCTTGCCCGATTCGACCCAACCTTGGCGTCGGGCTTGCACCATGAACCAATCTTGCACTGGCCGTGCTGTTGCTGACAATTAGACTGACTGGTTCCGAAAAATCATCGGCCGCCAGTCGATATGCAGCGGCTTAACATTATTCCGGTGAGCGGATTATAAGGATGTAGTCCAGCTTAGGCAAGCGGCTTGCTCGCTTCGTCCCTCCCTGTCAGCTTAGATGCGGGCAAGCGCCACCTTTTTTGGGCTCCTTCAGCCGATCCCGCCGATGCACAATGGAGGCACAATGGAGGCACAACACCATCGATGCAAAATAGAATAACGTCTTCTGGAAGGAGAACGCTTTGATGGAAACCACATCAAGCCCGCCGCTGGCCGGCCAAATCGCTGTCATTACCGGTGCCGGACGCGGCATTGGCCGGGCCATCGCCGTGAAGCTAGCCGACCTCGGCGCACACACCATCCTGTGCGGACGCTCGCGCGGAGCCCTCGAACAAACCTCAGCCGCCATCCAGAACAGCGGCGGCCAGACTTCCGGGGACAGTGCCGGGAAGAGCACCGCAAGAAGCACCGTGATCGAATGTGACGTCACCGATCTGCATTCCGTCGAAGCGCTCGCCAAGCAAATCGAGCGCACCTTCCACCGGCTTGACATTCTCGTCAACAACGCAGGCGTCAGCGGCGCGGGAGGCCCTCTCCATGAACTTGCGCCCGAAAATTGGGACCGCATAATGAACACAAATCTGCGCGGCGTCTACTACTGCATCCGCAGCCTCGCGCCGCTCATGATAAAGGCCCGTAGCGGACACATCATCAACATCTCGTCCCTGGCCGGCAAGAACGCCCTGCCCAACCTAGCCGCCTACGCCGCCTCCAAGTGGGGCTTGAATGGATTGACCTACTCCGTAGCCGAGGAATTGCGAGCCCACAACATTCGCGTCTCGGTAATTTGCCCAGGATCCACGCACACTGAATTCAGCGCGCATCCGGGAATGAATACCGGGAAAATGCTGCAAGCGTCGGACGTGGCGCACGTCGTAGCCATGCTCGTGACCCAGGCTCCGCAATCTTTCGCCAGCGAAGTCTTACTGCGGCCAACGCAGAAGCCGTAGTACCAGCTCTCAGCGAGGGCGCTGCTGCTGACCGGGCGCGCCTCATCGGAGGCGAAGAGGCTCAGCTTTCCACGGCTTCATTTTCCTTTTCTTGCCTGGCTCGGAAGTTGCTGGGATGGGGCCTGTCCAGAAATTTCGGATCCAGGATTTGCCCGGCGATCAGCCGCATCAACTCGGCCTCGCACTCTTTGCCTTCGTCCCACGATTTGTCCTTTTTAAGGTTGCCGCCCTTCACGTCGTCGTTCTCCACCTCGTCGTATTCGCGCTCTTCGACGGTGGACCAAGCCGTAGCCCCAAGCGGTCGTTGCTTCACGCTCTCAGGATCAATCACCACCCGCGTCGGCTCCGGCTCAAACGACGTCCGCTTCACATTAGCCGAAGCCGTCTGCAACGCATACAGCAGCAGAGCCGCAGTCTTATGGTCAATCTGCCGCTTCACCAGCTGCCGCATCACTCCGGCAAGTCCCAACTGTACGGAGTTCGCGTCCTCCAGCGTTGGCAGCATCGCCGTCTCCAACTCCTCCAAATACGAGATGGCATCCTTCCCCTTCCGATGGCATATCGCGTGAAAGTAACAATATGGTTGATCCCGCAGCGCCGGCGATCCGCACTGCGTCCCGTTGACCTTGACGTGCTCACATCGAGCAACCCTCTTCGGATATAAAGACATTTTGCATCTCCTGTTTCCCGTATGAGGTATGAAATAAAAAAAGACCTAAAGTAGAGACGCGGCTCGCCGCGTCTAACCGCTACGACCCAGGACGCAGCCGCCGATAGGCAACAATGTCCCGATTACCATCATTCCGCGTAGAAGCGCCACCTGTAAGTGCACCCCATCACATCGCGTTTGTGATGAATCCCGGAAAGCGGAAAAGAACGGGGTGGCCCACTCCTTGCGGCACTATCGCAAGGGGGGGCGCAGGGAGGCCGCGGCCGCGGCGCAAACACCACCACTTTTCAGCAGGACGGAGACGAAGAGGGCGACGAGGGCGTCTGGGATGTCGGTCTGGGTGGACGACGTGGACGAGATGCACAAGCATTGCGTCGCCGCTGGGCTGGAGGTCACATTTCCGCCCACCGATATGCCGTGGAACGTTCGCGAGATGCACCTTCGATATCCGATGGCCACGTGTTCCGGGTTGGCCGCGGATTTGAGCCCAAAAAGTAGAACTGGCTGCCCTGCCGGGTCAATGAGCGTTTTCGGGATGTTACGTCAATTGAGATGTCCCACGGCGTCAGCATCGCCCGGTTCGTGACCGCCCGTAACTGCCGATGTTCTGCACAATGCTCACGGACGCGGATCGGCCATTTCGATGCGGATATTGAGATCACCAGGCGCAAAGCATTTCCGGCCATTCATTTCCGGCCCTAACACGACTACGGGACCGTAGCTACAGAAAACCGATTGAGTAAGTGCAGGGGAAGGCCCTTAGGGCTTTTCGGGCAGCGGCTGCCAGAGCTCAATCTTATTGCCATCCAGGTCATAGATCCAGGCAAAGCGACCGTAGGATTCATCCATTCGTTTGGCGTCGATCTTTACTCCCTCTTGTTTTAAGCGGTCGAGCAAAGCATCCATATCGTCCACGATGTAGTTGATCATGAACGGTGCGGGGCTGGGATCGAAATACTTAGTGGAGGCGGGAAAAACAGTCCA
>JBEKQC010000043.1:0-39838 GCA_049520095.1 Terriglobales bacterium
CAGCACTCAGTCAGTTCCTGGCTGTCATCGAACACATAGATGGCAGCATACAGGTCGCCAGAGGGTTGTGGGGCGCCCTGGTCGCCATCGTTGACGATACGCAGGGTTGCATCCGGCGCACCAGAAGTGTTCGCATTGGAATAGTAGGTGGTGAAGAAAATGGTATTGTCACCAACGTTTTGAGCAACGGCGGTCCCGCCCAACATCAGGGCGATCGCCAGTATCGGGAACAGCAATAATCCAATTCGTTTCATTGTTTGGATCCTCCTAAGCTGCTTGAGCGCCTGGAGCTGGGGGGAGGATCAGCAAAGGGGCGCTTGTGGAATGTGTATGCCTTTTGGGGGGTTCTTTACAAGCACCCGTATGGATTAGTCCCCGTTTCGGCACCATCGGGTGTGATTTCTATCACGACATCGCAAGCTGGATGCGGGCAGACTCAACAAATTGTCGGGTCAGCGGTACCCTTACAGATTGCGCAATGAAAGCAAAGATTTCTGTCGGGAACGGGGCCGATCACGCCGATTCTGCTTGGTCACACGGCACTGTGATACCGCGAAAAAAGAAATCGACATAAAAGGAAAATATAGGTTCAAAATACTCCTGGAGGAACGGAGCATGAAATTCTATCGTCTCGCATTTGCCCTCGGTGTCATCTGCGTTGCGATCCTGACAGCAGGGTGTAGCTCGACGGAGAATAAGCCGAAGGAGAACGCGCCCGAAAAGTTGGCCGCCGCCGCGCCGCCCAGTACGGAACCCGTGCTTTACACCGGTCAGGAGGCATTCAATCGAATGATGGGTCTAGCCTTAAAGTGGTCGCCGGATGCACAGCCGGCTCGGCTAGAGTCCGTTCTCACCACCGAAACCACCGGCAAAGACGGAAAATCGACGATCTGGCGAGGGTACTTTGCTTCGCCCCTTCGTCGGTCCACCAAAACCATCGTTTGCTCGGGAAGCCGCCGGCCGGATGCGCCGCCGTTCGGAGTTTCAGCCGAGGGGAATGAAGGCGCCTACAATGCCGAAGCGGCTAATCTTGCCTTTTTGCCGTTGCTGGTGAAGACCGATACGGATAAGGCATTCGCGCTCACGCTGCAACACGGAGGCGATGCCATCCTCAAGAAGGATCCGCAGCAGCCCGTCACCTACGTGTTGCTCAAGGACCGGAAGCAGAACGTGCCCGTCTGGTATGTCATTTACGGCACGAGCGAGAAGGACAGGAAGGGCATCGGTGTGATAAACGCGACCACCGGCGCCTTCGTAAGCGCCAAGTGAGGCCGCTCGCGACGCTCAGGCACCGAATCTTTCGGCGGCGCGAGCTTTTGCCTTGGCGGCTTCTTCTTCGCGATTTTTGGGTGGTGCGTTCGTGTCGAGGGAATGCAGAAGACGAGCTGAGATCGCGGCGATTTCATCGATTGCACCCAGAAACGCGGCTTCATTTGCCTTCGACGGTTTGTTAAAGCCGGTGATCTTTCTCACGAACTGCAGCGAAGCCGCTCGAACCTCCTCGTCAGTGACGGGCGGATCGAAGTTGAAGAGGGTTTTGATATTCCGGCACATTCCGCGCGACCTCCCGGTACTTTTTCCACAGATCCTGTGACATTTTCGCACGCCCAAGGGCAGTTCTTCACATCTGGAGACGCGGCTTGCCACTTTCCACTCGGGCAGCGTGTATCTTGATGTTACCTATATAGAATGGTACAATCGTACCATGGTTACCGAACCGCAACTGCTCATCGATCGCGTCCAGACCGGCGTCCGCATGGAGAAACGCCTCCTCAAGGTTCTCAAGGCGCTCGCCGAATATTACGACATGTCCCTGGGCGACCTGCTCGAAGGCATCGTGCTCCATGCCTTCGACGGCAAGACTCCCTTCAACCCAGAGTCGCTCAAGCGCATTCAAGATCTGAAAAAGTTCTACGCTCTCGATCTCGACTCCCGCGCCAGCCACCGCCTTACGGAAATCAAGCGGCGATCGGGAACCAAGACTGCCTCGGAGAAGAAAAAATGACACAACCACGTTTGCCTACAGCGTTGCGCATCCTGCAGTGGGTGCTGGGCCTGGTGATCCTGGAGGAATCGGTGCGCTTCGCATTTTCTCCCGGAGCCGCAGAAGCATTCGCCAAAACCGGGATGCCCAACTTCATTCACCTGGCTTTGGCGTGGGCGGAGATCGCCGCTGCCATTCTGTTCCTCGTGCCACGCGCCACGGTGGCTGGCGGACTTCTGCTGATCGCCGTGCTTGCCTTCGCGATTGTCATCCATCTTCTGCACGGATGGTTCGACGTAGGTGGACTGGTGGTCTATGCGGCGGCGGCGTGGACGGTCGTGGCGGGAAGTCGGCGCTGATGGCCAGCGAGCTTGGAGAGCGAACATGACCGGGGATGAACTGATCAAGCAATTCGAGGACGGCACTACTCCCGCAGACACTTTCCACCACGCTGACCACGTGCGGCTGGCCTTTGAGTATCTATGCCGATATTCGGCGCTCGAAGCGCTGGGACGATTCTCGGATGCGTTGCAGCGATTTGCCACAGCCCAGGGCAAAGCGCAGCGCTATCACGAGACCATCACCTGGGCCTATCTGCTCTTGATTCGTGAGCGCATCGCACGCGCTGACTGTGCCCAAACTTGGGAAGAATTCGCCGAGCGTAATGCAGACTTGCTGGTGTGGAAGGGCGGCGTGCTAAGAACGCTCTACCGTCAGGAGACGCTCGATTCCGACCTCGCCCGCCACATCTTCGTTTTCCCCGACCGGGGCCTTTAATGCGCTTCGCAGGAATAAGGTCTGGTTTGGAATTTCCCGCCACCTGAGACCCGCCACATCACACCGCGATGTTCATCCGTCCTTGAAGCCGAGCCGCTTCGGAGTTAGTATTCGGTTTCGCCCTTATCGCGATTTTCGAGGTCTTATGCCGCAAAATTACGTTCCCATCTTCCTCTTCCTTGCCGTTGTCGGCGTCCTTATTCCCGTTACGATTGCGGTTGCCGGAATCATCCGCACGCAAAGTCCTAACCGCGTGAAGCTAATGCCTTACGAGTGCGGCATCGATCCTTATGACAGCGCTCGCGGGCGCTACACCGTTCGGTTTTATATCATCGCCATCATGTTCGTGATCTTTGACGTGGAAACGATATTCCTGTTTCCCTGGGCGGTGAAGTTCAAGGCCCTCGGTGTCTTCGGCCTGATCGAAATGCTGGTCTTCCTCGGCATCCTGATCGTCGGATATGTATGGATATGGAAGAAGGGCGCACTCGAATGGGTCTAGGTTCGTCGGGTGCAAATCCATCCAGTCTAAGTCCGGTCGCCGGCGATGAGACCTTCACCGCAAGCCGCTGGACGAAAGGGAACCTGTGGTTTCCAACGCGCATCGTGGTCAGCCCGCTGCGCGTGAGCCGTGTGAAAAGGCGTCTGTTCGGCAGCAACGAGGAAAGCATTTCGATTTCCCAAGTAGCTTCAGTGAAGATTTCTACGGGAATCTTTTGGTCGGACATTCTAATTGATTCGACTGGAGGCACCGATCCGATTACGAGTCACGGCCATCGCAAAGCCGATGCCGTGCGTATACGCGACTTGGTTGAAAGCTTTCAGGCGGCACGGCGCTGACCCGCGACCGCATGATCCGTCATAAGAGTCATAAGGCGCACGGAGGCCGAGTGAGGCCGCCCGGCTCCCGACCAGGAGAAGCGTTGTGTGACGACGGTCACATACGGTGACCTGACCGGATGTTAAAAATAAAAGTTTCTGAATAGAGCGTGGTTTTTTAGCGACATCATTTAACGATCGACACTGCATGGCTGAGGACGTCAAAACGCCGGCTCCACCACCGCCGCCGGAAGGCGAGAAGAAGCCGACGGCGGAAAAGGCAATTCCTCCCGCGCAAGGTGCCGCTGTTCCCAGCGCAGCGGAGAATCCCCCCGCGACTGCCGCTCCGAAAGCGCCGGCGGCGGAAAAGCCTGCAGCAGTGGCGCCAGCCGATCCTGCCAAACCTGCTCCTGCCGCCAAGCCTGCTGCTCCCGCCAAACCAACTGGCCCTGTCCCGACGCCGTGGACCTCATCGCTGGTTGAAAAATACAAGAGCCAGTACGGCTCCGGCCTCGACGCGCAGACTTATCTTGGACAGAATTACTTTTCGGTTGACCGCTCGCTAATCCCCGACATCCTTCGCCTGCTGCGCGACGATGAGCAGTTCGACTACTGTGTCGATATCACCGCCGTGCATTATCCGAAACGTGAAAAGCAATTCGACGTGGTATGGATCCTCTATTCTTTCCCGCGCAACGAGCGAATGCGTGTGAAAACGCAGATTGCCGATGGGGCGTCGATCCCGTCCAGCGTCTCGATTTGGCCAACCGCCAACTGGCTGGAGCGCGAGGTCTACGACATGTTCGGCATCGCGTTCGACGGACATCCCGACCTGAAGCGCATACTGCTCCCCGACGGCTGGAAAGGCCACCCGTTGCGTAAGGATTACGGCATCCTGCAGCAGGATCAAGAGTGGGTGCAGATCAATCTCGGAATCGAGAGCGGACAATGAGCGAGCACGAGAACGACGTCTCCAGCCGCGGTCTTTCCAGTCTGGATCGGTCCCACCTCGATCTCGAAACTCCCGAGAAGCCGTATCTGGATTCGAACGAACTCATTATCAACATGGGGCCGCAGCATCCGGCAACGCACGGCGTGCTGCGCGTCATCCTGAAACTCGACGGCGAAAAAGTTCTGGGTACCGAGTGCGTCATCGGATACCTCCACCGAGGCGTCGAAAAAATTGCCGAGAACCGTACCTACACGATGTTCAACCCCTATGTCGATCGGATGGATTATTGCGCCGCCGTGTCGAATGGGCTCGGCTATTGCGAAGCGGTAGAGAAGTTGTTGAACGTTGAGGCGCCGCCGCGCGCCCAATACATTCGGGTGATCCTGACCGAATTGAACCGCATCGCCAGCCACCAGCTCTGGCTAGGCACGCACGCGCTCGATATTGGAGCGATGACGCCGCTGTTCTACACCTTCCGCGACCGCGAGGAGATCCTGAAGATTTTCGAAAGGTACTGTGGCGCGCGCCTGACCACGCATGCCTTTCGCATCGGCGGCTGCCAGTATGAGACCTACGCGGGTTTCGAAAAAGAAGTAAAGAATTTCCTGACCTTTTTTGCGCCGAAGATCGACGAATACGAAGCGCTACTTACCACCAACCGCATCTGGCTGGAGCGCACCAAGAATGTGGGCGTGATCTCGGGCGCCGATTGCGTTGCGCTCGGCGTAACCGGGCCGGTGCTGCGCGCCAGCGGCGTGAAGTGGGATCTGCGCAAAGCCCAGCCCTACGCAAACTACTCTAAATTCGATTTCGAAATTCCGGTCGGGACAAACGGCGACACCTACGACCGGTACCTGGTCCGTATGCAAGAAATGCGCCAATCGATGCGCATTGTCGAGCAGGCCGTCAACGATATTCCCGAAGGCCCGATCATGGGCAAAGTGCCCAAGGTGATCAAGCCGCCGGTGGGCGAGATCTATCATTCAATCGAAGCGCCGAAGGGCGAGCTCGGATACTTCATCGTCAGCGACGGCTCGACGCAACCCTACCGCCTGCGCGTGCGTCCGCCATCGTTCGTCAATCTGCAGGCGCTCGACCTGATGGTGCGCGGCTCGCTTGTCGCCGACGTGGTCGCCGTCATCGGCACGATTGATATCGTGCTCGGCGAGGTGGACCGCTGATGCCCAATTTCATCATGTCGTATCTCGGCAGCACGGTGACGCCGGGCGAAGCGGGGAACCAGTTCTGGGCGCTGGTCTATGTATTCATCATTTTCGTGGGAGTGGCGGTGGCCGTGCTGTGCATGAACTGGATCGAGCGCAAGGCGCTGGCGCACTTCCAGATTCGCCTTGGCCCCATGCGTGTGGGGCCGCACGGATTGATGCAGCCCTTCGCCGACGCGCTCAAATTGATGCTCAAAGAAGACATCATCCCTGCCGAAGCCGACCAGTTCGTTTTCTGGATAGCGCCGATGATCGGGCTGCTGGCAGCGTTCACCGTTTACACCGTGATTCCGTTTGGCCCCTCACAGGCAGTGAGCGATATGAACATCGGCATCCTGTTTATGCTCGGTGTCTCGTCGCTTGGCGTGCTTGGCATCGTGGTTGCGGGATGGGCATCGAACTCGCACTATCCGCTGATTGGCGCGCTGCGGTCGAGCGCGCAGATGGTGTCCTACGAAGTCGCCATGGGACTGGCCATCGTCTCGGCGATCCTAATGACGAGCATGAACGCGAGCGGCACGGGGACTCTCAGCATGATTGAGATCGTCCGGGCACAGCAGCAGCAGCACGTCTGGTTCATCTTTAAGTTCTTTCCGCTCGGCCTGATCGCATTCGCGATTTTCGCCATTGCCATGGTTGCCGAGACCAACCGTGCGCCTTTTGACTTGGCCGAAGCGGAGTCGGAATTGACTGCGGGATTTCACACCGAATACAGCGGGCTGCGCTGGTCTCTGTTCATGCTCGCCGAATATGCGGCTATGATTGCCGTCTCTTCGATCGCGGTCACGCTTTGGCTCGGCGGATGGATGCGCCCGTTCCCGAACCTGCTGCACGCGTCGGCGTGGGACTTCATTTTCTCGTTGTTTCCGGGACTCACATTTGGCGGTCTGGCGGCGATTGCCTTTATTGGCGCGGCGCGTATGCCGGCGCATTCCTTCTTTAGGATTCAGCGGATCGGGCTGGCCGTTTTTGCGGCGTTGCTCGGCTTCATCGCGCTGCTGCTCCTCGTGATTGCAGTCGCAGGTCGTTCGGCGGACATGAGTCTGGCGGCCAGGTTCAACGAAGGCATCGGCTATGTATTTTGGTTTGTGTCGAAGGTCGCGGTCTTCATGTATCTCTTCATCTGGTATCGCGCCACGTGGCCGCGTTACCGCTTCGACCAGTTGATGAAGATTGGATGGAAAGTAATGCTGCCGATTTCGCTCGGCGTGCTGATGGTCACTGCCATTGTGGGGGTGCTCGTTTCATGAGCCCCGCGATAAACTCGGCTGTTTCAACGATCAATTCAGGCATGGCGCCAGTCGCGACGCCGTGGTTCTTTTACGCGCTGGCAGGACTGGCTGTCGCCAGCGGCGTGGCGGTCATTACTCGTCGGAACGCCGTGCATGCCGCGCTGGCGCTGATCGTCACCCTGCTTTCAGTGGCCGGCCTCTACCTGATGTTGTATGCCCCGTTCGTTGCTGGCGTGCAGATCATCGTGTACGCGGGCGGAATCATGGTGCTGTTCCTGTTCGTGATCATGCTGGTGAATATCGAGCGCTCGTCCAAAGAGCGGCGGTTCAATCGCATGTGGCCGGTAGCATTGGCAGCGTCGTGCGCGTTGATGGCGTTGTTTGTGTCTGCGTTCGTAAAGGGCAGAGCGCTGTTTCCGGATCGCATGATATCGCTGCCCGAGTCGTCGAACACGCAGCAGATCGCCGCCATGCTCTACGGAGAAGTAAGCAAGACGGGTCAATACAGGATGGGCCAATACACGTTCGCCTTCGAGATCGCGTCGTTGTTGTTGTTGGTGGCAATTTTGGGGGCGGTAATTATGACGAAGAAGAAGATCTAGTAGCTCGTGGTTCGCTGATCGCTGGTCGCAAGGCGAACAGCAGCGCTGATTAGCGAACGACGAACGACGGTTTTTATGGTCCCGATCACCACATTTCACTATCTCGTCGTAGCGGCGGCACTGTTCGTGCTGGGCGTGATCGGTGTGCTTACACGCCGCAACGTGGTGATTGTGCTGATGTCGATCGAATTGATTCTGAATGCGGTGAACCTGAACCTGGTGGCGTTCTCGCGCATGTGGGGAAACCTGCATGGGCAGGTGTTCTCGATCTTTGTCACAGTAGACGCCGCCGCGGAAGCCGCCGTAGGCCTCGGCATTTTAATCGCCTTCTTCCGTAATAAGGAGACGATCAATGTGGATGAGATTGATTTGTTGAAATGGTAGAAGAACCGCTGTTCGCTGTTTGCCCGTGGCTTAGGCGAAAAGCGAACGACGAAAAGCGAACGACCAACGACTAACGACATGTTTTTTCTTAACCACATCTATCTGATCCCGCTCTTCCCGGCCTTCGGGGCTGCGATGATGTTTTTTTTCGGGCGGCGACTGCAGAAGGGCACGGTCAACGCGGTCTGCGTCGGCGTGGTCGTCGTTGCGTTCTTGTTCGGCTGCGGCGCTGTCTGGCAGTACACACACTGGTCTGCGACGCCAGAGCACTATCGCCAGCCCTTCCAGAAAATTGTTTATACATGGCTGGGCAGCGGCGATGGGCATCTGAACTTCACGAAGCGTGACGGAACGACTGCGTCGTTCAACGCCGACGCCGGCTTCCTGCTCGATCCGCTCTCTTCTATCTGGCTGCTCTTTGTGACCGGCGTGGGCATGCTGATTCACATTTACTCCACTGGTTACATGGCGCACGAAGGAGGCTACTATCGCTTCTTCGGATACATGAACCTGTTCATGTTCTCGATGCTTACGCTCATCCTGGCGAATAACTACATGATGCTATTCGTGGGATGGGAAGGCGTGGGCTTGTGCTCGTACCTGCTGATCGGCTTTTACTTTCATCGCCACTCGGCTTCGACCGCTGCTAATAAGGCGTTCATCGTGAACCGCATCGGCGATGCCGGATTTATTCTTGGAGCGCTCACGCTGGCTTGGTATCTGGGCTCGTTTCGCTTCACCGACATCAACGCGCTGGCGCGCAGTGGACAATTTGCGATCGGCGATCCCGTGCTCACGATCGCTGCCCTGCTGCTGTTTGTCGGGGCTTGCGGCAAGTCCGCACAGCTTCCTCTTTATGTCTGGCTGCCCGATGCGATGGAGGGCCCAACGCCGGTTTCTGCGCTGATCCATGCCGCCACCATGGTGACGGCGGGCGTGTACATGGTGGCGCGCTCGAATGCGGTGTTCGTGCTGGCGCCGACGGCGATGAAAACCGTCGCCATTATTGGCGCCCTGACTGCGGTGTTCGCTGCGTCCATCGGACTGGTGCAGAACGACATCAAGCGGGTGCTGGCTTACTCCACCGTCTCGCAGCTGGGATACATGTTCCTGGCGCTCGGCGTCGGCGCTTTTGCGGCGGGCGTTTTCCACGTGTTCACGCACGCGTTCTTTAAGGCGCTGCTCTTCCTTGGCTCGGGCTCGGTGATTCATGCCTTGAGCGGCGAGCAGGACATGCGCAACATGGGCGACCTGCAAAAGCGCATTCCGACTACCTACAAGACGATGCTGATCGCGACGCTGGCCATCGCGGGAATTTTTCCATTCGCCGGTTTCTTTTCCAAGGACGAAATTCTTTGGCAGACCTGGGCTTCGGAAGGCGGCGCTTATCGCATCCTGTGGTTTGTGGGTTATGGCACGGCGCTGATGACCGCTTTTTACATGTTCCGGCTGATGTATCTGACGTTCTACAGTCCATCGCGGATGAGCCACGAGGTCGAGCACCACGTGCACGAGTCGCCGAAGTCGATGACCGTGCCGCTCGTGATTCTCGCGATCTGCTCGATTGGTGCGGGATGGTTGAGTTGGCCACACAGCCTGGGCGGATCGGCGCACTTCGAGAAGTTTCTGGAGCCGGTATTCGCGCGAGAAGCCGTCGTCCTGGTCGAGGAAGGGAAGTCGGCACAGTTAGCGGCGGGTGAAAAGGAAACCGAGCACACGGATAAGACCGAGTATGTGCTGATGTTCTTGTCGCTGGCAGCGGCAGGAGTAGGTTGGGGAATGGCGCGCCGATCCTACCTTAACGCCGGCAAAGATTATCCCGAGCCCATCGCCGTCAAGGCTCCGCCACTTTACACATTGCTCTATAACAAGTGGTTTGTCGACGAAGGCTACGATTACGTTTTCACCGGACGCCGCAAGATTGGAAACATTCGCCTCGGCGCAATGGGCGCGGGCGAAGCGTCGTCATGGTTCGATGCCAAGATCATCGACGGAGCCGTCAACGACGTGGGCTGGGTTACACGTGCCGTGGCCACGCTTTCGACCTGGTGGGATAAGTGGATCATAGATGGCGTCGGAGTGAACGGCCCGGCCATTCTAGCGCGGATGATTTCCTATCCAGCGCGCTTGTTCGAATGGGGACTGGTGCAGTGGTACGCCCTGGTCATGGTCGCAGGGCTGCTGGGATTTGGCGTGTATTACGTGTGGAAGTGAAGTGTCAGCTATTAGCTATTGGCTCTTAGCTGTTAGCGAGAGGCCAAGAGCTAAGAGCTAAAGGCTAAGAGCTCTTATGCAGAATCACATACTATCTATCATCCTTTTCACGCCGCTTGTGGGCGCGCTCGTTCTCCTGTTTGTTCCTAAGGAGAACAAGGACGCGATCCGCTGGATTGCGAACTTTTTCGCGCTCGCCGGCTTTCTGATCTCGCTGCCGCTGGTGCCGATGTTCTGGGCGCAGCGTTTCGATGTGACCCCTTCACATTTCAAGTTCCTCGAGGGCACTCCGAACAACTGGATCCCCTCGATTGGCGCGGGTTACAACCTGGGCATTGACGGCATCTCGTTTCTGCTGATTATGCTGACCACGCTGCTCGGTTGGATCTCGATCCTTTCTTCGTGGACCGCCATCGAGATCCGGGTGAAGGAATATTACGTCTGGTTTCTGGTGCTACAGACGGGCATGCTCGGCGTCTTCATGGCGCTCGATTTTTTCCTCTTCTTCGTATTCTGGGAAGCGATGCTGGTGCCGATGTACCTGCTGATTGGCATCTGGGGCGGTCCGCGCAAGCTTTATGCGGCCATCAAGTTCTTTCTGTATACGCTGCTGGGCTCGGTGCTGATGCTGCTGGGTATTCTGTTCCTATATTTCCATCACCGCACGGTTACCGGCGTCTTCACGTTTAGCATTCCAGAGCTTTATAAGACGGCGCCGATGATTCCGTTCCATTACGCCATTTGGCTGTTCGTTGCTTTCTTCATAGGATTCGCCATCAAGGTTCCGATGTTTCCGTTTCACACCTGGCTGCCGGACGCGCACGTGGAAGCGCCCACGGCCGGCTCCGTCATTCTGGCGGGCGTTTTGCTGAAAATGGGAACGTACGGATTTGTGCGCTTCTCGCTGCCTTTCTTCCCGCAGGTGCTCTCCAGTTCCGCGACCTTCCTGAATGTGACGACTCGCGGCTGGATGATCGGGCTCTCGCTCGTTGGCATTGTCTATGGCGCACTGGTTTCGCTCATGCAGAAGGACATGAAAAAGCTGGTGGCGTATTCGTCGGTCAGCCACCTGGGTTTCTGCACGCTGGGAATCTTCGCCCTGAACTCGATGGGTTTGAGCGGTTCGGTGCTGCAGCAGGTCAATCACGGCATCTCGACCGGCGCGCTCTTCTTGATTGTCGGCATTTTGTATGAGCGGCGGCACACGCGCGAGATCTCCGAGTATGGCGGCATTTCGAATGTGATGCCCATCTACGCAACGATCACGATGATCATGTTCCTCTCATCGATGGGATTGCCGCTGCTGAATGGGTTTGTCGGCGAGTTCACGATTCTACAGGGAGCATTCACCGCGAACTGGAAGTGGGCGGCGTGGGCGGCGCCGGGCGTGGTTCTGGCTGCGGCTTATTTGTTGTGGCTCTATCAGCGTGTCTTCTTTGGGACGGTGACGAATCCCAAGAACGAAAAACTGCACGATCTTACTCCGCGCGAAATCCTTACGTTTGTGCCGCTGATCATCATGGCGTTGTGGATCGGGCTTTATCCCAAGCCGTTTTTCCAGATCCTCGAACAGCCAGTCAATCAGATTGTGCAGACAATTCATGACAACTCCAACCCGAACGCACCGGCGAACGCGCAAGCTGCCCCCGCGCCATCTGCGCAGACGGCCGCCCTCGCCGAATCGAACGTCATTGGATCGAACGTTGCAGCAAAAGTCATTACCCCGAAAGTAAGTGCCGCGAAAGTGAGCAACTAAGTGCGAGGCCTCTCCCCAATCGACTACCGGTTGATGTTGCCGATGGTGGAACTAACCATTTTCGCGCTCGGCATTCTGCTGATTGACTTGATGGTTCCGCGGGGATGGAAATGGATCAACGCCCTGGGCGCCTTTGGCGGCGTGCTGTTTGCGGCTGTGTGTGTATGGCGAATTCAGTCGACGCTGCCGCCGCGGGGCTCGTGGGGGTTCTATAACTCGTTATTGGTTGACCGCTTCGCCATCTATTTTTGGTATCTCTTTCTGGCGGGAGCGGCCATCGCCATCGTGGGGTCGGTGCATTATCTCGACGTGGAAGACGAACACCACGGCGAATACTATGCGCTTCTGCTGCTTTCGGTGGTGGGCATGATGTGCATGGCGGCGGGGGTTGACATCGTGCTCCTCTTTATCGGGCTGGAGCTGATGGCGATCTCCACCTACGTGCTGGTTGGGTTCTTGCGCCGCGACCGGCGCTCGAATGAAGCGGCATTGAAGTACCTGCTGCTGGGGGCGTTTTCGTCGGGCATTTTTGCTTACGGCCTGTCACTGTTGTACGGACTTTCCGGCGGAACGAATCTGGCGATCATTGCGCGCGCGGTTTCGGCGCAGAATCCTCACAATCCGGTGGTGGTGATCGCGCTACTGACGACCATGGTCGGATTGCTGTTCAAGATCGCCGCCGTTCCATTTCATCAGTGGGCGCCGGATGCCTACGAAGGCGCACCTACCAGCATTACCGGATTCATGTCGGTGGCGGTGAAAGCGGCGGCTTGGGCGCTGTTGCTGCGCATATTGCTGTTTGGGCTGTTCTCGCTGCGCTCGGTTTACACTCCGGTGATTGTCATCGTCTCAATCGCCACCATGACCGGCGCCAACTTCGCTGCGCTCACGCAAACGAACACCAAACGGCTGCTCGCTTACTCGTCGATTGCGCACGTCGGCTACATGCTGCTGGCGTTCGTGGCCATGGGAACTTCGCAGATCGGCAGCCCGGGATTTCTCGACGGTTTCAAGGGAATTCTGATTTATCTGATGGTCTATACGTTCATGAATCTGGGTGCGTTTGCCGTGATTACCTCGCTGCGGCAGCGCAACGTGATAGGCGACGAACTCGACGACATGGCCGGTCTCTACCAGCGCGCGCCGGTCGAAGCCGTGTTGATGCTGCTGTTCCTGCTTTCGCTCGCCGGCATTCCGCCCGCGGCCGGATTCCTGGGCAAGTACTACATCTTCCTCAGCCTGATCGAAAGCGGACATTACGGTCTAGCCTCGCTCGGCGTGCTCTACTCGCTCTTCGGACTTTATTACTATCTGAAGATTGCGAACGCCATGCTGATGCGCGCGCCGATGGAGACTGAACGACTGCCAATCAGCTTCGGAATGCGTTGCACTGTGGGCGTGACCGCGCTAGCGACGATCGTGATTGGGGTTTTTCCGGAGCCGTTTATTCGCGGCGTTAACTGGTCGTTGGGGATTGCGCAAACGCCGCATGTGGCAGCGATGTTGAAGTGAAGCTGTTTGCTCTTAGCTTCTAGCTCTGAGCGCGCCAGTGAGCTGTGGATCCCTTGCTCCGCTCGGGACGACAACTCACTGCTTGGTTTAGAAATCCTTCGAATGCCCGATAAGCTTGGTCTCGAGCCCGATACCTCTTCGCGAAAAAAAGATACCCTCGTCTCGCTCGCTCGCTATTCCGAGATGGGGTTCATTATTCCGGCGGCAATCTTACTGGGCTTTTTTCTGGGCGAGTTCGCCGACTACTGGCTGCACACTAAATGGCTCTATCTGGTCGGGCTTCTGTTTGGCGCGGTGGTTGGATTTTGGCAGATGATTCGCATGGCCGTGGGCGCTTTCAAGAAATGAATGAGCGCGAGCACTTCGACCGGCACGCGGACGTTCGGCCGGCGGATAGTCTCGATGAGCGCACGATCGATGAGCAGACCAGGTATGAGCGCGTCATTCCTCGCGTGCTGCGCAATATGGTGCTGGTCAGCGTGCTGCTGCTGGGGCCGGCGTTCTGGTTTTACCGCTGGGCCGGATCGATTGGATTTGCCTTCGGAGCGGCGGTTTCCTACGTTAATTTCCGCTCGCTGACGCGCGGCGTCGAAGGGCTTGCCGATCGCATCGTCAACCGGAACAGTCGCGAAAAAGGCGGCTGGATCGTCCTGCGGTTTGTGGTGCGCTACGGGTTGGTCGGAGCCGCTGCCTATGCTATATTCAAGAGTTCTTCCTTGGCCTTTCGCGGCTTTCTGTGGGGCCTGTGCGTGCCGGTTGCAGCCCTGATGGCCGAGGCAGCATGGGTAGGTTACACGGCCTTCCGGCGGTCGCCGTAGGCTCAAATTTGTCATCCCTCGCAAAGCGAGGGATCTGCAGTTTCAAATAACTATTGCACTCTTAAAATGGAACAACTGACTTTTACCGCATTCCTGAATCGTCTGTTCGGCCCGCAGGTGCTGGCGTTTTTGCAGGCGCTGCACATTCATGTGAAACATCCGGCGACTCCGATCTCCAACCCCTTCGCGATGGAATTGCTGGTCGCGCTGCTGCTAACGATATTCTTTATTGCCGTGCGCTCGCGCCTTTCGGTGGAGCGTCCCGGCGCGTTGCAGCACTCGATGGAAGGGATCCACGGCTTTATCGCCGACATGGCCGATGAGGTGATCGGGCATCACGGCCCAAAGTACGTGCCCTACCTGGTCACGCTTGGCATGTTCATTTTATGTTGCAACCTGATTGGACTGGTGCCGGGACTGGAATCACCGACCGCGGTGCCAATTGTGCCGCTCGGTTGCGCGCTGTTGACCTGGTTTTACTATCACTTTCAGGGCCTGCGAACCAAGGGACCCATTGGCTATTTAAAAGTCTTCATCGGGCCGCAGGATAAGGAAATGCCTTGGTGGCTCCGTTGGTTCTTGCCGGTGCTCATGTTCCCGATCGAAGTGTTCAGCCATCTTGCTCGCATCATGTCGCTGACAGTTCGTCTTTTTGCCAACATGTTTGCCGGAGAGATGGTCACGCTGGTGTTCTTTTCGCTTATACCACTGGGAGTCCCCGTGATATTCGAGGGACTCCATATCGGCGTGTCACTAGTTCAGACGTATATTTTTGTGCTGCTTCCCGCCGTCTACCTGGGCGAGGCGACAGGAGAGGCACACTAGACTAGAAAAGTTCTCAGGTGTTAGTTGTCAGGTCTCAGCGTGAGGGCGTCGGCTTTAAGGCACGGCGTCAACCACCCACTGGGGGCAATTCATAAAAGGAGCGGCACAATGCGGAAATTTGTTTTGTTGATGTTGGTAATGTTGATAGCGTCGGTGATGGCGGTGCCGGCGTTTGCGCAGGGCACGACTGGAGCGGTTGCGACCACGAATTGGGTGGCGCTGACTTCCGGTTTTGCCATTGCACTTGCGGCTGGACTGGCGGCACTCGGACAGGGGAAAGTGGCGGGAGCAGCCTGCGAAGCGCTGGGACGTAATCCGGCGGCACGTCCTGGAATCATGGTCGCGCAGATTCTCGGCCTTGCTTTCATCGAGTCCCTGGTGCTGTTCACACTGGTTATTATCTTTGTGAAGGTGGTGTAAAGCGCTCTTGGACTACCGGCGCGCGCGATTTGTGAAGCTTGATGTGCGAAAAAGCCCCTGCTGGTGCAGGGGTTTTTCTTTAGCACGCAAAGCACGCGATGAATGGGTACCAAATTTTCCTGAGACTTGAGGCCTAATACTAGTTTGAGATGTTTCGCTCGCCGTCCCAGGTGGCGGAGCGATTGTCGGGGATTCTTTGCAGGGCCTCGACCAGTACGCGGCGGAGGCGGTAGCGGCTGTCGAGGTCCATGCTGACGAACTCAAAGCCGATTTCATTGACGCGGGCGCGGCGGAGAAGAACCTCGCCGCGGATTTTTTTCACGCCGAGAGAGATTTCGACGTGGGCTTCGGAGCCGACGCGGAGATTGTCGTTGCGCGTGCCCATGCCACCACCGAGGCTCATCTCCCGCATGACGATGTTCGACTTTCCCCAGGAACTGGAAAGAGTAGCGGACAGAGTGCGCGGCAGGATGATGCGCTCGTAGCGGCGCTGGCGGACCCAGGGACATCCGGGGCCGGGATCGAGCGGAGCGATGGCGAGTTCGCCGGGTTCGAGGCCACTTTCGGTGAGAGCCTGGGTGCCGTAACGGGGATCGATCTTGGCGAGCGCCTGAATGGCCGCGATTCGCAATTCGCGGTGCTGGCTGTAGCCGAAAAGTTTCTTATCTGTCACGACCGTGCGCAAAATCGGGATGGCTTCGACCTCGCGCAGGCGGCCGAGTGACTCGATGGCTTTCAGTTGCACGAGCGGAGGACGGTTCTGCGCTTCCCCGGCGGCGGCCAACGCGATCAGGCTGGAACTGGCGCTGCGGTCCTGGCTCATGCCGATCTCGTCGATGGCCTCGGGCAAGATGAGCGAGTCCAGCAGTTCCAGCAGTTCGAGCAGGGTGCGTCCGCGGTCGGACGCAGCGCCATACGCGATCTGGCGAACGATGACGTCCTGATAAAAACGGTTGAACTCACCCATGCGGGAGGGCAGCAAATCCAGGAGTGAGCTCACAGCGAGGCGGCTCAAAAGGCCGACGGTGGACGCAGCCTGGCGGGGCTGTCCGGCCCGCAGAATGTCACGCAGATCGTCGATAGCGGGTTGTCCGAGTTCGCCGACGAGTTCGACAATGCGATCGCATTCGACGCGCTTCCGCGCCCGGAAGAAACGGTCAGCGAGGTGTTCGACGGAATTTTTGGGAAGCTGCTGCAGGACATTGACTAGATCGTCGGATGCCTGATCGGCATTGATGGCTTCTTCGATCATTTCGGGCAGGCGATTTTCGATGCCGACGCGGGAGCGGAGATCCTGCACCAGGGCAGGCCGTTGCTGGGCCACTCTTTCGAGCGAGTAGCAGAGTTCGGCGACGGCTTTGTATTTCTTGCGGGCGCAGGCCTCCTGCCCGAAACGGGCAAAGGCGGCGCTCAGCAGGCTCTGGATCTCGGAGTCGTTTTCTTGGCCCAGCTTGGCGCTGATCATGGCGAGGGCATTGGGCATGACGTCATCCGGCGCGGTGGCGTAGAGGTCGGCGAGTTGAGCCAAGCCACTGGCGGTCTTGCGGCGGAGGTCAGCCTCGGGGGCGTCGAGGCCAGTGCAGTAGTTGGAGAGAATCTTAGCCGCGATCTCATTGTCGTCGCGCTCAAAAAGGAGCTCGACGAACTGGCGAATGTTGCGCGGCGGCACGCAGGTGGCTTCGCTCGAGAGCAAAACGCTTTTCTTGCCGGCTTCCGGAATCTCAGCCCAGAACATGCGATCCAGAATGTCGGCGTGGGACTCAACCAGGACGCCGGCCTTGGATAACTTATCCTCCTGAACGCGCAGGATCTGGCGGAGCGTGTCCATCTGCCGGCTCATGTGCTCCATCATCTCGTGGACGGCATTGACCTTGACTTCGCCACGCTGATAGCGGTCAAGGGCAAATTTGATGGCCATGCTTTCGGCAGCCTTCATTAGAAGCGGGGTGTCGTTGCTGCCTTCGCCATGCTCCTGGGAAACCTGGGCGGCCAGACTCTCGAGCAACTGGGCGAGATTGACCTTGGCGCCTTCGGAGGCCTTGCTGAGTTCGGCCTGGATGTTTTGCGGGGCAGCGTTGGGATCCTGCATCGCCTGTCCAAAATGGGTCAGCAGGCGAATGGTCTGGATGACTTCCTCTTCCTGCAAGGCAACGACACCGCCAGTCCATGCTCCACTGAGTGACGCTCCGTTGGACGATGATGCACCGGACGACGACGCGCCGGAGTCCGCACCAACTGGAACGTTGGGAACACTGCCAAGCGGCGCGCCAGAACCCCCGCCGGTGCTGGCTCCCTGGGCGGCGGCAATCAACTGCAGAAGTTTCTGAGGATCGTTCAGCCAATGCTTGAATTCGGGGCCGAGTGACTGGGCGGCGAGTTGGGCGGCAATGGAGAGTTCGCCGGTCGCAGGATCGGCGGCGACGAACTTGACTTCATTAATGCGGATGGAGGAATCCTTGTTATCGCCCAGGGTCTCCTTAATCTGCTTGGCGAAGTCCTGTGCTTTGGAACCGCCCATGGCAAAGGCGCGGACCAGGCGGGTAAAGTCGTCGAGCGTGACCTTGTTGGAAAACAGGATGCTGGAGAGGCCAGCGGCGTTCAGCAACTGTGCGAAGCTGCGCTCGGCTTGTCCGGCTTCGAGCGGGATGCCATCGAGGAGAAGTTTGTTGTCGGAAACGCCGAGCAGAAAACCAGTGTCACCGCTCTTGGGCAGCGCCTGCTGGAGTTCGGTCCAGGTGGTCTCGAATTGGCCCTCAGTGCGCTTGTGAGTCACTCCATACAACCGAGTGTACTTCACCAAAATATTGAGACTGTGGAGGAAAGAGCGAGCGCTAGCGCTGCGGCTGACATCGGTCTGGGCAGGGTTAGAGATAACAGCCTCCTCGCGGCGACAGAGTGTTCACATCAGGATGTTCACGTCAAGACTAAGCGGCTTAGTGACCTAATGCACGATTACGGAGGTAATTGGACGAAAGGAGGCCGGGCCCGGACGACTGCACCGAGGGACAGGTCCTTTTGGCAACCGGGCGCGCTACACTGGTGACCATTGAGACGCGGGAGACACGGCAGGCCGCGTCTCTACGGGAAAGTTCTGATGAAGATAGGCGTGCTTTTGTTTGGCGTGCTGAAGGACGTGGTCGGACGGTCGGCCGAAACCGTCGATCTGCCGGAAGGGGCGCGGGTCCGGGAAATACTCCTTTATTATGCGCGAGAGGCTCCGCGGTTTGAAGCGATGGTGCCGTTGCTGGCGATTTCCGTGAATCGGGAATACTCGGGAGTGGATCGCGCACTGCGCGAAGGCGATGAAGTGGGGCTGTTGCCGCCGGTGAGCGGCGGGTCGTCTGTGGGAGGCGACGGGCGCGAAGTTTCGGGCGGAGTTCCGGGAGAGGTGCGGGTAGCCCGCGAGCGGATTGATACCGAGGCCGTGGTCGCGCGGTTGAAGCGTCCGACGGATGGCGCAGCGGTGATCTTCGATGGCACAGTACGGGACAACACCCGTGGGCGGCGCACGCTCTATCTGGAGTATGAAGCCTATGAAGCAATGGCACTGAAGCAAATGGAATCTCTGGCGGTGTCGGCGCGGGAACGCTTTGCGGTGCGGGGAGTGTCGATCGTCCACCGACTGGGGCGCTTGGAAATTGGAGAGACCAGCGTGCTGATCGTGGTGGCTGCGGCGCACCGGAGTGCGGCATTTGAGGCCTGCCGGTGGATCATTGATACGCTGAAGAAGACGGTGCCGATCTGGAAGAAAGAATACTTTGAGGATGGCTCGGTATGGGCGGATGGGGAGGCGTTTCCCGAAGAAATTCGCCGGCCCGGAGGCGCAGCGGCCGAGCGGCCTGCATCCAAATGATTGAATCATCGAAACATTGAGTCATTGAAACGTTGGAATCGATTAATGAAGTGCATCCAAGTTCTGCTACTCCTCTCGATCGTTTTTGCCACCGCCGGGTTGTTGGCGGAGGAACCGGAAACCACAATCAAGGTCGATGTGAAGCTGGTCAACGTCTTCGTGACGGTGACGGATGCACGCGGGGCTCCGGTGGCGAACCTGCAGAGAGAAAATTTTCTGCTGAAGGAAGACGGCAAAGAGCAGAAGATCGCGATCTTCAGCAGAGAATCGGCGCTGCCGCTGTCGATTGTGCTCTCGGTGGATACCAGCCTGAGCACTAGAAAAGATCTGCCGTTGGAACTGATCTCGGCGCGCAAGTTTGCGCACGCGATTGTACGGCCACAGGATGGACTGGCCGTGTACAAATTCAGCGAGACCGTGAGTCAAATGGTGCCGTTCACGTCCGATTTGAAAAAGATCGACGCTGGAATCGACCGGGAGCGCAACGGCTCGGCGACGGCGCTTTACGATGCGGTCTTTCTGGGATCGCACGCATTGAGCCGGCGTGAGGGGCGAAAGGTGATGGTGGTGATCACCGATGGCGGAGACACGATGAGCCAGGTGGACTACAAAGAGGCGCTGCGCGCGGCCCAGGAGGCGGAGGCGATTATTTATAGCATCATCATCGTGCCCATCGAGGCGGACGCGGGACGAGATACCGGCGGCGAGCACGCGCTGATTCAGATCTCAACGGATACGGGCGGGAAGTATTATTACGCCACGTCGCTTCCGCAACTGGACGACGCCTTCCGCCAGATCAGCGACGAACTGCGAACACAGTACCTGCTGGCGTATTATCCGTCGCAGCGCTATTCGAATTCGGAATTCCGTCAGCTGCGTGTGGACCTGACGAACGCGCCGGCGGGTGGTCCCTATCAGTCGCATTATCGCGCGGGGTACTATACGCACAAGGGAACGTTTTAAGGCGTGGAAGCCGGATGTCGACGCGCTACCGAGGTCCCTTGCTCTCCTGATGTAAAAAACGCGTACATCGCGCCGAGGAAGTGGGCGCATCTAGTAAACTGTTCTATTCGATTTCATTAGACACTAGGATCCTTAGACGCGGAATCGCTTCCAGGTTCTATTTGAGGTTCTGCCCCCAGGAGAGTGGCATTTTGTCCGATTGCTCTGGATTGTACGCTCGTCGTTCCCTGCCCATTGCCCTATTGCTCTTCGTGGTTGCGCTCACCGTTTCGTTGCGGGCGCAGGAAGAGACCCCGGAAAATCCGACAGGGGGCACGATTCAAGGCACAGTGCTGGATGATGCTGGCACCCCGGTGGGAGGGGCGCGGGTTTTATACAGCTCGCAGGCGACCGACACCAGGGGCGTGACCCGCACCGGCAAGGACGGGAAGTATGTTACTGAAGCGGTGCCGCCGGGCGCTTACGTGGTGCGGGTGGAAGGCCGCGACATGGTGCCGGTCGAGAGCAGCGTCACTGTGGTGCTGGGGGCGGCGGTCACTTCGGATTTCAAGCTGGAATGGATCAATCCAGGACCGGTGAGGCTGGAGAGCACGTTCAGCGGCGATGTTGCCGACAGGCTGCCGATAAACGGGCGGAACTATCTGAATGCCGGACAACTGGAGCCGGGTTTGCAGGCGGTGGATGGAAGGATTTACGATCCGGGCAAAAGCGGGTTCCAATCGCTCTCGATCAATAGCCAACTGGGGCGAACGACGCTTTACGACATGGATGAAGTCGAGTCGATGGATGAGACCAAGGGCGCGTCCACCCTCAACCTGCCGGCGGATGCGGTGCGAGAAGTGGTCGTTTCGAGGGTCACGCCAGAAGTGTTTCAGTCCCTGAACGCGGCAGGCGCGGTGCGGGTCACAACGCGCTCGGGCGGAGATGAATTCCACGGCGATCTGTTTGGAAATCTGCGCGACCGGATCGTCGGCCTGGCGGGGTTCCCCTCGGGAAGTCCGAAGTACAGCCGTCAGCAGTATGGATTTGACGCGGGCGGCGCGGTGATCAAGGACAAGGCGTTTCTGTTCGTCGGCGGGGAACGCACCAAGCAGGATGGTGTTTTCCCGATGATGTCCGCGGATTTGATTTTACCCACCCTGCCCAATTTGGGGGCGTTCAATCAGACCGCCTTGCAGAGCGCCTATTTCCGAGAAAACATGCTGACGGCGCGGCTGGATTACAACTTCAGCGACGACATAAAGGGGTTCGTCCGGCTCAGCTACGACAACGCGAACGGCATCGGGCCTTCGGATAGCCTGTCGAATTTTCGCAATCAGATCAACGTTCCGGCAGCGGTGTTCGGGCTCGATTGGAACCACGGACGGTTTGTAAACAGCGCGCGCTTCGGCTATCAGAAGATGGTCGACGCGATCAATCCGGCACTGGGCGACTCGACAATTCTGCCGACGGCGCCATTCCATATGCAGATCGGATCGTATGCATTGGGGCCAAGCGTGGCCGGTCCGCGGCAGACGATTCAACGCGACCTTTTCGGTCGCTACGATAGCAGCACCGTTTATAAAGTGAATCACACGATCCGTTTTGGGGGAGCGATTCATCGCATCACGCAGGGAGATTTCTATGCACCGGGAAATTATGGGCCGTCGGTGACCAGTTCGGACGGACTGGACGTGATCAATGCCATCAATAGCAACCCAAGCCTTTTTCCGCTTGACCCCGGCGATCCGCGGGGAGCGGCGGACAATCCGCTGAATTATCCCGTGGGCACGATCACGATTTTCAACGGTCTGGGAAATTTCAGCGAGAACTCGGCATTCAACCGGTCGACGGGCGGACACTTCGACACGCGCCTCGAGGGTTACCTGGGCGACACGTTCAACCTGTTTCCGAACCTGAACATCAGCTTTGGCCTTAATTACGTGCGTGACAGCGGACGCACGGATAGCGACTTGCCAGCGGTGCCATGTTCAGCGATCAATACCGAGATCGTGCAGACTCCACCGTGCACGAGCGGTTTGATTCTTAATCAGTTCAACATGATTCCGAACAACGGCAGCCTGGTAACGCCGCAGCAGTCGATCGGCCAGAGCGTGAATCAGCCGAACTTCAATTTTGCTCCGCAACTCGGGTTGGCGTGGGATCCGGGACACAACGGGCGAACGGTGGTGCGGGCGAGCGGTGGTTTGTTCTACGACAATTTTCTCTTGCAGAATGCGTATCAGGATCGCATCAATCGCCTTTCGAATGGCCAATACAATCGGAGTCTAACGCTGTGTCCAACGGGGTCGGTGCTGTTTCCGGACGGATCGGTGGTCAGTTCGGTGGCAACGTCCGGGCAAACGTTGGATATCGCTACGCAGATCTGCGGGCAGCCGATCGGGACGGTGGCATCGGCAATTGAGGCACTGCAGTCGCAGTTCATGGCGGCGCAGTCGGCGGTAACCAGCGGGCCGAATGTGTACTCGCTGGCGAACAGCATAGCGAATTTTGGCGGCCTGCTGGCGCCGGGTTTCAGGACTCCACGAGTGTTGCACATGTCCGGTGGATTTCAGCATCAGATTGGGGAGCGCGGCACATTCTCCGCTGATTACGTGCGCGAAATCGGCACCCAGTTTCCGCTGGGGATCGATACCAATCACGTCGGGGACGCGGGCTACATGACCGACGGCGACAATCTCAATCCGTTGCTCAACACGTATCAGGCGGAACTGGACGCGATCAATGCGACGCTGGCAGCCAGCCCGGCGGCGGTGAACGCGGGATGCCCGAAGGCAGCGTTCGCGGGCAGCAGTTCGCAAGCGGCCGTGAGTTGCTATTTGGCCGCAGTGCCGACCGCCAGCATCACCGATTTCGCGCGCCACGGTCTGGATTCGTCGAATGCGTACTGCGGACCGTTTCCGTGCTCGGTGCTGCAGACGAACAACCCGTTGCGCCAGCCGCAGGCATCCTTTGGCGGAATCAACCCAGCCGTGGGCTCGAACGTCATGTACTTTCCGAGCGGCCGGTCGCGCTATACCGGCGTGCACCTGGCCTACCACGGGGTCAGCGGAGACAACCCGCTGCGACGCCTGCGGCGGCTGGAGGTGACGATGGCATACACGCTCTCCCGCTATCGCAGCAACATCGCGGAGCCGAACGGCAGCGGCGGAGATTACTCGATCATGAACGTGGCGGAAGATTACAACCGTCCGCACCTGGGACATTGGGGAGATGCGGGGCTGGACCGGACGCACCAGCTTACGTTCATTCCAACGGCGGACTTGCAGCACGGGCTGCGGCTTTCGATGATCGCGCACGTGGCGTCGCCGCTTCCGCTGAGCGCATATATTCCGCAGCAGGACGGGGGTGGGGTGGCGGGAGAAATCTTTCGCAGCGACGTCACCGGTGACGGTACGGTGGGCGACCTGTTGCCGGCAACATTTATCGGAAGCACGGGAAAGTATTCGACGAACAATTTGACCAAGGCCATCGCGTTTTACAACACCAACTTCGCCGGGAAGTTGACGCCGGCGGGCGAGGTGCTGGCGAACGCCGGCCTGTTCTCTGGGCAGCAACTGGTGGCGCTGGGGGCGTATGCGCCTCTGATTCAAGGACTGCCGGCGCATTTTGCGGAAGCGACCTGGCTGAAGACGATGGATCTGCGATTGAGCCGGCCGTTCCAGGTGGGGGAGCGGGTGAAGGTCGAGCCCAGCGTAGCCGTGTTTAACGTATTCAATTGGGCTAATTTCGGAGGCCCCGGGAATCAGCTAAGCGGCGTACTCAACGGCGCTCCCGGCAGTTCGCTGAATAACGCGAGTTCGGCGGGATACTGCGGCAACTCAACCACATTCTGCACTTCGCGTCTGGATCGGGTTCTGCCCGGCTCGGGCACGTATGCCAACGGCGCTCCGCGGCAGATGGAGTTCGGAGTGCGAATCACGTTCTAGCTCTCTTGCTCCGCCTGGCCGCCGGCATCTTACGGCATATGGCAGTGAAGGCCCATTCTCTGAATTCGCTTCCCGAGTTCCAATAGCCTATGATGGAGTTAATCGCGCACCATCGCCCGGTTCCCAAGGAATTGACACCATAACATTGCGCTGGTGATGCTGCTCACTCGCTCGGGTGACGCGCGGGGGCGCCTCGACTCCATGTAAGGCGACAAACATCTGCGTCCCCCAAAGCTGGCTACGGGCAAGGAATTTCGCCGATACCGATGGTTTGCGTCAAGAGCGCAAAGTTTTTCTCTTCCCCACAGATTTTCCCCCGGCGACCTCATTATTGACTTGACTTAGTTTCGGGATGCGCTAAGCTTCCTCCGTCAGTGCAATCGTCTAGGCATCCTAGATGGCGTACTGAACAGCGCATCGCGCTCAGTGCAGCATACTACGCTCCCCACGTAGGCGGCGTCACTGAACTCAGGTTGCGTGACTTTCACAATTGTGAACAAACAAATCTTCCAGGAGGAAATTCCTTTGAAACTGAAAAGCTTGGCGGTAATCACTCTGCTCGTTCTCGGCTGCAGCGCGGCCTTCGCCCAGGGTTCGTTCACTCTCGGCTTCGCCTCCGCTGGCGATCTGTTCCTGTATTGCAACTACGAACAGATCCAATACGGCGGGTCCAATAACTTCTACATGCAGGGCGTCGACAACCTCACGGCTGCCTGCTTCCTGCCAACCAACGGTACAGTTGAAGGCGTGAAGGTTTCCATCGCGCCTCTTGACAACTCTCCGGTTCAAACCGGCCCTGCCTATGCATACGCTGACAACATTATCGACGCGGAATTCGAATCATTCAGCGGCGAGCAGTGGTTTGTCATCACCCAAACCAGACCCAGCAAGCTTCTGAAGCACTTCGGCTGGGTTGGCTACATTGGCTTTGACGGCTACGAGTTCCTCGGGAACTACGGCTACCTGTCGGCCTCGATCCCGGGCGCGGCTGGCAACAAGAAGGGGACTCAGTCCTCAACCAGCGCTGATGCTGCTTCGCAGCAGGTCAAGGCCGGTGGCGGGACCCAGGTAATCAAGAAGTAACTGACTTTGCGTTTGTCTGTTCAGGCCACGCTGATCCACAGCGTGGCCTTTTTTTAGGACCAACAAGGGCCCCAAGTTTCGAATGATAAAATTGGTTGTGGCCATGTCCCTTGTTCGTAGGTTGCTGTGTTTTGTCGGGCTGACGGCAGGAGCGCTGGCCGGGGCGGCTGTGCCTCCCAACATCGTCCTGATCACGGTGGACACAACGCGCGCCGACCGCATGGGGTTCTTAGGTTCAAAGCGGGGGTTGACGCCGAACCTGGATGCACTGGCCCGCTACTCGGTGGTTTTCACACACGCCTACGCCCAGGCCCCGTTCACTGCGCCGTCGCATGCCACCATCCTCACCGGCACGTATCCGCAGTTCCATCAGGTAGAAGATTTCCCGGTGCCTCTGTCGCCAGACCTACCCTATGCACCGGCGATTCTGAAAGCCCAGGGATACCACACTGCGGCCTTTATTGGTTCGATTGTTCTCGATCCGTCCCAAGGACTCGGCATTGGCTTCGACCGCGGATTTGACACCTACGATGCAGGTTTCCACCTGCCGGCTCCGGGCGAGGATCGTTACAGCTCCACCGAACGGCGCGGCGAGGTGGTGGTCGAGCACGCTCTGGCCTGGTTGGGCGAACACACTCGCGGTCCCTTCTTCATTTGGGTGCATCTTTACGAC
Organism: Terriglobales bacterium; assembly: GCA_049520095.1. GTDB lineage: Bacteria > Acidobacteriota > Terriglobia > Terriglobales > Acidobacteriaceae > Acidiflorens. The sequence continues at coordinate 26,020 of JBEKQC010000043.1, forward strand.
GCGCACGACCCCTACCAGCCCCCCGAACCTTTTAAGAGCCGGTACAAGTCGGCACCCTACGATGGCGGGGTTGCGTATGCTGATTCTGCAGTAGGGAGACTGCTCGACCAGTTACGGGCCCGTGGACTCTACGAAAATTCGGTCATTGCGGTGATGTCCGATCACGGGGAGGGACTGGGCGATCACAAGGAGGAATTTCATGGATTCTTTCTCTACGATGCCACCATCCATGTGCCCCTCGTGTTGAAGTTGCCGGGCGAGCGGTTTGCTGGGAAACGAATTGAGAACCTCGTGGGATTGGTGGACGTGCTGCCTACAGTTTTGCAATCGGCGGGAATTGAGGTTCCGCGGGAAGCGCAGGGGGAATCGCTGCTGGGCCTGATGATGCCAATGCCAATTCGGACGACGCCGCCCGCTGCAAACTCGGGATTCGTCCCGGCTTCATCCTCAGACCGGCCGCAGTATGCGGAAACGGAGTATGGGCTTCGCGGGTATGGATGGAGCACCTTAAGATCGCTACGCACCGGCAAATATCTGTTTATCGAGGCTCCGCGCCGAGAACTCTATGACCTGGCAGCGGACCCCGACGCCGAGCACAATTTGGCGGCTGCGTCCAAAGCCGTGGCCGACACGCTCCAGGCCCAACTCGATGCCTTCCGGCAAAAGACAGGCAAAAGCGGAGAAGCGCCCCGCTTGCCCAGCGATCCTCAAACACAGGAGAAACTGGCTGCCCTCGGCTACATGTCGGCGAGCGCGCTTGCGCCAGCGCCTGCAGCCATCGGTACCGGCGTCGATCCGAAGGATAAGATCGAGGTTGGCAATATGATGGCGCACGCCAGCACCCTGATGGAGGACAAGCGCTTCGACGAAGCCGTTCTCGTGCTGCAGCAGGTGATTGCCAAAGATCCGGATATGATTGTTGCCTATTCAAAACTGGGCACGGCCGAGGCCGCACTGGGCAACTTTGCCGAGGCCATAAAGGCGAAGCGCAAGGCGGTGGAATTGGCCCCGGATTCGCCCGATCTGCATTTCGAACTCGGCAATGTATTAGTCAGGGCCCAGGATTTCGAGGCGGCGATTCCCGAGTTAGAGGGCGTCGCAGCGGAAATGCAGCAACAGTGGAGAGCCCGAATGCTCCTCGCGCTGGCCTATTCCCGGACGAACCGTTTGCCGCAGGCCATCAACGAATGCGAAAAAGTCCTCGCTGTCCTACCCGAACAATACGGAACTAACCTGCTGCTCGGGCGGGTGCTATTGCGCTCGGGAAAAGCCGAGACCGCCCTGCCGAGGCTGAGCAAAGCGGCTTCGTTGCGGCCCCAGGCACCGGAGCCACATCTATCTCTGGCGGCTGCCTACGCCATGCTGGGACGGGATGACGACGCCGAGCGGGAGCAGGCCATGGGGGAGCGTCTGGCTGAGAACCGGTGAGCCCCCAGTGGACATGACCGTCGAGATTATTCACAGCGTTATTTTTTTTCTGTATGCTGAGAACGAAGACGGGGCTTGTCTCGCGTCAGGAGATGCGGCAAAGCCGCGGCTCTACGAAGCTCGTTGAATCGAAGGAGATGAAAATAATGGTACGTTTGCTGGCCGCGATTCTGATCGTGTGCAGTCTCACCGCGCAACTGAGCGCGCAAGCTGCGAAGGATCAAGCCTCGCCGGATCAAACCTCAAAGAATCAAGCGTTGAAGGATCAAGCATCCAAAGATCAGGCATCGACTGGGCAGACGGCCCCGGCGTCGGCAGAAGCCCAGTGGCCGCTGGACGATTTCAAAGAATTCTCCGCCGTGATGGTCGGGAGTATAAACCCCATGGATCACGGGGAATCGTATATTTACCGTTCCGGCAATCTGATGAGGAACTCGGGTGAAGGGCACAATTTTGTTATCACAAATCTGACCACCGGCGAGAGTTACGGTGTCTCAGCCCCGGGATGCATGCATGACTCCCACCCCTACTTCGATTCTCTTCCATTCGCCTTAATTCGGCCCGGTGTTAAGGTGGAGCGTGTCGTCTCCGGGCAGGAGACGGTCGACGGACACTCCTGCAAGATCGAGGACGTTACCCTTACCTTCCCGAAACTCACAAGGAAGCTGAGATTCTGGGAGGCGGAGGATCTGCAAGGTTTTCCCATCCAAGTGAAATTTTTCCGTGGTTTTGGACACGATCCGGTGATTCGCTACAAGAATGTGGTTTTGGGGCCGCAGGATCCTACCCTCTTCATCTATCCGAATTCCTGCGAAAAATCCCTTGGTTACAACTCGAAACTACCGAAGGCTGCCCCGAAAGCCAAGAAGCCGGCCGCTGCGCCACCCGGTACTCCGCAAAACTAAACTAAGAGGAACTTGTGGAAGATGTCGCCAAACGTCAGGTGATAAACTGATAACAATGTCTTTGTTACGTCATTCCTTGCTCAGTCAACTGGTGTGCCTTGTCTGCTTGACCGCTGGAGCGCTGGCCGGGACGGCTGTGCCTCCCAATATTGTCCTGATCACGGTTGACACGACGCGCGCCGATCGTATGGGGTTCTTGGGCTCGAAGCGCGGGCTGACGCCCAACCTGGATGCAGTGGCTGGCGACTCCGTGGTTTTTACGCACGCTTACTCCCAGGCACCATTTACCGCGCCGTCGCATGCCACCATCCTCACGGGCACGTATCCGCAATTTCACCAGGTAGAGGATTTCCAGGTGCCTCTGGTGGAGGACCTGCCCTATCTTCCCGCGATTCTAAAAGCCCACGGCTATCACACCGCGGCCTTTGTTGGTTCCATTGTTCTCGACCCATACCAGCAGCTCGCCATTGGATTTAACCGCGGGTTTGACACCTACGATGCCGGCTTCCACATAGCGCATCCGGGAGAGGATCATTACACTTCCACCGACCGCCGCGCTTCGGTAGTGGTGGAACACGCTCTGGCCTGGTTGAACAAGCGCCCAGCCGGTCCCTTCTTCATTTGGGTGCATGTTTACGATCCGCACTATCCTTACGATCCTCCTGAGCCCTTCAAGACCCGTTACAAGTCGGCGCTGTATGACGGCGAGATTGCCTACTCGGATTCGGCTCTTGGTAAGCTGGTGAGCTATTTGCGGGAGCAAGGACTTTACAAAAATTCGCTAATTGCCATGATGTCCGATCACGGCGAGTCGCTGGGGGATCATGGAGAAGAATTCCACGGCTTCTTCCTCTACGATGCGACCATCCACGTGCCTCTCTTTTTGAAGCTGCCGGGGGATCGGTTTGCTGGGAAGCGAATCGAGAACCACGTCGGACTAGTGGACGTGCTGCCCACGATTTTGCAGGCGGTGGGAATCGATGTTCCGCCGGAAGTGCAAGGGCAATCACTGGCAAGCATGATGGGGCCCAATCCGAGGTCTCCCGCAAGTGAGGGAACCGATCCTCCGTCATCCCAAGATCGGCCGCAATATGCGGAAACAGAATACGGCGTCCGCGCTTATGGATGGAGTACCATCCGCTCGCTGCGTGCCGGTAAATATCTATTTGTTGAAGCGCCCCGCCGCGAACTTTATGACATGGCAGCAGACCCGAAGGCCGAGCACGACCTGGCGGCTACGTCCAAAGCTGTGGCCGACACGCTACAGGGCCAACTGGATGCCTTCCGGCAAAAGACGAGCAAGGTCGAAAAAGCCCCCGCTTCGACCACCGATCCTGAAGCGCAGGAGAAGCTGGCTGCCCTCGGCTACACGGCGACGACCACCGTTGCGGCTGCAGCCACGGACGTCGGCGCCGATCCCAAGGACAAGATCGAGATTGGCAACATGATGGGGCAAGCCAATTTTTTGCTGGAAGACCAACGCCTTGAAGAAGCCGTGGTCGTGCTTCAGAAAGTGGTTGCCAAAGAACCCAGTCTTTGGATTGCCTATGCGAAACTGGGCATGGCCGAGACCAACCTGGGGAACATCCCCGAGGCTGTGAAGGCAAAGCGCAAGGCGGTGGAATTGAACCCGGATTCGGTCAACTTGCATTACGAACTCGGCAAGGTATTAATGCAGGCGGCGGATTTCGAGGCGGCGGTGCCCGAACTAGAGTTCGTTGTGGCAAAAATGCCGGGATCGTTGAAAACCCGCGCCCTGCTGGCGATTGCCGATGACCGGACGAACCGCCTGCCGCAAGCCATCGGCGAGTGCGAAAAGATCCTCGCAGTCTTGCCCGAACAATACTCAACCAACCTGCTTCTCGGCCGCGACCTCGTACTCTCGGGAAAGCCGGAGGACGCCCTGCCGAGGCTGATGAAAGCGGCCGCGATTCGTCCGCAAGCTCCCCAGCCCCACCTGTCCCTCGCTGATGCCTATGACAAGCTAGGACGGAAGGAAGACGCCGAGCGGGAGCGGGATGTGGCCAAACGTCTGGCAGAGAACGGGCCGGTGCCGGGACCAAGCGAGCCGTAGACATCTGCGGAACTGGTCCTCGCGAGTGCCTATACGAGTGCCTATAAATGATCGCCCATGGAAGAGGCTCAGCATGCAAGTTTTCCCGATGCCAATTTTTCCTATGCCCATGATTCGTAGGTTGGCGTGGGTTGCTTAGTTGACGGTTTGGTTGGCGGCGAGCGCGCTGGCGGCGACACCTCCCAACATAGTGCTGATCACGTTGGACACGACGCGCGCGGACCGCATGGGGTTTTCTGGGCTCGAAGCTGGGACTGACGCCAACTTGGACGCGTTGGCGCTGCAATCGGCGGTTTTCACGCACGCCTACGTGCAGGCTCCTTTGACGCCACCCTCCCACGCGACCATTCTCACGTGCACGTATCCGCAATTCCATCAGGTGCTCGATTTTGGGATGCCGCTAGCAGCGAATCTGCCCTACGCCCCGGCGATCCTGCGCTCTCACGGATATCACACCGCGGCGTTTATCGGCGCGATCGCCCTTGACCCGGAGAGCGGCAAGGGTCGGCGGCAAGAAGTCAGCAAGCAAGAATGCGGGGGCGTTTCGGATGGAGATACTTCCGAAGCGCCCCCATGATTTGCGGCTTCGTGCCGGACGTGCGACCGTGGGGACTGCCGGCGGGACGATAGCCGCAAAACGCAGAACTGTCCGCGCAAAACTGTGTCCCCAAAACTGTTCGGAACTACGCGCTCACGCTCAGGGCATTGCCCGAACTGCTCTGAGCCAGGCTCGCCGAACTGGAATTGAGCAGGTTAAGAACAAGTTCGTAGCCATTGCTGCTCTGCTGGTTGAGGTCGACCGTGATTGGGTTGACGGGGCTGCCATTCTGTCCCTGAGTTGTGTCAATCGAGACCTGCGTTCCCGAAGTACTGCTGTCGAAACTGATCGTGACCTGTTCGGGAGGAGCGGTCGACGAATTTCCCTGACCGAGGTTGATGATGAGTTCTGGTGTTGTCGATCCACTCGAAGCGTTGGTGCTGGAAGCAGTCCCCAAGTTGATGACGATTTCGGGAGCGACGGAACCAGTTGAGGTTGTGCCGCTGGACGGCGCTTCGGTGACCGGAACCTCAGTGGTTGGAGCTTGGGTCGAAGGCACGCTTCCCGTGCTGCTGGTAGGCGGAATAAGGTTGATGACGATCTCCGTGACGCCGGAATTGTAGGCGGAAATGGCCGTCTGGGCCTGTTGGCTTTGCTGGCTGAAGGTGCCCTGAAGACTGGCGAAGGCCGATTGGGCTCCGGCGAGATCGCCGGACTGTAGCGCTTGACCGATGGCCTGAAAATCCTGGGCGCGATCGGCTTGCGAAAATGTTTGCCCATTCTTATTGGGACCACTCTGGCCGAGCGTGGTCAGCGTGTTGAAGTCCTGCTGTGCTGCCTTCAGGTTGCCCGCCTGCAGGTCCTGTCCGAGTTGGGCGACATCAGCTTGCCGCTGCTGCCGATAGGCTTGCAATTGCTGGTAGATTGAAGAGGTGTCAGGGACGGGGGGTCCTGTGAATGGCTGCGTGCTGGCGAGGTTTACGACTGCGGCCGGCGTGGCCTGCGGGGCGCTCGTCGAACTGTTTTGACCGGCGGTAAGCGTAGCAAATGAGGCCTGCGCTCGTGCCAAGTCGCCGGCTTGTAAGGCCTCGCCGACGGCATCGAAAGCCTGGGCGCGGCTGGACTTGCCAAACGGTTCGGAATTGGCAAAGGGCCCGCCCTCCCCGAGCACAGCGAGGGCTTTGTATGCTTGCTGAGCGCCGTTCAGATCGCCACTTTGAAGAGCGCTGCTGAGCTGCTTGAGATCGGTTTGACGGTTCTGGTAGAAACTCTGGAGCTCCTGAAAAATCGATGTGCTGGAAACTGCCGCTGTTGACATAACTTTCTCCTGATGGCGCCGCGCCGCTACCCACAAACATGGAAGTAATTGCCGCGCTAGAGACTTCATCGGTTGAACTGGAGAATGACTTTAGAGGAAACTGAGCATTACCTAAGGTGCACTCGCAAAGCGACAGACGTCGAGTAAGAGGCAAGAATGTGGAGTAAGTGTTCGGTGTAACATTACCCACGAAAAACGAGCCGAAATGAGAGCGAAGCGATCCTGCTACGCCTTGCGGGCAGGTTTGTGGAGGCTCAAGGACCGACCGATAGTGCTGGAGGCGTCCAACTGGCGCCGCCAGCGGCATTGAGCGGTACGGGTGCGGTGATCGAATCCATCTTGAATGTGGCAGTGCCGGTCGCATTGCCGTTTGTCTTCCCGGTGGGGAGCGCTGACCCCGACTGGCTGGATGACGAAGTACAACGGCGTGTTGCACTGGACGGAGCCCCCATTACTGACTGTGGCGGGATTGATACTTTTCGTCGATTACTGTTATTTTGCTGTGACCGGATGGGAGGTCAAGCTGAAAAGGGGTTGTAACTGGAGGCGAAGAGGCCGGAGCAGCTAGTTGCTCCGGCCCGAGTTATTCGATGTTTCTTGCGTTTAGGCTATCAGCATCTTTTCAAAGTGCTCGCAAAGCGCGGTCTCCAGCGTGTACAGCTTTCGCGTTGCGGGACTGCTCAGATACGGTTTGAGGATCTGCTCGACCCTGGGGGACCACTGTTGCTCATCGCGCTCGAATTCCTTTTTGTCTGTCCAAAGAGTGACCGCCAGCACCTTTTCGGTCTTGTTCTCGGGCACAAGAGGAAGGATCTCGAGGAAGCCATCCTGCTTCTTCAGAATGGGGAGGATGTCTTTTTTTACGACGCGAATGAATTCGTCTTTCTTTTCCAGCAGTGGAACGAACTCAAGGATGCGTGCGAACATGGGAAATCTCCTTATTGTTCTCGGAATTGTGAAATTGGTTCCGCGAGACTTGTAACTGGCCCTTGTCTGCGGGATCGGATGGCAGCGTACAAGGGATCTGCAAGGTTTGCAGTGATGGGTGGGCAAAGCGGGTGTGACGATTTCGGTGAAACTTGTTCCAAAATGGGAAGCTATCCTCTGTGTGGAGATGCGGCAAGCCGCGTCTCTACGCGGAGATCAGGGTGCTCGAGCGATCAAGCCGCTCGGGTAGTTCGGTCGAGAACACGGACCGTTTGCGCACGGAAGCCTTTCACCGCAAGAATGCCAAGCACGATGAAGATCGCCATCACCACGACCTGCGTAAGCGCGAAGGGTGGTTCCGACCCTTTCGGCGCCAACGCATGGAGGGATGGCACCTTTTCGAAAAGCTGCACGACCAGGACGAAGACATTCAGGTAGAGGGCAAACACAGCGCTGATCACATAGGTTCGCCGCCAGCCGCCGGCCAGTTTAAGGCTGTAGCGCGCGACGATCGCGAGCGCCAGTGCCACCAGCGATATGGCGCCGACCACATAGGACGGCTTAAAGCCCTCGAACGGGAAGAGGAATCCAGTGACGCTTGCCGCCAACGTAGTGGCTAGAAAAAGCGCAGTCCAGCCGTCGAGTCTTTTACCGGCAAACAGTCCGAATAAGACGACGAAACCCGACAAGATTCCCACCAGGCTTATTGCGACGTGAACGAAAGTGAACATTGTCATACCGAGAATCATGATGCCCTCCTTCGCAATTTGCGCATCTTAAGACATGGCGTCGAAAATTGCCACAGACTGGCCTTGACCCATTTTCCTTTTTTCCGCGCGGCAACTATAATCGCCAATTGCCCTGAATCCCGTGCGCGTGTTGACGCAGGAAAAGCCCGGCCAGAAGACTGCATCGTTCCTGGTGAGGCTGGCTTCGATCGGACCTAGTGGCTGGTTCGATCCTGTATTCGGCGAGTTGTGCCATTTTTGCATTCCTTGGAGGCGCGGTAAGGAACATGAAAAAACTTGTCCACTTCGCTCTGGCAGCTCTCTTTCTTCTAGGCATCCTTCTAGGCATCGCTTCCGCTCAGAACGTTCCGCCGATCGATGTATTCGGCGGCTTCTCCTACCTCAGCTTTGATCTGCCGGCGAATGCGAGCTCGGGTACGACTTCTCAACACCTGGCTATGGATGGCTGGGACTTGTCCGCCTCGGTCCGCGTGTTTCATAAACTGGCTGTGGAGGGAGACGTCAGCGGCCACAACCTGAGCGATTGCAACAGTACTACTGATAGCTGCAGCGATCTTTCCTATATGGTGGGACCGCGTTATAACCTCAGAGATCGCTCCAGCCGGATTACGGGTTTTGTACACGTCCTCGGTGGTCGGGACAACGGCACTCTGGTTTACAACGGAACTTCCGAGTCCGACACCTCTGTGGCAGTCGCTGCGGGCGGGGGCGTTGATTATTGGTTCATGCGTCATATCGGAGTTCAGTTGGGGCCGTTCGATTATCTGTACACCCGTCATCTGAACGACTTCGCCCTTCCTAGCCAGAACAGCTTCCGTGTCGCTTTCGGAGTCGCTTTCCGATTTGGCGGTGAACTTCCCGAGGGCGGGCCCAAGACCCGGCCTTCTACTTCTGAGAGTCAACCCTCTAAGTCCAGGCGTTCCGCCGGTCAAGCCCCAACTGGTGGCGTTCAGCAGCCTGCTCAGACGTCGGTGAACGTGCCCGGTCGCGGGATGTCGATCACCTCGCTCGGTCTCGTGGTTGCGCCCCAGGAATTTGATGGAGCGAAAATTGTGGAGATCGTGCCGGGAGGCGTCGCGGAGATGGCATCCTTGAAAGCAGGCGATCTCATCAAGTCCGTGGATGGCAAGGCCGTACGGACGCCGATGGAACTGCTCGCTGAACTGTCCGACAAATCCGGGAAAGTTCGCATCGGCATTCAGCGGGGCGACTTTGCGACCGAGACGCTAATTCTACTGGGCGGCCGCTGATGCGGCGGCCAAGATGAAAAACTGGCGCGCCCGGAGAGATTCGAACTCCCGACCTACAGCTCCGGAGGCTGCCGCTCTATCCAGCTGAGCTACGGGCGCGCTGCGGTAATGCAAGTGTACATCGTGGCGCGGGACGGCCTCAACGGCTGCAGCTCGCTCATAGGGTTCGCCCATCGGGTCCGCCGATCAGCCTTCCACCGTTGCCAGCGCACCTTTCTTTCGCTTATTCGATTGCAGAACCTTTTTCCGCAGGCGCAAAGATTTCGGCGTGACCTCGACGAACTCATCGTCGGCGATGAATTCAATAGCCTGTTCAAGATTGAGATTGCGATACGGCACCAGGCGGATCGCTTCGTCGGAAGTTGAAGCGCGCATGTTGGTCAGCTTTTTTTCGCGCACAATGTTGACGTCAAGGTCCGTGTCTTTCGCGTTCTCACCGATGATCATGCCTTCGTAGACATCGACGCCAGGCCCAGCGAAAAGCACGCCGCGCTCCTGCAGATTGTAGAGAGCGTAGGAGGTCGTGAGTCCGGGACGGTCGGCGATCAGCGCGCCGGTCGGACGATGAGGAATTTCTCCCTGCCACTCGATGTATCCAGCAAAAAGCGCATTCATGACAATCGTGCCGCGCGTGTCGGTGAGCAGAGTGCTACGCAGTCCGATTAGTCCGCGGCTGGGCACGCGAAACTCGACGCGCACGCGGCCATAGCCGTGATTGTGCATGTTGGCAACTTCGCCTTTGCGCGATCCGACATGTTCCATGACCACGCCGACAAACTCTTCGGGGATATCGACGGTGAGGTGTTCGACCGGCTCCATAAGCTTGCCGTCGATGTGCTTGGTGACGATCTCGGGCTTACCGACCATCAGCTCATAGCCTTCGCGGCGCATCATCTCGATCAGAATGGAAAGCTGCAACTCGCCGCGTCCGAGAACCTTGAACGAGTCGGTGCTGCCCGTTTCTTCCATGCGCAGCGAGACGTTGGTGAGCAGCTCTTTTTCGAGGCGCTCGCGCAGGTTGCGCGACGTGACGTAAGTGCCTTCGCGTCCGCAAAACGGAGACGTATTGATGGTGAAGAGCATCGCAATCGTAGGCTCGTCGATGACGATGGGCGGAAGCGGCGCGGGATTCTCCGCGCTGGTAATGGTTTCGCCAATGGTGATGCCTTCAACGCCCGCGACGGCGATGATATCGCCCAGCGATGTTTCCGTAATGTCGGTGCGCTTCAGGCCGGAGAAGCTGAAGAGCTTGGTGATCTTTGTCTTGTGAAATGACCCGTCGCGCTTGGCGATTGCGACGTCTTCGCCAGTCTTCATGGTGCCGGAAAAAACGCGGGCGATGGCGACGCGGCCGAGATAATCGCTGTAGTCGAGATTCGCCACCAGGATTTGCAGCGTCCCGTTAGCGTCTCCTTGCGGCATGGGGATGGTATCGATGATCGACTCGAACAGGAGACGCAGATCCTCGCCCGCCGCTCCCTGATGTACCGCAGCCGTTCCTGCCTTGGCGTTCGTGTAGAGGACGGGGAAATCCAGCTGTTCTTCCTTGGCGTCTAGATCAATAAAGAGGTCGTAAACCTCGTTGAGCACTTCCTGCGGACGCGCATCGGGGCGGTCGATTTTATTAATGACGAGAATCGGCTTCAGGTTCGCTTCGAGAGCTTTGCTCAGCACGTAGCGGGTCTGCGGCAGCGGCCCTTCGCTCGCGTCAACCAAGAGCATGACGCCATCGACCATCTTGAGGGCGCGCTCCACTTCGCCGCCAAAATCGGAGTGGCCGGGCGTATCCACGATATTGATTTTCACACCCGCATAAAACACAGCCGTATTCTTGGCAAGAATAGTGATGCCGCGCTCGCGTTCCAGATCGTTCGAGTCCATGACGCGCTCGGCCACGGTCTCGTTATCGCGGAAAGTTCCGCTCTGGCGAAGCATGGCGTCCACCAGCGTGGTCTTGCCGTGGTCCACGTGGGCGATGATGGCGATGTTGCGAATGCTTGGATTCAGGTTGAAAACTCCTCAGGACTGCGGATTGGAACCTTAATACTACTTTACTATGGCGAGGAGGTTCGAGGAGCGCAGCGATCTGATTGTTCATTTCTGCTCGTCCACTTTTGATCAGGCGCGTCGACGTGTTTTGCGACGCGGCTGCTCGCATGCCTGAATCGTTCCGGGATCGGAAGAGGCATCTGAACTCGTTTCCGAATTTGGCTTTTGATTCTTATTGGCGTTCAAGAGGGCCATATTGGTGGACGCGACCTGCATGGCATAGAACAGGGCGGAAGCTTCTTTCGGCTCGATGCGCCGGTGCAGCATCAGCTCGCAAACTTCTGAGATCGCCGACTGGATGGAGGCAGCATCTTCGAGTTGAGGGAGGTAGACGTGAGAGGAGGGTATGGTGTCGGAGTTACTGATGTCGATCGGCGGTGGTCCGTTGTGCTCGTGGAAGTGGCAAAACCTCTTGCCGTAGAGGGCAAGAGCTTGGCAGGGATCTCCATTCATTTTTCGCTGTTCACAAAGTTTGGCTGAGTATTTGTCGGAAGAAGATGACATATGATTGCTCCTCGGGCGATTATCGCTGTCGGTAGTTTTTTTTCGGGTGAAGCTTTTTTACCCCCCCCCCCCCCCCCCCCGATTTCTGCTAAACTATTATAATTAAAGGACTTACCTTCAAATATTTAAGAAATAAGGAGTTAGCGGGTGGATTTTGAGGTTTGGCGCGCTTTTCTCGGGTGGGGCTTACCGCTTTTACTGCTTGTCAAAGAGCCGCCAAAAATGTTTCTTGCGGCGGATTATCGGTCCGTCCCTGGAGACGGGCGCAGTTCTCGATGGTGCACTGGCGGGAAATTTTCGCACTGATTACGGTGCAGGTCTGTGATGGCGGTACGAGAAAAATGTGATGAAAAAAGGCACTACGCTACACTAGAGAGCTTATGGAAGACGCGGAAATGCTCGCCGACGTGAAGGCCTATGATGCCGCTAAAGCGCGGCTCGAAAATGGCGAGGACGAACTTGTCCCGCTGGAGATCATCGAGCGCAGACTGGGCGGAGAGCCGGCGATCCGAATTTGGCGTGAGCAGCGCAAATAGGGCGGGGTTGGATAGTGTCGGCTGTTCGGCGAGCCACTTCTCGAAAAGCGCGAGAAGTGGCGCACCCCCAGTTGTTTCGCTCCATGTTCGGAGACAAACCCGCATGGATTAAAGTGGCCCACCCGCCTTCGTCCACCTCGCCTGTTTGCACCTCTTGATCAGACATCTATGATTGATCCTGGTTTTCAGCCATTCCATCGAGATGCACATCTCAGCTCAGATTCGTGCCTTGCATGACAGTGATCCGGCGACGATCGCAGCGGCATTTCGGCGCATCGGCTGGAAGAAGACCGAGGCGCAGTATCGGCGTTACCTGGAGGAGCAAGCTGGGGGACGGCGTGTCTGCCGGGTTGCGTTCTCGGACCGACGATTTGCAGGTTACGTCACATTGAACTGGCAGCCAACGTATCCGCCCTTCGCAGAAGCCGGGATTCCCGAGATCCAGGACCTCAATGTCTTACCGGAGTTCAGACGGCAAGGGATTGCCACCCAGCTGCTTGACGAAGTGGAGACGTTGGCGGCTGAGCGGAGTGCAACTGTGGGTATCGGCGTCGGGCTGCATCCCGGATACAACGCGGCGCAACGCCTGTACGGCAAGCGAGGGTATATTCTCGATGGCCGCGGAATCACGTACCACGACCGCTTCCTCCAAGAGGGTGCGCAGCTCGTGCTCGACGACGAACTGGTTTTGCATTTCACCAAGCGGGTGAGCCCGGAGCATCGGTAGTCATCATGCCGCAGAGCGATGATCGGACCAGAGTGAGTCCGTCTGAGCGGAAGAGGGAACTGGTTTATGAGACCGCTTCTAGAGAGGTTATGGAAGATGCGGAAATGCTTGCCGACGTGAAGGCCTACGACGCCGCCAAGGCACGGCTCGAAAATGGCGAGGACGAACTTGTCCCGCTGGAGATCATCGAGCGCAGACTGAGCGAAGAGCCTGGCGCTCCGAATTTGGTGTGAGCAGCGCAAATAGGGCGGGGTTGGATAGTGTCGGCTGTTCGGCGGGCCACTTCTCGAAAAGCGCGAGAAGTGGCGCACCCCCAGTTGTTTCGCTCCATGTTCGGAGACAAACCCGCATGGATTAAAGTGGCCCACCCGCCCGGTGGGAAAACTCTGAAATGGGCACGACGAAGCTAGCGCTCTGAAGTTTCGACCAACTCAGCGCCGATTTCCGGAGTTACTTCCGCTCGCGTTCGCAGGCGATACCAGAAGACTATCGCTATCAGCGAGAACATGAAGATTATGGTGGAGATGGCGTTGATCTCTGGGGTGATGCCTCGGCGGAGGCGTCCCCAGATTTCTAGGGGGAGGGTGTTGTCTCGGCCTATCAGGAAGAAGCTCACGGCGATTTCGTCCATGGATAGGGTGAAGATCAGGAGGGCGGCTCCTATGATGGAGAGCTTTAGATTGGGAACGGTTATGCGCCAGAAGGTTTGCCAGTAAGTCGCTCCTAAGTCTAGCGAGGCTTCTTCCTGGGCTCGGTTTAGTTTTTGCAGTCCGGCGAAGACTTCGGTGGTGGCTACGGAGATTAGCGCGGTGCC